>NZ_JBXAPO010000008.1:0-260000 GCF_058804065.1 Bradyrhizobium sp. GW821-FHT13H05 | reverse complement strand
TGACCCAGGTGAAGGTGTCGCGTGACGCCATCTCGATCACGGACTGATAGTGCTTCGGCAACGCATTCCACTTGTCGAGATTCACGATGTTATGGCCCTGGCCGGTGCCTTCCCACCAGCCCGGATAGTAATAATATTTGGCGACCTTCACGAAGCCGAGCTTCTCGTCGTCATAAGGGCCGACCCACTCGGCCGCATCGATCGTGCCTTTTTCCAGCGCTGGATAGATGTCGCCGCCCGCGATCTGTTGCGGCACGCCGCCGACCTTGGCGATGATCGTGCCGGCGAAGCCGCCGACGCGGAATTTCAATCCCTTGAAATCCTCCATCGACTTGATCTCCTTCCGGAACCAGCCGCCCATCTGGGCGCCGGTCGAGCCGGTTGGAATGCCGACCGTGTTGTACTCCTTGAGGAGGTCGTTGAGCATCTCCGTGCCGCCGCCGAACAGCAGCCACGAAATATGCGCGCGCGTGTTCAGCCCGAACGGCAGCGAGGTGCCGAAGGTGAAGGCGGGGTTCTTGCCCCAATAATAATACAGCGCGGTGTTGCCCATCTCGACCGTGCCGTTCGACACCGCATCGAGCACCTGCAGGCCCGGGACGATCTCGCCGGATGCGAACGGCTGGATCTGGAATTTATTGTCGGTGGCCTCGGCGACGCGCTTGCAGAAATATTCGCAGCCGCCGTAGAGCGTATCGAGCGCCTTGGGCCAGCTTGCCGCGAGCCGCCACCTCATTTCCGGTGAAGACTGTGCGATCGCCGGTGCCGCAACCGCGGTGCTTGCCGCGAGACCGGCGCCTGTCACTTTCAGGAAATCACGACGTTTCATGCGTATCCCTCCGTTGTGCCGATTGCTCGACTAAGGGAACGATCTTCGTGTCGTCTTGGCTTCGTCGGTAACCGACGTGATGTTGTGGCGATGTGAATGTGTCTGAAGGCCCTTCAGGGCTCTTGGCGGATTCCGTGCGTTGCGGTTCCGTCAGTCAGGATGATCGCTTGCCCAGGGATAATCAAGCGGCGTTGAGTGCTCGCAGTTGCGAAGGTCTCGCCTGAAACGCGAGCCAAACCCACTGCTGTCATGCCCCGGCTTGACCGGGGTATCCAGTACGCCGCGGCGGATGTGGTGACAGCGCGCTCTTCAACGCCGGTCTTTGGAATACTGGATCGCCCGGTCGAGCCGGGCGATGACACCTTTGAAGCGGCTCGGGCGCTCGCCTGATGGCGCTCTTCATTCCCAAACAAAGAAGTCCCGGAGATGACGTCATCTCCGGGACTTCATCGTTTCGCCGCCCGTCGTTCAACGCCTCACGTCTTCGTCCGCATCCGCATCATGAAGCTGTCGAAGCTGAGCTCCGCGACCTGGAACCACGGCAGCGCATCATTGCGATAGGCCATCATGCTCGCATGCATCTTGCCGAAATGCGGATTGGTCTTGGAAAGATCGGCATAGATCTCGTTGGCCGTGGTGTAGCAGGCCTCCAGCACTTCCTGCGGAAACCCCTTGAGGATCGCACCGTTCACGATCAGACGCTTCAGCGCCGGGGCGTTCAGTGCGTCGTATTTTCCGGTGATCCAGGTGAAGGTGTCGCGCGACGCCGCATCGACCGCCGCCTGGTAGTGCTTGGGCAGCGCATTCCACTTGTCCAGGTTGATGATGTTATGGCCCTGGCTCGTGCCTTCCCACCAGCCGGGATAGTAATAGTACTTCGCGACCTTGGCGAAGCCGAGCTTCTCGTCGTCATAGGGGCCGACCCACTCAGCCGCATCGATGGTGCCCTTCTCCAGTGCCGGATAGATGTCACCGCCGGCGAGCTGCTGCGGCACGCAGCCGAGCTTGGCGAGGATCGTGCCGGCAAAGCCGCCGATCCGCATCTTCAGGCCCTTGAGATCGTCGACTGACTTGATCTCCTTCCTGAACCAGCCGCCCATCTGGGCGCCGGTGGCGCCTGTCGGAATGCCGTAGACGTTGTGCTCCTTCAAGAGGTCGTTGACGAGCTCCTGTCCACCGCCCCACAGCAGCCATGAAATTTGCTGGCGCGTGTTCAAGCCGAACGGCAGAGCGGTGGCGAAGGTGAAGGCAGGATTCTTGCCCCAGTAGTAATAGAGCGCGGTATTGCCGATCTCGACGGTGCCGTTCGACACGGCGTCGAGCACCTGCAGGCCGGGGACGATCTCGCCCGCCGCAAAGGGCTGGATCTGGAATTTGTTGTCGGTGATGTCGGCGACCTTCTTGGTGAAATATTCGGCGCCGCCATAGAGCGTATCGAGCGACTTCGGCCAGCTCGTGGCGTAGCGCCACCTGACCTCGGGCGAGCCTTGCGCGATCGCGGGCGCGGCGACGGCGGTGCTTGCAGCCAGGCCAGCGCCTGTCACCTTCAGGAAATCACGACGTTTCATGCGTACCCCTTCCATTGCGTCGATGCTTCGACCAGGGAACGATCTTGGTGTCGTCTTGTCGTCGTGGAGGATCGACGTTCTCTTGTTGAGATTGTTTGGCGTTTCCGAGTGGCCCTGATGGGCTCTTTTTTGCTGGAAGCCGAGCGTTGCGGTTCCGGCCTGAGGATGACCGGGTGCCTTGCGATAATCAAGCCTTATGCCTCGCTCGCAGTTGCGAACGCGGGCCAGACGCAAGCCGGATTGCCCGCGAACTGCTACTCAATTGGGCAATAGCAAAAGGGAGCCTCGCCCATGACGGGCAAGAAAGGTCGTGGTCGCCGGAGCGACCGGTCTCGTCGGCAACGCCGCGTTGCGACACTTCGGCACATCGGAGCCTTGCGAGGTCGTTGCGCTATCCCGCCGCAAGCCGCGTGATCATTACGCTCGCGGCCTCAGGGTGAAGGGATCTGGATGCCTGCGTCTTTGTAGAAGCGCAGGGCACCAGGATGAAATGGCACAACCCGGTTGTAAGGAGCATTCCTGGCGAGCGTCCCGTCAGCTCCGGAATAGATCTGTGATTGCGGATCCGAGGCAGTCAGTACGGCCTTGGTGATGGCGTAAGCCATATTGTCGGGCAAATCCTTGTTGGCCACGACAAAATTCCACCCCGAGACGCTTTTGATCTCTGTCGTCTGGCCTTTGTAGCTCCCACTCGGAACGGTGGCGGGCGAAAGCTGCGGCAAGACGCCAATCAGGCCGGCAACTTCCTTCTCCGTCAGCCCGAACACAACCGCATCGGCCTTGTCGGCGATGGTTGCCAGGGGACCGATCGGCACCCGCGCGCCCTGCCAAAGCGCATCGATCTTGCCGTCTATCACTTGTTGTGCCTGCTCGGCCGGATCCCCGGTCACGATGATGGGTTTGATTTTCGCGATCTCGGCGGCCGCGCGAAAAAATACCTCCGGCGGCCCCTTCGCTGGACCGACGCCAACTGTCTTGCCGTCGAGATCCGATAGCGAAGAGATTCCACGCTGGCGAAGTGCCGCGATCTGGAATGATGTTTCGTACATCGGAAACAATGCGCGCACGTTCCTGTGCTCATGGCCAGCCGCCCAACCTGATCCCTTGACCGCGTCATAGGCTGATCCCATGAACACGGTGCCCAGGGTGGTGGGTGATTCATCGACGGCTGTAAGATTCTCGTTCGAGCCGGAGCTGCGCTTGACCTCGATGCTGATGTTTTTGGACATCAAGAACCTGGCGAGGCCTTCGGCATAAGGCGTAAACGTGCTGCCATTGCCGGCGGCCTTGAGTGTCAAAGGTGCATCTTGCGCAATGGAAGAGGTCGCCCCAACAGCAATCGTACAAAGCAGCGAAAGCGCCCTTACCGACTTCAACATCATGCGTGCATCCCTTGCAAAGACCTGCGCTCGATCCGTCTTTCCAGGAGCAAATCACAGCGACGGCGCTATCCTATCCAATCCGATTGCTTCTTACAGCTGTCGTCATGTTTCTGTAGCCCGCGCAAACAGGATGATGAATATCAGGGCATGTTCGCTTCCAGGCCCAGGCAGATCCGGTTCTGCGGTCCGTTCGTGCCCGGCATTTGATCTTCGGCTCAAACGTTGGGCTCAAACGGCAAAAGGTCGGCATTTTGGCCGGGGACAGAGTGGTGGCGCCTGCCTGATGCAGGCGGCCACGCCTACCCCTCCTTCGCGAACGTCGCCTCCATCGCCTTGCGGATCCTGATCGTCTCGTTATCAGCGTCGAACTCGACATCGCTCCAGCGCACGATCTCGCCATGGGCGACGTCGTGCTTCAGCTTCAGCCGGTGCGCGAGACCGATCGGCAGTGCGTCCGCCCTGAGGCTTGCGGTTGCCGGCATCAGTTTACCCCACACCGTATAGCCGCCTTCGCCGTCCAGCATCTCGCCGGCGCGCAAGGCGCGTTTCGCCACGGACGCGACGTCGCCGCGGAAGCCGTAGGGCTGGCCGGTCGGCTCGCCGCGTAGTGCGGCCGACAGGATGGAGATGTTCAGCTCGAGCCCGATCAGGTGATACGGCTTGTACATTGCGGCAAAGCGTCCGCTGCCGTCGGTCTTCAGGCCGTACTGCCGGAAGCAGTCGGCGGCATAGTCGTTCGGCGCCTCCAGCACGACATAGACGCCCCAGCGCAGATCGCGAAACACCGGCCTTCCGTCGCGCTCGAGCGAGGAGACGACTTCGACGACGCCGGACCGCTCCAGCACGCCGCCGTGCGATCGCGGACGCATGATGTGCGGCAGATCGTCGACGCCGCAGGGCGGAAACAGCAGTCCCTCCGAGGGTACATCTAGCCCGCAGGCATTGGCGATTGCGGCCATCTCGATCGCCGATTTGGTGCCGTCGAGGAAGGAGTTGAACATCTGCGGATTCATGCCGGCGGACTGTGCTTCGCCCGCGGTCAGGCCGTAATGCTGCCAGACACCATCCGGTGTCACGTCGTGATAGGCCGGCAGATATTTTGTGCCCTTGCCGGCGGCAACCACGCGAAAACCGGTGGCGCGCGCCCAATCCACCATCTCCGCCGTCAGCGCCGGCTGATCGCCATAGGCGAGCGAATAGACCACGCCGGCCTTGCGCGCTTCCTCGGCGAGCAGGGGACCCGCCAGCACATCGGCCTCGACATTGACCATTACGACATGCTTGCCCGCCGCAATCGCCGCGCGCGCATGCTTGATGCCGACGGCCGGATTGCCGGTCGCTTCAACGACGACATCCATCGCGCCGCCGGCGATCGCCCGGGCGCCGTCGTCGGTGAAAACGGTGGCCGCGATCCGCTCGACGCTCCAGCCGACCGTGCGGCAAGCCTCGCGCGCGCGGTCGCGATCGATGTCGACGATGATGGGCACCTCCAGCCCCGGCGTGTGCGGCACCTGTGCCAGAAACATCGAGCCGAATTTGCCGGCACCGATCAGCGCGACACGGACAGGCTTGCCGGCGGTCGCGCGGGCCTGGAGGAGACGGAAGAGGTTCATGGTGGATGTCCTGGAATGATCGTGTCCCGGACGCGATGCAGCTTAGGCGATGCGTAGCATCGTCCGGCAACGCTGCTTCGCAGAGCCGGGACCCAGAGAGAAACTACCCGTGTAGCATGGGCCCCGGCTCTGCAGCGCACCGCTGAAGAAGCGCTGCGCTGCGTCCGGGGCACGAGACCTGCCTACTCCGCCGCCTGCCGCGGCGCACGTGCGAGCCGCACCAGAGCGTCGTCCTCCACCGTCTTGATCGGCGCAAAGTCCCGATGCGCGATGTACTCCGGCCGTGTCGGTGTGCGGATGTAGTTCGAGACCGCGTTCAGCGTCAGGTACACGATCTTGCGCGGGTAGGGCGTGATGTTGCCGCTGGAGCCGTGCACGAGATTGCCGTGGAACATCAGCATGCCGCCGGGCTTTCCGGTCGGTGCGACGATGCCGCCCTGCTTGACGAGACGCGTCACCGTGTCCTCGTCCAGCGTCCACAGCGGGTAGGATGTGGTCGAGAGGTCATGCGAGGCCTTGAGATCGCCGGCGTGCTGGCTTTGCGGCACCAGCATCAAGGGGCCGTTGATCGGCATCACCTCGTCGAGGAAGATCGCGATGTTCATCGCGCGCGGCTCCGGCATGCCGTCGTCGCGCTTCCAGGTGCCGTAATCCTGGTGCCATTGCCAGACATCGCCGGTGAAGGCCGATTTCGCGTTGATCTTGAACTGGTGCATGTACACAGGCTCGCCGAACAATTGCTCGACGGGGTCGATCATGCGCGGATGCGCACCCAGAATGCGGAAGGCCTCGTTGTAGAGATGCGCGGCAAAGGCCGTGCGCGGCGCGCCGCTCTTCTCCCGCCAGACCTCAGGCCGGTTGGCATCATAGATGCCGACCGCCTCGCGCGCGAGCAAATCGACCTCCTCTTGGGCAAACAGTTCTGGCAAAAACAGCCAGCCCTCGCGGTGGAAGAACTCCAATTGCTCCTGGGACAGTTTCATGGGTCGTCCTCCTGTTCTGATTTTTGTTGTTCGTCGTTCCGGGGCGATGCGCAGCATCGAACCCGGAACCTCGAGATTCCGGGCTCACGCTTCGCGTGCCCCGGAATGACGGCGGGTACGCGTGTCGCTACGCCGCCGCCTCGTCCGTCGCCCTCAATCTCTCCTCAGTCATCCGTCCCGCCGTCTGCGCATGCGCCAGCGCCGCGCGTTCGGCTGCCTTGGCGTCACCTGCGAGAATGTGCTTGGCGATATCGGCATGCTCGGCCCAGGCGCTGCCGCGATAGTCGAGCTCCGACAGCACCGTCGCCATTGAACGCCGCATATGCGGCCATTGCGGCGCGATGGTCTCCTCGATCACGGGGTTGCCGGCGAGCTGATAGATGGCGCGGTGAAAATCGACGTCGAGCGTGATGAGCTCGGCAAGCGACGTGTTCCGATCGATGCGGCGCCCCGCAGCGAGCGCGGCATCGAGCCGCGCGCGCCCTGCCGCGTCAGTGCCCGCACGCTCCGCGGCGAGCCGGGCGGCGAGTGCATCGATGGCGCCGCGCACCTCGTAGAGCTGGCGAATGCGCGCGGGATCGAGCTGGGTGACTTCAAAGCCGCGCCGGCCGCTCTCGGCGACGAGCCCCTGCCGGTGCAGCAGATGCAGCGCATGCGACACCGGCTGGCGCGACACGCCGAGCTTGTCGGCGAGCTCGTTCTGCCGGATGCGCTGGCCGGGCTGCAGCGTACGATCAGAGATCGCCTCCAGGATGCGCGCATAGACCTGGTCGATCAGGTTCGGGAGCGGGTCGAGAGGGATCACACCGGCAGCTCCGAGAAAGGGAATACGGAATTCCGTATTCGAGAATACGGCGGGAGGCCAAGAGCGTCAAGCACTACCTAGATACCGGACGCGTCGTCGTTTGAGGAGCGGCTAAGCTATTGATATGGCTTGGGCCGCCTACTGTGCATGGGGTTGTTTTCGAGAAAATGCGTCTCGCCTACTCCGCCAGAAACGCGCTCACCACCTCGCCGAACTCCAGCGGTGCCTGCTCGAACATCCAGTGGCCGGCATTCCCGATCACCGCCGTCCTGGCTCCTGCGATATGCTCGGCCAGCACGCGCCACATCACCGACAGGCTTCCCGTTGTCGCACCGCCGCCGATCACAAGCGTCGGCGTCTTGATCGCCTGTGTGTCCGCGAGCGTATAGGGCCTGCGCTGCTCGTTGATCTGGCCGAGGAAGGTCAGCGCGTTGTCGCGCAATTGCTGCTTGGCTGCCGCCGGCACGCGTCGCCACGAGCCGTCGCCTTCGATGCCCTCGTAGAAGTTCTGCAGTGCGCCCTCGATGTCGCCGGCACGGATCATCTCGACCGAGCGTGCCGTGCGCGCGGCGAGCGGCGGATGCGCGGGCGTGCCTTCAGGCACCGGAAGGCTGGCGTCGAGATCGCCGCCGGGTTCTGCCAGCACCAGCTTGCGCAACAGATCGGGCCGTGCCTGCGCCACGCGAAAGGCGATGTGGCCGCCGCGCGAATGGCCCATCAGGTCGATGGGCCCGGGCTTCACCTGCTCGATGAAGGCGATCACATCAGCGACGTGCTGCGCCATCTTGTAGTCGTCGCCGACGGCATCCCAATGCTCGGGGAAGAAGTGCCGCAGGCTGACCGCGATGACGCGGTGGCTCTTCGACAGCGGGCCGAGCACCGAATACCAGGTACGGAAATCCCCGAGCGTGCCGTGCACGCAGACCAGCGGATGGCCCTCTCCGACTTCGAGATAAGCCATGTCATAACCGTTGACGCGAAATGTCTGCATGATCAGCTCGCCAGAAAGTCCAGGACGACTTCGGAGTATTTCTGCGGCGCCTGCTCGAACATCGGATGCGTCGCGTTCGGGATGATCGCCGTCTTCGAATAGGGTACATGCGCGGCGAGCGCATGCAGCACCTTCGGCAGCAGGCCCTTGGTCCGCGCACCCAGGATGAACAGCGTCGGCATCCTGATCGCTTCCGCATCCGCCTTCGAGAACGGCGGGCGGTTGTCGCGAACCTGGCCGATCAGGGTGGTGGCGTTGTCGCGCAGATTCTGCTTCACCATCGCCGGCAGCCGCGGCCAGGTGCCGGCGCCTTCCAGCGTGTCGACGAACACGGCGAGCCCGCCATCGACATCGCCGGCCGCGATCTTCTCGGCCGAGGCGGTGAAGCGCGCCAGCAGCGGCGAGGGGCCGCCGGCATATTCAGGATCAAGGCTCGCGTCGAGCTCGCCGCCGGGCTCCGCCAGGACGAGCCGCCGCAACAGATCCGGGCGGGCTTGCGCCACGCGAAAGCAGATGTGCCCGCCACGGGAATGGCCCATCAGATCGACCGGCCCGAGGTCGAGCGTCTCGATGAAGGCGATGACGTCCTGGACATGCTGGGCGATCGAATAGGTGTCACTGAGGCCGTCCCATTTTTCCGGGAAGAAGTGCCGCAGGCTGACAGCGATCACCCGATGCCGCTGCGTCAGCGGCCCGAGCACGCAGCCCCAGACCCGGAAATCATTGAGCGAGCCATGCACGCAGACCAGCGGCGGCCGTCCCAGGTCTTCGCCCACGTCGAGATAGGGCATGTCGTATCCGTTGACGTGCAGGCTTTGCATTCTCGGTTCTCGAAGTGTTGGCTCGCTGGAAGAGGGGCGGAACTCCTGTGCAAGATTCCCGGAAACCGGGTGGATCGCAACTATTTCCAAGCCTAGATTTAAGCGGAGATCACAATGGGGGCATGCGACAAGGACGCAGCCAGGAACCAAGCCATGACCGACCAGCATTTCGCCCTGTTCGACACCAGGATCGGCCTCTGCGCCATTGCCTGGGGCCCGCGCGGCATCAACGGCACGCAGCTTCCGATGGGTGGCGAGGACAAGATCCGCACCCGCATCGGCCAGCGCCACGCCGACGCCAGCGAAGCAGAGCCGACGGCCGAGGTGCAGCAGGCGATCGACCGCATCGTCAAATTGCTCGCTGGCGAGCCTGACGACCTCACCGACATTCCGCTCGATCTTGATGGGGTGCCCGACTTCAACCGCGGCGTCTACGAGATCGCCCGCGCCATCCCGCCGGGCAAGACGCTGACCTATGGCGACATCGCCAAGCGCCTCGGTGGCGTCCAGCTGTCGCGCGACGTCGGCCAGGCGCTGGGGCACAACCCGTGCCCGATCGTCGTGCCCTGCCATCGCGTGCTCGCGGCCGGCAACAAGCCCGGCGGCTTCTCGGCGAATGGCGGCGTGGTGACGAAGCTGAAGATGCTCGAAATCGAAGGCGCGCTGGTCAACCACACGCCGAGCCTGTTTGATTGAGGCGCTATATCTTCGCCGCCGTCTTCGGCCAATATTTGTCGCGCAAGTGCCGCTTCACCAGCTTGCCCGTCGGCGTGCGTGGCAGCTCGGCCTCGAAATCGATCGAGCGCGGGCACTTGATGGCGGAGAGGCGGCCCTTGCAGTAGGCGATCAAATCGGCTTCCAGCGCCTTGCCCGCACGCGTCATGTCGTGCGGCTGCACCACGGCCTTCACCTCCTCGCCCATCTCATCGTTCGGCACGCCGAACACGGCGACGTCGGCGACATCGGGGTGGGTGATCAGCACGTCCTCGGTCTCCTGCGGGTAGATGTTCACCCCGCCGGAGATGATCATGTAGGACTTGCGGTCGGTGAGAAAGAGAAAGCCGTCCTTGTCGAGATAGCCGACATCGCCGAGGGTCGACCAGCCCTTGGCGTTGTAGGCCTTCTTCGTCTTCTCGGGGTCGTTGTGGTAGGCGAAAACAGGCGCATCGGCGAAGTAGACCGTGCCGATTTCGCCAACGGGCTGCTCGTCGTCGTTCTCGTCCAGAATCTTGATCTTGCCGACCACGGCGCGGCCGACGCTGCCACGATGCGTCAGCCATTCTTTCGAGTTGCAGACGGTGACTCCGTTGCCTTCCGAGCCAGCATAATACTCGATCAGGATCGGCCCCCACCACTCGATCATCTTCGCCTTGACGTCGACCGGGCAGGGCGCGGCGGCGTGGATCGCGCCCTTCAGCGTCGAGACATCATACTTCGTGCGGACCTCGTCGGGCAGCTTCAGCATGCGCACGAACATGGTCGGCACCAGCTGCGATTGCGTGACCTTGTATTTTTCGACCAGCTTCAAGAACTCTTCGGCGTCAAAGTGCTCCATGATGATCGAGGTGCCGCCCAGCACGATCGCCATCATGTTGAAGCGCAAGGGAGCCGCGTGATAGAGTGGCGCCGGCGACAAATAAGTGCTTCCGGCATTCATGCCGCACATATCGGCGCAGAGCACGCGCAGGAACGCATTCGGCACGTCGATCCTGTTGCCCTCGAACGCCTTCTTGATGCCCTTCGGTCGCCCGGTGGTGCCCGATGAATACAGCATGTCGTAGCCGGCCACCTCGTCCGCGACTGGCGTTGTCGGCTGCGCAGCCGCTTCCTTGTCGTAGGAACGGAAGCCGGGCAGCGGCTCGTCAACCATGTAAAAGATCGGCTCGCCGGCCTTGCCCCTGATCAAAGCCTTGATCTGGTCGGCGCATTTCGGCGTGGTGATGACGACCTTGGCGCCGCAATCGGCGATGATGTAGTCGATCTCGTCCTGCTTCAGATAGCGGCTGATCGCGGTGTAATAGAGCCCGCTCCGTTGTGCCGCCCAGCAGATCTCCATGAAGGCGAGACGGTTCTCCATCAGCAGCGCGACGTGGTCTCCGGCCTTCAGCCCGAGCGAGCGAAACAGGTTTGCGCCCTGGTTCGAGAGCTCGTCGAGCTCGCGATAGGTGATTGCCTTGCCAGTCCCGGCCATCTGGTAGGCGTTCTTGTCGGGCGTGGTCTTGGCGTGGACGGACGGGTGGGTCATGACGCTTCCTCAAAAAAGAGGCGAGCGGTGAATGGCGGCAGGGGCGGATGCCGCTCCCTGTCACCACTCTCCACTCGCCATTTGTTGTTCGCTTTTCTTCTTACAGTCGTTCGACGATCGTCACATTGGCCATGCCGCCGCCTTCGCACATGGTCTGCAGGCCGTAGCGCTTGCCACGCTGGTGCAGGGCGTGGACCAGCGTCGTCATCAGCTTGGTGCCGGAGCCGCCGAGCGGATGGCCGAGCGCGATGGCGCCGCCATTGACGTTGAGGCGGGCGGGGTCAGCGCCGGTGGTCTTCAGCCAGCCGGTCGGCACCGACGCGAAGGCCTCGTTGACCTCGAACAGGTCGATGTCGTCGACCTTCATGCCGGCCTTCTCCAGCGCGCGCTTGGTGGCATGCAGCGGCGCGTCGAGCATGATGACGGGGTCGCCGCCGGTCATGGTCATGTGATGAATGCGCGCGAGCGGTGTGAGGCCGAGCTGCTTGAGCCCGCGCTCGTTCACCACCATGACGCCGGAGGCGCCGTCGCAGATCTGGCTGGCGCTGGCCGCGGTGAGCTTGCCGTTCTCGGCGATCAGCTTGACGCCCTTGATGCCGTCGAGCGTGGCGTCGAAGCGGATGCCCTCGTCGATGTGGTGGGTGTCCTTGGAGCCGTCGGCGCGGGTGATCTCGAGCGGCACGATCTCCTTCTTGAAATGGCCGGCCTGCGTCGCCGCGATCGCGCGCTGATGGCTGTTGTAGGAATATTCGTCGAGATCATCCTTCGACAGGCCGTACTTCTCGGCCATCATCTCGGCGCCGGTGAACTGGCTGAACACGATGTTCGGATAGCGGTGCTCGATGCCCGGGCTCTTGTAATTGCCAAAGCCGTTCTTGGCCGGGAGTTGCGAGGACAGGCCCATCGGCACGCGCGTCATCGATTCCACGCCGGCGGCGATCACCACGTCCATCGTGCCGGACATCACGGCCTGCGCCGCGAAGTGCAGCGCCTGCTGCGACGAGCCGCACTGGCGGTCGATCGAGGTGCCCGGCACGCTTTCCGGCAGCTTCGAGGCCATGATCGCGTTGCGCGCGACGTTGTTCGACTGCTCGCCGACCTGCATCACGCAGCCCATGATCACGTCCTCGACCAAACCGGGATCGACCTTGGTGCGATCGACCAGCTCGTTCAGCACCTTGGCGGCGAGATCGGCCGGATGCCAGCCGGCGAGGCGGCCCCCCTTGCGCCCGCCGGCGGTACGCGCAGCGGCGACGATATAAGCCTCGGCCATTTCGGTCTCTCCCTGGATTGTTCTGTATCGCGTTGGGTTGTCGGGGCGGATTTAAGGGACGAGACGTCGTTTAGTCAATCGATCAATTAACTCTTGTGATGAGGCGCTGCTTGGGCTTATCTGCGCCCGCTCTTGCGGCCAAAACAGGGATCTCCGTGGCTACCAGCGTACCGAACAGGCTCCCCAGCGGGAAAAATTCCACGGCAGAGAAATTGCTCGTGGCCGCCAGCGAGTTGATGATCGAACGCTCCTCGATCGAGATCTCGCTCTCCGACATCGCTCAGAAGTCCGGCGCCAACGCCGCGCTGGTCAAATATCATTTCGGCAACAAGGACGGCCTGCTGCTGGCGCTGCTCGAGCGCGACGCCGGGACCGAGTTGTCCAATCTCGAATATCTGCTGGCCCAGCCGATCACGCCGACCGCGAAGCTGAAGCTGCATATCGGCGGCATCATCCGCGCCTATCATCGGTTCCCCTATATGAACCGGCTGATCCACTATCTCCTGCACGAAAGTGTTGCCGGCTCCGCGGATGAAGTCTCGAAGTTCTTCGTCGCGCCGCTGCTCGACTTCCACCGCCGTCTGCTCGCCGAGGGCGTCAGTCGCGGCGAGTTCCGCACCACCGATCCGGTGCTGTTCTACACCAGCCTGATCGGCGCCTGCGATCACCTGTTCTTCGGCCGGCACGCGATGTCTCGCGCGACCGGCGTCGGTCCGGTCACCGATGACGTCTGCCGGCAATACATCAAGCACATGGAAACGCTGATCTGCGGCGGCATCCTCGCGCAAGCCGGGGAAGCTGTCGCGGCCGGATAATCCGGCCGTCACACTCAAGTCTAGAGAAGAAACGCCCAAGGAAAGGTACCCATCATGGAATTGAAAGACGTAGCCGTTCTGATCACCGGCGGTGGTTCGGGCCTCGGTGAAGCCACCGCCCGCGCCATGGCGGCCAAGGGCGCCAAGATCGGTGTGATCGACCAGAACAAGGACAACGCCGAGAAGGTCGCCGCCGAGGTCAAGGGCGTCGCGCTCCATGCCGACGTCACCGACGAAGACGGCATCAAGGCCGCGATTGCGAAAGCGGAAGCCGCGCACGGCGTTGCGCGCGTTCTGATGAACTGCGCCGGCATCGGCGGCTCGCAGCGTATCGTAGGCAGGGACGGCGTCTATCCGCTGGCGAAGTTCGCCCGCATCATCAACGTCAATCTGATCGGCACCTTCAACTGTCTGCGCCTGTTCGCCGAGCGCCTCGTCACCATCGAGCCGGTCGGTGAAGAGCGTGGTGTCATCATCAACACGGCCTCGGTTGCCGCTTACGAGGGCCAGATCGGTCAGATCGCCTATTCGGCCTCGAAGGGCGGCGTCGTCGGCCTCACGCTGCCGGCCGCGCGCGACCTCGCCAGCCAGAAGATCCGCGTCAACACCATCGCGCCGGGCCTGTTCTTCACGCCGCTGCTGATGGGCCTGAACGAGGAGGCCCGCAAGAGCTTAGGGGCCCAGGTGCCACATCCCTCGCGTCTCGGCGATGCCAAGGAATACGGTGCGCTCGCGGTGCACATCGTGGAGAACGCGATGCTCAACGGCGAGACCATCCGTCTCGACGGCGCGATTCGTATGGCGCCGCGGTAGGCTCTTCTTCCCCTCTCCCCTCTTGTCCGCCGAAGCCTTCAGGCGAAGGCGGATGTGGGAGAAGGTGGCGCGAAGCGCCGGATGAGGGGTTCTCTCCGCGGAGACAGACCCCTCACCCAAGCGAGTATGTGGCTAGCGATGTACATGTCCTCTCCCACAAGGGGAGAGGACGCAGCAATCGGCGCCGCGACCCGCGGCTAGCACGAGGCCCCATGTCCCAACCGCTGCTGATCGAGCATGACGACGGCGTCGACCGGGTGACGCTCAATCGGCCCGAGCACCTCAACGCGCTTGATCCTGCGCTGATCGACGCGCTCAACGTTTATTTCCAGGGCCTCCAGCGCAACCGCGACACACGCGTCGTGGTGCTCAAGGGCGCCGGCAAGAACTTTTGCGCGGGCCTCGATCTCAAGGCGGCGATGGCGCGCCGTGCCGGGCAGCAGGAGCCGCCCGGCGTCACGGAGTCATTGGACTCGCAGCGTCGCATCGCCGACATCGTGATGCTGATGCGGCGCTGTCCGCAGCCGATCATCTCGCTGGTGCAGGGCGCGGCGGCTGGTGGTGGTTTCGCGCTGGCGCTTGCCTCCGACATCCGCATCGCGACGAAGTCGGCGCGCATGAACTGTGCCTTCATCAAGCTCGGCCTCGGCGGCTGCGACATCGGCACCAGCTACTTTCTGCCGCGGCTCGTCGGTGTCTCTGTGGCGTCCGAGCTGATCCTGACCGGACGTTTCATCGGGGCCGATCGCGCCCTCGCGGTTGGGCTGGTCTCGGAGGTCGTTGACGAAGACAAGCTCGATGCCGCCGCCGCGTCCTATGTCGATGCGATGATGACGGCCTCGCCTGTGGGGCTGCGCCTGTCGAAGGAATGTCTCAACATGAGCGTTGATGCAGGGTCGCTGGAGGCGGTGATCGCGATGGAGGACCGCAACCAGGTCCTGTGCAGCCGCTCCGAGGAATTTTCGGAAGGCATCAGGGCCTTCCTTGAGAAGCGAAAGCCTGTCTATATCAAGCGCTGAACCACGAAGATCCGCAAAGGACAATAATTCCGGGAGACGCAAAATGAGTGGAAGCGCGGCGGCGGTGATGACGAAGCCCGCCTTTCGCAAGGTCGAGTGGCTGGCGCGCGATATCGACGTCGAGCGGCGCGCCGACGGCACGGTGGTGCTGAAGTCGCGCATTCCGCTGCAGGCTTACGAGAAACACCTTCCGGCCTCGCTGGCGAAATGGGCGAAGGAAGCGCCCGAGCGCATCTGGCTGGCGCAGCGCGGCGGTCCGAACCGCGAATGGCGCAAGGTGTCCTATGGCGAGGCCAAGCGCACCGTCGATGCGCTGACGCAGGCGCTGCTCGATCTCAAGATCGAGGGACGCCCGGTGACGATTCTCTCGGGCAATTCGATCGAGCACGCGCTGATGACGCAGGCTGCGATGCAGGCGCGGGTCCCGGCTGCGCCGGTGTCGCCGGCCTACTCGCTGATGAGCCACGATCACGTCAAGCTGAAGTACCTGTTTGACCTGATCAAGCCGGCCGTGGTGATGGTGCAGGACGGCCCGACCTTCGAGAAGGCGCTCAAGGCGCTCGATCTCACCGGTGTCACCGTCGTTCACGTCGTCCGTCCCTGCGACGGCATCAAGAGCGTCAGCTTTGCCGAGTTGGCAGCGACGCCGGTGACGGCCGATGTCGAGGCGTCGATCGCGAAGATCACGCCCGATACCGTCGGCAAGCTGCTGTTCACATCCGGCTCGACCGGCATGCCCAAGGCCGTCATCAACACGCAAGAGATGATGTGCGCCAATGCGGCGATGATGATGCAGGTCCGGCCGCGCGATCCCGGTGGCCCGATCTCGACCATGCTGGACTGGATGCCGTGGAACCATACCATGGGCGGCAATGCGGCGTTTCATCCGGTGCTGGTCGACGGGGCAACGCTCTATATCGACGATGGCCGGCCGATGCCGGGCCAGTTCGAGGAGACGCTGCGCAATCTGCGCGAGATTTCGCCGACCTATTACGCCAATGTGCCGGCCGGCTATGCGGCGCTGGCGGCGGCCATGGAGAAGGACGACGCGCTGTGCCGCTCGTTCTTCAAGAACCTCGCGATCATGGCCTATGGCGGCGCGCGGCTGCCCGACGACCTCTACGACCGCATGCAGGTACTGGCGGTGAAGACCACCGGGGAGCGCATCGTATTCTACACCGGCTGGGGTTCGACCGAGACCTCGCCGACCTCGACCGGTACCTATTGGGACACCGAGCGCGTCGGCCTGATCGGCCTGCCGTTCCCCGGCGTCGAACTGAAGATGGTGCCGTGTGGCTCGAAATACGAGCTGCGCCTGCGCGGTGTCAACGTCACGCCCGGCTATTTTGGTCAGCCTGATCTCACCAAGAAGATGTTCGACGAAGAGGGCTTTTACTGCATCGGTGATGCCGGCATTTTCGTCGATGATGCCGATCCGGTGAAAGGCATCATCTTCGCCGGCCGTGTGGTCGAGGATTTCAAGCTCACCACCGGCACCTTCGTCCATGTCGGCTCGCTGCGTACCGATGCCATCGCCGCCGCCACGCCTGTGGTGCACGACGCGCTGGTCGCGGGGCAGGATCAGTGTTCGATCGGTCTGCTGGCATGGCCCAATCTGCACGCCTGCCGCCAACTTGTCGGTAAGCCCGATCTGAGCTTTGACGAGGCTGTGGCCCATCCCGATGTGATCGCCTGCTTCAAGCGCGGGCTGGAAGCGCACAACACAGAGTGTGGCGGCGCCAGCAGCCGCATCATCGCACGCGCCATGCTGATGGCCGAGCCGCCCTCGATCGACGGCAACGAGCTCACCGACAAGGGCTACATCAACCAGCGCGCCGGCCTCGAGCGTCGCGCCGCGCTCGTCGAGCGGCTTTACGCGGACAAGCCGGATCAGGATGTGATCGTGCTGAAATGAAGACGACACTCTCTCCATTCGTCATTCCGGGATGGCCCGCAGGGCCAGGTCCGGAATCCATAACCCCGGCTGGTGGATATGGATTCCGGGCTCGCCGCTACGCGGCGCCCCGGAATGACGGCATCAATTCAAGCGACAGACAATAACAGGGTAGGCCGCCATGAACTTCGATTTCTCCGACGACCAGAAGCAGCTCCGCGACCAGGCGCGCAAATTCCTCACCGAAAAATGCTCGCCCAAGGCGGTGCGCGTCGTGCTCGACGGCAAGGCGCCCTATGACAAGGAGTTGTGGAAGGGGCTCGCCGAAATGGGCTTTCTCGGCGTTGCGATCCCCGAGGAATTCGGCGGCGCCGGTGCCGGCCATCTCGAGCTCTGCGTGATCGCGGAAGAGATGGGCCGGGCGAACGCGCCGGTGCCGTTCTCCTCGACCGTCTATCTCGCGGCCGAAGCGCTGCTGATCGCCGGCAGTGACGCGCAAAAGAAGAAATGGCTGCCGGCCATCTCTTCGGGCGACGCGATTGCCACGCTGGCGCTGTTCGAGGGCAAGGGCAATCCGGCGCCGAAGAACGTCAAGCTGACGGCTGCGAACGGCGTGCTCAACGGCGTCAAGAAGCCGGTCGCCGACGGCGCCATCGCCGACTTCGCGGTGGTCGCCGCGCGCACGGGCTCGAGTGGACGTGACGGCGATATCTCGCTGTTCCTGGTCGACCTCAAGGCCGGCGGCGTCGCGGTGAAGAGCCTTACCAATCTCGATCCGACCCGTGGGCAGGCCGAGATCACCTTCAAGGACGTTAAGGCTGAGCCGCTTGGCGCGACCGGCGAAGGCTGGAGCATTTTAACCCAGGTGCTCGACCGCGCCGCGGTGCTGTGCGCCTTCGAGCAGGTCGGCGGCTCCGACCGCGCGCTGGAGATGGGCCGCGACTACGCGCTTGACCGTATCGCCTTCGGCCGCCAGATCGGCTCGTTCCAGGCGGTCAAGCACATGCTCGCGGACATGTATGTGTCGGCGACGCTGGCGCGCTCCAACAGCTACTACGGCGCCTGGGCGCTCTCGACCAACGCGGGTGAACTGCCGGAAGCCGCCGCCGCCGCGCGCATCAGCGCGACGCAGGCGTTCCAGCACTGCGCCAAGAACAACATCCAGGTTCACGGCGGCATGGGTTTCACCTGGGAGTTCGACTGCCACATGTACTACCGCCGCGCCAATGCGATGGCGCTCGGGCTCGGCAGCCTCACTTATTGGGAAGACCAGTTGATCGACCGCATGCGCAAGAAGAACGCGGCGTAAGCCACAGCACGTGTCCCGGACGCGGCGCGTAGCGCAGCAGAGCCGGGACCCAGGGGCCGCAATGGACCCCGGATCTGCAGCGCATCACTTCGTGCTGCGCAGCGTCCGGGGAACGAACCGAGAGATGAGACCATGAACTTCGACGACACCCCGCAGGAAGCCGAATTCCGCGCCACCGCCCGCGCCTGGATCGGTGCGAACGCGCCCAGGCAGTACGAGGAGGAGCTGCGCAAATCCTCGCTCGGCCGCACCCAGCTCAGGAATGCCAACATTCTAGAAGTGGCAAAGGCCTGGCAGAAGAAGAAGGCCGATGCCGGCTGGGCCTGTCTGCACTGGCCGAAGGAGTATGGCGGCCGCGGCTCGTCGCCGATCGAGCGCGTGATCTGGCAGCAGGAAGAGGGGCCGTTCGGCCAGCTGTCCCGCATGTTTATCATCGGCCACGGCATGTGCGGGCCGACCATGATGGCGTTCGCGCGCGAAGAGCATAAGCGCACCTATCTGCCGCCGCTCGCATCCGGCGAAAAAGTCTGGTGCCAGCTGTTTTCCGAGCCCGCCGGCGGCTCGGATGTTGCTGGGTTGCGTACCCGCGCGGAAAAGGATGGTGATGACTGGGTCATCAACGGCCAGAAGATCTGGACGTCGGGCGCGCATTATTCCGACTACGGCATCTTGCTGACGCGCACCGATCCCACTGTGCCCAAGCACAAGGGCCTCACCATGTTCTTCCTGGACATGAAGAGCCCGGGCGTGGAGGTCAGGCCGATCAAGCAGGCGAGCGGCGCCTCCGACTTCAACGAGGTCTATTTCACCAATGTCCACATTCCCGATCATCAGCGCCTCGGCGAGGTCGGTGACGGCTGGAACGTCTCGCTGACTACCCTGATGAACGAACGCAGCGCGATCGGTGCGGCCGTCTCGACCGGCTTCCCGGAGCTGTTCGAATATTGCTCCAGTGCGATGCTCGACGACGGCCCGGCGATCGAGGATCGCGCGGTGCGTTCGAAGCTGGCGAACTGGGCGGTGAAGGCGAGCGGGTTGAAATACACCAGCATGCGCGCGATCTCGGCGCTGTCGAAGGGCGAGCGGCCGGGGCCGGAAAACTCCATCGGCAAGCTGGTGGCTGGCTCAATGATCCAGGATGTCGCGACCTACGCGCTGGACTTGCAGGGCGCGAGCGGCGTGGTCAGCGGCGAGGATGCCGAGCTCGCCGGCCGTTTCCAGGCGATGTTGCTGCGTGCGCCCGGCACGCGCGTCGAGGGCGGCACCGACGAGATCATGCGCAACATCATCGCCGAGCGGGTGCTGGGCCTGCCCGGCGATATCAGGGTCGACAAGGACGTGCCGTTCAACAAGATCCCGACCAAGGGAAGAGGCTGATCGTGTCCCGGACGCGAAGCGGCGCGTAGCGCCGCTTCGCAGAGCCGGGACCCGGGAAGCCACAATGGGCCCCGGCTCTGCTGCGCGCCGCTTCGCGCTGCGCAGCAGAGCCGGGGCACGAGAGAGGAGAGTTCGAAAATGAATTTCGACGACACCCCGCAGGAAGCCGCATTCCGTGAGACCGCGCGCAAATGGGTCGAGGCCAATGCGCCCAAGGAGTTGCATGCCGAGCTGTCGAAATCCTCGCTCGGCCGCATCCGGCTTGCCAAGCACGACATCGTCGATGTCGGCAAGGCCTGGCAGAAGAAGAAGTTCGACGCCAACTGGGCCTGCCTGCACTGGCCGAAGGAATATGGCGGCCGTGGCGCGACGCCGATCGAGCGCGTGATCTGGCAGCAGGAAGAAGGCGTCTATGGCAAGCTGACGCAACCGTTCCAGATCGGTGAGGGCATGTGCGGCCCGACCGTGATGGCCTTCGGCAGCGAGGATGCCAAGCGCCGCCATCTGCCGAAGCTGGCCTCAGGCGAGGAGATCTGGTGCCAGCTGTTCTCCGAACCGTCCGCCGGTTCTGACGTTGCGGGCCTGCGCACGCGTGCCGAGAAGAAGGGCGACAATTGGGTCGTCAACGGCCAGAAGATCTGGACCTCGGGTGCGCATTATTCCGACTATGGCCTGTTGATCGCGCGGACCGATCCTGGTGTGCCCAAGCACAAGGGGCTCACCATGTTCTTCCTGGACATGAAGAGCCCGGGCGTCGAGGTGCGGCCGATCAGGCAGGCCAACGGCATGCAGGAGTTCAACGAGGTCTATTTCACCGACGTCGTGATTCCCGACAGCCAGCGTCTCGGCGCCGTCGGCGAGGGCTGGAGCGTGTCGCTGACCACGCTGATGAACGAGCGCATGTCGATCGGCTCGCGGCTCGCGACCGGCGTGCCTGAATTGTTCGAGTTCTGCTCGAGCCTGATGCTGGAGGACGGGCTCGCGATCGACGATCCCGCCGTGCGTTCGAAACTGGCGAGCTGGGCGGTGAAGTCGAGCGGGTTGAAATACACCAGCTACCGCGCGATCTCGTCGCTGTCGAAGGGCGAGCGGCCGGGTCCGGAAAATTCCATCGGCAAGCTGGTGTCGGGCATGATGCTCCAGGACATCGCGACCTACGCCATGGACCTGCAGGGCGCAGCCGGCGCTCTTACCGGCACGGACGAGGAGACGGTGCAGGGCCAGTTCCAGCAGATGCTGCTGTCCTCGCCCTCAATGCGCATCGCCGGCGGCACCGACGAGATTTTGCGTAACATCATCGCCGAGCGGGTGCTGGGCCTGCCGGGCGACATTCGCGTCGACAAGGACGTGCCGTATAACAAGATCCCGACCAAGGGTAGATAGGAGATCTTGTGTCCCGGGCGCGGTGCAGCGTGCAACGCTGCTCCGCAGAACCGGGACCCAGGAGCCACAATGAGCCCCGGCTCTGCGCTGCATCACTTCGTGCTGCGTCGCGTCCGGGGCACGAAAGCGAGACTAGCCATGGACGCCAAAGTGCCCAACGCCCGCTATTCCAGTGAAGATCGCATCGGCGTGCTCGAAGAGCTGCTCAACGAGCGCTACTCCGTTCGCGCCTTCCTTCCCAGGGAAGTCGATCGCGCCACCATCGAGCATGTGCTGACCACCGCGCAGCGCACCGCGTCCTGGTGCAACAGCCAGCCCTGGCAGGTCATCATCGCCAGCGGCGAGGCCAAGGAACGCTTCCGCCAGTTGATCTACAAGGAAGCCTCGGGCGGCCTCGGCGACGACTACGATTTCACGCCGCCGCGCGAATATGCCGGCGTCTATCTCGAACGCCGCCGCGAGAGCGGCTTTCAGCTCTACAACACGCTCGGCATCGCCCGCGGCGACAGAAGCGCCTACGCCAAACAGGCGCTGGAGAACTACAATTTCTTCGGCGCGCCGCATGTGGCGATCATTCACACCAACGAGCCGCTCGGCATCTACGGTGCGATCGATTGCGGTGCCTATGTCTCCAATTTCATGCTGGCCGCCCAGGCGCTCGGGCTCGGCACCATTCCGCAGGCGGCGCTCGCACGCCACTCCGGCCTGATCCGCCGACACTTCAATCTGCCCGACGACCGCCGCATCGTCTGCGGCATTTCGTTCGGCTATGCGGACAACGCCCACAAGGTCAACAGCTACCGCACCTCGCGCGCGAGCGTGGCGGACACCGTGACGTTCGTGGAGGAGTAATCACACGCGCACAAAGGCGGCCGCGCGAACGGCCGCCTTCACGTTTGTCGTGTGGCTCCGATAAGCGGCCTGCCGCTAACCGCCGCTGCCGCCGATCACGGCGCGCACGGTCTCGTCGGGCCCGAAATCCTCGGCACCGTCGACATAGAGCAGTGCGGCAAGCTTCGAGCGCGCGCGATTGACGCGGCTCTTGATGGTGCCGACCGCACAGCCGCAGATCGAAGCGGCGTCCTCATAGGAGAAGCCGGAGGCGCCGACCAGGATGAGCGCTTCGCGCTGGTCCTGCGGAAGCTTCTCGAGCGCGCCGCGAAACTCCTCGAACTCGAGATGGGCGTTCTGCGAAGGCTGGGTCTTCAGCGTCTTCGCATAATTACCCTCGGCATCCTCGACCTCGCGCCGCCGCTTGCGATAGTCCGAGCGGAACAGGTTGCGCAGGATCGTGAACAGCCACGCCGGCAGGTTTGAGCCGGGCTGGAACGAGTCGATGTTGGCGAGCGCACGCAGCAGCGTTTCCTGCACCAGATCGTCGGCGCGGTCCGCATTGCCGCTGAGCGAGATCGCGAACGCGCGCAGGCTCGGCACGGCCGCCAGAATGTCGTCACGTAGGGAGTTCGTGAGAGGCATTAGACCCTCCCATTGTTGTTGTCGTTCGAGCCCCCATTGCCTTCTTCCTGGGGAGTGCCTCCCGGCGCATCAAGCTTCTTGATCAGTTCCGCGAACCGGTCGGGAACCCCCTGCCGGACGACGTCGTCGTACATGGCGCGGAGTTGATGCCCGATCCGGGATTGGATCTCCGGAGTGAGCCCTCCCTTGCCGGGGGTCGTGCTTTTGCTGGCTTGAGACTTGAGATCTTTCATGACCTGTTCCACGTTTCCCCGAGTTAAGTGACTGTAAAACCGAGAAGTTCTCTCAACCGGGAGCCGTTCCCTGGACGAGTTCAATTCCAGGTACGACAAAAAGTTCCGCCCCCAAGGGAACTTTTCTTAATCTGAGGCGTCATCAGCGCGGTAGGGGAACCCGGGCCTCCCCTCGCAGTTCCCTTTTTCAAGGTTGGCCCGAAATGAATGGAGTGGGGATGTCCCGTTCGCAGCTTGTTGCTGAGCACTTGCCGTTGTTGCGCCGGTACGCACGCGCCCTGACGGGCAGCCAGGCCTCCGGTGACGCCTATGTCGCAGCCATGTTGGAAGCCATGCTGGGCGATCCGTCCGTGCTCGACGAGAGCCACGGGCCGCGCGCCGGGCTGTTCCGGCTGTTCACGCAGATCTGGAATTCTGTTTCCGTCAATGACGATGCCGAGGTGACGACCTTGCCGATGCCGCCAGAGCGGCGGCTGTCGAATATCACCCCGCTGCCGCGGCAGGCCTTCCTGCTGCTCTCGCTCGAGGGATTTTCGGAGGAGGAGGTCGCCTATGTCCTCGGCTCCGACGTCGCCGAAACGCGGCGGCTGGCGGATGCCGCGGGACGCGAGATGGCGGCCGAGATCGCCACCGACGTGCTGATCATCGAGGACGAGACCTTCATCGCCATGGACCTCGAAAGCCTGGTGAAGAATCTCGGCCACAACGTCGTCGGCGTCGCGCGCACCCATGCCGACGCGGTGGCGCTGGCCAAGAACAAGCGGCCCGGCCTGATCCTCGCCGACATCCAGCTGGCCGACGGCTCGTCGGGCCTCGATGCCGTCAACGAGCTGCTGCGCACTTTTGAAGTGCCGGTGGTGTTCATCACCGCCTATCCGGAGCGCTTCCTCACCGGCGAGCGCCCCGAGCCGGCGTTCCTGATCTCAAAGCCGTTCCAGCCCGCGATGGTGTCGGCGGTGGCGAGCCAGGCGCTGTTCTTCCAGCGCAACTCGCGCAACCGCACGCCGAAGGCGCCGGCGGCGTAAAGCAGCCTCTATCGAACAGGAAGACGGCGCGTCGCAAGGCGCGCCGTTTTTGCTTGCCGCTATTTCAGCAGCCTCGGCAGACGCTGTTGACTTTGGCCTTCACCTTGGCTTCGTCCGCCCATGCTCCGCCCGTCGGCGGTGTCCCGTCGTAAGCTATCAGGACGGTCATTCTCTGCAGGTCGTCTTTTGCCTCAGCCGGCGGTTTCGGAAACGGCACGGATCGCTCGACCATGGCGAGCGTCGCGGCATCGAGAGGCGCGAAGCCCGTGCTTTCGACTAAAGCGTTTGAAATTAATTTGCCCGAGCGATCTATTACGAATGTGACGCCAGCATCGGCTCTCTGACCGATCGCCTCCGGAGGAAACACCCTGTTTCGCCAGACATGCTCAGTGACCGCCTTGCGCCAGGCGTCCAAGGCGTCGGACGCCGCGAAGGCGGGTGTCGGCGCGCTCGCCGCTAAGCCGTAGGATACCACGTCGAAATGACGACCGTTGAAGACCAGCGGCGCAATGAAAGAGAACGTGTCCTCCTGCAGCTCTGATGGCGCTTCGGGAAATGGTTGGGCCCGATCGAAGATCGCCAGCAAAGCAACATCCAACGGCCGGGACCCGGTGCTCGCTTCCAATGTCCGCGATATCAACCTGCCGGACCGGTCGATGATGAACGTGATCCTGGCGCGGCCAGCTTGCTCTCGCTCTTCAATCGTCTGGCTCCGTCCTGGAATTGGAAGTAGCCGGTTGCCGGCGATGTGTTTCGCAAGCGCTGCCTTCCAGGCGGTCGCGCGTTCGACCTGCAAATCCGACTGCGCATATACGGGGAGCGTCGCCAACAATCCAAGAAGCGCGGCCAGCAAGGGGAATTTCATCTGCATCGGTGTGGATACTAGTCGCCATCAGGTTGATTGCAAGGCTCGCTGCCCGCATCGCGTTCGCGCTTGTGGGAGCCGTTCGAAGGGCTGGCCAGCCCGCTTGACGGCGAGCAAATTGCCTCGTTGATATCTCAAGCCGATGACACCATCGCCGCTTGAAGCCGCCGGGAGATTTCGTACCATGGACCAGCAACTCCTCGACCGCCTCGCCATCCGCGACCTCGTCGAGAACTGGGCGGTGTGGCGCGACGCCGGTGACTGGGAGCGTTTTGCCACCGTCTGGCACGACGAAGGCTGGATGTCCGCCACCTGGTTTCAGGGACCGGCACGGGATTTCATGCGCGTCAGCCAGGAGGGGTTTGCCAAGGGCGTGCGCATCCTGCATTTCCTCGGCGGCACCAGCATCGATTTGTCCGGCGAGCGCGCCATTGCCCAGACCAAGATGACGATTTCGCAGCGCGCACCCGTGCATGACGTTGTCTGCGACGTCGTCTGCACCGGGCGCTTCTACGATTTCCTGGAGAAGCGGCAGGGGAAGTGGGGCATCGTCCGCCGCCAGCCGATCTATGAGAAAGACCGGATCGACCCGGTCGATCCTGCCGCAACGCTTCAGCTCGACCAAAAAGCGCTCGCCGCGCTCCCCGAAGGCTACCGCCACCTCGCCTACATGCAGGAGCTGATCGGCTACAAGGTCAAGCGCGACATGCCGGGCCTCACCGGGCCTGAGGTCGAGAACCTCTATGGCGAGGGGCGGGATTGGCTGGCGGGGAAGGCGAAGTGAACCCCAGACAAAAGTAAGGCGCGACTGGCATCACCACAGTCGCGCCCTACGTCGCCGGCTTATGGGGCAGGGGGGAATAGCCGGCTGTTGAGACGACTCCCAGGCGCCGGAGTCGTTCCAGGTGACTGCGAATTTTTTTGCACGAGGCGGCAGCCCTTCCGCACACGGTTAAGTGATCGTAACGGCTGAGAACTCCCGATCCATTGCCCGCGTTGTTCCCGCGATCGCCATGGGGCGAGGGATCGACAGCCATGTCACAGATTCACAAAGCATTTTTGGGTGCCGCCGCGATCACATTCGCGCTCGGCGCTGCGCAACTGGCGTCCGGCCATGACCTGGCTGACCGCTGGCAGGTGGCTTCGGACCAGCCGGGCCATAACGTTAATCGCTCAGGGAAGACCGACCGGCTCGCTGAAATCAAGCCTGGGGTTCCCACCCGTACCGTGTCCATGCGGCTGAACGAGCTCGCCGATACGTCGGTGCTGCTGCGGATCCCCGCGGTGATCGAGACCGGCAATGCCAAGCCGCCGGCACTGCTCCAGAAGCAGGGGCGCAACAAGCCGACGATTGCCTGCGAGCCGATGGTCAGCTCCCTGACCGAGGTCGCAAAACTGCTTCAGCCTGGCCGCTGCGTGACCTGAAACGCCTTGGTCGTCCAAGTTCTTGGTCGTCCAAGATTTTGGCCACCCAGGCCCAGTCGCCCTTCCGCCGGAAGGGCGATTTTTCACGTCCACTTGATCCCTTATCCCCGTACGTTATATCCCGGGTTTCTTCCCCTTTTGATTGACCGGGTAAACGCATGACGACGTCAGATACGGCTGTGCATACGCAGCCCTTCCAGGCCGAGGTTTCCGAGCTTCTGCACCTCATGGTGCATTCCGTCTATTCGGAGACCGATATCTTCCTGCGCGAGCTCGTCTCCAACGCCTCGGATGCCTGCGACAAGCTGCGCTACGAGGCGATCGCAAGCCCTGCGCTGCTCGGCGAGGGCGATGCCCTCAAGATCCGCATCATTCCGAACAAGACGGCCGGAACGCTCGTGATCGCCGACAACGGCATCGGCATGGAGCGGCAGGAGCTGATCGACCATCTCGGCACTATCGCCCGCTCCGGCACCAAGGCCTTCGTCTCGAAGCTGAAGGAGGCCAAGGACGGGCTCGGCCTGATCGGCCAGTTCGGTGTCGGCTTCTATTCCGCCTTCATGGTCGCCGAGAAGATCGTCGTCGTCAGCCGCCGCGCCGGCGAGAGCGACGTCTGGACCTGGACGTCATCAGGTGGCTCCGGCTTCGAGATCGCCCGCGCCAGCGACGAGGAAGCCGGCCGCGTGCCGCGCGGCACCGAGATCGTCCTGCACCTGAAGGACGATGCCAAGAAATATCTCGAGGCCTACGAGATCGAGCGCATCATCAGTGCCTATTCCGACAATATCCTCTTCCCCATCGAGCTCGTGCCGGAAGAGGGTGAGCCGCGCCAGATCAACTCGGCGAGCGCGCTGTGGCAGCGCTCGAAATCCGAGCTGACGCCGGAAGACTACAAGAAGGCCTATCAGCAGATCGCCTCGGCCTTCGACGATCCCGCGATGACGCTGCACTACCGCGCCGAGGGCCGCTATTCCTACGCCGTGCTGCTGTTCGCACCCTCGACCAAGCCGTTTGACCTGTTCGAGCCGAATCGCAAGGGGCGCGTGAAGCTCTACGTCCGTCGCGTCTTCATCACCGACGATGCCGACCTGTTGCCGGGCTATCTGCGCTTCATCCGCGGCGTCGTCGACAGCGAGGATCTCCCGCTCAACATCTCGCGCGAGATGCTTCAGAACAATCCGCAGCTCGCGCAGATCCGCAAAGCCGTGGCCACCCGCGTCGTGTCCGAGCTCGAAAGCCTCGCGGAAAAGGACCCGGATAATTTTGCAAAAATCTGGGACGCCTTCGGCGCGGTGCTGAAGGAAGGCATCTACGAGGATTTCGAGCGCCGCGAAAAACTGTTGTCGCTGTCGCGATTCACCACGACCACGGGCGAGAAGCGTTCGCTGAAAGAGGTCGTCGCCGGTTTCAAGCCGAATCAGACCGAGATCTATTATCTCGTCGGCGACAGCCTGGAGCGGCTGAAGTCCAATCCGCGGCTGGAAGCTGCGACCGCGCGCGGCATCGAGGTGCTGCTGCTGTCCGATCCGGTCGACGCCTTCTGGACCTCGATGCCGACGGAGTTCGACGGCAAGCCGCTGAAGTCGCTGAGCCAGGGCGATCTCAATCTCGACCTGATCCCGCGCGTCGACGAGACGGACGAGGCGAAGAAGGACGAGCCCGTCGCCGACGAAGCCGCCACCATCGCAGTGATCAAGGCCGCGCTCGGCGAGCGCGTCAGCGACGTCAAGGCCTCGACGCGTCTCACCAGCTCGGCCTCCTGTCTCGTCGCCGACAGCCAGGGCCCGAGCCGCGAGCTCGAGCGCATCTTGTCGCAGCAGAACCGCGGTATGCGCACCAAGCCGGTGCTGGAGATCAATCTGCGCCATCCGATGGTGGGTGCGATCACCAAGGCGCAGGCCGGCTCCAGGGACGTCGACGATCTCAGCCTGCTCCTGCTCGAGCAGGCGCAGATTTTGGACGGCGAGTTGCCGGAAGACCCGGCTGCGTTTGCAGCGCGGTTGAACCGGCTGGTGTTGCAGGGGCTCGGCGGCTAACGCCGCCCTCACCTTGCCGTCATCTAACCCCCGGAGCAGTCGCCTCCGGCGTGGTGTTATGCCATAGGAGGCCGTCGGCATCAGGTCCGCCGGCGCACCGATTCGAGGATGTCTTCATGCGTTTGCCGATCCTGACCCTCACCGCTGTCGTCACGCTGCTTGCTGCGGCAGATGCGCGCGCCCAGACCTACGATCCGCGCTATCCGGTGTGCATGCACGTTTACACGCCGGGCGGCTGGGGCGGTGGTGGCGACTATTACGACTGCTCGTTCACCTCGATTCCGCAGTGCCGCGCAACGGCGTCGGGCCGCTCGGCGAGCTGCGATGTCAATCCTTATTACGCCTTCGACGAACCGCCGCCGCCTCCGGCCCGGCGCCACAAGAAGGTGCATTGAGCGATCCGCGATGCGGCGCGCAGGAGCACTCTTCATGCGTTTTTCGTTCGGCCTCGTCATGATAGTCGGTGCGGTGCTGGCAGCCGCGCCGTCCCACGCGCAGACCTTCGACCCCCGCTATCCCGTCTGCATGCACGTCTATTCCGGCGCGAGTGGTGGCGGCGGGGAGTGGTACGACTGCTCCTTCACCTCGCTGCCGCAATGCCACGCCACCGCGATCGGCCGCGCTGCGACCTGCGATCTCAATCCGTATTATCCGGTGAACGTACCACAGCCGCGTGCGCGCCACAGGCGGGGCGGGTAGCGCGCGCTGCGCCTCAGGACGACGGCGCCTTTTTGACAGCCGCCTCGATCGCGCTGGCCAATTGCCAAGCCATCTTGTCCGTCGTCCAGTCGCTGGCGTGCAGCCTGGTGTCATCGCTGGGGTCGACCATCCGGTCGAACGAGATCTTTGCGACATCGTGCCAGCCGCGCATCAGTTCGAAACGGCGGAAGACGTTGATGCGCGCCTTGTGCGCAATGTCGCTGATCGCCTCGACCATGAGAATCGCCTTGCCGACATTGGCCGGTGTCAGCAACGCCGGCACATATTGCAGGTCCATCAGGATCACGTCGATCCCTCCGTTCACAAGCAGCTGATTGACGCCGTCAGAGATGGCCCTCCTGGTCTCGTCGAAGGTCGGTGGATTCTGATCGGCCGGTTGCCACACCGCATTGGTGCCGACCTGCCAGATCACGAGATCCGGCTTCTGGTCGAAGACGTCGTGCTTGAATCGCAAGAGCTCCTTGGGAGCCTCTTCGCCGCCGACGCCCCGGTTGACGACATCGATCCCGGCCTTCGGGAATTTGCTGCGAAGGTCCGCCAGCAGTCGTTGCGGATAGGGCGCGATACCTCCTTCGCCCGCCGTGGTCGACGAGCCGATCGCGACCACCTTGGCCTGTCCGTCCGTCAATCGGCGGGCAAAATTGGTGAGCGGCTGCTCGAACGGCGTTGCATTGACGGGGATCAATGAAAGGTCGAGCGCCACGGGTTGCCTCCTTGTCGCAACAATGACAACTTCAGGTGGCGAAAAGCATAGCTTGTTTACCCTGGCGCGCCTAGCCCCGTGAGGCCGGCCATCCCTCGGCCGGATCGCTAGTCCTTCCTGATCCCCGACAGCTCCACCACCTTGCGCCAGCGGTCGGTCTCGGCCGTCAGCATGGTGCCGAACTCGCCGGCATTGCCGTGCAGCGGGATCGCGCCGAGCTCGGCGATGCGGGCCTTGATCTCGGTGTCGGAGAGCGCGGCGTCGATCTCGCGATTGAGCAGGTCGATGATCTCGCGCGGCGTGTCGTGCGGGGCGCCGACGCCGTAGAAGGACGATGTCTCGTAGCCCGGGAGCGTGTCCGCGATCGGTGGCACGTCGGGCAAAATCTCCGAGCGTTCGCGCGTGGTGACGCCGAGCGCGCGCAGCTTGCCGGCACGCACCAGCTCGAACGACGAGGTGACGTTGTCGAACATGCCCTGGATCTGGCCGCTCATCACGTCGGTCAGGCCCGGTGCCGAGCCGCGATAGGGCACATGGGTGAACTGCACGCCGGCCAGCGACTTGAACAATTCGCCGGACAGATGCAGCGATGTGCCGATGCCGGAAGAGGCGATCGACATCTTGCCGGGATTGGCCTTGGCGTAAGCGACGAAGTCGGCGACGCTCTTCACCGGCAAATCGTTGTTGACGACCAGCACCAGCGGAATCCGTGCGACGCCGGCGACCGGTGCGATGCCCTTGGCAAAATCATATGGCAGCGCCGGATCGAACGAGGCGTTGATCGCATTCGCGGTCGAGGTCAGCAGCAGCGTATAGCCGTCGGGGGCGGACGTGATCACCGCTTGCGTGCCGATATTGCTGCCGGCACCGGGCTTGTTCTCGACCACAAAGGTCTGGCCGAGCCGGTCGGACAGGCGCTGGCAGAGCAGCCGCGACAGCACGTCGGTGGCGCCGCCGGGCGCATAGGGCACCACCCATTTCACGCTGCGCGAGGGATAGGAGGCGTTTCCGGTCGCAAACGCACGCGGCGCGGCGAGGGCGGCGGCGGCACAGGCGGCGGTCTGAAGGAAATATCGCTTGGTGATCATCATTGTCTCCAGTTCACCTTGCCCCGCAAGCGGGGCGAGGGGATGCGCGCGGCGCGCCCGAATGACTGGAATTGCTATCGCAAGAATCGCGCCAGGCCGCACGTCGTTCCCGGCGGCTTGGTAAAGGATGACTGGAGTTAATCCAGAGCTAACCGGCTTTTACCTTGTCTCTTAACACCTGGGCAGGACGCACGGATTAAGCTGCCGGAACCAGCAGACACGTTCCGAAAGAATGAACGGTATGACCACCGGCGTCATCGAGCAACCGAAAGCCGCGCGCGCCCCGTCGGCGTCGAAGATCTGGCTGAAAGCCATCGAGCTTACCGCTCGGATCGAGACGCTGCCGGGCCGGCTGTTCGCCGACGTCGTCGACGATTGGGCGCGGCGCCAGCCCGACCGTGTTGCGCTGGTTACCGACGACGCTAGCCACGACTACGAGAGCCTGTCGAAACGCATCAACCGCTATGCGCGCTGGGCGCGCTCGGTCGGCGTCGTCAAGGGCGATACCGTTGCGCTGATCATGCCAAACGGCATCGACTATGTCGCGGCCTGGCTCGGCATCAGCCGGGTCGGCGGCGTGGTCGCGCTGACCAATACGAAGCTTGTCGGACAATCACTGGCGCATTGCCTCGACGTCGCGGGGCCTCTGCACGTCATTGTCGCGCATGATCTGGTGGAGGCGCTGGAGAGCGCGAAGCCGCATCTGAAGACGGAAGCAAAGATCTGGGTCCATGGCGATGCCCGCAGCGAGCGTGCCATCGACGTCGCGCTTGCTGCGCTCGACGACGGTCCGCTCTTGCCGGAAGAGCATGGCGACGTCACGATCAGCGATCGCGCACTGCTGATCTATACGTCCGGCACCACGGGCCTGCCCAAGGCCGCCAGCATCAGTCATCGCCGTGTCCTCAATTGGGGCTTCTGGTTCGCAGGCCTTGCCGGCGCGACGCCGCAGGATCGGCTCTACGACTGTCTGCCGCTGTTCCACTCGGTCGGCGGCATCGTCGCGCCGTGCAGCATGCTAGCTGCAGGTGGCTCTGTGGTGATCGCGGACAAATTCTCGGCCTCGAACTTCTGGCCAGACATCGTGCGGCACGACTGCACGCTGTTCCAGTATATCGGCGAACTCTGCCGCTATCTGTTGAAGGCGCCGCCGTCGGAATACGAGAACCGCCATCGCATACGGCTCGCTTGCGGCAACGGCCTGCGCGGCGACATCTGGGAGGATTTTCAAGCGCGCTTCGCCATCCCCCGCATCCTCGAATTCTATGCGGCGACCGAAGGCAATTTCTCGCTGTTCAACGTCGAGGGCCAGGTAGGTGCGATCGGCCGCATCCCGCCGCTGCTCGCGCATCGCTTTCCGGCAAGTCTCGTCAAGCTCGATCCCGACAGCGGCGCGCCGCTGCGCAACGAAGCGGGCTTTTGCCTCGCCTGCACGCGCGGCGAGGCCGGCGAAGCCATCGGCCGCATCGGCTCGGCCGATCAGGGCGGTGGCCGCTTCGAGGGCTACACCGATGCGGGCGAGACCGAGAAGAAAATCCTGCGCGACGTCTTCGTCAAGGGCGATGCCTGGTTCCGCACCGGCGATCTGATGCGGCTTGACGACAAGGGCTTTTTCCATTTCGTCGACCGGATCGGCGATACGTTTCGCTGGAAGGGCGAGAACGTCGCGACCTCCGAGGTCAACGATGCCGTGCGCGATTTCACCGGCGTGATCGACGCCACCACCTATGGCGTCAGCATCCCCGATGCCGACGGCCGCGCCGGCATGAGCGCGATCGTGGTGAACGAGGGTTTTGACATCGCCGCGCTGCCTGTTCATCTCGCCCAGCGCCTGCCGGCTTACGCCCGTCCGGTCTTCATCCGCATCTCGCGCGAGCTCGATGCGACCGAGACCTTTAAGCAGAAGAAGGGCGCGCTCGCGCGCGAGGGATTTGACCCGGCCGCGATCAGCGATCCGCTGTTCATGCTGGAGCCGAAATCCGGTGCCTATGTCGCGCTCGATTCCGGAGCCTATGCGCAGATCGTGGACGGTACGATCCGGCTGTAGCCGAACCAAAATCGCGAGATAGGTCCAATTTTATCTGAATTGTCCAAGAGGCCATTTACTTCTGTCCGGTAAACACACGGGCATGGGGAGGCGGTCATCGAGAGCCGCCGCAAGAAACACGATCGATTAACTCAACATGAGGCGATTAGGCCATGTCGGTACGGTCCAAGGTCATTGAAGCGATCCAGCAGATCGCCAAAGAGCAGCACGTTGCGCTTCCCGCACTCTCGGACGATCTGTCCCTGCACGAGACGGGCTTCGACTCGCTCGCCTTCGCGATCCTCGTGGCACGTCTCGAGGACGAGACCGGCGTCGACCCCTTCACCATTTCTGAGGACGCAGCGTTCCCCGCCACGGTCGGCGATTTCGTGCGGGCCTACGAAAATGTCCCCGCGTGAGATCTTTGCGCTCCGCGACCATCTCGGCGCGGAGCTGAAAGGCCGAACGATCTCGGATGCGCACGACGTCGTGTCGCTGACCGACATCCTGTCGCACACGGTTCTGGGCGGCCGCCTGCACGAGCTGTCCGGCCGTGCTGTTCTGCTCAAACTGTCCGACCAGCTCCGGTCCGGCCTTGCCATGATCGAGCTCGACGGCGTCGCCCGTCGCATGCTGCTGTGTCCGCCCGATCTCAACCCAACCTATCTGGACGCGCTGATCGCGGATGCCGGGATCGATGCTGTCGTCACCGACGAGCCCGATCGCTGGACCGAGACCGGCGTGCCGCTGGTCGTCACCGCACAATTGCCGCTTGAAGCCACCGCGCCTGTTAGCACCGAACGTGCCACCGAATGGCTGATGCTCACGTCTGGCACGTCGGGCGTGCCGAAAATCGTCGGCCACACGCTGGAAGCGCTGACCGGCGCTATCGTCGCCGAAGGCCCCGCGAAGGGGCCCGCGCCGGTGTGGGCGACATTCTATGACATCCGCCGTTATGGCGGCTTGCAGATCTTCCTCCGCGCCGTTCTCTCCGGCGGCTCCATGGTGCTGTCCGATCCGCATGAGGCGCTCGGCGATCACGTGGCGCGGCTGAACGCGCGCGGCGTTTCGCACATCTCCGGTACACCCTCGCACTGGCGCAAGCTGCTGATGAGCGGTTCGGCCGCGCAATTCGCGCCCGGCTACGTCCGTCTCTCGGGCGAGATCGCCGACCAGGCGGTGCTCGACGGGTTGAAGGCGGCGTTCCCGAACTCTTCCGTCGGCCATGCCTACGCCTCCACCGAGGCCGGCGTCGGCTTCGCGGTCAATGACGGGCTCGAAGGTTTTCCAGCGAGCTATCTCGGCAACCGCAACGGCGTCGAGATGAAGGTCGTCGACGGCTCGCTGCGCATCCGTTCGACGCGCACGGCGCATGCCTATATCGGCCGCAACGCCGCCGCGCTCACCGATGACGACGGCTTCGTCGACAGCGGTGACATCGTTCAGCTGCGCGGCGACCGCTATTATTTCGTCGGCCGCCGTGGCGGCATCATCAACATCGGTGGGCTGAAGGTTCACCCCGAAGAGATCGAGGCGGTCATCAATCGCCATCCTGACGTGCGGATGTCGCGGGCGAAATCGCGGCGCAGCCCGATCACCGGCGGCATCGTCGTCGCCGACGTGATCCTAGCCGATGGCACCGATCCGGCGCGGGCGAAGCAGATCCGCGACCAGATCCTGGATCAGTGCCGCGCCCAGCTCGCCTCTCACAAAGTGCCGGCGGTGATCCGCTTCGTCGAGGCGCTCGACGTCACACCGGCCGGAAAACTGGCGCGCACCGATGCATAATGTTCTCGTCACCGGCGGCAGCCGCGGTATTGGCCTTGCGATCGGCAAGCGGCTTATTGATGCCGGCTACAATGTGATCGCAGCGGCGCGGCGCGAGAGCGACGAGCTCAAGGCTGCGATTGCGGAGTCCGAGGGACGCTTGCACTTCCGTGCCTGCGACCTCGCCGTGATCGACGCAATCCCGTCCTACGCAAAGCTCGTGCGCGATGAGTTCGGCCCGATCTACGGGCTCGTCAACAATGCCGGCCTCGGCACCGAAGGCCTGCTCGCCACCATGCACAATTCCGAGATTGAGGCGCTGGTGCAGCTCAACGTGCTGTCGCCGATCATCCTCACCAAATATGTCGCGCGCCAGATGATGGCCGATGGTGCGGGCCGCATCATCAACATCTCCTCGATCATCGCGACCACCGGTTATAACGGCCTCTCCGTCTATGGCGCCACCAAGGCGGCCGCGACCGGCTTCACCCGTTCGCTCGCGCGCGAAGTCGGCAAGCTCGGCATCACCGTGAATGCGATCGCGCCGGGATTCATCGACACCGAGCTCACGCACAATCTCTCGGACGAGAGCCGCAAGCGCATCGCCGGCCGCAGCGCGCTGCGTCGCCTGCCGGAGACGGATGACGTAGCACGCATGGTTGAATATTTGCTTGGCGAGGGCGGCCGCAACGTGACCGGTACGGTGTTCACCATTGACGCAGGGAACACCGCGTAAACGGAACTCCGCCGCCACAATTGCGTTGATCCGGCGCAATGACATCAAGCCGGATTTGGTCGTAAGATGCCCCGCAATCGATTGGGTTACGTCAATCGATCTGCCCTAATCGAAAGGGAGCAGTCGATGGCCACGTCAAACATGACCGCTTCAAATCAGCGCCGCAACGAGCCGTCGCGCGCGAAGGCGGATGATGTCCGCTGTCCGCCGATGTCGCATCAGAATTCCGGCGATCACGGTCACGAGATGTATCCGCAGCAATTCGTGCGGCTGGTCGGCTGTCACGACGACCCCGCATCCGCGCTGCGCAGGCGCCAGGAAGAGAAATTGCACTAGGCGCTTCAGGTCCGATGCTGCTTCGGCAGGTCAATTCGTTCGTGTGAGAATTCCGGCGGCCCCTCGGTGAGGCGGCGGATGCGGCGTTCGCGTTCGTCCTCCGGCAATGCGGGATCGAGCAGCGAATCGATTTCATGCACCGCGGCCTCTTCGATCCTTGCAGCGTCCGACGCGACCGTGTGCGCCGACGTTGGTGCGGGAGGCGCGATCTTCAGGCCCAGCTCGACCAGCTTGCAGATCGCCTCCGAGCGCGACAGCTGATGGGCCTCGGCCCAGGCATCGACGGCGGCGGTCAGCACCTCCGGCATTTTCACCGCACTGACCGCGTCCAGCCCCGTGCGTCGGCGCACTGGCGTGGTGGAGTCCTTGCTGCCAAAATCAGACACCCCGATCACCCCGTGCGACCGCTTCAGATGGACCGACCGTAAACGGCATCTGCGGTCGGCTGTTTGATGCCGATCAATGACAAGCTGCGGAGCTGCGGCGCGGTGCGATCTTGTTGTCCGCCGCCATTTCGGCCAATGATCGGGACTTCGGGCGCGCCTGCCGGCGAACCCGGATCGATTCTGCCACGTATTTCTTTCTGACCCACGTCCCAACCATCCGGCATCACCCGATGACATCAGGCGAATCCTTCTATGGCGGCATTCCCGTCTTTCGCGGCTTCACCAGCCTGATGGACCCCGCGCTCTATGCGCCATTGCCCGACGACTGGAGCATCGGCGTTGCCGACATCGTCGATTCCACCAAGGCGATTGCGGCGCAGCGCTACAAGGCGGTCAACATGGCCGGCGCTGCCGTGATCGCGGCGGTGACGAACGCCCTGGAGGGACGCGAATTCCCCTTCGTGTTCGGCGGCGACGGCGCGAGCTTTGCGGTCGCGCCCCATGATCTTGATGCTACACGCGAGGCGCTGGCCGCGACCGCGACCTGGGTGCGGGAAGATCTCGACCTGACGATGCGCGTGGCGCTGGTGCCGGTCAGTGCCATCCGGGCGCAGGGCCTCGACGTGCGGGTCGCGCGCTTCGGTCCCTCGGCGAACCTGTCCTATGCGATGTTCTCCGGCGGTGGGCTCGCCTTCGCCGATGCCGCCATGAAGCGCGGCGAGTTTGCGGTCGCTGAGGCGCCTGCCGGCACGCAACCCGACCTGTCAGGCCTGTCCTGCCGTTTCGAGGTGATGCCGGCCGCGCGCGGCCTGATCCTGTCGGTGCTGGTGATGCCGGCGCGCGGTGCCGATCCGCACGCGTTCCGCAAGGTGATCGAGGACATCATTCACCTCGTCGAGCGGAGCCCCGATGGCGGCCGCCCGGTGCCGCCGCAGGGGCCGCCGCTGAAATGGCCGCCGCAGGGGCTGGAATTCGAAGCCCGTACCAAACGTGGCGGTCCGCTGCTTGCGCGTCGCGCCAGCGTGCTGGCCTACACGCTGTTCGTCTATCTGATCATGCGTTTCGACCTCAATGTCGGCGGCTTCGTGCCGAAGACCTACAAGCAGCAGGTGGTCGAAAACTCGGACTTCCGCAAATATGACGACGGCCTGCGCATGATCCTCGACTGCACCCCGCAGCTCGAGCTCGCCCTCAGCGACCGCCTCGCCGCCGCCGCGCGCGACGGCATCGTGCGCTACGGGCTCTACCCGCAGGACGCTGCGATGATGACCTGCTTCACACCCTCGGCGCTGCGCAGCGACCACGTCCATTTCATCGACGGCGCACGGGGCGGCTACGCCTCGGCAGCGACGGCGTTGAAAGCGATGATGGGGTGAATTCACGCTCGTGCCCCGGACGCAGCGCAGCACGTAGTGATGCGCTGCAGAGCCGGGGCCCATGTCTCGCCGTCTACTATGCCGCTTTCTGGGTCCCGGCTCTGCGAAGCAGCGCCATAGCGCGTCGAAGACGCGCGTAAACGCGCTCTTGGCGCTGCATCGCGTCCGGGACACGAGAGGCCGATTACCGCCCCGCGCGGGTCCAGGTTTCGCCGCCGCAGAGTGCGCCGACGCAGCCTTCGACCCGCAGCGAATCTGCGCCCGTGACCGTGACGCTGCTCGCATAGGTGCTGCCGTCGTCCGCGTTGTAGATCTGGCCCGACCATTTGTTCGGCCCCACGGGCTGCATGCCGCTGAACAACGGCAGGCCGATCATCGGCCGCTTGGCGAGCGCGGGATTGGGATTCTTGCTGTCGGTGGCGGGCTGGCCGGTCGCGGTGTCCATGGGCTCGCGCAGCCAGACGACGTGGCCGCAGATGCCGCCGCCGCATTTGCTGATCCTCACGCGGGCATCACCGGCCTGGGTGAGCCAGGTCCCGCTCGCATCAGCACTCTGTGCATGGGCGGAGGTCGCGCCACACAGCGCAGCCAGAATGACGATGAGAGCAGCGAATCTGAATGTCATGGAGAGAGCCCCGGAATGGAGGCGCCTCCATAGCAGCAAATCAGGCGCGTGCAACGCCTGATGGAATCACATTTCTGCGCTTATTTTGCCTGTGCTCATTTGCCCCAGCGCACCAGGGCGACCGAGGCTGCCGTCGAGAGCCCGAACACGACCATGGCGCCGCCGACCAGTGCGAACAAGGTCCAGGCCGGCGCCTGCGCCAGCATGAGGCCGACGCCGCCGGCCGCGACGATCAGAAGCCGTGCGGTGGAGGCCAGCACCGGACCGCCGACGCGCGCCGCACCTTGCGAGGAGAAATACAGCGACACGCCGATGCCGAAGAACGCGAAAGCCGGCCCGGCCCAGTGGAAATAGCTGTGCGCGGCGGCGGTGACGCCGGGATCGCGTGTGAACAGCGACACCCAGAGCGCGGGATCGAGCGCGATGACGAGGCCGATCAGGCCGACCGTGAGCCCCGAGGCCGCAGCCGCGGTCCAGGCGACGCGCCGCGCGCGCTTCATGTCGCCGGCGCCGATCGCCATGCCGACCATTGGCACCGACGCGATGCCGACGGCGAAGGTGATCGGGATCAGCAGAAATTCCAGCCGCGAGCCGATGCCGTAGCCGGCCAGCATCTCGGTGCCGAAGGTTGCGAGGATTTTTGTGAAGATCAGAATGGTGAGCACGGTCTGGAGTGGCGACAGGCAGGCCACCGCACCGACTTTCAGAATATCGAAGAACATCGCGCCCTCGAAACGGAAGGCGCGGAAATTCAGCGGCAGCCGGCTGCGGCCAGAGAGCAAATACCAAAGGAAGAAGACCGCGGCGCAGCTGAATGCAATCAACTGGCCGGCGGCAACACCGGGCATGCCGAATTGCGTCACGCCGAACAAGCCGAGCCCCAGCGTGCCGCCCAGCGCAATCTGGAGCACACTGGTCCCGATCAGTGTCATCGACGGCAGTCGCATGTCACCGGTGCCGCGGATGATCGAGGCCAGCGTGTTGACGAGCCAGATCGCGATGGCGCCGGAGAACAGGACTTGCGAATAGCCGCTGGCTTCCTCGAGCACGCGCTCGCGGCCACCAAGCAGCGTGAAGAACGAGCGGCCGAAGGCGAGCATCATCGCCGTGAAGAACAGTCCGCCGCAAAGGCCGATGATGGCGGCATGAACCGCCAGCGTCGCGGCGCGGTCGCGATTTCCGGCGCCGAGCGCGCGGCTGATCGCGGAGGAGACGCCGCCGCCCATCGCGCCCGCGCTCATCATCTGCGTCAGCATCGCGAACGGAAACACCAGCGCGATCGCGGCGAGGGGAATGGTGCCGAGCCGGCCGATGTAGGAAGTCTCGGCAATCGCAACCAGCGTGCTGCCGACCATCGCGATCATGTTGGGGATCGCGAGCCGCAACAGCGTCGGCAGGATCGGCGCCGTGAGCAGGCTGGCGATCGGGGAGGCGGCCGGTGCACCTGGCGGCGCGGCGTCTATCGGGGCGTCGATCGTCATGTTCACCAGGCGGAATATTAGATGATGATCGACATTCTAAGCGACGCGGCATCCACGCGCCAGCCCGTCGTCACGCAGGCCTCACCAGGGCAGGCCGCAGAGGTCGATGGTGCCCAGCGTCGGCGCGCGGACGATGTTGAAGACGTAAGGCGCCATATGGTCGAAGCGGATCCGCCCCTCCGGCTGCTCGCAATAGACCTCGCCCTTGAAGGGCAGCCAGCTGCGCCTCGCGTAAAATCCAAAATTGTGCGGCTCACAGAACAGCAGCGCGAAGCGAACGGCCTCGTTGGCGCGCATGGTGTGGACGGCTGCGTCGATTGCCACGGTCGCATAACCGCGGCCGCGCTGGTCCTCGCGGGTGCAGACGCCGCCGATGCCGCCGGCATGGACCTTCTGGCCGTTCCAGATGACGGTACGGAAGTAGATGCCGACATGGCAGACGAGGCCGTCCTCGGGCGTCTCGATCAGCACGCGCAAATCGGCATTGGCCCATTTGACGTGAGCCCAGGGCTTGTCCGCGACCATCTGCGGTCCCCAGACTGCCTGATGCAGCGGCTCCGCGATCCGCCACGAGGCGTCGCCGTTCAAAATGTCGATCTCGATGCTCATCACTCTCTCTTCCGCATCTCCGCGTCGTGGTGGGTTCGTTCTGCCATAAGCGCCTCAAAGGCAATGATATTTTACGGCCCATCGACGCGCCCCACACGATGCGTCGATTTTATGCAATCCGGCCAATCGGCCGCATCACGCGTTTTCGCAAATTGGCGGTATTTAACGGCCGCGGAACCTTCTATAAGAGTCCCCGTTAAGCCAGTTCCCCATCAGTCGCGGACAACAACCCATGACCTTTACGCTTCCCCCACTCCCTTACGCCTATGACGCCCTCGGCCAGTTCATGTCGAAGGAGACGCTGGAATTCCACCACGACAAGCATCATCAGGCCTACGTCACCAACGGCAACAACGCGCTCAAGGGGACCGAATGGGAAGGCAAGTCCCTTGAGGAGATCGTCAAGGGCTCGTTCGGCAAGAACCCCGCCGTGTTCAACAATGCCGGCCAGCACTACAACCATATCCACTTCTGGAGCTGGATGAAGCCCAATGGCGGCGGCACCAAGCTGCCGGGCAAGCTCGAGAAGAAGATCAACGAAGACCTCGGCGGCTTCGAGAAGTTCAAGACCGACTTCCAGGCGGCTGGCGTCGGCCAGTTCGGCTCGGGCTGGGCCTGGCTCCAGGTCAAGAACGGCAAGCTCGAAATTGCCAAGACCCCGAACGGCGAGAATCCGCTGGTGCACGGCGCCACCCCGATCCTCGGCGTCGACGTCTGGGAGCACTCCTACTACATCGACTATCGCAACCGCCGCCCCGACTATCTCAAGGCGTTCGTCGAGAACCTCGTGAACTGGGAATACGTCGAGTCCCTGTTCGACAAGGCCTGAGTTAGTTGCCCTGTCATTTCGGGGCGCCCGTAGGGCGAACCCGGAATTCAGAAGTTATGACGCAAGATTCCGGGGGCGCGCTATGCGCGCCCCCGGAATGACGTATGCGATATGAAAATTTTACTCAGAGAATCGCTTCGATGCCTTTACGGCGGATCAGGTTGAGCAGCACCAGAGCCGGGCCGGTTGGGTGTTTGTCGCCGCGTTCGAGTTGTGACACGTAGCCCGCCGTCACGTTCAGGTAGAGAGCGAAAACCGCTTGGCTAAGTTTGGCTTCCTCGCGGATAGCCTTTATCTCGTCGCTCGAAATTTTCGCCGTGACGGCAGCGGGTATGTCTGAGGCCCCGAGATGCCGCATGGTGATTTTATCTCGGGTCGCCTTGGTCAGCAGGCCGCTCTCATGCATGTCATGCGCCGTTTCCAGCAGCTCCCTTGTGAGTCGACTGGTCTTTGCTTTCTTCTTGGTCTTTGCTGCCATCGTGCACCTCAATTAAAGTTCCGTCGCTTAGCGCTTGGTCCAGCTTCTCTTTGCTCGCGCCCAGAAACGAGGCTGCGATTTCGCGCAAACTGAGCAGTTCGCCGTTGCTGATGTTCTCACGCTCGTTTTTGGCGAAGGCAAAGAGATAGACGGCGCGATCAGAGCCGAAACCGATCAGCATCCGAAATCCCCCTCTCTTGCCCTGCCCCGGACGAGCGACCCGCTGCTTGATGACCTTGCCGCCAAGATCGGCGTCGATCAGGCCGTGCTTGGCACGGTCAACGGCTTCGACAAGAGCCTCGTCGCTGATGCCATGCTGGCGGGTAAACTTCGCGAGTGTTTTGGTTTTGAAAATACGCACAGTGCCTCTCTAGTTCTATAAACTATAGTTTATAGTTATATATTTCAAGGCAATTATGCGCAGGGACGAACAAATTCGGCCGCGCATGGCAAGCCATTGGCCGGCATCAGCTCAACGCCTTCTATGAGACATACGGACTTTCCGATAGAACCGCCTCGGGCAGGTAGATGCTGGTATGTCGAATTTCCGGTCTGGCCCTCTCCCCTTGAAAGGCCGAGCAATCGAGGCGGTCGCATGCGTGGCCGCCTTTTTGCTGTGCGAACCAGCCCTGCGCCGTGCGCGCATCGGCCTGTGATCGTTCCGTTTGCATCGCCTGGGTGGCGCCCTTAATCAGGATGGGCATCCCACCCGGTCGATCCACGCCCATTGTCAGAACCTTCCCCGAACAATCCGGCGCCTGCCGAGGACGCGGACTCCGAGCCGCGGCCGGGGCGCGTGCGCAAGCCGATCGGCTGGTCGACCATCATCATCGCCGCCCTGGTGGCGGTGAGCGCAGGTCTGGTCTGGCGGCGCGACGGCACCGACGGCGTTCTCGACATTCTCACCCACGATCTCTCGCTGTTCGGCGGCATCCTGCCGCGCGTGCTGGCGGGCTGCCTGCTCGGCGCGTTCATCTCGGAAATCCTGCCGCACGAAAGAGTCTCGCGCTCGCTCGGGCCGAAATCCGGGCTGAAGGGGCTTTTGATCGGCACAGCCTTCGGCGCGATCCTGCCGGGCGGCCCCTTCACCGCTTATCCGGTGGCGAGCGCGCTGCTGGCGGTCGGGGCCGATTTCGGCGCCACCATCGCCATGGTCGTGAGCTGGACCCTGATCGGTTATGGCCGGGCGGTGGCCTGGGAAATCCCGATCATGGGCACCGATTTCACGCTGTGGCGGATCGTCATCTCGCTGCCGCTGCCGGTGCTCGCCGGCGCGCTCGGCCGCTTCGTCTATGTCCGGCTCTATCCGAAGCGCGATAGCGACGAGGAGGCGAATTGAGCGCCGCGCTTCTCATCGACATTCTGCTCTGGGGCTCGGTGCTCGGCGTCGGACTGATCGCCTTCCGGCGCGGCCCTCCGGTGTTCAGGGCCTCGCTGCGCGAAGGCTCGATGGACTTCATCAACATCGTGCCGCGGATCGCACTCGGCGTCATCGGCTCTGGCTATATCGCCGCCATCATCCCGCAGGAGGTGATCACCGGCTGGCTCGGGCCGGATAGCGGCTGGCTGGGGGTCGCGACCGCCGTTGTTGCCGGTGCCGCCACGCCCGGCGGCCCCGTGATCGGCTTTTCCATCGGCACGGTGGCCCTGAAGTCGGGCGGCGGGGTGCCCCAGGTGGTCGCCTATGTCGTGGCCTGGGCCCTGTTTGCCTTCCAGCGGGTGATTTTGTGGGAAATCCCCTTCATGCCGGCTCGCTTTGTCTGGTTCCGCTGCGCGGTCTCGGTGCCGTTTCCGTTCGTGGCGGCGGCCATCGCCATGGTGATCGGCAAGCCCTGAGTGGGCGTGGACAGGGGTAATGTTATAATATAACGTCTCTGCATGGTTCCCGCCGCGTCCCACGCCCATCATCACGATCATTCCCAAGGCCATTCTCATGGCCACGAGCATTCGTATGGGCACGACCACAGCCACGCCCATGTCCACGACGCGGCCTCGCCGCATCCGGCCCAGGCGGCGCCCTGGTCGATCCTGCGCATGACCATGGTCGGGCGGCTTTCGGCCGCAGTGGCCGTCTGCGCCGTGCTCTGGGGCGTGGTGTTCCTGGCGATGAGGTGACCATGGCGGCCGTGCACTTCCACAACGTCACGCTCGGCTACGACCGGCATCCGGCCGTGCATCATCTTAACGGCGAGGTCGCCCCGGGTGCGCTGGTCGCCGTGATCGGCCCGAACGGGGCCGGCAAGTCGACCCTGCTGCGCGGCATCGTCGGCATCCTCCGGCCGCTCGACGGCAGCATTCATCTCGGCGGGCTCGACAGCCGCGACATCGCCTATCTGCCGCAGAGCGCGGACATCGACCGCAGCTTTCCGATCTCGGTGTTCGACTTTGTCGCGACCGGTCTGTGGCGCGCGACCGGCCTGTTCGGCGGCATCGGCAAGGCCGCGCGGGACAAGATCCTGCATGCGATCGGCGCCGTCGGCCTCAACGGCTTCGAGAACCGGCCGATCGGCACGCTCTCCGGCGGGCAGATGCAGCGCGTGCTGTTCGCGCGCGTGCTGCTCCAGGATGCGCGGCTGATCGTGCTCGACGAGCCCTTCAACGCCATCGACAGCAAGACCACGACCGACCTGCTCGCGCTGGTAAAACACTGGCACGGCGAGGGCCGCACGGTGCTCGCCGCGCTGCATGACATGGAGATGGTGCGCAATCATTTCAGCGAGACCCTGGTGCTGGCGCGCGGCCCCGTGGCCTGGGGGCCGACGGCGGAAGTGCTGACGCCGGAAAACCTGATGGTCGCGATGCGGATGTGCGAAGCCTTCGACGACAGCGCTGCGGCCTGTGCGGCCGACGATGCCCGCTCGCGGGCGGCTTGATATCCGATGATCTATGACGCGCTGATCGGTCCGTTCACCGAATTCGAGTTCATGCGGCGCGCGCTTGCCGCCGTGATCGCGCTGTCGCTGGCGGGCGCGCCGATCGGCGTGTTCCTGATGCTGCGGCGGATGAGCCTCGTCGGCGATGCCATGGCGCATGCGATCCTGCCCGGTGCGGCCGTCGGCTTCCTGCTCTCCGGCCTCAATCTGTTCGCGATGACGGCCGGCGGCCTGATCGCCGGCTTTGCGGTCGCGATCCTCTCAGGCCTGGTCGCGCGCTCGACCGGGCTGAAGGAGGATGCTTCGCTCGCAACCTTCTATCTGGCCTCGCTGGCGCTCGGTGTCACCATCGTTTCGATCAAGGGCACCAATATCGACCTGCTGCATGTCTTGTTCGGCAATATCCTCGCCATGGACGACCAGACGCTGCTGGTGGTCGCCTTCAACGCCACGGTCACGCTTCTGGTGCTCGCGGTGATCTACCGCCCGTTGGTGATCGAGAGCGTCGATCCATTGTTCCTGCGCACCGTCAGCCGCGCCGGCGGTCCCGCGCATCTCGCCTTCCTCGCGCTCGTCGTCATCAATCTCGTGAACGGCTTTCAGGCGCTCGGCACGCTGCTGGCGGTGGGCCTGATGATCCTGCCGGCAGGCATTGCGCGGTTCTGGTCGCGTGATCTCACGGTGATGATCTGCATCGCCGTGGTCGCCGCCGCGATCTCAGGCTATGCCGGCCTCGTGCTGTCGTTCCAGACCCGCGTGCCCTCCGGCCCCGCCATCATTCTCGTGGCAACGGTGCTTTACATCGTCTCCGTCCTGTTCGGCCGCGTCGGCGGTATCGTCCGGCAGCTGTTTCCCGGCCGGCATCTGGAAGCGTGACGGCGATGCGCTTTTTTCTGCTCTTTGCCTTGCTGCTGATCGCCACGCCGCTGCACGCCGCTGAGCGGCTTAACGTGGTCGCGAGCTTCTCGATCCTCGGCGATTTCGTCCGCACCGTCGGCGGTGACCGGGTCAACGTCACGACGCTGGTCGGGGCCGACAGCGACGTCCATGTCTATACGCCGGCGCCAAGCGATGCGAAGCGGATCGCGGATGCAAAGCTGGTCATCGTCAACGGACTCGGGCTGGAGGGCTGGCTGCCACGGCTGGTGCAATCCTCCGGCAGCAAGGCAACGGTCGTCACCGCCAGCGCCGGCATCGTCCCGCACAAGCTCGGCTCAGGCGCCGATCCGCATGCCTGGCAGTCCGTCCCCAACGCCAAAACTTACGTGACCGACATCGCCAGCGCGCTGGCCGCCGCCGCTCCTGACGACGCAGAGTTCTTCCGCACCCAGGCAAAGGCCTATCTGGACAAGCTCGAAACGCTCGACCGCGAGGTCCGCGAGGCCGTGGCCAGGATCCCGGCCGACCGGCGCAAGGTCATCTCGACCCATGACGCTTTCGGCTATTTTGCTGCCGAATATGGCATCCAGTTTATCGCCCCCCTGGGCGTCTCCACCGAAACCGAGCCCAACGCGCGGGATATCGCGGGGATCATTGGCCAGATCAGGGCCCAAAAAATCCCGGCCGTTTTCCTGGAGAATATCAGCGATGACCGGCTGATCCGTCGGATTGCGGCCGAGACCGGGGCCAAGGTCGGCGGGACCCTGATTTCCGACGGTTTGACCGGCGAAAAGGGGCCTGCACCCACTTACATTGATATGGTCAGGCACAATATAAAGGCCCTGACCAGCGCGCTTGACCATTAGGGCAGGGGGCCACCCCGCCGTGCGTCGCGCGGAAAAGCCCGAAGTCGGAGTTGTTATGTCTGAAGCGTCCCAGAAAATTCCCGTGACCGTCCTGACCGGCTATCTCGGTGCTGGCAAGACCACGCTGCTCAACCGCATCCTGTCGGAAAACCACGGCAAGAAATACGCCGTCATCGTCAACGAATTCGGCGAGATCGGCATCGACAACGACCTCATCATCGGCGCCGATGAGGAAGTGTTCGAGATGAACAATGGCTGCATCTGCTGCACCGTGCGCGGCGACCTCGTCCGCATCATGGACGGGTTGATGAAGCGCAAGGGCAAGTTCGACGCCATCATCGTCGAGACCACCGGCCTTGCCGATCCGGCCCCGGTCGCCCAGACCTTCTTCGTCGATGAGGACGTGCAGAAGAACGCCCGCCTCGACGCGGTCGTCACGGTTGCCGACGCCAAATGGCTGTCCGACCGGCTCAAGGATGCGCCCGAGGCCAAGAACCAGATCGCCTTTGCCGACGTCATCGTGCTGAACAAGACCGATCTCGTCACCAAGGCCGAGCTTGCCGAGGTCGAGGCCCGCATCCGTGCCATCAACCCCTATGCCAAGCTGCATCGCACCGAGCGCTGCTCGGTGGCTCTGGCCGACGTGCTCGACCGCGGCGCGTTCGACCTCGACCGCATCCTGGACATCGAGCCGGATTTCCTGAATGCCGATGATCATGACCACGACCATGATCATCACCATCATGGCCACGACCATCATCATGATCACGGCCACGGCCTGAAGCACTATCACGACGAGGACATGCAGTCGCTGTCGCTCAAGACCGACAAGCCGCTCGATCCGAACATGTTCATGCCCTGGCTCCAGAACCTGGTGCAGGTCGAGGGTGGCAAGATCCTGCGCTCCAAGGGCATCCTCGCCTTCCACGACGACGACGACCGCTACGTCTTCCAGGGCGTGCACATGATGCTGGAGGGCAACCACCAGCGGAAGTGGAAGGACGGTGAGCCGCGCCAGAGCCGCCTCGTCTTCATCGGCCGTGAATTGCCCGAAGAGCTCATTCGCACGGGCTTCGAGAGCTGCATCGTCTCGTGATGAAAGAGTTTACGCCGGCTCCGGATTCAGCCTCGATCGTCTCCGTCACCGACCGCGTCAAGCCTGTTACGCTCGGCATGGGCGTGACCTCGGTGCATTTCCTTGGTCCCCGCGCCGCCTTCGTCGGCAGCGAGGAGAATGTCGCGTTCGTCGATGCCAAGGGCGAGATCGACACGGTCGCTGTCCATAGCGGCGGCATTCTCTCGACCGCCACTGACGGCAAGCGTCTCGTCATGGGCGGCGACGACGGCAAGGTCGTCTCGCTCGATGCCAAGGGCGAGGTGACGCTGCTCGCCACTGATCCGAAGCGGCGCTGGATCGACGCGGTCGCGCTGCATCCCGACGGCGCCTACGCCTGGTCGGCCGGCAAGATTGCGACCGTGAAGAGCGGCAAGAACGAGGAGAAGTCGCTCGAGGTGCCCTCGACCGTCGGCGGCCTTGCGTTCGCGCCGAAAGGCCTGCGGCTCGCGATCGCCCATTACAACGGCGCCACGCTGTGGTTTCCGAACATGGAAGGCTCAGCCGAATTCCTGCCCTGGGCCGGTTCGCATCTCGGCGTCACCTTCAGCCCGGACAACAAGTTCCTGGTCACCACGATGCACGAGGCGGCGCTGCACGGCTGGCGGCTCGCCGACAACCGCCACATGCGCATGACCGGCTATCCCGGCCGCGTCCGCTCGATGTCCTGGAGCGCGGGCGGCAAGGGGCTCGCGACCTCCGGTGCCGACACCGTCATCATCTGGCCGTTCGGCAGCAAGGACGGCCCGATGGGCAAGGAGCCCGCAATGCTGGCGCCGCTCCAGGCCCGCGTCGCGGTCGTCGCCTGCCATCCGAAGAACGACATCCTCGCCGCCGGCTACAGCGACGGCACCGTGCTGATGGTTCGTCTGGAAGACGGCGCCGAGATCCTGGTCCGCCGCAATGGCACGCCGCCCGTGGCCGCGATCGCCTGGAACGCCAAGGGCACGCTGCTGGCATTCGCCGACGAAAATGGGGACGGCGGCCTGCTGGAGCTTTAATTTGTCATCGTTCTGACCGTATAGGGGCTCATGCGGTTTCTGACGACCTTCCAGCTTGCTGATTTCGCCGACACGCTGGTCAGCCTGTTCACGGCCTTCGTGCTGGGCACGCTGATCGGCGCCGAGCGGCAATACCGCCAGCGCAATGCGGGCCTGCGCACCAACGTGCTGGTCGCGGTCGCGGCCGCCGCCTTCGTCGATCTTGCCATGCATCTGATGGGTGCCGACGGCGCGGTTCGGGTGATCGCCAATGTCGTCACCGGCATCGGCTTCCTCGGCGCCGGCGTCATCATGAGGCAGGGCATGGACGTGCGCGGGCTCAACACCGCGGCGACATTGTGGGCCTCGGCCGCGGTCGGCTCCTGCGCCGGGGCCGACATGGTCGCGCAGGCGGCGGCGCTCACCGTGTTCGTCATCGCCGGCAACACCATGCTGCGCCCGCTGGTCAACGCCATCAACCGCATCCCGCTGAACGAGAAGACCTCGGAGGCGACCTACTATTTCAAGCTCGCGGTCGCGACCGACGCCCTGCCTGACATGCGTGACCGCCTCATCGACAACCTCGAGGCCGCGAAATATCAGGTTGCCGATGTCGACGTGGTCGAGATCGGCGAGGATATGCTGGAGATCGTCGCAAAGCTGGTCGCGTCCGCAGTCGATCCGAACGAGCTGAACGCGGTGGCGACCGATCTCCAGCACCTGCCGGGCGTGCGCCACGCCACCTGGGAAGTCAGCACCTCGGACTAAGCGCGGCGTTTTGGCGCGTGAACGGGCGGTTCCGGCTTCGGCTGCTGCGGAACCGCGGCCCGGCGACTTCGTTGATCCCGCGGACAAAGGCGGTGATCGACATGCCCGGCCAAGATGACAAGCGCAGACTGAAGCTCGACCTGACAATCGCCTGCTCGCTGTTCGCGGCCGGCGTCCTGGTGTCGGTGATGTCACTCGTCCAGATCCGCGCCGAGAGTCGGATGGAACTGGCGCAGGCGACCCAGCCGCTCCAGGGCACCCCATCCGACGATCAGAACAAGCCCGCGGAAGCCAAGCCCGGCGGCGACCGGCCGACCACGCCGGCCCCCGAGCCCGCACGTCCTGATCCGCAGACCCAGGGCGCGGCGACCAAGCCGGCATTGCCGCAGGCGCCAGCCGAGAAGATCGCGCCGCCGATCGAGAAGAAGTAGGCGGGCTGTCTCCACACAAATGGTGTCATCACCTGCGAAAGCGGGTGATCCAGTATTCCAGAGACCGCGATGGGATACGGAGAAGCCGCGGCGTACTGGATGCCCCGGTCAAGCCGGGGCATGACAGTGGAGTGCGTGGCGGTGGGCAGAGGCCGTTGCCTCACCGCACCAGAATATTCCGGAACTGCCAGGGATCGCTGGTGTCGATATCTTCCGGGAACAGTCCCGGACGATCCGTCAGCGGCGTCCAGTCGGTATAGAAACCCTTCACCGGGCCCAGATACGGCAGCTGGATTTCCAGCAGGCGATCGAAATCCATCTCGTCGGCTTCGACGATGCCTTCATTCGGGTTCTCAAGGGCCCACACCATGCCGCCGAGCACGGCGGAGGTCACCTGCAGGCCGGTCGCGTTCTGGTAGGGCGCTAGCGCGCGGGTCTCTTCGATCGAGAGCTGCGAGCCGTACCAATAGGCATTGTTGTCGTGGCCGAACAGCAGCACGCCGAGCTCGTCGATGCCGTCGACGATCTCGTTCTCGTCGAGGATATGGTGCCTCTCCTGCATCTTGGCGGCGCGGCCGAACATTTCATGCAGCGACAGCACGGCGTCGTCGGCCGGATGATAGGCATAATGGCAGGTCGGTCGGTAGACCGCCGTGCCCGATGCGTCACGCACCGTGAAATAATCGGCGATCGAGATCGACTCGTTGTGGGTGACGAGGAAGCCATACTGCGCGCCGCGGGTCGGGCACCAGGTGCGCACGCGCGTGTTGGCGCCGGGCTGCATCAGATAGATGGCGGCGCCGCAGCCGGCTTCGTGGGTATGCGCATTCTCCGGCATCCATTTCTCGTGGGTGCCCCAGCCGAGTTCGGATGGCTGCACGCCTTCCGACAGGAATCCTTCCACCGACCAGGTGTTGACGAAGACGTCAGGCTCTTTCGGCGTCTTTGAGCGCTGGGTGTCGCGTTCGGCGATGTGGATGCCCTTGATGCCGGCCTGCCGCATCAGATCCGCCCATTCGGCCTTGGTCTTCGGCTTGGGGGCATTGAGCTTCAGGTCGGCGGCGACGTTGAGCAGCGCCTGCTTGACGAAGAAAGAGACCATGCCGGGATTGGCGCCGCAGCAGGAGACGGCCGTGGTCGAGCCCTTAGGCCGCGCCTTCTTGGCGGCCAGCGTCACTTCGCGCAGCGCGTAGTTGGAGCGCGCTTCCGGGCCCTTCGACGCATCGAAATAGAAGCCGAGCCAGGGCTCGTTGACGGTGTCGATATAGAGAGCGCCGAGCTCGTTGCAGAGCTCCATGATGTCGGTCGAGCCGGTGTCGACGGAGAGATTGACGCAAAAGCCCTGGCCGCCGCCTTCGGTGAGCAGCGGGGTCAGCAGTTCGCGATAATTGTCCCTGGTCACGGCCTTCTGGATGAAGCGCACGTTCTGCTTCTCGCAATGCGCCTTGCGGCCCTCGTCCTTGGGATCGATCACGGTGACACGCGACTTGTCGTAATCGAGATGCCGCTCGATCATCGGCAGCGTGCCTTTGCCGATGGAGCCGAAGCCGACCATGACGATGGGACCAGTGATCTTCGCGTAGATCTGCGAGGGGTGGCTCATGGGATGGTTTCTCCGGAACGTGCTGGCGGGCCAAGGGTGGGGTGGATCAGGCGCTGCGGCGCTTGTCAGAGGCTGAGGCGCTTGGCGGTGACTTCGATTTCGACCTTCATCTCGGGCTTGGCGAGAGCGCTGACGACCAGCAAGGTCGCAGCCGGCCTGATGTCGCCGAGCACCTCGCCGCAGACCGCGAAGTGGGCATCGATGAAGCTGGCGTCGGTGACGTAATAGGTCGCACGGACGATATCGGCCATCTCGAATCCACCCTCCTTCAGGGCGGCTTCGATGGTCTTGAAGCAGTTGCGTGACTGGCTCGTGACATCTGCTGGCATCGTCATCGTGGTGTAGTCGTAGCCGGTGGTTCCCGCCACGAAGGCGAAATCGCCGTCGATCACGGCGCGGCTGTAGCCGACGGTTTTCTCGAGGGGAGAGCCGGTGGAGATCAGGCGACGGGACATGGTCGTGGGCCTCGACTGAAGTGGGGGTGTTTGGCGGGTTAAAGGGCGTTTCTCAGGCCCGCGCAACCCTAAAGGAACGGGCACGCGCGGACATCGCCGCGGAACGCGGCTTCGGTCGTCGCAGTCAGAGCGATCCCTTAGGCCGCGCGCGCCTCGAGGCCGCGAACTACCCTCCGTTTGGGCAAGGCCGCACCGGTCGGGACGATCATCCCCGCGGCGCCATCCAGCGCTCCGGCCTGGAATTCGATCGCCAGCAACCGGTCGCGCTCGAACGGGCCGGGCAGCACGAGTGCGCCGGTCTTCTCGGCCGAGAAGCCGAAACGGGCGTAGTAGGGCGCGTCGCCGAGCAGGATCACGGTATCATGCCCGCGCGCCCGGGCGGCGGCCAGCGCTTGATTCATCAGCGCGGCGCCGATCCCGAGCTCGCGGCAGGCAGGGTCCACCGCCAACGGTCCGAGGACCAGAGCGGGCCTGCCTCCGGCGCTGACGTTCCACAGCCGCACGGTTCCCACGAGTGTCCCCTCGCGCACGGCCGACAGGGCTAGGCCTGCGGCAGGTGCACGTCCGTCGCGCAGGCGCTGGCAGGTGCGGTCATGGCGGTTCTCGCCAAAGCAGGCATCCAGCAGCGCTTCACGGGCGGCGACGTCGATAGCGCGCTCGCTGCGGATTGCGAACGGAGCGGCTTTCGAAGTGAGGGCGATTTGTGGCTTCCGAAAAGCAGTCATGGCGCGTCAGTCCCCGCTTGAGACCTGCGTGCGCGGAGCACGCCGGTCCAAGGCGTCGTCAGAAATCGAAATGTGAGGGAGGAGCCGGCAAGCCGGCTCCCGGGTTCGTCAAGCCTCAGAGAGAGGCTGCCTAGATGTGGTACGTCTTCAGCGGCGGGATGCCGTTGAACGCCACCGACGAGTAGGTCGACGTATAGGCCCCGGTGCCTTCGATCAGCACCTTGTCGCCGATCTCGAGCGTGACGGGGAGCGGATACGGGCTCTTCTCGTACAGCACGTCGGCGGAATCGCAGGTCGGTCCCGCGAGCACGCACGGCGTCATGTCCGCGCCGTCATGGGCGGTACGGATGGCGTAGCGGATCGACTCGTCCATGGTCTCGGCGAGACCGCCGAACTTGCCGATGTCGAGGTAAACCCAGCGCACCTCGTCCTCGTCGCTCTTCTTCGAGATGAGCACGACCTCGGATTCGATGATGCCGGCGTTGCCCACCATGCCGCGGCCCGGCTCGATGATGGTCTCCGGAATCTGGTTGCCGAAGTGCTTGCGCAGCGCGCGGAAGATCGACCGGCCATAGGTCACGACCGGCGGCACGTCCTTCAGGTACTTGGTCGGGAAGCCGCCGCCCATGTTGACCATGGAGAGGTTGATGCCGCGCTCGGCGCAGTCGCGGAACACCTGCGAGGCCATCGCCAGCGCACGGTCCCACGCCTTCACCTTGCGCTGCTGCGAGCCGACATGGAAGGAGATGCCGCACGGCTCCAGGCCCAGGCGCTTGGCAACGTCGAGCACCTCGACGGCCATTTCCGGGTCGCAGCCGAACTTGCGCGACAGCGGCCATTCGGCGCCGGCGCAGTCATAGAGGATGCGGCAGAACACCTTCGCGCCGGGGGCGGCACGGGCGACCTTCTCGACCTCGGGAACGCAATCGACCGCGAACAGGCGAATGCCGAGCGCGAAGGCGCGCGCGATGTCGCGCTCCTTCTTGATCGTGTTGCCGAAGGAGATGCGGTCGGGCGTCGCACCGGCGGCCAATGCCATCTCGATCTCGGCGACCGTCGCGGTGTCGAAGCAGGAGCCCATGGAGGCGAGCAGGGCCAGCACTTCCGGCGCCGGGTTCGCCTTGACGGCATAGAACACACGGCTGTCGGGGAGCGCCTTGGCAAAGGTCTGGTAATTGTCGCGCACGACTTCGAGGTCGACGACGAGGCACGGCTCGGTGTCCTGGCCCTCGCTGCGGCGGTTGCGCAGGAATTCCTGAATACGTTCGGTCATAGCACTCTCCCAAACGGCCCAGCGACGGGGATCCGTTCAAAAAATGTCGTCGGATAAGCGCCCCGGCCAGATCGCGCGATGGAGGCGCGACGAGCCAAAGACTCAAATCAGACTGTGCTGCCGTGGATTGGTTGGGAATTTCCCGCCCGCACACCTGGCAATGAAGGACAAGCCTTTTCAGTAGCCCGCGCCGGCGTTGGACTGCCGGTAGAGACCAAAAAAGCCCGATCCGTCGTTGCTTTAAGTCGCGTCCCCCGTTGAGAGCGGGGTGCGCCGGTTCGCCTCCGGCTGCCAGTCACGGTTGCAAAAAGTGAAGTCACCTTCGACAAGGCATCTCTTTGAGAGAGATGCTGGACGCTCCGGGTTTGCTTCGTCTCCAGACCTCTGGGTCTTGCGACCTTCGGTCTTTCGACTTCCACACTTCCGAAGAGCCCCTCGGCTTCTTCACCCCTTGGCGGCTGTCCGGCCTCTTGTCCGGATACCTACCGACTGACACACGACCACAGGCACGTGCGAAATTGGGCAAGAGCGCACATAAGGCTTTTGACTCAGCTTCGCAAGAATTTTTTTAGGCTGAGAACAGATTTGCCTAACATCTGCTTGCGCAGTGTTGCGCGAGCGACGCGGAAGATGAACGCGCGTTAAGTTTTCTGCGTCGTACGCGCCTCACGCGCGCGCGAGAAGCTTCAGCCGCGCTTCGTGAACGGCTCGACGCGCTGGGCGGCGCGGATGAAGGCGGTCATCACGAGCACGCCGAGTGCGAACAGCACCGCCTGGAGGATATGGGCGCCTTGATCGCCGAGACCGAACAGGATCGCGAGCGCCCAGCCGCCGGCAAAGGCCGCGCCGAACACCTCTGCGCCGATCAGGATGGCGGCGCTGATGACGGTGATGACGCTGGGCCAGACGATCCGGCGGGAGGACGAGGAAGACGCGTTCATGAGCTCAGGGGTCCCAAGGCTTCGAGGCAAGACTTCGAGGCAAGGCTTCGAGGGCCGCAATCTCTCCGAAAAGGCGGGCAGGAGCAAGGCCAAATGGCCCAAAAAAGCCCCATCGCGTGCTATAGCTGCCCCCAACAAATCGGCTCAAAAATCGGGATTAGCGATGTCAGAACCCCGCCAAACTACGGACTCCGAGACCAACCCGCTGCTGAAGGCCTGGGTGACGCCGTTCGCGACCCCGCCTTTCGATGAGATCAAGCCGGAGCACTTCCTGCCGGCCTTCGAGCAGGCCTTCGCCGATCACTCCGCCGAGATCGCGGCGATCACCAACGATCCCGCGGCCGCCGACTTCGCCAACACCATCACGGCGCTGGAGCGCTCCGGCAAGCTGCTGGGCAAGGTCGCGGCCGTCTTCTACGACCTCGTCTCGGCGCATTCCAACCCGGCCATCCTGGAGATCGACAAGGAGGTCTCACTTCGGATGGCGCGGCACTGGAATCCGATCATGATGAACGCCGTGCTGTTTGGTCGCATCGCCCAGCTGCACGAGAACCGCGCGGCGCTCGGTCTCAGCTCTGAGCAGCTCCGGCTGCTGGAGCGCACCTACACCCGCTTCCACCGCTCTGGCGCTGGGCTCTCCGAGGAGACCAAGAAGCGGATGGCCGAGATCAACGAAAAACTCGCCCAGCTCGGCACCAGCTTCAGCCATCATCTGCTCGGCGACGAGCAGGAATGGTTCATGGAGCTCGGCGAGGCCGACCGCCAGGGCCTGCCCGAGAGCTTCGTCGCCGCCGCGAAGGCTGCGGCGGAAGAGCGCGGCATGGCAGGCAAGGCCATCGTCACGCTGTCGCGCTCCTCGACCGAGCCGTTCCTGAAGAGCTCGGCGCGGCGCGACCTGCGCGAGAAGGTCTACAAGGCTTTTACGGCGCGCGGCGACAACAGCAATTCGAACGACAACAACGGAACCATCGTCGAGATCCTGAAGCTGCGCGAGGAGAGCGCCAAGCTGTTGGGCTACCCGACCTTCGCCGCTTACCGGCTCGAGGATTCCATGGCCAAGACGCCGGATGCGGTGCGCGGCCTCTTGGAGCGGGTCTGGAAGCCGGCCCGCGCCCGGGCGCTCGCCGACCGCGACGAGATGCAGGCGCTGATCACGACCGAGGGCGGCAATTTCAAGCTCGCGCCCTGGGACTGGCGCTTCTATGCCGAGAAGCTGCGTCTCCAGCGCGCCAATTTCGACGACGCCGCGATCAAGCCGTACCTCACGCTCGATCACATGATCGCCGCCGCCTTCGACTGCGCCACGCGCCTGTTCGGCATTACGTTCGAGGAGCGCAAAGACGTTCCCGCATGGCACCCGGACGTGCGGGCCTGGGAGGTCAAGGGTCCCGACGGCAAGCACAAGGCACTGTTCTACGGCGACTACTATGCCCGCCCATCCAAGCGTTCCGGCGCCTGGATGGGGTCGCTGCGCGACCAGCAGAAGCTCGACGGCGAGATCGCGCCGCTCGTCATCAACGTCTGCAACTTCGCGAAAGGAGCCGGCGGCGAGCCCTCGCTGCTGTCGCCTGACGATGCCCGCACCCTGTTCCACGAGTTCGGCCACGGCCTGCACGGCATGCTCTCCAACGTGACCTATCCGTCGCTGTCGGGCACCTCTGTCTTCACCGATTTCGTAGAGCTGCCCTCCCAGCTCTACGAGCACTGGCAGGAGCGGCCCGAAGTGCTCCAGCAGTTCGCCCGCCATTACCAGACCGGTGAGCCGCTGCCGGACGATCTGCTGCAACGGTTCCTGGCCGCGCGAAAATTCAACCAGGGTTTTGCGACCGTGGAGTTCGTCTCCTCGGCGCTGATCGACCTCGAATTCCACACCCAGCCGGCCTCGGCTGCGCAGGATGTCCGGGCCTTCGAGAGACGCGAGCTGGAGAAGATCGGCATGCCCGAGGAGATCTCGCTGCGTCACCGTCCCACCCAGTTCGGCCACATCTTCTCCGGCGATCATTATGCCGCGGGCTATTACAGCTACATGTGGTCCGAGGTGATGGACGCCGACGCCTTCGGCGCGTTCGAGGAGGCCGGCGACATCTTCGATCCCGCCGTCGCAAAACGCCTGCACGACGACATCTACTCGAGCGGCGGATCGGTCGATCCGGAAGCCGCCTACGAGGCCTTCCGCGGCCGCCCGCCGGAGCCGGACGCACTGCTCCGCCGCCGCGGCCTGCTCGACGCGCCGAAAGCGGCCTGACGGGCATGCGTGCCCTGCTCGGCCTGCTGCTCGCCGCCGCCATGCTGCTCGCATCAGGCGCGGCGAGCGCGCATCCGCATGTCTGGGTCGACGTGACGAGCGAGCTACTCTACGCGGCTGACGGCACCGTCACCGGCGTGCGTCACGCTTGGACGTTCGACGAAGCGTTCTCGGCCAATGCCGTGCAGGGACTGCAGCGGAAGCCCGATGGCACCTACTCCCGCGAGGAGTTGGTCTCGTTGGCGCAGGCTCAGGTCGAGTCTTTCAAAGAGAAGACCTACTTCACCAGCGCAACTGCCAACGTCAAGCAGTCGTTCGCAGAGCCAATCGATTGTTTGTTCGAATACGCCGATGACCATCTCACTCTGCATTTCACGCTGCCGCTGAAAGACCCTGTGAAGGCGAAGTATGTTCGTCTGGCTATTTTTGATCGTTCTTTTTTCATTGATTTTAGATTGGCAAAGGAGCATCCGCTCAAACTCGTTGGTGCCCCTGCTGGTTGTGAGATATGGCTGGGGAATTCATGGCAAGCGCGGTCAGTCGGCAACGACCGGGACCGCGAGCTGGTGCGGGAAGCGAGCGAAGATACCTTCAAGGAGGGCGGTGCGAACGTCGCTGTCGGCCTGTTGTTCCTCGTCCCGATCTCGGTGGAGTGCCCATGATCCTGCCAGTTTGGATACCTCCGATGCGCCGCCTGTTCGGATGGCTGGTCGTCGCCGCCATGATGTTCGCATCAAGCGCAGCGAGCGCGCATCCGCATGTCTGGATTACTGCGACGAGCGAGCTTCTCTATGCCGAGGATGGCTCAATCACCGGCGTTCGCCACGCCTGGACGTTCGACGACATGTTTTCGGCCTATGCGGTGCAGGGGCTCGAGAGCAAGACCAAGGGCGCGTATACGCGCGAGGAGCTGGGTCCGCTGGCGCAGACCAATGTCGAGTCGCTGAAGGAATACGCCTACTTCACCTTCGCGCGAGCCGACGGCAAGAAGGAGCGATTTAACGAGCCGGTCGACTACTTCCTCGACTACAAGGATACGGTGCTGACCCTGCACTTCACGCTGCCGCTGAAGAATCCGGTCAAGCCCAGGCAATTGGTGCTCGAAGTGTTCGATCGTTCCTTCTTCATCGACTTCCAGATGGCCAAGGACAATCCGGTCAAGCTGGTCGGCGCGCCCGCCGGCTGCCAGATGAAGCTCGATCGGCCTAGTGACGGCACCGCGACCGCCCAGAAGCTCAACGAGCAGACCTTCATGAGCGGCGAGAACACCAATTTCGGCATGATGTTCGCCAACAAGATCACGGTGGATTGCCCTTGATCGGTCGTCTTCATTCTTCGCTTGCCCGCGGGCTTCTCGCCTGTGCCGCCGTTATCGTCGTGCTGGGCGTGGCCGATGCCGCGCTGCATGATCTCCTCGCGCAGAACCCGTTCGGCGCACCGAGACCCGCGCAGGCGGCCGAGCCCGAGGCCAGCGGCCTCGTCGGCTGGCTCCTGGCAAAACAGTCGGAGTTCTATCGCCAGATGTCGGCGACCATCCGCGCCGCCAAGTCCGACGGCTCGGCGGTGTGGACGCTGCTCTTCATCTCCTTCGCCTACGGCATCTTCCACGCCGCAGGGCCCGGCCACGGCAAGGCGGTGATCGCCTCCTATCTCGTCGCCAACCGCGAGACCTTCAGGCGCGGCATCGCGCTGTCGTTTGCCTCGGCCCTGATGCAGTCGCTGGTCGCGATCCTGATCGTCGGCATCTCGGCCTGGGTGCTGAACGCCACCGCCAAGACCATGTGCAAGGCGGAAGGCGTGATCGAGATCGCCAGTTACGCCCTGATCGCGCTGTTCGGTCTGCGTCTCGTCTGGGTCAAGGGCCGCACCTTCATCCGCGCGCTCCAGGCGGCGCAGCCGATGCCGGCGATTGCCGGCGTGCCGCATGACCACGATCATCACCATCATCATGATGCGCATGATCACCATCATCACGACCATGGCCACGCCCACGCCCATGCCCACCACGCGCACGGCCACGTTCACGACGAGCATTGCGGCCATTCCCACGGCCCCACGCCCAGCGAGCTCGCCGGCGCCGGCGGCTGGCGGCGCGGGTTTGCGGCGATCCTGACCGTCGGCATCCGTCCCTGCTCGGGCGCCATCCTGGTGCTGGTGTTCGCGCTGGCCCAGGGCCTGTTCTGGGCCGGCATCGCCGCGACTTTCCTGATGGGCCTCGGCACCGCGATCACGGTCGCAGCCATCGCCGTCGTTGCCGTCTCCGCCAAGGACGTCGCCGGCCGCCTGAGCGCAGGCCGCGATGGCGGCGGCGCCCTCTTCATGCGCGGCATCGAATTCGGCGCCGCCGCCCTCGTGCTGCTGTTCGGCGCCGGCCTGTTGTTCGGCTACATCGCCGCCGAACGGACGACGTGTTTTTAGGCCGCGGCTATTGCATGCAGAAATGGCATATTAATTGCCTTTTTTAGTTGCCCAGATATGGAGGCAACTATGGCCTTTGGCGGCTCATCTCCAGCTCCTTCCAACAATCCAGCGATCACGCAGTTGGAGGGTGCGCTCGCAAAGATCGGCGTCACGACCGCACATAAGCAGATCATCGCCTTAATCCTTTTCGGCTGCCTGTTCGATAGCTTCGAGCAAAACACCATCGGTATCGTCGGCCCGGCGCTCCGGCAGCAATGGGGCCTGACCTCGGCCGATATCGGACTGCTCAACACCGTGACGTTCGCGACAGCGGCGCTTGGCCGCCTGTTGTCCGGCATCATCAGCGATCGCTACGGCCGCCGGGTGATGCTTGGCATCAACCTGCTGCTCTTCACGGTCGGTTCGATCGGTTGCGCGCTCGCGCCGAATTTCGCCGTGCTGTGCCTGTTCCGCGCGATCGTCGGTTTCGGTATCGGCGGCGAGGTCTCCACCGCGGTTACGATGCTGTCCGAATTCTGCTCCCCGAAGTTTCGCGGAACGGCGGCTGGTCTGGTCAATGTCGGGGCCGGCGGTTTCGGAAACTTCCTGGCGCCGGCCTTCGGGCTGCTGATCTTTTCACTTTTCCCGGGTGACAATTCATGGCGCTGGCTGTTCGCCTCGCTCGGCGTTCCCTGCCTGCTGGTCGTGTTCTATCGTCGCTTCGTACCCGAGACGCCGCGCTTTCTCGTGTCGCAAGGCAAGGTGGACGAGGCCAATCGCGTTCTCTCCATTCTCGCATCTGGTTCGCTCAATCCGAAAGGTGTGCCAACCGCCGCCCATCTGGACCCGATGCCGGACGCGCCACAGGACGGGAAGACGGCGAGCTGGGGCATCTTCCAGCCGCCGTATCTGGGCCGGACCGTATCGGTCGCGATCGCGATCCTGATGAGCTACGGCGCCCAGCTTTCCGTATTGACGTTGATGCCGACCATCTTCGTGTCGATGGGATACACCTACCAGGGCAGTCTGCTGTACACGATGGTGATCCAGTTCGGCAGTCTGTGCGGCACGGTTGCCGCATCCGTGTTCGGCTATCACCTGCCGCGCAAACGCGTGCTCACCGTCGGCGCGGTGTGCGCGTGCATCGCTGCGCTGTGCATCATCTATCTCGGCAGGAGCTTGTATCTGGTGCTCGCCTTCGGGGCGCTGTTCCAGTTCTTCGTCCTGCTGCTCAATACCTCGATCTGGATCTACGCACCGGAGCTGTTTCCGACCCGCATGCGTGCATTCGGGGTGGCCTTCATCCTGGCGGCCGGGTCGGCTGCGGGGTCTCTGGTGCCGCCGGTCTCCGGCGCCCTGCTTGATGCGTACGGCGTGTCTGGCGTGTTCGGCCTGGCCGCCGCCATGTACGTGGTGTTTGCGATCTGCATCCAGTTCGGGCCGGAGACCTATGGCAAGTCGATGGAGGACGTGAACCAGCCTGCCGAAACGGCTGGGGTGGCGGCTGCCGCAATGTCCGTCGCAAAATCGGCCTGAATCGATCGACGGGCATGCACCGCATCCTGCTGATCAATCCGAACAGTTCGGTGGCGACAACCACCATGATGGTCGGCATCGCACAAGTTGCTGCGGCAGGCGCGTCTGAAATTGTCGGCACGACGGCGCATCGCGCGCCCCCCATGATTGTCGAGCCCGAAGCATTGGCCGCAGCGGCCAACGAGGTGGTCGAGATAGCCGTGGCGAACGATGGCAAGTACGACGGTTTCATCGTCGCCGCCTTCGGCGATCCGGGCCTCGCGGAAGTCCGGAAGCGATGCCGGACGCCGGCGGTCGGCATCGCCGAATCGGCCCTTCGCGAAGCCGCGGCGGGCGGGCGGCGGTTCGGGATCGCCACCACGACGCCGGCGTTGAAGGCTGCGATCGATCAACGCGTCGCTGCGCTGGGGCTGTCGGCGCAATATTGCGGCCTTCGACTATCGTCAGTGAACCCTGCGGAGCTGGTCAAGGACAAGGACCGCCTGCGCGAAGCGCTGGCCGATGTCGTGCATCACTGCGTCAGCGATGACCGCGCAGAGGCCGTCATTATCGGAGGCGGCCCGCTAGGCGAGGCCGCGCACGAGCTGGAGCCGATGTTCTCCGTCCCGATCATCCCGCCAATTCCCGCAGCGATACGGTCAATTCTTGCAATCCTGGCGCGGGCGTGATGGCGCCGTTGCCTTGAAGTGGAGGGGTGCCCCTTCCTTCCAGGGGAAGGCAGGAGCTCACACCGGCAGAAACTGCTTCAAGGCCGGCATGAAGAAGATGCCGAGATTGATCGCAAAACCGATGCTCCAGAGGATCGAGCGCAGCGTCGGGCGGTTGCCGAGATAGGTCAGCACATAGGCGATCCGGACGATCAGGAACAGCACCGCGAGCTCGTCGATCAGCCGCTGCGGCGAGTCCCGGAATTCGGCCAGCAGCACCGCGAAGGCGAAGAACGGAAAGGTCTCGATGCCGTTCTGGTGCGCGCCCAGCGCGCGCTGGGCGATGGCGTCTTCGTAAAAGGCCGGATCGCGCGGGCGTGAATTGTCGAACCCGCGAAACCTGATCCATTTGACCGAGACGATCGTAGATAGATACAGCAGCAGTGCGCCAAGAACGCACCATTCCGCGAGTGTCATGGTTCCTCCCCCTCCGCGCCGACCCTAGCGAAAGCGGCCCAATCTTGACAAGTTCAGTCCAACGCGCGACCCACGGTCTGCCATGACCAATGTTGTCCCCCTCGAGGCCACGAAGCCAGCCATCCACCCCGGCGCGCAGCGCGTCGGGGTCCTTCTGGTCAATCTCGGTACGCCCGACACGGCGGATGCCAGAGGGGTGCGCGTCTATCTCAAGGAGTTCCTCAGCGACGCTCGCGTGATCGAGGACCAGGGCCTGATCTGGAAAGTGGTGCTGAACGGCATCATCCTGCGCACCCGGCCCCGCGCCAAGGCGCGCGACTATCTGAAGATCTGGAACACCGACAAGAACGAGTCGCCGCTCAAGACGATCACCCGGTCGCAGTCCGAAAAGCTCGCAGCCGCGCTGTCGGACAGCGACCACGTCGTCGTGGGCTGGGCGATGCGCTACGGCAATCCCTCGATCAAGTCGGGCGTCGATGCGCTGATCGCGAAGGGCTGCGAGCGCATCCTCGCAGTTCCCCTCTATCCGCAATATTCCGCCTCGACCTCGGCGACCGTCTGCGACGAGGTGTTCCGCGTCCTCGCCCGCCTGCGTAACCAGCCGACCCTGCGGGTGACGCCGCCTTACTATGAGGACGAAGCCTATATCGAGGCGCTCGCCGTCTCGATCGAGACGCATCTGGCAACGCTGCCGTTCAAGCCCGAGCTGATCGTCGCGTCCTTCCACGGCATGCCGAAATCCTATGTCGACAATGGCGATCCCTATCAGAGCCACTGCATCGCCACGACCGAGGCGCTGCGTCGCCGGCTCGGCATGGACGAGACAAAGCTGCTGCTGACCTTCCAGTCCCGCTTCGGCAATGCCGAGTGGCTCCAGCCATACACCGACAAGACGATGGAGCGTCTCGCCGGGGAAGGCGTGCGCCGCATCGCGGTGGTGACGCCGGGCTTCTCAGCCGATTGCCTGGAGACACTGGAGGAGATCGCGCAGGAGAATGCCGAGATCTTCAAGCACAATGGCGGCGAGCAGTTTTCCGCGATCCCCTGTCTGAACGACAGTGAACCCGGTATGGACGTGATCCGCACCCTGGTGCTGCGCGAGCTTCAGGGCTGGATCTGATGGGGTCTCCCATGAATCGCCGCGAATGCCTGGCGCTTCTTGGGATGATCGCAGCGCTGCCGGCTCCAGTGCTGGCGCAGCAGCCGGCGCGCCGGCTCGGCGTGCTCTCGGTCACCGCCGATGAGGTGATCGGGCAGATTCGCCTGGCCGAGGCGCTCGCCGCCCATGGCTGGAAGGAGCGCGACAATTTGCGGATCGATTGGCGCAGCGGCGCCGGCGACCGGGCACCGATCGCCGGGCTCGCCGATGAGTTGATCGCGCTCAAGCCCGACATCCTGCTCGCGGTCGGCACGCCCTCGGTCGAAGAGCTGCGCCAGCGCACCACTACGATCCCGATCGTGTTCGCCGTGGTGACCGATCCCGTCAGCCAGGGCTTTGTCAAAAACCTCGCGCATCCCGGCGGCAACATCACCGGCTTCACCGATTATGACGGCCCGCTGGCCGGCAAATGGCTGGAGATGCTGACGCAGGTCACGCCAAAAGTGTCTCGCGTTGTCGTCGTCTACAATCCCGCCACCGCGCCGTTCGCGCCCCTGATGCTGCGCACGATCGAGGACGCCGCACGCACGCTTCACGTGACGGTCGAGCCCGCGCCGGTCCATGACGCCGCCTCGATCGCGGCGCTGGCCACGCGCAAGGACGGCGGCCTCCTGGTGTTGCCTGATTTCTTCACCATGGCCAATCGCGCGCAACTGCTCGCGGCGATCAACGAAGCGCGCGTGCCCGCGGTGTTCTGGAGCCGCACCTTCGTCGACGAGGGCGGGCTGATGTCCTACAGCACCGACACCGCCGAGCAGCTTCGGCGCGCCGCCAGCTATATCGATCGCATCCTGAGGGGCACACGCCCAGCCGATCTGCCGGTCCAGAACCCCACCAAGTTCGAGCTTGCGGTCAATCTCAAGGCGGCCAAGGCGCTGGGCGTGACGCTTCCGCCGGGGTTGCTCGCAATCGCGAACGAGGTCATCGAATGAAATCGTCCGTGGTGGACGAAATCGCGTTAACTTCCGGCGCTAGGTCTGCGCCTGCACGCTTTCAAGAGCCTTTCGGAAATACATATCGTGACCGTTCCTTCTCGTCGCGTCTTGTGCAGAATCGCGGCGATACCGACGTGAATCGCGACCGCTGAACCGGTAGGGTTGCGATCCCGACCAATGACAGCGCGGGAAAGGGCTTTTTCCTGGCTTCTTTCCCACCTTGGAGGAAATATGAGCGGTTTCGACATTTTCGCGATTGTTCTGGTTTTGCTCGTCATCGTCACGCTGGTCGCCGGCGTGAAGACGGTGCCGCAGGGCTATGACTGGACCATCGAGCGGTTCGGAAAGTACACCCAGACGCTGAGCCCCGGGCTCAACCTGATCGTGCCTTATTTCGATCGCGTCGGGCGCAAGATCAACATGATGGAGCAGGTGATCGACATTCCCGAGCAGGAGGTCATCACCAAGGACAACGCCACCGTGACGGTGGACGGCGTCGCCTTTTATCAGGTGTTCGACGCGGCGAAAGCAAGCTACGAGGTCTCCAACCTGACGCAGGCCATCACCGTCCTGACCATGACCAACATCCGCTCGGTGATGGGCGCGATGGATCTCGACCAGGTGCTGTCGCATCGCGACGAGATCAACGAGCGCCTCTTGCGCGTGGTCGATGCCGCGGTCTCGCCCTGGGGCCTCAAGGTCAACCGCATCGAGATCAAGGACATCGTGCCGCCGGCCGATCTCGTCGAGGCGATGGGCCGGCAGATGAAGGCCGAACGCGTCAAACGCGCCGACATCCTCGCCGCCGAAGGCCAGCGCCAGTCCGAAATCCTGCGCGCCGAAGGCGCCAAGCAGGGCCAGATCCTCCAGGCCGAAGGCCGCAAGGAAGCTGCGTTCCGCGACGCCGAAGCGCGCGAGCGGTCCGCCGAGGCCGAGGCCAAGGCGACGCAGATGGTCAGCGAAGCGATCTCCAAGGGCGACGTCGCTGCGCTGAACTATTTCATCGCCGACAAGTATATCAAGGCGTTCGGGCAGCTGGCGGAGTCGCCGAACCAGAAGGTCATCATGCTTCCAGTGGAGGCGATGAGCATGCTGGGCTCGCTCGCCGGCATCGGCGAGATCGCGAAAGCGACGTTTGGCGAGAGTGCGGCATCCGCCGCCGCTGCGGCGCGACGTGGCTCGGTGCCGCCGACCGGCAGCACGCCGCCTGCGATGCCGCCGCGGCAGGGCTAATCAAAAGCGCATGCGCTTCCGACAAGCGCATGCGCCAATATAAAGAGGTCGTGTCATGACCGACATGTTCGTATCGCTCGGCACCTGGAACTGGCTGATCTTCGGCTTCATCCTGATGGCGCTGGAGGTGCTGGCGCCGGGCGTGTTCCTGTTCTGGCTCGGGCTCGCCGCGCTGCTCGTCGGGCTGATCTCGTTCGGAGTGGCGATATCCTGGCAGATCCAGCTCGTGATGTTCGCGATCTTTGCCGCCGCCGCCGTGCCGGTGTGGCGCCGGCTCGCGCGACCGAAGGTGGATGCAAGTTCCGCCAGCCCCTTCCTCAACAAGCGCAGCGAGGCGCTTTTGGGCCGCGAGTTCACACTGGAGAAACCAATCATCGACGGCAACGGCACCATGCGCATCGGCGACACGGTCTGGCGCGTCGCCGGCCCCGATACGCCGGCAGGGACGCGGGTGAAGGTGGTGCAGGTGGATGGCGCGAATCTGACGGTGGCGGCGGCGTAGTCTCTTCGCCTCTCCCCGCTTGCGGGGAGAGGCCGGATTGCTCCCGGCGATGCGAAGCATCGTCCGGCGCAATCCGGGTGAGGGGGACTCTCCGCGAGTCCGTCTCTCACCGTCTGCGCGGAGGCTCCCCCTCACCCCGACCCTCTCCCCGCAAGCGGGGAGAGGGGGAAGAGCTCTTCCACCGCTGCGCAAACCGGTGCAGCGGCATGAATGTCTCGCACAGCTCCCGCCCGAGCGCCGTCAGCCTGTAACCTCCACCGTCGCCCAGCTCCACGAACCCTGCCTCGCGCAGCTCGGTCAGCCGCGCTTGCAGCACCGTGGGTGAAGCCTCGTCGCAGGCCGTTCGCAATGCGCGGGAGGTGAGGGACTGATCGCGCAATTCCCAGAGAATCCGCAAGGCCCAGCGCCGGCCGAGCAGATCGAGCAGGGCCATGATCGGCCGGCCGGTGCGCGAGCCGCGCACGGATTTGCTCCCGGATACCGCCTGTCTTGCCATGCCGCTCCCTCTTGCGTCGTGCTACAAATAATGTAGCGTATTGCTACAATAAATGTAGCAATGGAGACGGCCCATGTCCCAGGCCACACCGCGCATCGCCCCGCTCGCGCCGCCTTATCCCCCGGAGATCCAGGCCCAGTTCGACCGCATCATGCGCGGCGCGCCGCCACTGGTGCTGTTCCGGGTGATGGCGGGTCACAGCCGCGCCTGGGACAAGTTTCGCGCCGGCGGGCTGCTCGATCCCGGCCCGCTGTCATTGCGCCAGCGCGAGATCGTCATCGACCGCACCTGCGCGCTGAACAAATGCGAATATGAATGGGGTGTGCATGTCGCGGTCTTTGCCGGAGCGGCAAAGCTCAGCGAGGAAGAGGTGCGCGCCACCGTGCAAGGCGATGCGACGTCGTCCTGTTGGTCGCCTGCCGAGCAGGCGCTGATCGCGGCCGTTGACGCGCTGCACACCCGCGCGACGTTCACCGACGCCGAATTCGCCGCGCTGTCGGCACATTACCACGAGGCGCAGATCCTGGAGATCATGCTGTTGTGCGGCTTCTATCGCACGGTGTCGTATCTGGCGAACGGGCTGAAACTGCCGCTTGAGGAGAAGGCGGCGCGGTTTGTGGACTCCCTCGCCCCGCTTGCGGGGAGAGGGTTGGGGTGAGGGGGAGTCTCCGCGGGGATGGTGAGAGTTGGACTCGTGGAGAGTCCCCCTCACCCGGAATCCGCGCGTGCCGCGCGCATTCCGGCCTCTCCCCGCAAGCGGGGAGAGGCGAAGAAATTACGCCACGCCCGCCCGCAGCAGGTCGTGCAGGTGCACGATGCCCACCACCTTGCCCGCCTCGGTCACCACCAGCGTCGTGATCTTGCGCGTGTTCAGCACCTCGATCATCTCGGTGGCAAGCATCGAGGGCGGCACGGTCTTGGGCTGCTTCGTCATGATGTCGTCGACCGACACGGTCAGCAAATCGGGGCGCATGTGGCGGCGCAGATCGCCGTCGGTGATGATGCCGACCGCCTCGTTCGCCTCGTTGACGATGCAGACGCACCCCAAGCCCTTGGCGGACATCTCCATCACCGCGTCCGACATCTTGGTGCCTTCAGGCTTGAGCGGGATCTCCGCGCCGGTGCGCATGTAGTCGCGGACGAATTTCAGCATCGCGCCGAGCTTGCCGCCGGGGTGGAAATGCGCGAATTCCAGCGCGGTGAAGCCGCGGCCTTCGAGCAGCGCGATCGCGATGGCATCGCCGATCGCGACCTGCATCATCGTCGAGGTGGTCGGCGCCAGATTGTGCGGACAGGCCTCGCGCGCCTTCGGCAGCTCGAGAATGATGTCGGCAGCCTGGCCCAGCGAGGACGCCGCGTTCGAGGTCACCGCGATCATCGGAATCGCAAAGCGTGCCGAATAGTTCACGAGGGTCTTCATCTCCGGCTGCTCGCCGGACCAGGACAGTGCCATGATGACGTCGTCGGTGGTGATCATGCCGAGGTCGCCATGGGCAGCTTCGGCGGTGTGGACGAAGAAGGCCGGCGTACCGGTTGAGGCCAGCGTCGCCGCGATCTTGCGCGCCATGTGGCCTGATTTGCCGAGCCCGGTGACGATGACGCGGCCCTTGGCGTTGCGGATCAGATCGACCGCCCTGGCGAAGGTCGCGCCCAGCGGGCCGCGGAGCGCCGCGGCGAGCGCGTTGATGCCGCCGCTCTCAGTCTCCAGCGTGCGGAGCGCGGATTCGACGCTGTCGGGGGTGGGGCCGGATGATTGGGTCATCAGCGGTTTCGAGCTCGGCATGTTTTCGTCCAAGGGAAGGGTGGGGCGGTGGCCCGTTGGCGCCTGCTTAGCACGCCCCGGCGGACGAGGCGACGAGAGCCCCTGACGCTCTCAACGGGTCATTAACCATAATTGTTTTAACTCCATTAACGATGGTTTTCGCCAGCCGGCGGGGACGATCGCGGAAGCGTTTGATTTCGTTGGAGTTATTTCATCGTGGGGTCGTCTCCAGGCACGAGCCGGAGCAAACGCGGGCATTTCCTGCGCGCTGCTTTGCCGTGTCTTGTCCCGTGCCTTGCGCTGACGGCCCTCGGAAGCGCCCCGGCGGCCGCCCAGAGCCTCACGCCCGACCTGTTCAATCCCAACCGCGGCGGCTTTGCCGCGCCCGACACGCTGCCGACGCGCCGCACGGCGGGCGTGCCGCAGGCGCCCTCGGACGCGCTGCCGGCGCTGCCCGATCCCAATGCCGATCCGCGCAAGAGCCGGGAGGCGCCTGCGACCTCGCGCGTCGGCCAGGTCCCGACCTACGGCCTGCCCGCCGCCAATGGCGCCAGCGGCTCCGGCTACGACTCGCTCAATCGCAAGCGGCAGCAGCCAAAGCTCTATCCCGGCCAGCCCAAGCCGAAGCGCCCGCTCGGCCCCGGCTCGGTGGCGCCGCCGACAACGCCGGTGACAACACTGGGCCCGCCGCGCATCGCGCCGCCGCCATCCGAGACCGCGCACAAGATACCGGTAGCCCCGGCGATGGCCGGCAACGTCCCCGGCCAGCCTTTGCGCCGCCGCCTCAAGACCGATGACGATGCGTTCGGCGCGGTCGGCGACTATGCCGGCAGCTTCCTGATCAAGGGCGGGCTCGAACTCTCCACCGGCTACGACACCAACCCGGCGCGGTTGAGCAAGCCGGTCGGCTCGCCGGTCTATGTCGTCGCGCCCGATCTTCTGGTCCAGTCCGATTGGGAGCGCCACGCGCTGGTCGCCGATCTGCGCGGCTCGTTCTCGGGCTATACCAACAACATGCCGGCGACGATCGACGGCTTTGCTTCGCCGTCGCCGGTCGAGATCAATCGCCCTGACTTCACCGGCCATGTCGACGGCCGCCTCGACGTCGACCGCGATTTCAAGCTGACCTCGCAGCTGCGCCTGCGGCTTGCCACCGACAATCCCGGCAGCCCGAACGTGCAGGCCGGCCTGCAGAAATACCCTGTCTACGCCACCTACGGCACCACCGTTGGCTTCGACCAGACCTTCAATCGCTTCCAGGTCGCCGCCGGCGCCGCCATCGATCGCACCGCCTACACGGATTCGAAGCTCACCGACGGCTCGACCTTCAGCAACAGTGATCGCGACTTCAATCAGTATGGCGGCGTCGGCCGCTTCTCCTACGATCTGAAGCCGGGCCTCAAACCGTTCGTCGAGATCCAGGGCGACACCCGCGTCCACGACCAGGCCGCCGATCGCAATGGCTACTTCCGCGATTCGAACGGCGGCTATGCCAAGGTCGGCTCGTCCTTCGAGTTCTCGCGCATTCTCACCGGCGAAGTCTCGGTCGGCTATTCCGCGCGCAACTATGTCGATCCGCGTCTCAGCCAGCTTGCGGGCTTCCTCACCTCAGGCTCGCTGATCTGGAACGCGAGCGGCCTGACCACGGTGAAATTCGCCACCGATACGCAGATCGCCGAGACCACGGTCCCCGGCTCCTCCGGCGTGCTGGTGCACACCTACGGGGTCGAAGTCGATCACGACTTCCGCCGCTGGCTCACCGCGGTCGGCAAGTTCACCTACGGCACCTACGACTACCAGAACCAGGGTCGCAACGACAAAACCTACTCGCTCGAAGGCAATCTGATCTACAAGCTCAACCGCAACATCTGGATCAAGGGCACGCTGCGCCACGACATCCTGGATTCGAACCAGGCGGGATCGAGTTCGCAGGGGACTGTGGTGATGCTGGGGGTGAGGTTGCAGAATTAACTCCGCCGTCATGCCCCGCGCAGGCGGGGCATCCAGTACGCCGCGGCTCTTCAGTAGATCACAGCTGTCTCGGAATACTGGATCGCCCGCTTTCGCGGGCGATGACACCATTTGAAAATCTTGCAGCGGAGCGAGTCGCGACTAGCGCGGCAGATCCGTCTTCCCCATCAAGAACGTATCGATCGACCGCGCGCACAGCCGGCCCTCGCGGATCGCCCACACCACCAGCGATTGGCCGCGGCGCATGTCGCCGGCGGTGAACACGTTCGGGCGTGAGGTCTGGTAGTCCAAGGTGTTGGCCTTGACGTTGCCGCGCGGGTCGAGCTCGACCGACAGCAGCTTTAGCAGGCCCTCGTGCACCGGGTGCACGAAGCCCATCGCGAGCAGGACGAGTTCGGCGTCGAGGTCGAACTCGGTGCCGGCAATCGGCTTGAACTTGTCGTCGACGCGGACGCAGTGCAGCTTCTTGACCTGGCCGTTCTCGCCCGTGAATTTTTGCGTGAGCACGGCGAATTCGCGGATGGCGCCCTCGGCCTGGCTGGACGAGGTGCGCATCTTGAGCGGCCAGTTCGGCCAGGTCAGGCCCTTGTTCTCGTGCTCGGGCGGAGCCGGCATGATCTCGAGCTGGGTCACGGAGAGCGCGCCCTGGCGCAGCGAGGTGCCGATACAGTCGCTTCCGGTGTCGCCGCCGCCGATGACGACGACATGCTTGCCGGCCGCCAGGATCTCGGTGACGCCGCCGAGCGGCTCCTCGGAGACCCGGCGGTTCTGCTGCGGCAGGAAATCCATGGCGTAGTGGATGCCCTGGAGGTCCCGGCCGGGGATCGGCAGGTCGCGCGGGGCTTCCGCGCCGCCGGTGAGCGCAACAGCGTCGTACTCGTTCAGCAGTTCGCGCGGATCGACATTGCCGTCGGTGCCGACATGGCTGTTGTAGTGGAAGGTGACGCCTTCGCCTTCCATCTGCGTGATGCGGCGGTCGATGACGCCCTTCTCCATCTTGAAGTCGGGGATGCCGTAGCGCAGCAGGCCGCCGGCCTTGGCGTACTTCTCGAACACATGCACGTCGTGGCCAGCGCGCGCGAGCTGCTGCGCGCAGGCCATGCCGGCCGGACCCGCGCCGATCACCGCGACCTTCTTGCCGGTCTTGACGGAGGCGATTTCAGGCTTCAGCCAGCCATTGTCCCAGGCACGGTCGACGATCGCGCATTCGATGGTCTTGATGGTGACGGGGTTGTCGTCGATGTTGAGCGTGCAGGAGGCTTCGCACGGCGCCGGACAGATGCGGCCGGTGAACTCCGGGAAATTGTTGGTCGAGTGCAGGTTGCGCGAGGCCTCTTCCCAATTGCCCTGATAGACGAGGTCGTTGAAATCGGGGATCTGGTTGTTGACCGGGCAGCCGGGCGTGCCGGGCGCGACCGAGCCCGTGCCATGGCAATAGGGAATGCCGCAATTCATGCAGCGCGCGGCCTGGTCGCGCGTTTCCTTCTCGGTCAAGGGAACGACGAACTCGTTGTAATGCTTCACGCGCTCGGCGACCGGGGTGTACTTGCGGTCGTGCCGTTCGATTTCCAGAAAACCCGTGATCTTGCCCATTAAACCCGAAGTCCCTGCCGCTTAAATTCGTTCTGTTTCTTCTCGTCGTCATTGCGAGGAGCGAAGTGACGAAGCAATCCAGTCTGCATCAAGGTAGAAAGTCTGGATTGTTTCGCTTCGCTCGCAATGACGGGGTGTGATGCCTTACGCCCCGATCGCGATTTTCGGCTCGGCGTCCGCGTTGGCGGCCATTTCGCGCAGCGCGCGCCGGTACTCGACCGGCATCACCTTGCGGAATTTGGGCAGCCAGTCCTTCCAGTTGGCGAGGATGTCGGCGGCGCGCTTGGAGCCGGTCGCTTTCGCGTGGCGCGTGATCAGGACGTGGAGGCGCTCGACGTCGGAGTCGAGCAGGTCCTTGAACACGTCGACCCGGCCATGCGCCTCGAGGTCACCGGAGTGATGATAGGTGCCGGCGTTGATCAGCTCTTCCGACAGCACCGGCTCGAGTTCGACCATCGCCATGTTGCACAGCTTGTCGAAGTCGCCGGTCTCGTCCAGCACATAGGCGATGCCGCCGGACATGCCGGCCGCGAAGTTGCGCCCGGTCTTGCCGAGCACGACCACGATGCCGCCGGTCATGTATTCGCAGCAATGATCGCCCGCGCCCTCGACCACGGCGACCGCGCCCGAATTGCGCACGGCAAAGCGTTCGCCGGCGATGCCGCGGAAGTAGCACTCGCCCTGGATGGCGCCGTACATCACGGTGTTGCCGACGATGATGCTCTCTTCCGGCACGATCGCGGAGTTCTTCGGCGGCTTGACGACGATCTTGCCGCCCGAGAGGCCCTTGCCGACATAGTCGTTGCCTTCACCCTCGAGCTCGAAGGTGACGCCGTTCGCAAGCCACGCGCCAAAGGCCTGGCCCGCGGTGCCCTTGAGGCTGACATGGATGGTGTCCTGCGGCAGGCCGGCATGGCCGTAGATCTTGGCGACCGCGCCCGACAGCATCGCACCGGCGGAGCGGTTGGTGCTGTTGATCGTGGCTTCGATCTTCACCGGCGCGCCGCGGTCGAGCGCGGGTTGCGCCTTCTCGATCAGGGTGCGGTCGAGCACCGCCTCCAGATGATGGTTCTGGCGCTCGGAGTGATAGATCTTCTGGCCCTTCTCTTCCTTCTGCTTGACGAAGAGCTTGGAGAAGTCGAGCCCCTTGGCCTTCCAGTGCGCCACCAGACGGGTCTGGTCGAGCAGCTGAACCTGGCCGACCATCTCGTTGAAGCTGCGGAAGCCGAGGCTCGCCATGATCTCGCGGACTTCCTCCGCGACGAAGAAGAAGTAGTTGATCACGTGCTCGGGCTGGCCGGTGAAGCGCTTGCGCAGGACCGGATCCTGGGTCGCGACGCCGACCGGGCAGGTGTTGAGATGGCACTTGCGCATCATGATGCAGCCGGCCGCAATCAAGGGCGCGGTGGCGAAGCCGAACTCGTCGGCGCCGAGCAGCGCGCCAATCACGACGTCACGGCCGGTGCGGAAGCCGCCGTCGACCTGGACCACGATGCGGCTGCGCAGCCGCTCGCGCACCAGCGTCTGGTGGGTTTCGGCAAGGCCGATTTCCCACGGCGAGCCGGCGTGCTTGATCGAGGTCAGCGGCGAAGCGCCGGTGCCGCCCTCGAAGCCCGCGATGGTGACATGGTCGGCGCGCGCCTTGGCGACACCCGCGGCGACCGTGCCGACGCCGATTTCGGAGACGAGCTTGACCGAGACCGCGCCGTCCGGGTTGACGTTCTTGAGGTCGTAGATGAGCTGCGCAAGATCCTCGATCGAGTAGATGTCGTGGTGCGGCGGCGGCGAGATCAGGCCGACGCCCGGGGTCGAGTGACGCACCTTGGCGATGGTCGCGTCGACCTTGTGGCCGGGCAGCTGGCCGCCTTCGCCGGGCTTGGCACCCTGCGCCATCTTGATCTGCATCATGTCGGAGTTGACGAGATACTCCGTGGTGACGCCGAAGCGGCCCGAGGCGACCTGCTTGATCGCCGAGCGCATGCTGTCGCCATTCGGCAGCGGCTTGAAGCGGTCGGCTTCCTCGCCGCCCTCGCCGGTGTTCGACTTGCCGCCGATCCGGTTCATGGCGATCGCCAGCGTGGTGTGCGCCTCGCGCGAGATCGAGCCGAAGCTCATCGCACCGGTGGCGAAACGCTTGACGATGTCCTTGGCCGGCTCGACCTGGTCGAGCGGTATCGGCTTGCGCTTCTCTTCGTCCGCGTTCTTGATCCGGAACAGGCCGCGCAGCGTCAGAAGCCGCTCCGACTGCTCGTTGAGGATCTTTGCGAAGGCGCGATAGCGCTCCAGCGAATTGCCGCGTGCGGCGTGCTGGAGCAGGCCGACGGATTCCGCGGTCCAGGCATGGTCCTCGCCGCGGCTGCGATAGGCATATTCGCCGCCGACGTCGAGCGAGGTCTTGTAGACCAGCGCCTCGCCGAACGCGTCGGCATGGCGGCGCACCGCTTCTTCCGCGATCTCGGCAAGGCCGACGCCTTCGACGCGGGTATGCGTGCCGGCGAAGAATTTGGCAACGAATTCCGCCCTGAGGCCGATAGCGTCGAAGATCTGCGCGCCGCAATAGGACTGGTAGGTCGAGATGCCCATCTTGGACATCACCTTGAGCAGGCCCTTGCCGATCGACTTGATGTAGCGCTTGACGATCTCGTAGTCGTCGAGCGAGCCGGGCAGGCGATCCTTCATCGCGATGATGGTCTCGAACGCGAGGTAGGGATTGATCGCTTCGGCGCCGTAGCCGGCAAGGCAGGCGAAGTGATGCACTTCGCGCGGCTCGCCGGATTCGACGACGAGGCCCACGGAAGTGCGCAGGCCGGTACGGATCAAATGATGATGCACCGAAGCACAAGCCAGCAGCGACGGGATCGGCACGCGGTCCGAGCCGACCATGCGATCGGACAGGATGATGATGTTGACGCCCTCGCGCACCGCGCTTTCAGCGCGCGCGCAGAGCTCGTCGAGCACCTGGTCCATGCCGGCCGCACCGAGGCCGGCGTGGAAGGTCGTGTCCAGCGTGCGCGACCTGAAGTGGGTGTCGGCTACGTCGGAGATCGAGCGGATCTTTTCGAGATCCGCGTCGGTCAGGATCGGCTGGCGCGCTTCGAGGCGCTTGGTGGTGGCAAGGCCCTGCAGGTCGAACAGGTTCGGCCGCGGTCCGATGATCGAGACGAGGCTCATCACCAGCTCCTCGCGGATCGGGTCGATCGGCGGGTTGGTGACCTGCGCAAAGTTCTGCTTGAAGTAGGTGAACAGCGGCTTGGCCTTGTCCGACAGCGCCGAGATCGGCGTGTCGTTGCCCATCGAGCCCGCGGCTTCCTCGCCTGTGGCCGCCATCGGCGTCATCAGGATGGTGATGTCTTCCTGGCTGTAGCCGAATGCCTGCTGGCGATCGAGCAGCGACAGATTGGAGCGCACGCCCGTCGTCGGCACCTTCGGCAGCTCTTCCAGCACGATCTGGGTCCGCTCCAGCCATTCCTTGTAGGGATGGCTCTTGGCTAAACCGGCCTTGATCTCGTCGTCGGGGATCAGACGGCCCTGCTCGAGGTCGACCAGCAGCATCTTGCCGGGCTGAAGCCGCCACTTGGTGATGATCTGGTCCTCGGGGATCGTCAGCACGCCCATTTCGGACGCCATCACGATGCGGTCGTCCTTGGTCACGAGATAGCGCGCCGGCCGCAAACCGTTGCGGTCGAGCGTGGCGCCGATCTGGCGGCCGTCGGTAAACGCGATCGCGGCGGGTCCGTCCCACGGCTCCATCAGCGCGGCATGGTATTCGTAGAAGGCGCGGCGCGTTTCATCCATCAAGGGATTGCCGGCCCACGCCTCCGGAATCATCATCATGACGGCGTGCGGGAGCGAGTAGCCGCCCTGCACCAGGAATTCGAGCGCGTTGTCGAAGCAGGCGGTGTCCGACTGTCCTTCGTAGGAGATCGGCCAGAGCCGGTTGATGTCCTTGCCGTAGAGCTCGGAGCTCACCGAGGCCTGGCGCGCCGCCATCCAGTTGGTGTTGCCGCGCAGCGTATTGATCTCGCCGTTATGCGCGATCATGCGGTAGGGATGCGCCAGCGACCACGCCGGGAAGGTGTTGGTCGAGAAGCGCTGATGCACCAGCGCCAGCGCGCTCTCGAAGTCAGCCTCGTGCAAATCGGGATAGTACTTGCCGAGCTGGTCGGCGAGGAACATGCCCTTGTAGATCACGGTGCGGCAGGACATCGAGCAGGGATAATAGCCCGCGAGTCCGCGGTCGCGGCGCTGGTAGATCGCCTGCGAGATCGACTTGCGCAGGATGTAGAGCCGGCGCTCGAAATCGTCCTCGGTCTTGGCGGTGCCATTGCGGCCGATGAACACCTGCATGCAGGCCGGCTCGGTCGGCTTCACGGTGACGCCGAGCGAGGAATTATCGGTCGGCACGTCGCGCCAGCCGAGCAGGGTCAGGCCCTCTTCCTTGATCTGGTCGGCGATGATGCTCTTGATGACGTTACGCCAGGCCGTGTCGCGCGGCATGAACAGCGCGCCGATGGCGTATTCGCCAGGCTGAGGCAGCGCGAAGCCGATCTCCTTGGCCTTGCGGGCGAAGAAGGCGTGCGGGATCTGCACCAGGATGCCGGCGCCGTCACCGGCGCGCGGGTCGGCGCCGACGGCGCCGCGATGCTCGAGGTTGCAGAGGATGCTGAGCGCGTCCGAGACGATCTCGTGGGACTTCTTGCCCTTGATGTTGGCGATGAAGCCGACGCCGCAGGAATCCTTTTCCAGGCTCGGATCGTACAAGCCTTCGGCCGGCGGGCGTGAATTGTGTTCCTGAATCGGATCGGTCGTTTTCGAGGCGGCCGTCGCCGACAGTTCTTCTGCCACGATGTTTGCGCGCTCGAATTGCGACCCGTTCATGGTTCCTGTCCTCTCCATGCGGCAAGCTGCCTCACCGCTATCTTCGGCGCACCTTGGGCGTTCCGCGGCACCCGCCTCTGGGTCACCGCTCGTCCGTTGCGAGCCGCATTTTCTTAAATTCAGGCCTAGGCGTTCTACGTCCCCGAGAACGGCTTTGCCTGTTGTCTCCTTGGTGCTCGAAAACACCAAGTTGCGCTGCAATCCCCGTGCCGAAATCGCAGGCAAAATTGAGACAGTCTTCCTGTCCTAACAATCACCTTGCCAAATTTTTGTCTATCACACAAGCGCGCGGAAGTCCCGATTCCCGATATGTCAATCAATCGCTTTCCGAAAGTTGCGCGGCCCCGGTTTTGAAGCAAACGCGCCCTGATCCGGCCCTGCGGACGCCGAAATCCCGAATGAAGCTTCGGATCGCCCCTTCGGAACGTGCGCCACGCCGCAAGAAGCGAAAGAGCGCGCGCCATTCGGGGCCTGACAGGAGCGTCTCGATCATGAAGTTTTTCACAGGATGTGTGGCCGCCGCTGCGCTGGCGCTGGCCGCGACCGCGGCACAAGCGCAAGTTCCAGCGAACGGTATTGCGAGAGGGGCCACGATCGCGGTGTCGGATTTCGACGGCCCCTACGCGCCGCCGGAGGCCGCGCCGCCCCCGTCGCCGCGCTACGGCTATGGCTATGGTTACGAGGAACGCGGTCCGGCTCCGGCACTGCTGCCGTCGACCGAGGTCTACGCGGTGCTGCGTGAAAACGGCTTCTCGCCGCTTGGCATTCCGCGCCTGCGCGGCAGCGTCTACACCATCGCGGTGATCGACCGCCGCGGCGACGACGGCCGGCTGGTGATCGATGCCCGCGACGGACGGATCATTCGTTTCATGCCGGCCGCCGATGCCTTCGGCATGGCGCCGCCCTTTGAGGAGCGCGCGGTCGCGCCCTACGGGCCGCAAAGCGCGCTGCCGCCGCCGACCGTGGTTCGCGGTGGCCCGCCGCGCCCGCCGGCCTCGATCCCGCATGTCGCCAGCCGCACCGTGCCGCTCCCCAGGGCCGCTCCGCCGCGTGGGGAAGCGCCGGTCGCAGCGGCGAAGCCGGCCGAGCCTGCGCCGCAACAGGCTCAGGCGCCACAGGCCCAGCCCACGCAGCAGGCTGCCGCCGTGCAGGCCAAGCCCGCCGAGGCCGCACCGCCAGCCGCCGCGCCAACCATCGGTCAGGCCAAGCCGTCAGCGACGATCCTGCCGACACAGGACATGCCGGCGGCGCAGGGCCTGGATTAGCGCGCGGTCGCAACAAAAAAGCGCCCGAGAATCTCGGGCGCTTTTGCATGGCGGCGACCATGCCTCAGCTTCGTCCATACCCCGCCGCTTCCAGGATCAGATTCACCACCTCCTTCGGATGCGACACCAGCGAGAGGTGGCCGGCATCGAGCTCGATCGTGGTCGCGTTCATGCGCTTGGCGAGGAAGCGTTCGAGATCGGGATTGATGGTGTCATCGTTCTTCGACACCGCGTACCAGCTCGGCTTGGCGTGCCATGCAGCTTCCGTGGTGCGGCCGGAGAAGATCGAGGCGGCCGTCGGCCATTGCACGGCGTAGAGCTCCTTCGCCTGCTCCGGCTTCACGCCATTGGCAAAATATTTCAGGAACGCGTCCTCGGACAGCTTGGTGTAGCCGTCGCGCTCGACGATGCCGGCGCGGACCGGGCCGGTCGGAAACTGCTTCGACAGCGCGACGAAATCCTCATTGGCATCGGGCGCGCGGGCGGCAACATAGACGAGGCCGGTGACTTTCGGGTCGGTGCCGACCTGGCTGATCACGGTGCCGCCCCAGGAATGCGCGACCAGCACGGTCGGTCCGTCCTGCTCGGCCAGCGCGCGCTTGGTCGTCTCGACGGAGTCGGCAAGCGACGACAGCGGATTCTGCACGGCGGTGACATGCAGGCCTGCGGCCTGGAGGATCGGGATCACCTCGGACCAGCTGGAGCCGTCGGCCCAGGCGCCGTGCACCAGCACGACGTTCTTGGCCTTCACCGTCTGCGGCGTCTGCGCGTGCGCAAGGCTGAGGGGGGCCGCCAGCAGGCTCGCGGCGACGAAAAGGCTGCGCCAGAAAGTCATGATCGTTCTCCGTCTTGTTTTGGGTTCGATATCCAAAGGACGGAGCACAAGGCGGCAGCGTTACGCGTCTTCACCGCTCTGTGATGCAGTGCAAAAACGAAAAAAACGCCCCGGGGCACCGGGGCGTTTTCGCAACCTGGAAGTGACGAGCGTGCTTTAGGCGGCGACTTGCGCGGCCGAGTTCTCGATCACCTGTGCGCCCTGGGCACCGGTGTTGATCGCGATCTGGCGCGGTTTCTTCGCCTCGGGAATCTCCCGGACGAGGTCGACGTGAAGCAGCCCGTTCTCGAGCGAGGCGTTCTTCACCTGCACGAAGTCGGCAAGCTGGAAGGCGCGCTCGAAGGCGCGCGCGGCGATGCCGCGGTAGAGCACTTCGGATTTCGAGTTCTCGCCTGCGACTTTCTCGCCCTTGATCGTCAGCGTGTTTTCCTTCGCGACGATGGAGAGCTCATCCTTGGCAAAGCCGGAGACCGCAAGCGTGACGCGGTAGGCGTTCTCGCCGGTACGCTCGATATTGTAGGGGGGATAACCGGGGCTGCCGTCCGAGCTCGTCTGGTCGAGCAGGTTGAAGAGGCGGTCGAAGCCGACGGTGGAACGATAGAACGGGGTGAGATCGTAGGTACGCATGGTCAAGTCCTCCATTGAGCGACTGTTGAAGTAACCCGCCCGCCAATCGGGCCGGGCTCATCTCTGTGTGCAGCCTGATGTTCCGGTTCCGAAACACTGGTAGCGGCCTGCACCATGGTGATATGGGTTCAGGGGAACGGCGTTCAAGAGGGCGGCAACTTGCGCCTTTTCGGCGCTCCCGCCCTTGATTCGCAGCATTTCTCGCCCAATGACGCTGATCTCGATTCCGTCCAATCCCGTTCCCGAAGACGTCGTCAGCGGCACCATCAAGACGCCCGACGGCGTCGAGCTGCGCTTTGCGCGCTGGGCACCGCCGGCGAACCGCAAGGGCACGGTCTGCGTGTTCACCGGGCGCAGCGAGCAGATCGAGAAATATTTCGAGACCGTGCGCGATTTGCGCGACCGCGGCTTTGCAGTGGCGATGATCGACTGGCGCGGGCAGGGCCATTCCTCGCGCCGCCTGCGCGATCCGCGCAAGGGCTATGTGCGCGACTTCGCCGATTTCGAGATCGACGTCGAGACCTTCGTGCAGCAGGTGGTGCTGCCGGATTGCCCGCCGCCCTTCTTCGCGCTCGCCCACTCCATGGGCGGTACGGTGATGCTGCGGGTGGCGCATGCGGGCAAGCGCTGGTTCGATCGCATGGTGCTGTCGGCGCCGATGATCGACCTGCCGGGCCGCACCACCTCGTTGCCGGCGCGGGCGCTGCTGAAGACCATGCGCCTAATGGGAATGGGCGGCCGCTACGTCCCCGGCGGCAGCGATGCCATTACCGGGCTCAATCCTTTCATCAACAATCCCTTGACCAGCGACCCCGTGCGCTATGCGCGCAATGCTGCGATCCTGGAGGAGGACCCGACGCTGGGGCTCGCGTCACCGACGGTCGCCTGGGCCGATAGCGCCTTCCGCGCGATGCACACCTTCAAGGGCATGCACTACCCGTCCGAGATACGCCAGCCGATCCTGATGCTGGCGGCCTCGAACGACACCGTGGTCTCGACCGCGGCGATCGAGGAGTTCGCCTATCACTTACGCGCCGGCTCCCATCTCGTGATCGCCGGCTCCAAGCACGAGATCCTCCAGGAGCAGGACCGCTACCGCTCCCAGTTCTGGGCCGCCTTCGACGCCTTCGTGCCGGGCACGCCGCTGTTCAAGTGACGGTGGGTATGGATTCGGACCTCTCCCGCATCCGCCTTCGCTGAAGCTTCGGGCAAGAGCGGGGAGAGGTGAGGGGGCAACTCACAGCGTCTTCAGATACTCGATCAGGTCGTAGCGCTCCTGCTCTTTGAGCACGCGGCCGATCGTGCCGTCCTTGCCGGGGCCTGGCGTGCCGTCGAACGAGTGGCCGGCATTGCTGTTGCCGAACATCTCGGTGCCATCAGACGCGCGCGTCGAGAAGCGCGACTGCCCGGTCTTGCAGCTCTCGCCGTCAGTGACGGTGAAGCCGACCTGCTTCGGATCGTAGTCGCGGCCGCCACCCATGCAGAACGATTTGGGGCGCTCGGCTGCGGGGCTCAGCATCCAGTAGAGCGAAGGCACCGATCCGTTGTGCAGGTAAGGTGCGGTGGCCCAGACGCCGTTGAGCGGGCGCGCGCGATACCAGGGCCGCGGCTCATTCTTCTCGGGCGGCTGCGGACCGGCATTCGGGCAGTTCTTGCGCTCACCCCACCAGGCCTGCTGAACCTTCGGGTCGATCTTCGCATCGTCCATCGCTTTGCGGCTGACGATGTCGACGATCACCATCAGCCCGACCGAGTACGGCATGTCGGTCGACGAAATATCCGGCAGATTGCAGTTCCACCAGGCATTGAGTTTCTGCGTGGGATCGAGCTTGAGGAAGCCAGGGACCTGAACCATCCGCGTCTCCAGCACACTGGCCTGAGCGGGATCGGTCCCCATGCCTTTGACGCTCTTCTGGACCTCATTCAGGAATTTGTCGTTGCCGATGGTCTCCCACCGCGACGACGACCAGATGCTCTGGTCCGGAAACTCGGTGTCGAACGCGGGATCGTTGACCGGCCCGAGATGGCATTCGGCGCAGATCTGTGCGTAGAGCTTGCGGCCGTTCTTGACGCGTTCACCGTCGATCTTCCAGGCACCATCGCCGAAGATGTCCGACGGCCATTTCGGCGATGTCAGTCCGGAGAGCTGCTTTTTCGGATAGGGCGCCGACCCCTTCAGCAGATCCTCGATCCAGTTCAGATTCTTGATGTCCATCGACGAGCGGAACAGCCTGTCCCTGGGCGTATTGTCGGACAAATTGAGCAGCGCGGTCACGCCGAGCGCTTCGCCGGCGTTGCGGATCAGCGGTTGTTCGATGGAAGCGTCATATTGCGCGAATTTGAGCCAGGGCACGGTCCAGATCGGCGGGAAGCTGACCGGCGCGTCCTTGGCATGCAGGTTCTTTTCGAAGCCGCTGAGGCCGCTGAGTGTCATGTCCTGGGCGAAGACCTGATTGCCGATGCGGTTGAGCGCGTCGAGACGGCCGTATCCTTCCTCCGTGTCCTGCTGCGGCTCTTCCCGCTTCGTCTTCGGGTCGAACCTCGTCTTGCCGTCGATGGTTTTCGCGTAGGTCTTCTCCCAGTCGACCAGGAATGTGCTGATCGCCCGCAGCTTCTGCTTCAGCGCATCGCGATCCGCATCGCTGGCGGAGGCGCCGAGCACACGGTCGGCGAAGCGCGTAAAGCGACCCGGCACGAAGAGCGTGTAGGCAATCGACAGGCCGGTCGTGACCTCGAGCTTCCTCAAATCGGTCATCGCCGGGCCGCCGTCGAAACGGATGTCGATGCCTTTGTAGTGGATCTGGCCGGTGTGGCAGGCGGCACAGGTCAGGCCGATCCGGTCCTCGCCGACCTGGCCGGTCGCAGGATCGGGGACGCCGGTCATGCGCGCGAAGCCGACGGGCAGTCCGTCGACGTTTTCAGCCTGGGCGCCCCAGTTGACCGGCGGATCCCATAACCGCGCCGGCACCGGCTTCGTCTTGTCGTAGACGTTGGCATAGCCGAACCGGCGCAGCGTGGCGTCGTCGGTGTTGATCGTCTGCGGGCTCGGGATGAAGCCGAAGCGCTGGAGATGGTCGCTGTCATGCAGCATCCCGGGCTTTGCGAAGAAATGAAGCCGCGGCTGCTCGAGCGCCATGAACCAGCTATAGGGCACCGGGAAGGTCGCGGTGCCCTGGCTGGCGTGATGAAACCAGTGCCGGTCTTCCAGCGCCCAGTTTTGCTCCAGCCAGTACGCGGCCTTGGGTTCGACAAGCTTCGGCAGCGGCGGTGCCACGAGGTCACCGAGGATGCCGGGCAGCATCGGCTGGAATTGATCCGGAAAGCGCAGCGCGAAGATGCCAAAGACGAGGAGCGCGGCGACCAGCCCGCCGGCAACGCGCAATAAAAGCGAGGGCGGGGTGACCGGTTGGCTGACGACCCGCTGGGTGACCCTGTCGGGAAATTTTCGCTCGTTGAACAAGGTCCTCACCTCGGCCACGCTGAGATAGCGGCCATCGCCCTGACCCTTGCCCATGATCTTGAGCAGGACCGGCCATTCGAACTTCATCAGGATTGGGTAGTACCAGCGCGATTGATTGCCGGCGCGCTTGAGATTGTCGTCCATGAAGGTCTGGATTTGTGCGGCGTTGAGCCCGGTCTCGGGGCCGCCATCGGGATCGGTATAGGTGCCGCCGAAACTGGCGAGCCGCGCGATCTCGTCCTCGTTGACCTTGCCGTCGACGCCGAGGATGCGCGAGCCGGCGCCGAGCTTGTCGAGCGGGCCGCCGCGCAAGCCATTGAGCTGTGCGCCCCAGAAGATGCTTTGAAAGATGTGACAGGCGCCGTTGGCGATCGTGGCGACGCCACGAGTCTGGATGCGGGCCGAGACCTTCTTCAGCCCGGTCTCGCCGCTCGCATTCGCGATGGTCTGCGACAGCGTCCGAAGCGGGACGGTCCCGCCGTCGACGAAACCTTCGCCGACGAGGCCGCGCAGGAATGGACAGGGATTGTTCGGCGAGACCTGGATCGAGGGGTCGAAGGGCGGCTTCGAAGCGGGGTCATGCATGGCCCAAAATCCTGAAAGCGGCGAATCGTGGAAAACGGACGCGCCGATCAAGCGCGGAAAGTCCTAACAAACCGACAGCGCAGACTATACTACTTCAGGATGTAACGAAGTGTGGCTGATTTCACTGTCCTGTCAACAAGAGCAGGCGCGGTCTCGCCAGAGGCCGTGAGGAGACCGTGAAAGGGTGCGGCAGGACCGCGACCGCTCTGTCAGGACTCGGCGGCGCGTTTGAAGTCGCTCTGGACCAGGGTCAGCTTGCCGAGTGGCACGCCCGCTTTCAGCAGCCCGTCGCGGTAATGGGCGATGTCCTCGGGCCGCTTCCAGTGGAAATTGCGCAGGTGACGATCGACGTTCAGGGTCGGGTAGTTGCCCATGAGCACGCCGGTGGCTTCGGTCGCTTCGCCGCTTCGTCCCAATTGCGCCAGCGCCGCGGCGCGGATCGCCAGCGCCTGCAAGTGGTTCGGGTTGATGTAGAGCTGCTCGCGGGCCCAGGACAGGGTCGCGTCATACTGCCTCAAGAGATAATGGCTGAAGGCGTTCAACGCGGCCCATTGGTAGCGCGGATCGCTGTTGTCGCGCTGCGCGGCCATCGAGAACAGCTCGATCGCCTCGCGGTGCTCGCCGACGACGAAATGGCAGATGCCGAGCACGCCGCGCGCGCCGTTGTCGTAGGGATTGAGCGCGACCGCGCGCTTGGCGGCATCCATCGCAGCCTCGTAATGCCCTTCCATCGCATGCGCCCAGGACAGGATCGAGAACGCGAAGGAGGAGCGCGGATCAAGCCGGACGCTGGTCTCGGCGAGGTTCATCGCCTCGGCCCACATCTCCCGCGTGCCCTTGACCCAGCCGAACTGGATGCTCTGGATCTGGATCGTGGCGAGATAGGCATGCGCGATCGACAGTTTGGGGTCGAGCTCGATGGCCTCCCGGAACAGGTCGACCGCAGTTGCGAGGTCTTCCTTGGTCTGCCGGTAATAATGCGACAGCCCCTTGAGGAAGCGATCCCAGGCGGTCACGTCGGTCGAGATCCGCGCCGGCGCCGAGGCCTCGGCACGGACGATCTCGGTGGCGATGGCCGCGGACAAATTGGTGGTGATCTCGTCCTGCATCGCGAACAGGTCGCCGATGTCGCGGTCGTAGCGGCCGGTCCAGAGTTGCTCGCCGGTCTCCGGTGCAATCAGCTCGGCGGTGACGCGGATCTTGGCTCCGGCGCGCCGCACCGAACCCTGGATCAAATAGGTCGCATCGATCTCCCGCGCGATCAGGCGGGTGCTCACATTGTTGCCTTTGAAGGTGAAGGTCGAGTTGCGGCTCAGCACGCGATAGAAGGATTGCAGCGACAGCGCGTGGATCAGATCCTCGGTCAGGCCGTCCGAGAAATATTCGTCCTGGGCGTCGCTGAGATTGGCGAAGGGCAGCACGCCGACGATCGCGGTGCGGTACTGCTGCGAGAGCGCGGACACTTCCCGGAGCTCGGGAGCGAGCGCAGGCGCGCCCTCCGGCGACCAGGTCCAGATGCCGATCGGATCCTTGATGTTCTTGAAGCGATGGTTGCCGCCATCGACCAGCCGCACGGTCAGATGCTTGCTCGCTTCGCGATAGGCCTTGGTAGAGATGGCGAAGCCGCCGGGGCTCGCCACGGATTCGAGGCGGACGGCAATGTTGACATCGTCACCGAAGACCTCGTCCTCGTCGGCGATGACGTCGCCCATGTGGATGCCGAGCCGGAACTGCATGGCGCGGTCGGCCGGAAGATGGTGGTTGCGCTCCGCCATCAGCGTCTGCATCGCGATCGCGGCCTCTGTGGCGCCGACGATCGAGGGGAACTCCAGCAGGAAGCCGTCGCCGGTGTTTTTCACGACGCGGCCGCCGTGATTGAGGATGATGGGGTGGATCGCGCTGCGATGGGCCTTGAAGGCGGCGTGGGTGCCGGCCTCGTCGCTGCCCATCATGCGCGAATAGCCGGCGACATCGGCGCAGACGATGGCGGCCAGACGTCTTTCCATATCCTCGGAGCTCCAAGAGACCTGGCAAGGGACCTGGGACCGGCCACGGCGTGGCAGTCGCCTCGAATCCCGCATTGCAAGAACTCAGCCTTTATAGAACAGATGCGGCCGAGCGATAGTATGATCCGCATTGCAAATTCGAGGTAAATCCTCCGCAGTTCCGGAGGTGGACGGCGGCGGGTGGACCGATTAAGCCCAGCCGCTTGAGACCGACGGTCGCAGCGGGGCACCTCACGCATGCTGGGCATTCACGAAATCTGGCTCTTCGTCCTGTCGGGCGTGCTGCTCAACATCACGCCGGGGCCTGACTCGGTCTATGTCATCGGCCGCAGCATGCAGATGGGCTGGCGCGGCGGCGCGGCCGCGGCATTTGGCATCAGTTGCGGCTGCTTTTTCCATGTCGCGGGTGCCGCGATCGGCCTTTCGGCCCTGCTGATGGCCTCGTCCACCGGGTTCTCGATCCTGAAACTGGTTGGCGCGGCCTATCTCGTGGTGACCGGGCTTCAGATGTTGTGGTCGCGGCCGGTGCTGGCGGCGGCCAGGGACGAAGCCGAGAGGAGCTCGCTGCGGCGGGTTTTCCTCCAGGGCGTCTTCACCAATGCGCTCAATCCCAAGGTCGCGCTGTTCTTCCTCGCCTTCCTGCCGCAATTCGTCGCAGCCGATGCGCCGCACAAGCCGCTCGCCTTTCTGACGCTCGGCCTGATCTTCATCTTTACGGGGACGCTGTGGTGCCTGGTGCTGGCGGCGTTCGCGGCCAAGGCCGCCCACCGCCTGCGGACCTCCGAAGGTGCGATCGCCTGGGTCAACCGCGCACTTGGTGGTCTCTTCATCTATCTCGGCATCCGCGTCGCCATGCTGGAGACGCGGTAACTCATCCGAACGGATGATGGGTACGGCATATAATCGGCCCGATAGAGGCCGCGCGAGGGAGGTTTCGATGGTTCGTGGAAGCTGTCTATACGGCGCCGTGCGTTTCGAGGTCGACCAGGTGCGGGCGCTCACGCACTGTCATTGCGCCAATTGCCGCAAGCTGACCGGCGCGGCTTTCGCCACCTATGCCCATGTCGATGCCGACAAGTTTCGCTTCGTCGCGGGCGAGGACATGACGACGCCTTACGAATCCGCGCCGGGGAGTTTCCGCCATCGCTGCAAGATTTGCGGCTGTCTGACGCCGGGCAAGGCGAGCTATCTACCGACCGTCAGCATTCCCGCTGGCCTGCTCGATGACGATCCGCAAGTCAGGCCCCGCCTGCACGTCTTCACCACGTCGCGCGCGCCGTGGTGGACCATAAAGGACGATCTGCCCCAGCACGAAAAATGGGTGCCCGGCTACGAACCGAAATCTTGAGCGTCAGGCGAACTCTTTCAGCAGCGCGCTGCCGGCGAGATAAACGCCGAGCAAGATCATCGCGATCAGGAACCAGCGGCGGAACGCTTCCGCCGGCATCCGCGCCCGCACTGACTGGCCGATGAACATGCCGGCGAAGGCCATGGCGAGGCCCACCGCGCCCGGCACGGCATTGGCCGGCGTCAGCAATCCGCCGGCGGTGAGGTTGAAGGCGAGCGCCAGCGTCGCGGTGGTGAAGAATACGCCGAGCGCCTGCACCAGCTCGTCCTTCTCCATGCCGATCGCCTGCATGAACGGCATCGACGGGATCACCTGCACGCCTGTCGAGGCCGAGATCACGCCGGTGACCACGCCGACCACGCCGCCGACCCATTTTTCGTTCTGTGTCGCGACGCGGAACTGAAATTTGCTGAGGCCGATCACCGCATAGATCACCAGTAGAACGCCGAGCACGATCGTGCCGTAGCGCGCATGTGGACCGGTCAGCGCGCCGGCGTTGAGCCAGCATCCGATCACGGTGCCGATCATCAGCGGCCACAGCCGCCGCAGAATGTCGCGCAGGTAAGGGCCGACAAAAGTCTGCCAGATGTTGGTGACGATGGCGGGCACGATCACGATGGCGATGGCGCGGCTCGGCGCCATGCTCACCGCGAGCAGGCCCATGGACACCGTCGGCAGGCCGAGCCCGACGACGCCCTTGACGAATCCGGCGAGCAGGAACACGGCGGCGATGAGAATGAGCAGAGGGTCGATCATATCAGGCACATTGACCGAAGCCGCGCCCCGGCACAATCTGGAGGTTACGGAGACTGCCTTCGTCAGCTACGAAGCCTGAGGGGACCTGCCATGCGCTTCGATCTCGTCGACCTCCAGCTCTTTATCGCAGTCGCCGACCAGCGCAGCATCACCCGTGGCGCCGAGCGCTCGCATCTGGCGCTGGCCTCGGCCAGCGCGCGCATTAAGGGGCTGGAGGACGCGCTCGGCGTCGCGCTGCTCAAGCGCGGGCGCCGCGGCGTCGAACTGACCGCGGCCGGCGAGAGCCTGCTCGACCATGCGCGGCTCGTGATCCACCAGATCGACGCCATGCGCGGCGATCTCGCCGGCTTTGCCAGCGGCGTGCGCGCGAGCGTGCATTTCCTGGTCAACACCTCGGGGCTGTCGGAGCATCTGCCGAAGGCGCTTGCGGGATTCCTGCACGAGCATCGCGATGTCGCCGTCGACATCGAGGAGCGCGAGAGCACCGACATCGCGGCCGCGATCACCGCAGGTGCTGCCGATCTCGGCTTTGCCGCCGAGCACGCGCTGCCCGACCATATCGAGCGCTTCGTCTTCAGCGAGGATCATCTGACGCTGGTGACGTCGCGGCGCGGCCCGTTCGCGGGCCGCCGCCAGATCGATTTCCAGGAAGCGGCGGCTTGCGACTTTGTCGGGCTCACCAGCGCCACCGCGCTCCAGGTTCATATTTCGAAGCACGCCGCCCGGCTCGGCATGCGCCCGCATTACCGCGCGCGGATGCGCGATTTCGATGCGATCTGCCAGATGGTCGCCGCCGACGTCGGCGTTGCCCTGGTGCCGATCTCCGCCGCCCGCCGCTGCGCCAAGCTGATGCCGCTCGCCATGGTCCGCCTGCGCGACGCCTGGGCCAACCGCAAGCTCGTGATCTGCGCGCGCAGCTTCAAGACGCTGCCAAGGCCGGCCAAGATGCTGGTGGAGCATTTAAGGGCCGAGGCGGTGTGAGGGGGAGGGGAAGACAGCGTTACTTCGCCGTCTCCACGCCCGCGTCCTTGATCACCTTCGCCCATTTCTTGGTCTCGTCCGCGATGAACGCGCGAAAATGCTCCGGCTCGTCGCCGATCAGCGTCGCGCCTTGCGCGGCGAGCTTCTCCTTCACCGCGGGATCCGCCATCGCCTTGGTCGCGAGACCATGCAGCGCCGTGACGATCTCCTTCGGCGTGCCCTTCGGCGCCACCATGCCGTACCAGTTCTCGATGCGCAGATCGGGAAAGCCCGCTTCCGCGGTGGTCGGGACGTCGGGCGCCGTCGGGGCGCGCTCGGGCGAGCCGACCGCGATCGGCTTCAACGCGCCGGCCTTGACCTGCGGCAGCAGCACGGGGAGATCGAGGAACGTCATCTGCACCTGCTGGCCCAGCAGGTCGTTCACCGCAGGAGCCGCGCCACGATAGGGTACGTGCACGATGTCGATCTTGGCGGTCAGCTTGAACAGCTCGCCGGCGAGATGCGGCAGGCTGCCGGGGCCGGAGGAGGCGAAGTTGAGCTTTCCGGGCTGCGCTTTCGCCAGCGCGATCAGCTCGCCGATGTCCTTGGCCGGCAAATTGGTGGCGACGACCAGCATTTCGGGCACGGTTGCAACCAGCGTCACCGGCGTGAGGTCGTTTTGCGTGTCGTAGGCGACGCGTTCCATGCTCGGGCTGATCGCGAGCGCGCCGGCCGAGGAGATCGCGATGGTGTAGCCATCGGGCGCGGCCTTGGAGACCGCGTCGGTGCCGAGCACGCCGCCCTGGCCGCCGCGATTGTCGATCAGCACCGGCTGCCCTGACAGCTCCGACATGCGCTGGCCGATCACGCGGGCGATGATGTCGTTGGGGCCGCCGGCCGGGAACGGCACGATCAGCTTGATCGGTTTTGCAGGAAAATTCTGGGCGGAGGCGAGCGTCGGAACCAGCAGCAGGAGCGCGAGGAGGAGCGAGCGGCGGTTTTTCATGCAGGCCTCTTTGGGTCGCTTGCTTGGGTCGCTTATCCGTTGAGCAGTTTCAGGGCTTCTTCGTGAACCCGCGCGTCGCCGGCGGCGATGATGCGGCCGCCGCCTTGCGCCGGCTTGCCTTCCCAGGTGGTGACGACACCGCCGGCGCCGGTCACGATCGGGATCAGGGCCGCGATATCATAGGGTTTCAGCTCGGTCTCGACCACGAGGTCGACATGGCCGGCCGCCAGCATGCAATAGGAGTAGCAGTCGCCGCCATAGCGCGACAGCCGCGCGCCCTTCTCGATCCGGCCGAAAATGGCGCGGTCGCGCTCGTTCATCAGCAGCGGAGAGGTGGTGTAGGTCGTCGCCTCCGACAGCGCGGCGCAGCGGCGAACCTGGAGCCGGCGCTCGCCGGAGGGGCCTTTATAGGTGGCCGAGCCGTTGTCGCCGGAAAAACGCTCGCCGATGAAGGGCTGGTGCATCATGCCGTAGACCGGCGTGCCCTTGTGCAGCAGCGCGATCAGCGTGCCCCAGATCGGAAAGCCGCCGATGAAGGATTTCGTGCCGTCGATGGGGTCGAGCACCCAGACATAGTCGGCGTCTTCCCGCTCGTTGCCGAATTCCTCGCCGACGATGCCGTGCTGGGGGAAGCTGGCCTTGATCAGCCGCCGCATCACCGCCTCGGCGGCGCGGTCGGCCTCCGTCACGGGGTCGAAATCCTTCGTCTTGCTCTTGTCGTCGATCGACAGCGAGGTGCGGAAGAACGGCAGGATGGTTTCGCCGGAGGCGGTGGCGAGCCGTCCGATGAAGGCTGAGAAGTCGATCACCGTCACGGCGCATCCTCAAAACGAAAGTCGGGTGAAGCTCGCTCCTGCCTAGCTCAATTCGCTTCTCGCGTGCAGCGCTGTCTTGATTTGCACCCTGGTATTTTGGATGCCGAATCCGGCTGCCTCGCCTCAGTCATCTGCTGGCCAAATATCGATCATAGAGTTGAAAACTTAGTTCCGAGTATGCCTCGTTCGTATGCAAACGACTATCAACCCATTGAATTTCCTTATCAAAGAAACTGAATCTGGGTTTCGCTATAAGCAAATGAGCCATGTGCGTATTGCATGGGAAACGGCTCAAAAGCCCTTGCACTTTGTGCGTCGCGGCGGCATATTGTTGCGGTGCGGTAGCGCTCTGCGTTACCGCTGCCCTCCTTGGGCGTTTCCTCCCTAGACTTGGGCCGCTTCTTCATCAGAAGCGGCCCTTTTTTCTTGGGCTTCGCTTTCGCTTCAAACGCGCCGCGAATATCCGGGTGCGCAAAGAGCGCACGCCCGATCTCATCAAGGAAAAATCTGTCGTCTATTCCGCCGCGGCCTGGAACGGGCCGAGATCGCCGAACGGAATCGTGGTTGCCAGCACGTCGGCGAGCACGCCGAAGTCGGATGCGACCTGGCCGAAGCGCGGGCCGCGCTCGCGCCGCCGCTCGTCCATGTAGATCGCGCGGTTGAACTCGAGCTGCACGGCGTGCAGCCCGCTCGCCGGATTGCCGTAATGCTCAGTGATGAAGCCGCCGGCATAGGGCTTGTTGCGACCGATCGAATAGCCGAGGCTTCCCATGGTCTCCTCGACCCGGTCGGGCAGCAGCGGCGTGCAGCTGGTGCCGTAGCGATCGCCGATCACGATGTCGGGCCGGCGCGGCTCGTCTCTGCTGACGCCGACCGAGGGCATCGAATGGCAGTCGACCAGCACCACGGTGCCGAACATCTGGTGCACCTTGTTGATCAGCCGGCGCAGCGCGCGGTGGTAGGGCTTGTAGAGCGTCTCGATCCGCCCCAGCGCGTCGTCGACCGCAATGCGGTCGCGATAGATCTCCTGGCCGTCGCCAACCACGCGCGGGATGGTGCCGAGGCCGCCCGCGACCCGCATCGAGCGGGTATTGGCAAAGCTCGGCAGCCGTCCGGTGAACATCCGGGGATCGAGCTCATAGGGCTCGCGATTGACGTCGACATAGGAGCGGGGAAAGTTGACCCGCACGGTCGGAAAGCCGCGCTGGCTCAAATGCCCGATCAGCTCGTCCATGAAGGAATCTTCCGACCGCCGCAGCTGCGGCAGGTCGATCCGCGAGGCCGCCAAAAATTCGTCCGGATAGGTCGAGCCGGAATGGGGCGAGTTGAAGATGACAGGCGCGCGCCATTCGGCGGGCTCAAAGATCTCGAAGGCTGGCGACACCTCGCCGTCAAACCGCGTCATCTTCTCAGGCTTCGTCCCATATTCCCAGGCTTCATCCCTTGACGTCACAAGATCCGGCACCGCAGAACCCGCAAAAGGTCCGGCAAGGGCCTGTGCGCAATGATTCGGCCGGTCGAGCGGCTCTTATGTGTCGTCATTGTCCGGAATCGCAACCATTCTGCCAAGCGAAAAGATGTGATCGGCGCTGGAACATGTCTTAACCGTGTGGGCAGCGAGGCGGGGATCGGCGGGCGCAGCTCGATTGATTCGCGAGCCATTCGGGTTCACAAGGAGGCCGCGCCGGTCGGGCCCAGGGTAAAGATTTTCACCCGAAATTTACCCTCTGTCGGGCTTAGTGAACTCTGCTGACTGCCTTGCGACTGCCTTGGGGATTCGACGTTCCAGCCATGCCAAAGATCCTGCTCGCCGAAGACGACAACGACATGCGCCGTTTCCTGGTCAAGGCGCTGGAAAACGCCGGTTTTCAGGTCTCGTCCCATGACAACGGCATGGCCGCCTATCAGCGGCTCCGCGAAGAGCCGTTCGAGATGCTGCTGACCGACATCGTGATGCCGGAGATGGACGGTATCGAGCTCGCCCGCCGGGCTTCGGAACTCGATCCCGACATCAAGATCATGTTCATCACCGGCTTCGCCGCGGTCGCCCTGAACTCGGATTCGGACGCCCCCAAGAACGCCAAGGTGCTGTCCAAGCCCGTGCATCTGCGCGAATTGGTCAGCGAAGTGAACAAGATGCTGGCGGCCTAAATCGGCCCCCTTCGGTCCTTGCACCGGCTCCCCTGAGCCGTTATAGGGACCCGACCCGAACGCAAGTGGATCTTTAGGGCGCGTAGCTCAGCGGGAGAGCACTACCTTGACATGGTAGGGGTCACAGGTTCGATCCCTGTCGCGCCCACCACGCTTCGCCTTCGGCTTCGCGTGGCACAGCCCAGAAAATTGTGGCGAAGGGTGTCCGGCGTAGCTCGAAGAGCGTAGACCGACTGGAACTTCTTGCTCCGCCACGATGCCGCTGCCGCCGCGAGCTTTGGCTCGGCAAGCCGAGATCTCACCCTTCGATAGTGTTGTGTTACGGTCGTACCTCCGACGTGAGGTTGCCCATGACAATGTCCGTCATCGAACAGGCAAAGATCCAGGCGCAGGTGCTGGTGCCCTTGGTCAAGGCGCTCCAGGCCGAACTCGGCGATGCCCGCGCCAACGCGCTGGTGCGCAAGGCGCTCGGCGAGCTCTATCGCGGCTTCGGCGAGGAATTCTGGAAGGCGAAAAACGAGGCCGATCTCGGCAAGGCCGTGTCATCGGCGTTCAAGACCTATGCCCGCGACGACGCGCTCGCCTATGACGTCATCGAGCAGACGCCGGACGCCTTTGCGTTCGACGTGAAGCGTTGCGCCTATGCCGAGTTCTACAAGGCGCTGGGCGAGCCGGAGCTCGGTTTCCTGCTGGTCTGCACCGCGGACTTTGCGACCGCGGAAGGCTTTGGCCCCGATGTCAGGCTCACGCGCACGCAGACGATCATGCAAGGCGCTGATCATTGCGATTTCCGCTACCGGCGCGTTTCGGAGGGATCACAGTGAAGGGAACGCGCGCGACGCGGGTGAGCTGTCTTGCCGTGGCGGTGCTGACGCTGATGGCGTCACGCGCGAATGCGGCGATCATCGACTGGCAGGCCGAGCTCCAACGCTGCCGGACGCTGCGCGAAAACATCGCGCCGCTGCTTCAGGCCGGCGAGGGCATCTCCGCCGTCGGCCGCTCCAACAGATCCGTCCGCCGCTGCATCTGGATCCAGCGCATGGCCGTGCGCCGGAAAATCCCGGGCGCGGAGGTGTGGTAGTTGGCCAGACGGCGCTGTTGTCCCACGCTCCGTCATTGCGAGCGCAGCGAAGCAATCCAGTGTCTCTCCGCGGCGGCAGTCTGGATTGCTTCGCTGCGCTCGCAATGACGATGGGGAAACAGCGACGTATTTAGGTCTATCTCCCGCGCAGCAAGTCCTTCAACCCGGTTGGATAGAGTTTAGTCCCGCCCTCGACGTCCAGCTCCGCAAGGTCGAACCAGCGCGCGACGATCTCTTCCCCATTATCCTCGCGGAAGTCGATGCGATCCTGGTCGGCGAAAGCACGTTGCGGAAACGCGACCTCGACGATGAACATCACCTCGTGGCCAGTCGATCCCTCGTGCACAAAGATGTTCTCCATCACCAGCGGCTCGCCGATGATGGTGACGTCGATGCCGAGCTCTTCGTTGAATTCGCGCAGCAGCGCCGCCCGCCAGCTCTCGCCGAACTCGATCTCGCCGCCGAGCGGACGCACGCCCTTGATCCGCCCCGCATCGTCGCGCACCTCGGCCGCGAGCAGCCGCCCGTTCCGCCAATGCAGGCCGATCGCGACGACGCGGATGTGGGGATGCGGCCGCCACGTGGTCATGGGCGATCAGACCAGCTCGCGCGCCACGGCGATCAGGCGGCTGCACTGCTCCTCCGTCCCGACCGTGATCCGCAAAAAATCCCCGATGCGGGGCTTTGCGAAATGTCGGACCAGCACGCCGTGCTTGCGAAGCCCGGCGGCGAGCGCTGCGCCGCTGTGGCCGGGATGGCGGGCGAACACGAAGTTCGCCATCGACGGCACCACCTCGAAGCCGAGGCCGGAGAGGTCGCGGACCAGCTTCTCCCGGCTCGCGATGATGCGCCCGCGGGTCGCTTCGAACCAGGCCTCGTCCCTGATCGCCGCGACGCCGCCGGCGATGGCGAGGCAATCGAGCGGATAGGAGTTGAAGCTGTCCTTCACCCGCTCCAGCGCCTCGATCAAAGGTCGCTGGCCGATGGCAAAGCCGACGCGCAGGCCTGCGAGAGCCCGCGACTTCGAGAGGGTCTGGATGACCAGGAGATTGTCGTAGCGCGCAACCAGCGGCACGGCGCTCTCGGCGCCGAAATCGACATAGGCCTCGTCGACCACCACCAGCTGGTCCGGATGCCCCGTCACCAGCGCTTCGATGGCGTCGCGCGGAAGCGCGATGCCGGTGGGGGCATTCGGATTGGGCAGGAGAATGGCCCCGCATGGCCGCCGGAAGTCGGCAATCTGCACCTTCATCGCGGCGTCGAGCGGCACCTCCTCGTAGCGGATGCCGTACAGGCGGCTATAGACCGGATAGAAGCTGTAGGTGATGTCGGGAAACAGCAGCGGCGCCTCGTGCTTCAAGAGGCCCTGGAACGTGTGGGCCAACACCTCGTCCGAGCCGTTGCCGACGAACACTTCATCCGCCGCCACGCCGTAGCGCGCCGCGATCGCCTCGCGCAAAGCGGTCGCGCCGGGATCGGGATAGAAGCGCAGGCGATCCGTCGCGGCCGCGATCGCAGCCAGCACATGCGGCGAGGGATCGTAAGGGTTCTCGTTGGTGTTGAGCTTGACGAGGTCGTGGATTTTCGGCTGCTCGCCCGGCACGTAGGGCGAGAGATCGCGGACGACGGAACTCCAGAAGCGGCTCATGATCGGTCACTCGATTTCGTAGTGTTGTCGTAGCCCGGATGGAGCGCAGCGCAATCCGGGAAAGTCTCTCCGCGGCGAGAAACCCCGGATTACGCAGCGCGCCATCCGGGCTACGAGGCCGCGCCGTGTCAGGCAACCATATACTTCCTCACCGCGGCTTCGTCCCACGCAATCCCGTTGCCGGGCTCCTCGTTCGGCAGGGCAAAACCGTCCTTGATGGTCAGCCGCGTCGAAAGCACCGCATCGGCCCAGTCGACATATTCCAGCCAATGCGCTGATGGCGTCACGCAGAGCAGGTGCGCGCTGACCTCCGAGAACAGATGGGTGGACATCTCGATGCCGGCGGCGTGCGCCAGCGCGGCGGCGCGCAGCCACCCGGTGACGCCCCCGATGCGCTGCACGTCGGGCATCACGTAGTCGCAGGCTTCCGCCGAGAGCGCGGTCTGCATCGAGAAGGCGCTGTCGAAATTCTCGCCGATCTGGACCGGCGTGCGCAGCGCGTCCGCAATGCGGGCGCAGCCCTCATAATCGTCGTGCCGGATCGGCTCCTCGATCCAGGTCAGGCCTTCGTCGTCGAGCTTCTCGCCGCGGCTGATGGCCTCGGTCACCGTCAGTGCCTGATTGTAGTCGCACATCAGCGTCACGTCGTCGCCGACCGCCTTGCGCACAGCCCGAACCACAGCCAGATCGTCGCGCGCATTGGGCCGGCCGACGCGGATCTTAGCGGCTTGAAAACCCTCGGCCAGCAGCTTGTGAGCCTCCTCCACCGCGGCGCCAACAGCCATAATGCCGAGCCCCTTCGAGTTGTAAGCCTTGACCGGTTTCGGCGCGCCGCCGAGCAGCCTCGCCAGCGGCAGGCCGCGTGTGCGGGCGAGCGCATCCCATGCCGCCATGTCGATGCCGGATTGCGCCAGCCGCTGCAGGCCGGCGAGGCCGAGCAGGGTGAAGCGCTGGGTCAGCTTGCGCTCGATCTCGAACGGCAGCAGCTCGTCGCCGGCGAGCAGCTCCGACATTTCCGTGACCATCGCTGTCAGCGGCTTCAGGGCCGATGGCGTGATCGAGAACAGATAGGCATGCCCCACCGCGCCCTGGTCGGTCTCGCAGTCGATCAGCACCAGCGGCGCCTTGGCGACCTCCCCGGTCGAGGTTTTGAGCGGCAGGTTCATCGGCACGATCACGGGCCGCGCGTTGAAGCGCCTGATGCGGACGGTCTCGGTCATCAAAGTCTCCCGCGGCGTGAATGCAAGTTCATGTCGATCTTAAACATTCGTCATGAAACGAAAAGCCGTTTGGCCCGACCACCATAAAATGGGGTTGCGCCGGCCAGCGTTTATGGGCTCTGTGCCGCCGCCGGCTTTGTCGCGCCTCGCGGGAGATTTGCGACAAAATTGCACACAACGGAGCCACAAGGTGAAACAAGAGATCTCCGAAGAACAGCGCAAGAGCGGCATCCTGACCGGTGCCGTGATCGCCTTTCTCCTGCTCGCTCTGCCGCTCGCGGTGTGGCTGGACCTGACCGAGCTCTCCAAGACGGCGCTGCGCCGGCAGGCGGTCGATCTCAACTCGGTGATCACGAGCGTGCGCAGCTATTACGCCACCAATGTGGTCGGGCGGGTGCTCGCCAACCCCAACGGCACCACCAGGGTCGTGCACAACTACGAGTCCATTCCCGGCGCGATCCCGATCCCGGCGACGCTGTCGCTGGAGCTCGGCCGGGTGATCGGCGCCCAGCAGGAGAATATCACCTACCGCTTCGTCTCGGACTTCCCGTTCCAGAACCGCGCCCCGCACCAGCTCGACAGTTTCGAGAAGGATGCGCTCGCCGCATTGCGTGCCGATCCCGAGCAGAAGATCGTCGACACCGAGACCTCGCTATTCTCTGACAAGGTCCGCCTCGTCGCGCCCGTCATGATGGGACCGGCCTGCGTGAGCTGCCACAACAGCCACCCCGAAAGCCCGAAGAAGGACTGGAAGGTCGGCGACGTCAGAGGTATCCAGGAAGTCATCATCGCCCAGCCGATCGCCGCCAATATCTTCTCGTTCAAGTTCCTGCTGGCCTATTTCCTGATCGCTGCCGGCAGCGGCCTGTCGTTCCTGTCGCTGCAGCGCCGCCAGGCCAGCCGCATCAAGGGCATGAACAAGGAGCTCGAATCCGCCAACGATTTCCTCGCATCGCTGTCGATGAAGATCTCGCGCTACATTCCGCCGCAGGTCTACAAGAGCATCTTCTCCGGCCAGAAGGACGTTATCATCCACACCGAGCGCAAGAAGCTCACCATCTTCTTCTCCGACATCCAGAACTTCACCGCGACCGCGGAGCGTCTTCAGCCTGAATTGCTGACCCAGCTCCTCAACGAATATTTCACCGAGATGTCGACGATCGCCCACGAATATGGCGGCACCATCGACAAGTTCATCGGCGATGCCATGCTGATCTTCTTCGGCGACCCCGAGACCAAGGGCGACCGAACGGATGCGGAAGCCTGTCTCCAGATGGCCTGGCGCATGCAGCAGCGGCTTGCCGAGCTCAACGCGAAATGGCGCGCCTCCGGCATCGAGCTGCCGTTCAAGGCCCGCATGGGCATCAATTCCGGCTATTGCAATGTCGGCAATTTCGGTAGCAGCGACCGCATGGATTACACCATCATCGGCGCCGAGGCGAACCTTGCCGCGCGCCTGCAATCGATCGCCGAACCCGGCGGCATCGTGCTGAGCTACGAGACCTTTGCCCTCGTCAGCGACATCGTCCGCGCCCACGCGCTGCCGGCGATCACGATGAAGGGCATCAGCCGCGAGGTCATTCCCTATTCGGTCGACGCGCTGAACGACGCGGCGGCGCAAAAGAGCGGCGTCATCACCGAGCGCGCGCCGGGGCTCGAGCTCTATCTCGATCCCGCGGTGGTGAAGTCAGGCGACGCCGCACGCGTCCGCTCGCTGCTGGAAAGCGCGCTGGCCTCGCTAAAGCCGGCGTGAGCGGGCTTTTGATTGAGCCCGGGCGTTGCCAAGAGGCAGGTGCGCCCCCTCTCCCGCTTGCGGGAGAGGGCAGGGGTGAGGGCTCTGTCCTCTTGGGTGTTCTTGATTGCGGATGCACCCTCTCCCCAACCCTCCCCCGCAAGCGGGGGAGGGAGCGCACCTCCTTCGCGGGTGCAGTGCCGACCTCTCCCACACGTGGATGACGCCAGCCTGAGTCACCTCACCGCGCCGCACCTTCCGTGAACGCCGTCTCGATCACATCCCCAAACGGCTGCCAGGACCGCCCGTCGAACTGCACCAGCCGCATCTGCTTGATCGGCAGGTAGTTGCTCGGCGAGGTGTTCATCCGGATATTGGGGAGCGCAACAGACGGCTGATAAGCCTTCAGCGAAGCCGCCTGACGCATGATGTTCTCGCGCGAGAAGTCCTCGCCGCATTGCTTCAGCACCTGCGTCAGCGCCTCGGCCGCGGCGTAGCCATAGAGCGCCGCGCTGTTGTTGGTGCTTTCGACCTGATGGTACCTGTCCATGAAGGTGAACCAGTCCTTCATGGCGGGATCGTCCTTCCATGCAGGATCGCTCGGATCCTTCAAGAAGGCCGCCGAGATCACGCCGGCGGAATTCTCCAGGCCCGCCGGCGCCATCGCATTGGCGATCGAGGCGGAGGCGTCGTTGACGACGAAGACCGGGCGCCATTTCAGCGACGCCGCCAGCTTGATCACCTTGGACGCGGTCGACGGCACGCCGAGGAAGACGAAGATATCGGCGCCCGTGCGCTTGAGAATCGAGACGTGCCCTTCGAGATGCTCGTCGTTGATGTCGAAGGCGATGTCGACGAGGACGTGACGGTTCAGGTCGCCAAGGCCTTCCTCCATGCCCTTGAGCAGCGCGCGCCCGAACTGGTCGTTCTGCCAGAGCACCACGATCTTCTTCTGCGGGTAATAAGCCTGGATGTAGTTGGCGTAGATCCGTCCCTCCGAGTGGAACGACGGCTGCCAGCCCATGGTCCAGGGAAACGCCTTGGCCTGGCTCAGCTCCTCGTCGCCGGACGCGACGAACAGCTGCGGGATCTTCTTCTCATTCAGGTACCAGCGCGTGGCGAGGTTGCCGGGCGTGCCGAACGAGCCGAACATCACATGCACGTCGTCCTTCTCGACCAGATTGCGCGTCAGCTCCAGCGCGGTCGTGGGATCGGAATTGTCGTCGCGCGTGATGAAGCGGATCTTGTGGCCGTTGATGCCGCCGTGCGCGTTGACCATGTCGAAATAGGCGGCTTCCGCCTGGCCGATCGCGCCGAACTCCGAGAGTGGCCCCGAATACGGCATGACATTGCCGATGCGGATGTCCTTGTCGCTGGCTGGTTGCTCCGAGTGCTGTTGCTGCGACATCGCGCCAAGTGACGCGAAGGCGACGATCGGAACGAACAGCAATCTGCCGGTGACGCGCATGCTCGACACCTTGTCGTTGGCCCCCAACGAGGTCGGCTCAGTCTGCACCAAGGCGAGTTAATCTACGTCAAGCGTTTGTCAATCGTGTGGCTTGATGGCGCGCTTCTTGCCGCCCGAACCGAAAATGGCAAGCGTATTGACGTGCCGCGTGCATCTCACTCCGTCATCCTGAGGTGCGACGCCCACGATGCAACGCATCGCGGGCGGAGCCTCGAAGGATGAACGGCCACTGCCGCAACCGCGCGGAGAGAGCCGGGCCGTCGTCCTTCGAGGGCCGCTGAAGAAGCGGCCACCTCAGGATGACGGTGATAGACTGATTGTCGCGGTTGGAATGCGCGGCCCGTATGGGTCCAGCAATATGCAGAGGCTGGCAGTGCAGGAGCTTCAGTGCCCCCGCAACCCCGCTACGGCAGACCCCGCGCCTCGAGCTGATGCACCAGCAGTAGCGTCGGCTCCGCAAGGCTGTCGCCGGAGCCGTCGAGCCCGAACGCCGCGGCGATGCCGTCGCGGCTGCGCAGCAGCGAGGCGCGCGGGCAGTGGCCGGCGCCGCAGAGCGTCTTCTTCAGGGTCTCGCCCTGTTTCACGACGCCCGCAGTATCGTCTGTCGCCCAGGCCAGCACGATCGGCACGTCGACATTGAGGATGCCGGGAAAGACTGAGCGCATGTCGTACTGGGTGGCGTCGCCGCCGAGATAGGCCTTCTCGCTGTCGCTGGCGTCCTTGCCCACGCGGTAGATCCCGGACACCAGCACGACGCCCGCGACGTCGGCGCGGTCGGTCTGGAGCTCGGGATGGGCCAGCAGGGTGGCGACGTGAAAGGCACCGGCGCCATAGCCGACCGCGACGATCTCGCGGGCGTCGCCATTGAACAGGTCGATATTGCCGTGGATCCAGGACAGCGCCGCCGCGACGTCGGTTGCCCCGGTGGGCCAGGTCGCCGACGGCGCCAGGCGATAGTTGACGCGCACCCCGATCATGCCGTTGCGCGCGGCAAAGCACATGGCCTGGTCCTGGACCTGGCGCGACAGCTCCGGCGCCGCATGATCGCCGGTGAAGGTGTCGCCCGCCACGAACAGCAGCACCGGCCGCGGCGTGTCCGCTTTGGTCTCGCCGCTGGTGGCGACATCGAGCACATTGGCCTCGCTCTCGCCGTAGCGCAGGCCGCGCGAGAAGGTGACCTGCTCGCACAGCCGCGCGGTGCCGCCGGCGGTGGTGTCGTTGTCGGTGAGCCCGACGCGGACGAGCTCGGACGCAGTCATGAGCCTCGCAGGCCCCGGCCCATGCGCGGAGGCTGCCGTGACGGTCAGAACAAGCAAAAATGCGAGATAATTCTTCATGGTGTGCCGGGCCTTGCGGGCCATATTGGCTCGCTCTTGGGGCCTGTCTTTTCAATTCGCCATATTAGTTGGCTGGTCTTGAGGCGATTTGACGGCACCCTCCGGCTCTCAATTCCCCGGCAGGAACGTGCAATCCGCCCCGCTGCCGTCCTTGCGCCTGATCGCATTGGGATCGATCGTGCAGCTGAGCTTGCTCAGGCTCTCGAAATTCGATCCCGCAGCGCCATCGGGCGGAACGCCGGCCAGCGCTTCGGTGGCGAAGATCTCGTTGGCGGTGGAGCCGTTCACGGTCTTCACCTTCTTGCCGAAGGTCACCTCGCAATTGCGAACGGTAATATCGACATTGCCGGTGCGGCAGACGATCCGGTCCGCCGTCACCACGATCGCCTTCTTGTAGGGGATGTCGGCGTTGGCGGCGAACAGCATCGCCACCGCCTTCTTCTCCGCGCCGGTCAGGTCCGGCGACAGCGGCGCGATCACGCCGGCGAGCGCCAGCGCCGTCGAACCCGAGACCTTGGCGGGCGTCGCGCCGGAGGCGACGGCGATGTTGGCGGTGCCCGCGGCAACAAGGGCACAGGCGAGGATCACTTGACCGGATTTCATCCTTGTCTCCGTGGACGCCTCAAGTCTCAGGCCTTTGTCTTCCGCTTGACCGTCTTCTTGGCCTTCTTGGCCTTTTTCGCCGCTTTCTGGGCGGCGAGATAGGCTTCCACCTTCTTGGCGGAATGGCCGGCGGCGGCGACGGCGGCCTTCAGCTTGGCGGGGGTGATCTTGAATTTCTTCGACCAGTAGCGGACCTCATAGGTCTCGCTCAGCGCGATCCGGCTCTTGTCGGCGGCGCGGTGCTTCTGGAGCTTGATGTAGGCTTCGACCTTCTTGGCGGAGTGGCCGACCTTCTTGACGGCGTATTTCAGCTTGGCCGGGGTCACCTTGAACTTCTTCGACCAGTAGGCGACTTCGTATTTTTCGGTGAGCGCAATCAGGGCGCGATCAGCTCCGCCCCGCTTTGCCTTGTTGTCGGCCATGCTTTCCTCCTGCCTTGGACGGCGTCCAGTCTAGCATGCAACCGGATTTGGAAGGCAAGGTGCAGGTCGCGCGGGGATTGCGCGGAGCGGCGGTTTTGCACCGGCGTGTCAAATGCTTGCGTCGCGTGACCCTGGCTCATGCCGGAAAACGGTTTCTACTGTGCATGGGGTTGTTTTCGCATTTTTTGTTGCTCGCGCGTCCGTGACGGAACCTTTTGGCGGCTGATGCGACTTATCCATGACACGGGGAAACACGTGCGAGGCAGTCATGGCACAGAAGCATACCGCCGATCCCACCGAGATCATGCGGGCGACCGGTCACCCTGAGCTGGAATATGCCGCCGGCTGGACCATCGCCGGTCTGGTCACCATCGGCACCATCGTCGCCGCCTGGGTGTTCGCGATCTAGGCGACTGGAAACTGCAGCTCGAAGGCTGCGCCCGCGTCGGTCGGCTTGAGCCCGATCGAGCCGCCATGGCTGGCCATCACCGCGCGCGCGATGGCCAGCCCCATCCCGGTCCCGCCCTGGTCGCGGCGGGTGGTGAAGAACGCATCAAAAATCCTGTCGCGGTTCGGCGCCGAAATCGGCTCGCCGTCATTGCTGACCGTCAGCAGCAGGCTCGTCCGCGCGTCGACCGCCTCCAGCCTGATTGACTTCGCTTTATGCCGCACCGCGTTATCGGCGAGATGCGACAGCACGATCAGCGCCTTTTCGCCGGACATGCCGATCGCCCGGTCGAGGCTGCCGGTGGCCTCGATGGAGCTTCCCGGAAACCGGCTCCTGAGGTCGGCGATGACGGCCGCAAGCTCGGTGCGCTCGTTCTGCGGCAGGCTCTCGGCGCGGGCGAGCTCGCGCAGCCGCTGCGCCATCGCCTCCAGCCGCTGGGTGTCGGACAGGATGTTGGCGATGAACGTCCTCTGCTCGGCCAGCGTGAGCCCCTCGGGCTTGCCCTGAAACGAATCCTGCAACAGCTCGGCGGCACCCTTGATCGAGGTCAGAGGCGATTTCAGCTCATGGGTGAGATGCGCCGAGAACGTCGCGATGTAGTCCGAGCGCCGCGCCAGCTGCTCGGCCATGCCGAGGAAGCTGTGCGAGAGCTGGGCGAACTCCCTTGTGCCATAATGGCGGAGCGGCCTGAACGCCTCGCGGTCGCCGCGTCCGATCCGCGCCGCGCGGCTGATCAATTCGCGCATCGGCAGCGTGATGGTGCGGGAGAACACCAGGCCGATCGCGATGGTGCCGAGGATCACGGCCAGCCCGGCCAGCACGAACTTAGCCCGCTCCTGGTAGAGGTGGTCGAAGATGTTGCTGGGGGTCCGCGTGGTGTAGATCACCCCGGCGACGCGGTTGTTGACGATGACGGGCATGGCCGAGAACACATGCACGCCGAGGCCGCGGCTGAAGGAATAGATCGGCGGCGGCGGCTTGTCCGGCACGCGGTTGCGCAAGGTGGCGCGGTACTGCCCGTGCAGCGCGTCAGCGACCTCCTCGATATGGGCGAGCGACTGCCCGACCTCCTGGCGTCCGGCGATCACCACGCCCTGCGGATCGAGGATGCGGAAGCCCGCCAGCGTCACCTTCTGGGTCTCGCGGATGATCGGCGTCAGCCTGGCGCCGATCTCGACATAGGCCGGCTGCGCCGGTTGGGATGCGGCCAGCGCATCGGGCCGCCGCCGGAGCAGGTCGTTGGCGGTGAGGTCGAGCGCGGGGCGGATCGGCGTGACCTGGTCGCCGGGATCGGGCAGCACGTTCGGCGGCACCTCGGCGCCGAGCGTGAGGCCGCTGTCGAGCCTTGCCGTGACCTCCTGCGCATAGATCGTCGCCAGCACCCGGCTTTGCGCGATCAGCTCGGCCTGGGTCTGGCGGATCAGCTGGTTGTCGTAGAGGCGAAAGAAGAACAGGCCGACCAGCGGCAGCACCGCGACGGTCGCCAGCACCGCGAAGATCACGAGCCCCAGCGACGGCCGCCATTTGTCGGGGGCCGCGCTCATGCCTCTTTCTCGCAGCGGCCGAGCTTGAAGCCGACGCCGTGGATGGTCTCGATCACGTTCTCGCAATTGTGCGCCGCGAGCTTGGCGCGGATGTTGCGGATGTGGCTGTCGATGGTGCGGTCGGAGACCTGGATGTTGAGCTGATAGGCCGCCCGCATCAGCTGCTCGCGGTTGAACACCGAGGTCGGCCGGGTCAGGAACGCGCGCAAAATGCCGAACTCGATCGCGGTCAGCTTCAGCGACGTGCCGGCGAAAGTGGCGACATGCTGCTCGGGATCGATCAGCAGACCGCCTTGTGCCAGCGCGGCCGGTCCGGCCTTGGCCTCGCCATTGCGCGGGCTGAGGCGGCGCAGGATGACATTGACCCGCGCCACCAGCTCCCGGGGGCTGAACGGCTTGGTCACGTAATCGTCGCCGCCGATCTCGAGGCCGAGGATGCGGTCGATCTCCTCGTCGCGCGCCGACAGGAACAGGATCGGCACGTCGGAGCTTTTGCGAATCTCGCGGCAGACGTCGAGGCCATCGAACTCGGGCATACCGATGTCGAGCACGATCAGATCGGGCCTGTCGGCGGCAAAGCGGAGAAGCGCCTCCTTGCCGTCGCGCGCCTCGATCACGTCCATGCCGGCCTTCTTCAGGGCGACGCGGATGACCTCGCGGATATGGCCCTCGTCGTCGACGATGAGAATGCGATGCGCCAAAAGACTCTCCGCTTACCCTGCCGGCTGATTGCCGGGTTGGCTTCCGGCCTGAGCATCAAGCCTGCGCTGCAGCCGCCAGCTCCGAAAGCCCCAGGCTCGCCAGGCCAAGTCCAGCCGCTGAGCTTCTACAAGCCGATCGCGGCGCCGCGCAAGGCAGTCGTCGCCCGGGCGATGGGCGATGACCTTGTCGAGCGCGGGCAGGGCCTGCGGTCCGAGTGTGAGGAGATAGTTGGCATCGATCGCCACGCCCTTGCCCGACATTTCGCTGCTGTGCGTCAGATTATAGTCGGTAATGAACGCTTCGAAGTTCACCAGCGAGCAACTATAGAGCACGATCGTTAACGCGATCAGATTGGCGCCGACCAGCCACCGGTTGGAGCGGTTGAGCGCGATGCGGGCGACGATCAGGATCAACCCGAGCGCCACCAGCCCCATCCAGATGAAGGCCGCGATGCGCCAATAGGTCAGCATGTAGATGTCGACATAAAGATCGAGCCGGAGGATGGACGAGGCGACCAGAAGCACGTTCTGGCCGACCCAGAGATAGACCAGCGGCCGGATCACGCTCGATTTCTCCGCCAGTCCGCCCGGACGCATCGCCACCAGCACGAAGGCGGCGGCGAGCAGGGCAGTTGCGATCAGCGGATAGGCGCCGCGATGGGCATAGGCCGCATAGGTCATGTTAGCCGGCAGGGCGACATGACCCCAGAGATAGATGCCGTCGAGAACGGACTGCGCCGCGAACAGCAGGTTGAACAGGATCAGCGAGCGCAGGATCGTCGAGGGTCCGAGAAATTCCGCCGAGACGAGGGGCGGGAGCGGCGGTGGCAAGGGGCCAGCGACCACAGTGGTGGTGACGATCGTCTTGCGCCGCCAGCGCACATGGATGAACGGCCAGACCAGCGCCAGCATCATGGTCCAGAACAGCACGCGCGGCACGCTGATATATTCGAGCATGAGCTTTGGATTGAGCAGCGACACCCACTGCTCGATCACCGGATTGGCCGCAGCGAACAGTGCGACGAAGACAGTGCTCAGCAGCGCGGGCAGCAGCCAGAGCGCGATGCCGCGGGTGAACGCCGACATGTTGAAGATCTGAAGTACGTCGAGGAAGAATCTAAAGGGACCAAGCAGGACAAAATTGCGCAGCGCACGGGCACGCTCAGTCAGCTCGGTCGTTTCCAGATTGGTCGCGATCAGAAGCGCAATGGCCAGAGCCATGGTGAGGATCAGGAAGGATAGGGTATTAAGCTCCTCGACCGCCGGTGCGAGCCCGGCGACGAGAATGGCCGCGCCGATCATGGCGCGCCGCAAATCTAGCGCCGCATGATTGAACAGCGCCGACACGCAAGCCATCGCAATCGCAAACAGCGTCAGCGACAGCCCGATCCGCGAACCGTAGAACAGCCAGTCGGCGAGCGCGGCCAGCACCAGCGCGAGGCCGACCTTGGCCGGGATCGAGGAATGCCTGATCGGCTGGATGTCCGCTGCGATTGTCGAAGCCAGGCTCGTCATGTCCAGAAGACCTTTCGTGATGGGTGGCATCACGAAGTCTGAACGGCGCTTGTGCAGAAGGCGGGATCATCGTCTGCACGGTTTCAGGAGTCTTTTGCAGTTTTCGTGCAGGCGTGCTTTTGGCCCTCGCGCAGCGTGGTTCGCTTTGATAGGTGCGAAGCATTCGCCACTTCAAGCGCGTGACGCATCATGCAATTCCTCCGCCGTCTCGGTCTCATCCTGCTCTGGCTGGCGGCGCCCCTCGTCGCATTTGCGGCCGCAAACAAGAACGATCCTTATCTTGTCCCGTTGCGCGGCGCCGGAAACATCGCGCTTGTCGTCACAAGCATCCTGATCGTCATCGCTCTGGTGCGAGAGGGGCGTTGGCGGACCATCGCGGGCAGGTTGCTCGTCGTGCTCTGGTGCCTCCCGCCGCTGCTGATGTCGGCGGCGCATCTCAAGTTCGAGCTGCGCAAGCACGATGTCCTCGCCACCAGCGCTGCCGAGGCGCGTCAGCTCGGGCCTCACTTCATGGTCGGCTATTCCTCCTTTTCCGAGGTCGCGCGCCTCGCCGAGCAGGGCTTGATCGGCGGCATCTACATCACCAGGCACAACATCCGTGGTCGGACGGTCGAGGCCCTGCGTGCGGAGATCGCGGCGCTCCAGGACAAGCGGCGCGCAGCTAACCTGCCGCCGCTGGTCGTCGCCGCGGACCAGGAGGGCGGCATCGTCGGACATCTCGCGCCGCCGCTGACCAAGGTGCCGGCGCTGGCGACGCTCACCGGTCTCGCCCCCGACGAGCAGCAGGCCAAGGCCGAAGAGTTCGGCCGCATCCACGGCCGCGAGCTGGCTGGCCTCGGCGTCAACCTCAACCTCGCGCCGGTGCTGGACCTCAAGCCGCCGCAGAGACGCAACCGTCTCGACTTCCATACGCTGATCGGCCAGCGGGCGATCGCGACCGATCCCGTCGTCGTCAGCACGATTGCGACCGCCTATGTTCGCGGGCTCGAAGAATTCGGCGTCGGCGCCACGTTGAAGCATTTTCCCGGCATCGGCCGGGTGCGCACCGACACGCATCATTTCAGTGCCAGTCTCAATACGCCGGTGAGGGAGTTGGAAGTGACCGACTGGCTCCCGTTCCGCGAGGTGCTGGCGCAGTCGCACAGCGCGCTCATGGTCGGCCATGTCACGCTCACCGCTGTTGATCCAGATCGTGCCGCGTCACATTCGAAGCGTGTTGTTCAAGGCATCATCCGCGACACCTGGAATTACCACGGCGTGGTCATGACCGACGATTTCGTGATGGGCGCGATCTATCAGAACGACGTCTGCAAGGCGGTGGTCGAGGCGATCAACGCCGGCGTCGACCGGCTGCTGGTCGCCTATGACGGTGCGCAGTTCTACCGGATCTTTCAATGCGCGCTGGAGGGATCTCGGCAAGGCAAGCTCGACACAGCGATGCTGCGCGCGAGCGAGGCGCGGCTGGAGCGTGGCTTTCCGATGGAGCAGGCGCGGACGGCTTCAGGTGTCCGCGTCGTCGAGAAGAACTAGCCCTTGGCGAACTGACGGTAGTCCGGCTCGCGGTGAAACCAGAATTCGTAGCCGGTGACGGCCTTCTGCATCGCGACGTCGTGGATCGGCTGATTGAGCGGAATGACGGGAACGTCACGCATGCAGAGTGCGATGAAATCCTTCACCGCCTTGTCGTACTCCGCTGCGTCCGCAGTGAATCGCGCCTTGTCGATCAGCGCGTCCATCGCCTTGTTCTGGTAGGAGGAGATGTTGAAGATCGAATTGTTGCCGTGGAAATTCCAGTAGAAGTAATATTCGGGATAATCCAGCCAGCCGCTGAAGCGGTTGAGCGCGAGCGGCAGCTCCTTCTTGTTCAGCGTCGTGCGCCAGTTCGCGCCGGGGATTTTTTCAATCGACGCCTTGATGCCGATTTTGGCGAGGTTCTCCTGGATCAGGATGGCGGTCGGCTCGCCGACGGTCGCCGTGCCTGTGTCGAGCGACAAGCTCGTCTCCAGTCCGGACTCGAACCCCGCCTCCTTCATCAAGGCCTTGGCCTTGTCGAGATCGGTGACATAGGGAGACGGCTGCGGCCACACCGGCTTTGAGACGTCGGCGGCTCCGCCGTACATGGGAACGGCACGACCGAAGAACGCGCTGCTCTGGATCTGCTCATACGGCAGCGCCCAGGCGATGGCCTGGCGCAGCTTGACGCTATCAAACGGCGGCTTCGCGGTGTTCAGCGCGACGTACCAGAGCGCATTTGGGATCGGCACACCCGACACCTTGATCTTGCCCTCCTTGATGATCTGCTCGAAATCGCGTGGCGCAAAGCCGCTCGAGATGTCCGCATCACCCCGTTCCAGCATGGCGCGGCGCGTGCCGGCGGAGGGGACGTCGCGCGCGATCACGCGCTTGACCTTCGGCAGCGGACCGCTCTTCCAATCATCGAACCGCGTCAGCACGGTCTCGCTGCCGGGCTTCCAGCTCTCGATCCTGTAGGCGCCGCCGCCGGCCTCGTTGGTCTTCAGCCACGCGAGAGCCCAGGGATCTTCCGGAGTCGCGTTTTTCTTCGCGAGCTCCGAGTTGATGATGAAGGGTACGACTACCGCGACGTTGAACAGCAGCATCTTGTCCTTGCGGACATAGTCGATGCGGAAGGTGTGGTCGTCGACCACCACGAACTGCTCGGGCTTCTCCAGCGAGCCCGCCGACATCTGGAAGGTCGGAAAGCCGCCGACCTTCACGGCGCGATCGAACGACCATTTGACGTCCTTGGCGGTCACAGGCGTGCCGTCGTGGAATTTTGCGTCCTTGCGAAGCTTGAAGGTGCAGGACATGCCGTCGGCGGCGACCTCCCAGCTTTCGGCGAGCTCAGGCGCGAGTTTCTCGCGATCGTAAGAGATCGTGCCGTCGGGCAGCGTCCTGGAGGCGTAGGTCAGCAGGCGGTCGTAACAATTCCAGGACAGGCCGTTCACGGTCTGGTTGGAGCCAACGCCCTGCATGTCGAGCGAGTTCGGTCCGAGCTCCTGCACCACCAGCAGCGTCTCCGCGCGCCCTTGCGCCCAGGCGAGGCGCGGCGCGACGGCCGTCATTCCGGCGATGCCGAGGCCACCCAGTACCACATTGCGGCGATTCATATCGAAGGTCGATGTGCTCAAGAGGGCCTCCCTGACAGCGCTTCCTGCATGAGGAGGCAAGGCACATGCCATGATGGCGCTGCATTGGATTTGGGGGCGGCATGTTGAAATCATCAGCGCTGTTTCCGTTGTGGTGCGTTGGCCACACATCCACACAATATTCAACCAAATGGGTGCGTCCACCTGTCGCGGCAACCCGTTTCCTGCAACAAGAACGGCGTTGTTTTTTGGAATTGGCGAGGCTGGGAATGCGTCGTATTGCGGTGGTTGGCGTTGGGTTGGTTTCGATTCTGGGATTTGCAAGCGCGGCAAGTGCGGCCGATCTGGCGGTCAAGGCTCCGGTGGCGGTCAAGCAATTCAGCTGGACCGGGTGTTTCATCGGCGTTCATGCCGGAGGCGACTTTAGCTACGACAAGATCAGGAGTTCGGGCGATTTCAGCTCCACTGGCTTCATCGGCGGCGGGCAGATCGGTTGCGATTATCAGTTTGCATCGGTCTGGGTCGTCGGTGTCGAAGGCCGTGCAGCATGGTCCAGCCTGACCAGCAAGACGCCCGGTCTCGGCAATTTCGGCGGCGTGATCGTCCCGACGCAATTCACCGTCAGCAACGACTTCCTGGCGTCGGCGACCGCGCGGCTCGGCTATAGCTTTGCTGGCAACTGGCTCGCTTATGGCCGCGGCGGCGTCGCCTGGACGCGGGAAAAGGCCGACAATGTCCTTACGCCTCCGCTTCTTGGAGTCCCGGTCGATCCCAAGGCGACCGCGACGCGCACTGGCTGGACCGCCGGCGTCGGTCTCGATTGGGCATTCGCGCCGCACTGGTCGACGAACTTTGCGTACGACTACTATGATTTCGGCGCCAACGATTTCGTTCTGACCAATTCCGTCCCGCCAGTGACCTTCAGCGGAAACCTGAAGGACAGAATCCACACCGTGACCGTCGGTGTGAACTATCGCTTCTGACCGGGGACCGGAGAGGCCCTACGGCGTGACCGCGCCGCGGCCGACGGCTCGCGGGGCGGTCAGTTCTTTCCAGGTCGAGTTGGCGACGTGCACCGGCGAGAACGCCGGGCGCTCGACATAGTGCCCGTCGCCGGCCTCGGCGCGCAGATCGCCATCCTTCCACACGACACGGCCGCGCGACAGCGTCGCCGCCGGCCCGCCGGTGCAGGCAAAGCCTTCGAACACGTTGTAATCGATCTTGCTCATCTGCCGCTTCGCGCTGATGGTCTTGCTTGCTTTGGGATCCCACACCACGACATCGGCATCCGAGCCGACGGCGACCGCGCCCTTGCGCGGATAGATGTTGAGGATGCGGGCGATATTCGCCGAGGTCACCGCGACGAATTCTTCCTTCGTCAGCCGTCCGGTGGCCACGCCCGCGGTCCACAACAATGCGAGCCGATCTTCGAGGCCGCCGGTGCCATTCGGGATCTTTCTGAAATCGCCGAGTCCGAACCGCTTCTGCTCGGTGGTGAAGGCGCAGTGGTCGGTCGCGACCACCTGGAGCGAGCCGGATTGCAGGCCGGCCCAAAGACTGTCCTGGTGTGATCTGTCGCGGAACGGCGGCGACATCACGCGCTGGGCGGAGTGATTCCAGTCCTTGTTCTGGTATTCGCGCTCGTCGAGCAGCAGATGCTGGATCAGCGGCTCGCCATAGACGCGTTTTCCCGCAGCCCGCGCCCGCGCAATCGCCTCATGCGCTTCGCGGCAGCTGGTGTGCACGATGTAGACCGGCGTGCCCGTCATATCGGCGATCATGATGGCGCGGTTGGTGGCTTCGCCCTCGACCTCCGGCGGCCGCGAATAGGCGTGACCTTCGGGGCCGGTGACGCCGCGCGCGATCAATGCTTCCTGCATCAAGGCGACGACGTCGCCGTTCTCCGCGTGGACGACAGGCATGGCGCCGAGATGGGCGCAGCGCGCGAACGAGTTGTAGAGCTCGTCATCGTTCACCATCAGCGCGCCCTTGTAGGCCATGAAGTGCTTGAAGGTGTTGATGCCGTAGGTTTTGACCACGGTCTCCATCTCGTCATAGATCTGCTTCGACCACGACGTCACCGCCATGTGGAAGCCGTAGTCAGTCGCCGCCTTCTCGGATTTGTGCCGCCATTCCTGATAGGCCGCGAGCATCGACTGGCCGGGATCGGGCAGGCAGAAATCCACCACCATGGTGGTGCCGCCGGTCAGCGCCGCCTTGGTTCCCGATTCGAAATCATCGGCGGTCACCGTGCCCATGAACGGCATTTCGAGATGGGTGTGCGGATCGATCCCGCCCGGGATGATGTAGGCGCCGCCGGCATCGATGATCTCAGCGCCCTTGGGTGCATCGAGCGATGCTCCGACCGCGACGATGGTCTCGCCGTCGATCAGCACGTCCGCACGGCGCGAATGATCGTGATTGACGACGGTGCCGCCGCGGATGAGGAGGGGCATGGGAGACTCCGGAAGAGAGGACGAGACGCCGCGAAAGCTAAGCGCGCTGCCCGCGATGCGACAGGCGAAATTTTAGTCAGAGGCCGCCGCCGGTTTCGCGGCGTTCTCCCGTGCTTCTAATCCGTACGTGCGATCAATCCGTCGATCATCGCGCGCACGAGGATGGCGATCTCCTCGCGCAGCGCCGGCAGCGGCACGGCGACCAGCCTCTGCTCGAGCCCCAGTGCCACCATGCCGTGCACGGCCGAGAACAGGCTGCGTGCGGTGATGCCGAGTTCCTCCGTCCCGCGCTTTGGAAACAACGCCGCCAGCGGCGCGTAGATGTGACGGAACAGCTGCAGCTGGTCGTCGGCGGACCAGTCGGGGACTTCCTTGTCGGGCTCCATGCGGTGCTCGAACATTGCGCGCCAGAGTTCGAGATTCTCCGCGGCGAAATCGCAATAGGCGATCGCGATGCGGACCAGCGTCTCCTGCGGCGATGGATTGCCCGCACATACCGCTGCGCTGAGCGCCTCGTCGAGCCGGAGCAGCGTGCGCGAGCCGACGCGCAGGACCAGCTCGTCCACGTCGGCCACGAGATTATAGACCGCACCATTGGCGCAGCCGATCTCGCGGGCCAGATCGCGGGTCTTCAGGCCCGCCAACCCCCGGGTCGCGATCATGCGTTCCGCCGCCAGAATCAGGTCGGCCCGCAATTTCTCCCGACGTTCCAAGGCTTTAGTCATCTACCAACCAAAATTTTGAGCGTTGCTCATATTTTTCTTGAACGATGTTCAAGGTTCCTGCTACAAATCATCTGTGAGCAACGCTCATAACAGGGAGCTGAAGATGTTCAAGACCGTAGTGACACTTTTCCGCGGCAGCGTTGCTGCCGCAGGCGAGGAGCTGGAGGACCGCACGGCCCTTCTGATCCTCGACCAACAGATGCGCGATGCGGCTGCGGCCGTCGAGCGCAGCAAGCGGACGCTGGCGCTGGCGATTGCCCAGGACCAGCAGGAAGGCCGCAAGCTCGAGGCGACCGTCGCCCGCATCGCCGATCTCGAGACCCGCGCGGTTGCGGCGCTCGACGGCGGCCGCGAGGATCTCGCCAAGGACGCCGCCGAGGCCATCGCTGGCCTGGAGGCCGACCGTGATGCGGCAATGACGGCGCGCGCGCTGTTCGCGACCGAGATCGTCAGGCTGAAGCGGCACGTCGCAAACGCGCAGGCCCGCATCACCGAGCTCGATCGCGGCCGCCGCGTCGCACGCGCCTCGGAAGCAGTGCGCTCGCTTCGCCGCAGCGGCATCGAGGCGGCACGCCCCTACGAATCCACGCTGCCGGAGGCGGAGAGCACCCTGAGGCGCCTGCGCGAGCGGCAGATGGAAGCCCAGGCCGCCGATGACGCGCTGGTCGAGCTCGATGCGGCCACCGGCCCGCTCGCCACCGCCGAACGACTTGCCGAGCAGGGCTTCGGTCCCCGGCTCAAGACGACCGCGGACGACGTGCTGGCGCGATTGAAGTCCACGCGCACGCCGACTGCCTGATCTCAAATCTCATCATCGTCAGAACCAACAGGAGACCATCATGAACCAGAACGGCCAGCCCCACAGCAGTGCCTGGGTGACCTTCACTTATGCGTCCTTCGCAGCCTCAGCCTTCCTCGTCGCTATCGGCATTTTCTTCCTGCCGATCGACCTCTGGATGAAGGGCTATCTCACCATGGGCATCGTGATGCTGATCCAGACCTGTATCACCCTGACCAAGACGGTCCGCGACAATCACGAGAGCAGCCGACTGGTCAATCGCATCGAGGATGCCAAGGCCGAGCGCCTGCTGATGGAAGTCTCCAAGGCGGCTTGAGGCCAGCGCGCATGGACGTGTGAAGCCATCTGCAATATGGGGGCGATGGATGCCGAAGCATCCGCCGCCCCCGCCGTGCCGTCGGCGCGCGATGATCACAGAGATTTATATCGCGCCTGCGAAATGCAACCGAGCCATGACGGATCGCGCGGGCGCGCTCCCTTGCGCAGCGGCGACGACCGGAGCACTCTGCACAAGCGGCGCACAAGAACGCCGCCAATAAGATTGCGCGAGGAAGCTCCATGGCGGTGACGCGGATCGACTGCGACATCCATCCGGCGGTTGGTGGCACCCGCACGACGCTGCTTCCCTATCTCAACGATCACTGGAAAGAGCAGGTGATGAGCCGCGCCATCGACGGGCTCGACCTCACGAGCTATCCGCCGAGCATGCCGCTCACCGGCCGCGCCGATTGGCGGCCGGCCAATGGCGCCAAGCCCGGCTCCGATCTCGCGATGGTTCAGAAGGGCGCGTTCGATCAACTGGGCGCCAGTCACGCCATCCTCAACGTGCTCTATGGCGCGCAGGCCGTGTTCGATGCCTATATGGCCGCCGATTTCTGCAAGGCCATCAACGACTGGATCGCCGCCGAATGGCTCTCGCGCGATTCGCGCCTGCGCGCGTCAATCGTGGTGCCGATGCAGGACCCTGATCTCGCGATCGAAGAGATCGAGCGCCGCGCCGGCGACAATCGTTTCGTCTCCATCCTGGTGCTGGCGCAAGGCGAGACGCTGCTGGGGAGGCGGCATTTCTGGCCGGTCTACCGGCTCGCTGAAAAATACCAGCTGCCGCTCGCGATCCACGCCGGCACGCAATATCGGCAGGCGCCGAGCTCGGCCGGCTGGCCCTCGCATCGCTATGAATATTATTTCGTCGAGGCGCAGGCGTTTCAGGCGCAGATTCTGAGCCTGATTTATGAGGGTGTGTTCGGCAAATTTCCTGATCTCAAGGTCGTGCTGATGGAGTCGGGTGTGAGCTGGCTGCCGGCCTTCATGTGGCGCGCCAACAAGACCTGGCGCGGCGTGCGCGTCGAGGTGCCATGGGTCGAGCGTGAGCCGGCCGCGATCATCCGCGACAATTTTCGCGTTACCATGCAGCCGTTCGACGCCCCGGGGGACGCGAGAAGCGTCGAAGAGATCATCGACCAGATCGGCTCGGAAAAGATGTTCCTGTTCGCGTCCGACTATCCGCACTGGCAATTCGACGGCGACGATCCGATCCCGCCGAACCTGCCGAAGAGCTTGATCGCGAAGATGTGCGTCGACAACCCCACTGGAGACGTTTCCGCGGTTGTCGATCAACTAGTCATTGGAGGATCGCATGAGCGACGTCATCGACCGCCCGCTGCGCGACGACGAGAAGCCTGCCGCGAGCCGGCTGCGCATCGTTGATTGCGATGTGCATCCGAGCCTGCGCTCGACTGACGATCTCAACGAATTCCTGCCGAAACGCTGGCAGCAGCATCTGAAGGAATATGGCAGCCATCTGCGCACGCCCTATCTCTTCACCACGCCCTATCCGCGCTCCTCGCCGCTGATCGCGCGGCGCGACGCCTGGCCGCCGACAGGCGGGCCGCCGGGTTCCGATCTGGCCTTCATGCAGAAGCAGCATCTCGATCCCCTCGACGTCGAGTTCGGCATTTTGCAGGTGCTCGATCTCTTCATCTTCTCGCAGCAGAATCTGGAATTCGGTGCGGCGATCCAGCGGGCCATCAACGACTGGCAGCTGGCATTCTGGTCGCACCGCGATCCCCGCCTCAAGGCCTCGATCCTGGTCGGACAGGACGGCGTGGATCTTGCCATCGCCGAGATCGAGCGCTGCGCCAAAATCGGCGAGTACATCCAGATCAACGTCTCGCCGCGCGCCAACGAGCCGCTCGGCCGACGCCGCTACTGGCCGATCTACGAACGCGCGCAGGAGCTGGATCTGCCGCTCGGTATCCATGTCGGCGGCTATGGTGGCCACGCGCCGACCGGCGGCGGCTGGCCATCTTATTATGTCGAGGAGCATCAGTCCAATGCGCACACCATCGCGGCGCAGCTTGCGAGCCTCGTCATCGAGGGCGTGCCGGAGCGGTTTCCGAAACAGAAGTTCGTCTTCATCGAGGGCGGCTTCGGCTGGATTCCGTCGGCGGTGTGGCGCATGGACCAGCATTTCGAGCGGTTCCGCAGCGAGGTGCCGCATCTGAAGCGCAAGCCATCCGAATATGTCCGCGAAAACTTCTGGTTCACGACGCAGCCGATCGACGAGCCGGACGAGGCGCGGCATCTGCGGTCGCTGATCGAATGGGTCGGCATCGACCGGCTGTTGTTCTCGTCGGACTATCCGCATTGGGATTTTGACGATCCGCGCTTCGCCTTCAAGACCCCGCTCACCGAGGCCGAGCGGAAGAAGATCTTCAGCACCAATGCCCGCGCGGTCTACAAGTTCTGATTCACATGGCCCGTCACATCGTCGCGTCCACCTCGGAGATCCCGCCCGGCGGCAACAAGGTCGTCGATATCGCCGGCCGCGATATCGTCGTGTTCCACGTCAACGGCGAGTTCTTCGCGCTGTTGAACCGCTGCCCGCATGAGGGCGCGCCACTGGAGAAAGCCGCCTGCGTGGCGCGGCTGACCTCGCCCGAACCGGGCGTCTATGAGAGGTCGCGCGTCGGCGAGATGCTGCGCTGTCCCTGGCACGGCTGGGAATTCGACATGCGCAATGGCCAGTCCTGGTTCGACCCGAAACGCGTCAAGATCAGGTCATATCCGGTCGCGGTGGAGCGCGGCGAGGAACTGCAGAAGGGCCCGTATGTTGCCGAGACGTTTCCGGTGCATGTCGAGGACAGTTATGTGATTGTCGAGGTCTGAACCGGCATTGCCGATTGAGATTCGAACGCAGGTGCGATATGGCTCTCGCGCTTTCCAGAGGCGGAGATGAGCTTTGTCGAAACAATCCCTGCGTGAGGAGGCCGAGCGCCTGATCCGCGAATCGATGGAAAAGAAGACCATCGTCGTCAAGCAGGGCGCAACCCGCATCGAGGCCGTCTGCGGCAAGTGCGGCGCGCCGAATCGGGTCCAGGCGGAAAAGGGCCAGACCCGCGTCAAATTCGCCTGCAAGAATTGCGGGCACCAGCAAGAGACGCTGTGAGCTTCCTCACCTCTCCCCGCCCTTCTGCGGGGAGAGGTCGGATCGCCCCCGGGCGATGCGAAGCATCGTCCGGCGCGATCCGGGTGAGGGGCAGGGCACTGAGTCGCCGCAACAAAAGTCTCACCGACTCCGCGGTCGCGTGCTACGAAATCCCCTCAATAATTCAGACCAAGTTTGCGGAGGCAGCCCCTCACCCCACCCTCTCCCCGTAAGAACGGGGCGAGGGAGTGAGAGAGCGGTGCTTGCCTAACTCCCCTTCACGAACCTCGCGAATGCATCGGCATAATCCGGATGCCAGCGCGACAGCGGCGGGCGGTTCCCGACGATGTCGCCGACGGCCCACAGCATGCGTTTCTCGTCGAGCGTGCGCGGCACGTCGTTATCCGGGCACAGGATGTAGAAGTCGCCGGCCTCCAGCCGCGCGAGCATGAAGTCCACGGTCTGCTCCGCTGTCCAGGCGCCGGCCGGCTTCTCGGTGCGTCCCTTTGCGGTCAGCCCGGTGAACACGAAGCCGGGAATGAGCAGATGCGCGGTGATGTGACAGTCTTTCGTATTGCGCAACTCATGCTGGAGCGCCTCGGTGAAAGCCTTCACGCCGGCCTTGGAGACATTGTAGGCGGGATCGCCCGGCGGCGTGGTGATACCCTGCTTCGACCCGGTGTTGATGATGAGGCCGCATTTGCCGCGCGCGATCATGTCGGGCGCGAAGATGCGCGAGCCGTTGATGATGCCCCACATGTTGACGGCGATGATGCGCTGCCAGTTGTCGGGCTCGCCGAACAGCGTGCTGCCGGGCTGGATGCCGGCATTGTTCATGAGCAGGTCTGTGCCGCCGAAATGCGCGCCCACCGCGCGTTCCAGTTCCTTGACGCTCTCAGCCCGGCCGACATCGACGGCGAAGGTCATCACATGTGTGGCCGGAGCGATGGATGACAGTTTTGTGGCGGCCTCCGCCAGTCGCGCCTCATCGACATCGGCGATGCACACCTTCATGCCGGCGCGCGCGAAGGCTGCGGCGGCGGCAAATCCGATGCCGGACGCGCCACCCGTGATCACGGCAACATTGTTTTTGACGATGGCGGGGTGCGGCATGGTTCGTCTCCGGGCAGAGGGCTTGGTCGAGCTATAACATGGCGCTGGCGCGACCCTGCACAAGTCGGCATGGGAGGTCTTCGTTCCACGCCGCCTTTACGCCTCTCCGCCACCGCTGTATTCTGCTCGACCTAACGGTCCCACCGAGATCGAACCCAATCAATGACCTGACAGGGAGTGCAGCCATGGCTGTGTCGCAGGCTATTCCGATCACGCGCCACCCGTTCGCAAACGGGTCCTACAAGCAGATGTTGATCGACGGGAAGTGGGTCGATGCCGTCTCCGGCAAGCGCTTCGAGAGCCGCAATCCCGCCACGGGCGAGTTGCTCGCAACCGTCGCCGAGGGCGACAAAGAAGATATCGACCGTGCGGTTGCCGCCGCTCGCCGGGCCTTCGAAGGTCCGTGGAGCAAGGTCAAGCCGTTCGAGCGGCAGAACCTGCTCTTGAAGCTTGCCGACCTCGTCGAGAAGAATTTCGACGAATTGTCGCAGCTCGACACGCTCGACATGGGCGCGCCGCTCAGCCGCACCCGCGCCTATCGCCTCCGTGCCGTCGGCATGCTGCGCTACTATGCCGGTCAAACCACCGCGATCCACGGCGAGACCATCGAGAACTCGCTCCCCGGCGAGATCTTCTCCTACACACTGAAGGAGCCGATCGGCGTCGTCGGCGCCATCATTCCGTGGAACGGCCCGCTCACCGCGACGATCTGGAAGATCGGCCCGGCGATCGCGACCGGCTGCACCGTGGTGCTTAAGCCCGCCGAAGAGGCGCCGCTGACCTCGCTGCGTATCGCGGAGCTCGCGATGGAAGCCGGCATCCCGCCCGGCGTCGTCAACGTCGTGCCCGGCTATGGCGAGACCGCGGGTGCTGCGCTTGCCTCGCACCATGACGTCGACAAGGTCGCCTTCACCGGCTCGCATGTCACGGGACAGTCGATCATTCGCGCCTCGGCCGGCAACCTCAAACGCGTCTCGCTCGAGCTCGGCGGCAAGTCGCCGGACATCGTGTTTGCGGATGCGGATCTCGATGCCGCAGTTCCCGGCGCCGCGATGGCAGTGTTCGCCAATTTGGGCCAGATCTGCAGCGCCGGCACCCGACTGTTCGTCGAGCAGTCGATCTACGAAGAATTCGTCGGCCGCGTTGCCGAGTTCGGCAAGAAGCTGCAAGTCGGCAACGGCCTCGATCCCAACGTGCAGATCGGCCCGCTGGTGTCCGAGCAGCAGCTCGAGCGTGTCACCGGCTATCTCGACATCGGCCAGAAGGAGGGCGCGCGGGCGCTCGCCGGTGGCGGCCGCGTCACCGAGGGTGCGCTGTCAAAGGGCTTCTTCGTCTCGCCGACGGTGTTCGCGGGCGTCCAGGACAGCATGCGCATCGCGCAGGAGGAGATCTTTGGTCCCGTCATCTCCGCGATCGCATTCAAGGACATGGACGAGCTGGTCAAGCGCGCCAACAACACCACGTTCGGCCTCGGCTCGGGCTTGTGGACGCGCGACGTCAGCAAGGCCCATGCGGTGGCGAAGAGCCTGCGCGCCGGCTCGGTATGGGTGAATTGCTACCAGGCAATGGACCCGGCCGTGCCGTTCGGCGGCTACAAGATGAGCGGCTATGGCCGCGAGTCCGGCAAGCAGCATGTCGAGGAATATCTCAACGTGAAGGCCGTCTGGATCAAGACGGCGTAAGGCCTGTTCTCTCCCCCGCGTTCCGCGGGAGGGAATATCTGCTTTTGGAGGGGCGGCACCTTTTCCGGTGACCGCCCCTCGCTATATGATCCGCATCCTTCCATAGCCAGTCGGTGTCAGCATGAAATTCGAGGCGTTGTTCAAACCGTTGCAGGTCGGCCCTTACAAGCTCGCGCATCGTGTCGCGATGGCGCCGCTGACGCGCATGCGCGCCGAGCGCGAGAGCTTTTCGCCGCGGCCGCTCAACGCCGAATATTACGGCCAGCGCGCAACAAAGGGCGGCCTGCTGATCGCCGAAGCCTCGCCGGTGCTCTCGCACGGCCGCGGCAATCCGGCGACGCCCGGCATCTATTCGGAGGCGCAGATCGCCGGCTGGCGCAAGGTAACGGATGCCGTGCACGCCAAGGGCGGCATCATCTTCCTCCAGCTCTGGCATGTCGGGCGCGTCTCGCATTCCTCCTTCCACGGCGGTGAGCTGCCGGTCTCGGCCTCGGCGATTGCGATCAAGGCTGAAGGCATGAAGGCGATGACGGCCGACGGCAAGATTGCCGATTACGAGACGCCGCGCGCGCTGGAGACCGACGAGGTCAAGGGCATCGTCGAGGCCTTCAGGCAGGGCGCCAAGAACGCGCTTGCCGCCGGCTTCGACGGCGTCGAGATCCACGGCGCCAATGGTTATCTGCTCGAGCAATTCCTGCAATCGCGCAGCAACCATCGCACCGATCAATATGGCGGGTCGATCGAGAACCGCGCGCGGCTGCTGCTCGAAGTGACGCAGGCCGCGATCGACGTTTGGGGCGCCAACCGCGTCGCGGTGCGGCTGTCGCCCCACGGCATCGCGAATGATTCCGGCGAGCCTGATCCGATGCCGCTGTATACGCATGTGGTGAAGGCACTCGACAAGCTCGGCCTTGCCTATCTGCACTTCATCGAGCCGCGCTCCAGCGGCGCAGGCCGCGCCGACGTCAATTGGCAGAACGTGCCCTCGGCGATGGTGCTGTTCCGTCCGCACTACAACGGCGTGCTGATGACCGCTGGTGGTTTTGTTGGCGAGACCGCGAATGCCGCGATCGCCGACGGCCATGCCGACATCATCGCCTTCGGCCGCATCTTCATCTCCAACCCCGATCTGCCGCGGCGCCTCGAGCACGATTATCCGATCACGCCGTACAACCGCGCGACGTTCTATGGCGGCGAGGAGAAGGGGTATACGGATTATCCGGCGTATGATGAGCTGACGCCGGCATAACCGATGTCGTAGCTCCGACGAACCCACAAACTCCGTCATTGCGAGCGCAGCGAAGCAATCCAGAATCTTTCCGTCGAGGTAGTCTGGATTGCTTCGCTGCGCTCGCAATGACGACGGAGAGAGAAACGCCCATGGCCAAAGCCGCAGCTGCCGCAGGAATTGCCACCGGCCAGTGCCTGTGCGGCAAGGTCACCTTCGAGATCGACGTCCCCGCGCGCTGGGCCTGGCACGATCATTCCGCGGCCAGTCGCCGCGCCCATGGGGCGGCCTATGCGACCTATGTCGGCAGCTGGAAGAAGCGCTTTCGCATCGTCTCGGGCAAGACCGCACTCACCCGCTATGAGGACAAGGCCACCAGGACCACGCGCAGCTTCTGCTCGCATTGCGGCACGCCGATCGCCTATGAGCGCCCGCGCGGGCCGCACATGGTCAATATCCCCCGAGCGCTGTTCAAGGAACGCACCGGCCGCCAGCCGCTCTATCACATCGCGATCGAGGAGCTGCAGGAATGGGCCTATACCGGCGAGCCGCTGGTGCCGCTGAAGGGCTTTCCCGGCGTGGTCTGGCAGCGCTCGAAAAAGAAGAAGCGGGCGAGCGGAGAGAATCCGTTTGAGCTCGGACGGGAGGAGATGTAGCCCTTGCTGTTCGCTCCGCTCTCGTGTCCCGGACGCGCTGCAGCGTGAAACGCTGCTGCGCAGAGCCGGGACCCATGCGTCAGCGAGCTCGGTGCGAATCTGGGTCCCGGCTCTGCGTCGCACCGCTGCGCGCTGCGCCGCGTCCGGGACACGAGAGCTTCCACGCAACGCAGCCATGACCGCGCTTCCTTGCGCGCCTCCCGCAACTTCGGCCATCATGCTTTCAGTCCTTGCGGCAACGCCCGCTCCTGGAGGAAACATGAAGAACAAGATCACCGGCCGCTCCGCCTTTCTCGCGCTGCTCAAGGACGAGGGCATCACGCATCTGTTCGGCAATCCCGGCACCACCGAATTGCCGATCATGCATGCGCTGAAGGACCATCCCGACCTCACCTATGTGATGGCGATGCAGGAGAGCCTGGTGGTGGCGATCGCCGACGGCTACAGCCGCGCCTCCGGCAAGCTCGTCGCCTGCAACGTCCATGTCGCGCCGGGCCTCGGCAACGCGATGGGCTCGCTCTACAACGCGCAGTTCACGGGAACGCCGATGATCTTGACCGCAGGCCAGCAAGAGCAGGGCCATGGCCTGATGGAGCCGGTGCTGTACGGCCCGCTGGTGCGCATGGCCGAGCCGCTGGTGAAATGGGCGGTCGAGGTGACGCGGCTGGAGGATCTGCCGCGCATCGTGCGCCGCGCCGCCAAGGTGGCGATGACGCCACCGACCGGGCCGGTGTTCATCTCGCTGCCCGGCGACATCCTCAACAGCGAAGCCGGGATCGATCTCGGCCGCTCCACCCGCATCGACGCGCGCGTAAAGCCGTCGGATGAGGCGCTGAAGGCCTTTGCCGCGCGGCTGCTCAAGGCCGAGCGTCCCGTCATCGTCACCATGGACGAGGTGGTGAAGAGCGATGCGCTGAAGGAGGCCGCCGAACTCGCCGGGCTTTTGGGCGCCGCCGCCTATCAATCCTCGACGCCCTATGGCTCGCACTTCCTCTCGGAGAGCCCGAGCTTCGTCGGCACGCTGGCGCGCGTGCAGAAGGTCGCGCGCGATACGCTCGCGCCCTACGATCTCCTGGTCGCGCTCGGCGGCGATCCCTTGCGGATGTCGGTCTATAGCGAGGTCGACGCGCTGCCTGATGGCCTTGGCATCGTGCAGGTCGGTCTCGTCGATTGGGAGATCGCCAAGAATTACGGCGCCGAGATCGCGCTGAAGGCGGACGTCAAGGAAACGCTGCGTGCGCTGATTCCGGTGCTGAAGGAGATGGGCGGTGCGGCATTGGCGAGCCGCGCCAAGCAGCGTCTCGCCGAACTTGCGCCGAAGAACTGGATCGCGCGGCGCGCCGCGCTGGTCGAACAGATCGGCAAGAGCGCGGGCCGCAGCCCCATCGATCCGGATTTTCTGGTGCTGCAAATGGTCGAGGCGATGCCCGATAACGCCATCCTCGTTGACGAGGGCCTCACCTCCAGCCGCCAGATCACGGCGCTGCGTCCGCACCGCGACCGCTATGGCTATCACGGCCTTGCCTCCGGCGGCATCGGCTGGGGCCTGCCGGCCTCGGTCGGCGCCAGCATCGCCAATCCGGATCGGCCGGTGGTGTGTTTCTCCGGCGACGGCAGCGCGATGTATTCAATCCAGTCGCTGTGGACGGCGGCGCATCACAAGCTGCCGCTCAACGTCGTCATCGCCAACAATGGCGGCTACCGCATCATCAAGCAGCGCTTGCTCGCCTTTCACGGTGACGACAATTATGTCGGCATGGACTTTGTCGATCCACCCGTGGATTTCGCCGGCGTCGCCAAGGCGCTCGGCTGCGAGGCGCTCAAGATCAGCGATCCCGGCGAGCTGAAGGCGGCGCTGGCGTCCGCGTTCAATCGGCCGGGGACGAAGCTGATCGAGGTGATGGTGGACGGGAAGGTGTAGGCACGTTCACCGCCGTCATTGCGAGGAGCGTAGCGACGAAGCAATCCAGACTGTTTCCGCGGAGGGATTCTGGATTGCTTCGCTTCGCTCGCAATGACGGAGAGGTTGCATCAGGCTTAAAACTCTCACCGTCACCCTGAGGTGCCGGAGCGAAGCGGAGGCCTCGAAGGGCGACGGCCCGGCTGCATCGGGGCCGTTCATCCTTCGAGGCTCCCGGCACGATGCTGCGCATCGTGCCACTCGCGCCTCAGGATGACGGGACCCGAAACGAACGCTACCCCGTCTTCCCCACCCGATACCCCGCCGCCGGATGCGGCGCGCCAAGCCGCGCACGGCCGTCGCCGAACAGCTTCTCGCGCAGCGTGCCCTGCGCGTATTCCGGCTTGTACCGCCCGCGCTTCGTCAGCTCCGGCACCAGCATGTCGGCGATATCCTCGAAATCGCCGGGCGAGATCGCGAACGCGACGTTGAGGCCGTCGACGTCGGTCTTCTCGAACCAATCCTCGATCTTGTCAGCGACGCTCTCGGGCGTGCCGACCACGACGGGGCCGGCGCCGCCGATGCCGACATGCTCGATGACGTCCCGCACGGTCCAGACGCGGTCGGGGTCGCCGCGGGTGACGTTGTCGAGTGCGCTCCGGCCGGCATCGTTCTGGACGTGACGGACCTGCTGGTCGAGCTCGTAGCCGGAGAAGTCGATGCCGGTCCATCCCGACATCAGCGCCAGCGCGCCTTCGGCGCTGATATGCGACCGGTAGTCGACATATTTCGCCGCGGCTTCCGCTTCGGTGTTGCCGAGGATGATCGTCATCATGTTGAACATCAGGATCTCGGCCGGGTTGCGGCCGAACTTGGCGGCTTCCTGCCGGATCGCGGAGACGCGCGGCGCAATGATCTTGGCTGACGGTCCCGACATGAACACGCATTCGGCATGCTTGGCCGCGAACTGCCGGCCGCGCGGCGAGGTGCCGGCCTGGTACAGCACGGGCGTGCGCTGCGGTGACGGCTCGCTGAGGTGGATGGTGTTGTTGATGCGATAGTTCGCGCCCTCATGGTTGACGCGATGAACCTTTGTGGGATCGGTGAAGATGCCGCGCTTGCGGTCGCGCAGCACGGCATCGTCCTCCCAGCTGCCTTCCCACAGCTTGTAGACGACCTCCATATATTCGTCGGCGATGTCGTAGCGGTCGTCATGCCCGGTCTGCTTGTCCTTGCCGGCGCCGCGCGCGGCGCTGTCGAGATAGCCGGTCACGACATTCCAGCCGATGCGTCCCTCGGTGAGGTGATCGAGCGTGGACATCCGCCGCGCGAACGGATAGGGCGGCTCGAAGGAGAGATTGCTGGTGACGCCGAAACCCAGATTCTTGGTCACGGCGGCCATGGCCGAGAGCAGCAGCAACGGCTCGTTCGACGGCGTCTGTGCTGCACTGCGCAAGGCTGCGTCGGGGCTGTTGCCATAGACGTCGTAGACACCGAGCACGTCAGCCAGGAACAGCCCGTCGAAACGGCCGCGCTCGAGCGTCCTGGCAAGGTCGATCCAGTAGGGCAGGCGGTTATACTCGGCGGTGCGATCGCGCGGATGGGTCCACAGGCCCGGTGATTGGTGTGCGACACAATTCATCGCAAAGGCGTTGAGCCTGATCTGTTTCGCCATGATGGTCCCCCGGCGCTCTGTACTGAGCGCTCTTCGAATGATAGACGTGCGCCCCAACTTGGCGAAGTTCTTGCATATAACTTGCGCTTGGCAAGGCCAAAATCAGCGGTGCTGCTGCCCTTGGCAAGCCAATCTCAAGCGAGCAAGAACGAAATCCCAAGAGAACTACAAGAGAAGTACAAGAACTATCCAAGTCCCCGCCACTTTCGAAGGCCACCCTGTCTCGGGTAGGGTCCTTCCTCGAAGTCCGAAAAGCAAATCATGACCAGAGCCGACGCCATCGCCCGCGCCCGGGACGACTTCAAATCCGGTGCGTTCCTCGCTGAACTCGACCGCCGCGTCGCCTTCAAGACCGAGAGCCAGAATCCCTCGCGTGGACCTGAGCTGCGCGCCTATCTGGAGCAGGAGATGCAGCCGGCTTTTGCCGCGCTCGATTTCACCAGCCGCATCGTCGAATCCCCCAGCGGCAAGGCGCCGTTCCTGTTCGCCGAGCATATCGAAAGCACATCCGCGCCGACCGTGCTGGTCTACGGCCATGGCGATGTCGTCGACGGCATGGAGGGCGAGTGGCGCGACGGCCGCGATCCCTGGCGCACCACGGTTGCGGGCGCGCGCCTCTATGGCCGCGGCACCGCCGACAACAAGGGCCAGCACAGCATCAACATGGCGGCACTCCGCGCGGTGCGCGAGGCCCGTGGCGGCAAGCTCGGCTTCAATGCAAAATTCATCGTTGAGATGGGCGAGGAGATCGGCTCGCCCGATCTCGGCAAGGTCTGCGATCTCAATCGCGACGCGCTGAAGGCCGATCTGTTCATGGCGTCCGACGGGCCGCGTCTGTCAGCAGATCGCCCGACACTGTTCCTCGGCTGTCGCGGCGGCATCCGCATCCATCTGGATGTGAATTTGCGCGATGGTGGCCATCATTCCGGCAATTGGGGCGGCGTGCTCGCCAATCCCGCGACCATTCTGGTCAACGCGATCTCGACACTGGTCGACGGCCACGGCCGTCTCCAGCTCGATGCCTTGAAGCCGCCGCGGCTCACCAACCAGATCCGCAGCTATCTTGCCGATGTGCAGGTCGTCCCGACCGCGGACGAGCCGGCGCTCGCGGAGAATTGGGGCGAGGAAGGTCTGTCGGCGGCCGAGCGGCTCTACGCCTGGAACACGCTCGAAGTGCTGGCCATGTCGGCGGGCAATATCGAGAAGCCCGCGAACGCCATTCCCGGCCACGCCAATGCCGTGCTGCAACTGCGTTTCGTGGTGGGCACCAAGGTCGACGGCCTGGTCGACGCCGTCCGCGCGCATTTGGTCCAGAAGGGTTTTCCGATGGTCGAGGTGCGGGCCGCGCAGAGCTTTGCCGCCTCGCGCACCGATTTCGACAGCCCCTGGATCACATGGGCGGCGGATTCGGTGCAAGCGACCACCGGCAAGCCGCCCGCAGTGCTGCCGAATTTCGGTGGCTCGCTGCCCAACGACGTGTTTTCGGAGATCCTGGGCTTGCCGACGATCTGGGTCCCGCACTCCTATCCCGGCTGCTCCCAGCATGCGCCCAATGAGCACATCCTGCTGCCTTTGACCGAAGAGGCCTTGACGGTGATGGCCGGCCTGTTCTGGGATCTCGGGGAATTGCCGAGGCCACTCGGCTGAGCCATTCATCTGGGCCGCAATCCAGCCGAAAGTCACATTCTAATCCGGCCCAATCTGTGCTTGCATCCGGGCCGCATCATCCTGAAAGGGGACCAAAAAAGTGAAACATTTCCGTCACATCGGGCTCGCGCTCGTCGCGACCTTCGCCGTCAGCCAGGCAGGGGCCGAGGAGCTGACCGGCACGCTGAAGAACATCAAGGACACCGGCGCGATTACGCTGGGCTTCCGCGACTCCTCGATCCCGTTCTCTTATCTCGACGACAACCAGAAGCCCGTCGGGTTCGCGATGGACATCTGCTACAAGATCGTCGACGCCGTGAAGAAGGAGCTCAAGCTCGACAAGCTCGAGGTCAAGCTTAACCCGGTGACCTCGGCGACCCGTATCCCGTTGATGGCCAACGGCACCATCGACCTCGAATGCGGCTCGACCACCAACAATGCCGAGCGCCAGAAGCAGGTCGCCTTCACCAACACCCACTTCCTGACCGCCAGCCGTTACGTGTTCAAGAAGTCGAGCGGCCTGAAGTCGATCGATGATCTCAAGGGCAAGACGGTGGTCTCCACCGCCGGCACCACCAACATCAAGCAGCTCACCGAGGCCAACGTCGCGAAGGGCCTCGGCGCCAACATCATCCCGGCCAAGGACCATGCCGAGTCCTTCCTGATGGTCGAGACCGACCGCGCGGTCGCCTTCGTGATGGACGACATTCTGCTCGCGAGCCTCGTTGCCGGTTCGAAGTCGCCGGACGACTACGTCATCTCCAAGGACGCGTTCTCGAAGCCCGAGCCCTACGGCATCATGCTGCGCAAGGACGACGCGCCGTTCAAGAAGGTGGTCGATGCCGCGACCGCGGCACTCTACACCTCCGGCGAAGGCCAGAAGATCTACGAGAAGTGGTTCACCCAGAAGATCCCGCCGAAGGGCCTGAACCTCAACAGCCCGATCTCGGCCGAGCTGAAGAACGAGTTCGCCAAGCCCACGGACTCGCCGAACCCGGACGACTATAAGTAAGATGAGTTATTCGCCTCTCCCCGCACGCGGGGAGAGGGAAGACATTCCGGCCATTCTGGAGGGAGAGTGGCCGGACATTTGCATAGGCGCCCGGGACATATCTAATTGGCGCGTTCGCGCGGGGGACACGTGAACTACCACTGGAACTGGGGAATATTCTTCGAGCCGAACCCGATGGGGACCGGCACCTATCTCGACATGCTGTTGTCGGGACTGGCGCTGACCCTGAAGACGGCGGTGCTCGCCTGGATCATCGCGCTGGTCTTCGGCTCGATCGTCGGCGTCATGCGTACGCTGCCCTCCAGGGGCGCGTACTGGTTCGGCTTCTGCTGGGTCGAGTTCTTCCGCAACATGCCGCTGCTGGTGCAGCTCTTCCTGTGGTTCTTCGTGCTGCCGGAATTGCTGCCGAAAGCCGCCGGCACCTGGCTGAAGCAACTGCCCAACGCACCGTTCTGGACGGCTGCGATCGGCGTCGGATTCTTCATGTCGGCGCGCGTCGCCGTGCAATTGCAGGCCGGCATCGGCTCGCTGCCGCGCGGGCAGAAGATGGCGGCAACCGCGCTCGGCCTGACGACAATGCAAGGCTACCGCTACGTGCTGCTGCCGATGGCGTTCCGCATCATCCTGCCGCCGCTGACCTCCGAGTTCCTCAACACCATCAAGAACACGGCGGTCGCCATCACCATCGGCCTGCTCGAGCTGACCGGGCAGGCGCGCTCGATGCAGGAATTCTCGTTCCAGGTGTTCGAGGCCTTCAGCGCCGCGACCCTGATCTATCTCCTCGTCAACGCCGTTGTCGTGACCTCGATGCGCTTCCTTGAGCGCTACGTCGCGATCCCCGGCTACATCACGGGGAAATAGCGCCATGTTTTCCAATCTCGATTTCGACGTCATCCGCCGCGCGCTGCCCTATCTGTTCTACGAAGGCATGACGTTCACGCTGACCCTGACGGCGCTCGCCGGCCTCGGCGGCCTGATCTTCGGCACGGCGATCGCGCTAATGCGGCTGTCCGGCTACAAGGTGCTCGGCCGCATCGCGGGCATCTATGTCGACTTCATGCGCTCGCTGCCGCTGGTGCTGGTCATCTTCTGGTTCTACTTCCTGGTGCCCTATATCGGGCAATGGATAACCGGCGCGTCGCGTCCGATCAGCGTCGGCGCGTTCGCCTCTTCGCTCATCACCTTCATCATGTTCGAGGCGGCCTACTTCTCCGAGATCATGCGTGCCGGCATCCAGTCGATCTCGCGCGGTCAGCCGGCCGCCGCCAATGCGCTCGGCCTGACCTACGCCCAGACCATGCGCTACGTCGTGCTGCCGCAGGCGTTCCGCAACATGCTGCCGGTGCTGCTGACGCAGACCATCGTGCTGTTCCAGGACACCTCGCTGGTCTACGTGCTCTCGATCCCGGACTTCCTCGGCGCGGCCAGCAAGGTGGCGCAGCGCGACGGCCGTCTGGTCGAGATGTATCTGTTTGCCGCCGTCGTCTACTTCACCATTTCCTGTGTTGCGTCCTTTGGCGTGCGTCGCCTCCAGGCGCGCATCGCCATCATTCGATAGAGCGTGTCGGTCATGATCGAAATCAGCCACGTCAACAAATGGTACAGCCCGACCTTCCAGGTGCTGACCGACTGCACCACCAGTGTCACCAAGGGCGAGGTCGTCGTGGTCTGCGGCCCCTCGGGCTCGGGCAAGTCGACGCTGATCAAATGCGTCAATGCGCTGGAGCCGTTCCAGGAGGGCGACATCAGCGTCGACGGCACCAAGGTCAACGATCCCAAGACCAATCTGCCGAAGCTGCGCTCGCGCGTCGGCATGGTGTTCCAGCACTTCGAGCTGTTTCCGCATCTCAAGATCATCGATAACCTTTGTCTCGCGCAGCAGAAGGTGCTCGATCGGTCGCGCGACAAGGCGGTGGCGAAAGCTGAGCAACTGCTGGAGCGCGTCGGCCTGAAGGAGCAGGCGCAGAAATTCCCGGCGCAGCTCTCCGGTGGCCAGCAGCAGCGCGTTGCGATCGCACGCGCGCTCGCGATGGATCCGATCGTGATGCTGTTCGACGAGCCGACCTCGGCGCTCGACCCGGAAATGGTGAGCGAAGTGCTCGACGTCATGGTCGACCTCGCTCATGAGGGCATGACCATGATGGTCGTGACCCACGAGATGGGCTTTGCCCGCAAGGTCGCCAACCGCGTCATCTTCATGGACCGCGGCGAGATCGTCGAGGACGCGGACAAGGAGGACTTCTTCGGCAAGCCGCGCAGCGACCGCGCGCAGAAGTTCTTGTCGAAGATTCTGTCGCATTAACCACCGCCGTCATTCCGGGACGCGGCCTCTTGGCGCGGGCCCGGAATCCATAGCCACGAGCCGGGGTTATAGATTCCGGGCCCATTCGCTGCGCGCCGCCCCAAAATGAGGGGTTGTGGGTTTCGGGACCCAAACAAATCCCGTATACGAACAGGCAAATCCCTTCCCCTCCCCAGGAGACCTGCCTTGGACTCGATCGCCTACGTCAACGGCTCATTCGTCCCGCTCTCGGACGCCAAAATCTCGGTGCTCGACCGCGGCTTCCTGTTCGCCGACGGCATCTACGAGGTCTCGGCGGTGCTGGACGGCAAGCTGGTCGACAACGCCTCGCATCTGGCGCGGCTGGAGCGGTCGGTCGGCGAGATCAAGTTGGCACTGCCGGAGACGGTCGCGCGCATCACCGAGATCCAGAAGGAGCTGATCGCGCGCAACAAGGTCACAAGTGGCCTCGTCTATCTCCAGGTCACGCGCGGCGCCGACAAGGGCCGCGACTTTCCGTTCCCCAAGGGTGACGTCAAGTCGAGCCTGGTGATGTTCACGTCCGAAAAGGACATCATCGGCTCGGCGGCGGCGAAGACCGGCATCAACGTGATCACCGTGCCCGACATTCGCTGGGAACGCCGCGACATCAAGAGCGTGGCGCTGCTGGCCCAGGTGCTGGCGAAGCAGGCCGCGGCGGAAGCCGGTGCCGGCGAGGCCTGGATGCTGCAGGATGGCTACGTCACCGAGGGCGGCTCGTCCACGGCGTTCATCCTGACCAAGGACGACGTCATCGTCACCCGCCAGAATTCCAACGCGATCTTGCCCGGCTGTACCCGCAAGGCCGTGATCGCGCTCGCGGAAGAGCGCCAGCTCCGCGTCGAGGAGCGCTCCTTCACCGTCGCCGAGGCGCTCGCCGCCAAGGAAGCCTTCATCACCTCGGCGTCGTCGTTCGTGCAGCCGGTGGTCGCACTCGATGGCAAGACGATCGGCGACGGCAAGCCCGGCCCGGTGGCGACGCGGCTCCGCGAGATCTATGTGGAGTTCGCCAAGGCGACGGCGGTTTAGCCACAGCCACCGCTGTCATCGCCCGCGATAATACTCCGCTGTCATCGCCCGGCTTGACCGGGCGATCCAGTACTCTGTGACAGGAATGCTTGAATCGAGAAGCCGCGGCGTACTGGATGCCTCGGTCAAGCCGGGGCATGACAGTTGAAGGTGTTGAGGCAGCGTGGCCTCCATGCGCTGCCGCCTACGCCACCGACGCCTTCACCTTCACCGGATGCACCGCGCGGAATGCGATCGCAATTCTGTTCCAGGCATTGATGGCCCCGATCAGCATGGTCAGGTTCACCGTCTCGGCGTCCGAGAATTGCGCGCGGACCTGTTCGTAGACGTCGTCCGGCGCATGCGTGTCGGAGATCAGCGTCACCGACTCGGTCCAGGCCAGAGCGGCGCGCTCGCGGTCGGTATAGAGCGGGGATTCGCGCCAGGCGTTGAGCAGATAGATGCGCTGTTCGGTTTCGCCGCGCTTGCGGGCGTCCTCGGTGTGCATGTTGATGCAGAAGGCGCAGCCGTTGATCTGCGACGCCCGGATCTTGACCAGCTCGATCAGCGATTTCTCCAGACCCGTCGACTGGATCTGCTCTTCCAGCGCCATCAGCGCCTTCATCGTGTCGGGGGCGGCCTGGTAGAAATTCATGCGGGGTTTCATGGTCGGTCTCCTTGCTTGCTGGGGTGATCTCAGTGGGCTCCGCCGGCCGAGACATGGCCGGGCTTCTTCAGGAACAGGACGGCGGCGAGCGCCACGATCAGCGCCATGCCGAGCAGATAGAATGTGTCGCTGAAGGCGAAGATGTAGGCCTGCTTCTGCACGGTATGTCCGATCGCGACATAGGCGCGATGCGCGGCGTCCGCACGGTCGAGGACGCCGTGGTTGACGAAATATTGCGTGAGCTGTTCCAGCCGGTTGCGGGTCGCCTGCTCGAACACCGAGACCGACTGCATCAGCACGTTGGAGTGATACTGCTCGCGCTTGGTCAGCACGGTCTGGAGCAGCGCGATGCCGACGGCGCCGCCGAGATTGCGCATCATGTTGAAGAGGCCGGAGGCCGAGCCTGCATTCTCCGCCTCGATGCCGGCGGTCGCCACAGCCGACAGCGGTGCCATCACCAGCGCCTGGCCGATCGCGCGCACGACATTGGGCCACAGCAGCTGGTCGGCGGCGTAGTCGTTGGTCATGGTGATGTTCATGAAGTTCGAAGCCGAGAACAGCACGAAGCCGACGCCGATGATAATGCGTGCGTCGAATTTCTGCATCAGGCGCGGCACCAGCGGGATCAGCAGGAGCTGCGGCAGGCCGGTCCATGCCAGCACCATGCCGATCTGCTCGGCATTGTAACCCTGGATGCGCGCCAGATATTGCGGCAGGATGAACACCGAGCCGTACAGCGCGACGCCGAGCAGGAAGTTCGCGAGCATGCCGAAGCCGAAATTGCGGCGGACCAGCAGGCGCAGGTTGAGCAGCGGCTTCTTCACGGTGAGCTCGATGATCAGGAACGCGGTCAGCGCCACGGCCGCGATCACCGACAGCTTGACGATGAAGGGTGAGCCGAACCAGTCGTCCTTGTTGCCTTCCTCCAGCACGGTCTGGAGCGCAGACAGGCCGATCGCCATGGTGATGATGCCGGCCCAGTCGCCTTCGCGCAGCAGCGCCAGCTTCATCGGCTTGGCGTCGAGCGCGTACCAGAGCATGCCGACCATGATCGCGCCGGGGACGAGGTTGACGTAGAAGATGTACTGCCAGCCGAAATTCTCGGTGAGATAGCCGCCGATGGTCGGGCCGATCGCCGGGGCAAACGTCGCCGACAGCGCGAACAGCGCAAGGCCGACGGGTTGCTTGGCGCGCGGCAGCAGCGTGATGATCAGCGTGAAGGCCATCGGGATCAGCACGCCGCCGGTAAAACCCTGGACGGCGCGCAGCACGATCATCTGCGGCAGGTCCTGCGCCAGCGCGCAGGCGGCCGACAGAACCAGGAAAAGGATCGCATTGGTGAGAAGATAGATCCGGACGGAGAACACTTGCGCAAGCCAGCCGGACAGCGGGATCACCACGATCTCGGCGATCAGATAGGAGGTCGAGATCCAGCCGCCGTCGTCGATGCCGGCGCCGATCGCGCCCTGGACATCGGCGAGCGAGGCGTTGACGATCTGGATATTCAGCACCGCCATGAAGGCGCCGAGCGTGGCGCCGATCACGGCGATCCAGGTCTTGGCCGAGATGGCGGGCGTTGCGGGAGCGGGGACGTTGGCGGCGGAAGCGGCGTTGACGGTCGGTTGGAGCGTGCTCATGGAAGCCTCGTCTCGGGTATGGAGACAGGATGCATTAGGCAGTTGATTTAGATCATCGAGGAAGTCCTGGAAGGATCATCCGGCAGGACTTCATAATCCTGCCGAACCTTCCCGGCTTCAGCCGCCGTTCGGGCGGGAGGCGTTGTCGGCGAGGCGCTTGGCCGTCTCGCGTTCGGCCAGCACGGTCTGCTTGGTGTCGACGGTCGGCACCGCCGACATGCCGGGCCGCAACAGGCCGGTCAGGCTGTGGTCGTCGAGCACGATCTTCACCGGGACGCGCTGCACGATCTTGGTGAAATTGCCGGTGGCGTTGTCAGGCGGCAGCAGCGCGAATTCGAGTCCGCTCGCCGGTGACAGGCTGTCGACATGACCGCGCAGGGTCTGGCTGTGGAAGCTGTCGACATGGAGTTCGACCGGCTGGCCCGGACGAACATGGGTGAGTTGCGTCTCCTTGAAGTTGGCAACGACATAGACAGCGTCGAGCGGCACCACCGCCATCAATTGCGTACCGGCCTGCACGTACTGGCCGACGCGCAAGCTGCGGGCGCCGACCGTGCCGTCCACCGGCGCGGTGATCTCGGTATAGGACAGGTTCAGCTGCGCCTGGTCTGCGACCGCACGGGCGCGTGCGAGCTGGGCTGTAGCCTGGGCGCGCTGGGTGGTGAGCACATCGACCTTGCGCCGGGCGGCGATGAGGCCGGATTTTGCGTGCTGCAATTGCGCGTTGCTGGCGCGGAGCGCAGCGTCGGTCTGCTGTGCGCGCTGAATCGTGCCGGAACCCGACTTCATGAGGTCGTCATAGCGGGCGCGCTCTTCCTGCGCGAATTTCAGATTGGCATCGGCAGCAGCGACGTCGGCCGTGCTCTGCTCGATGACCGGCTGTTGCAGCTCGAGCTGGGCGTCGATGTTGCGCACCGAGGCTTCGCCGGCGGCGACGTCGGCGCGGGCCTGGTCGAGTGCCGCCTTGAAGTCACGGTCGTCGATCTTCGCCAGCGCCTGGCCCGCTCTGACCTTCTCGTTGTCACCGACCAGCACCTTGGCGATATAGCCCGAGACCTTCGGGGCGATGATCGTGGAGTCTGCCTTCACATAGGCGTCGTCGGTGGTCTCGAGAAAGCGGCCGCTGGTCCAGTAGTCGTGGCCGTAATAAACAATCGTTGCCGTGCCTGCGAGGAGCGCGAGCACCAATGCCGCGCGCCGAACCAGATTCCGGGCAGGGACAGCCGCCGGCGCCTTGGGGTAATCATGAGCGATTTCAGTTGCTTGCTGGAATTTTTCGGTTCGGGGCATCTCGGACATGGCAGTCTCCTATCGGCTGGCTGAGACTATCGTTCTTGCTGGGCTGAGTGATAATCGGCAAAATTCGGGAAGGATTATCCATCAGGGGCGGATAGTCGAAGGCATCGCCTCGGCTTGGATCGGGTCTACCGGATCAGGTCCGGGACTGCCCCAGAGCGATTGCCGCGTCTGTCGCGCGATTGCTGTTAACGCATGCGCCCAGTCGCACGGGAGATGATCTGATGGATAATCGGTGCGACTTCCTTGCGATTGTCGATCAACAGCGGATAATCAGGCAGCCATGGATCGATTGACCAGCCTCGAAGTGTTCAGCCGGGTGGTCGAGACCGGCGGCTTCTCCGCGGCAGCCCGCAAGCTCAACATGTCGACCACCATGGTGAGCAACCATGTCCAGGCTCTGGAGGATCGGCTTGGGGTGAGGCTGCTTCAGCGCACCACGCGCAAGGTCAACCTGACCGAGATCGGCAAGGCCTATTACGATCGCTGTGTCCAGATTCTCGCCGATATCGAACAGGCCGACGACATCGCGGGCGAACTGCAATCGACGCCGCGCGGGACGCTGCGCATCCACACCGCCACCCATATGGTGCCGTTCGTGGCGCCAGTGATGGCGGAATTCCTTGCGACCTATCCGGAGGTCAAGGTCGATCTGCGTATGGGCGAGACCAATGTCGATCTGATCGAGGAAGGTTTCGATCTCGCGCTGCGCATGATCGCGCCGCCGGATTCGAGCCTGATCGTGCGGAGCCTTGCGACCTGGCGGCACGTGCTGTGCTGCTCGCACGCCTATATCGAGGCGCATGGCCGCGTACAGACGCTCGAAGAGCTCGCCGGGCACAATTGCGTGCGCCACATCAACTATCCCTTCGACGAGTGGCGCTTCTTCGATCGCAAGGGCACGCCGGCCTCGGTGCGCGTGTCCGGCAACCTGATCACTAACAGCGGCGAAGCGCTGCGCGAGGCCGCGCTACAGGGCGCAGGCATCAGCCTCGCCGCCGGTTTTCTGGTCGGCGACGATCTCGATGCCGGCCGGCTGGTGCGCCTTCTGCCGGAATACCGGCCGGTCGAAATGTCGATGAACGCGGTCTATCCACACAAACATCATCTGTCGGCGAAGGTGAGGACCTTCATCGACATGCTGGTGGAGCACAGCGCCGAACAGCAGAAGCTGATCAATCCGTATTCGTGAGACGCTGATCCTCATCCTGAGGAGCGCGCCCTTGCGCGCGTCTCGAAGGATGAAGGCCCGTGGCCTCGCCCTTCGAGACGCTTGCTTCGCAAGCTCCTCAGGGTGAGGAGATAGATATCTGCTTGCCTCTAGCGAGATGGCGGCGGCAAGCGACCAAACACAGTCTCCAGCGCCATGCCGATCGCGAGCAAGCGGCGATCGCTGCCCGCGGGGCCGTCGAGCTCCAGTCCGACCGGAAGCTTGCTCGTAGCGCCAAGCGCGATCGGAATCTGGATGCCGGGAATGCCGGCATTGCTGCCGGGATCGGTGTTTTGGATGAACAGGCCGAAATTCTCGAGGCTGCTGGACTCCGGATTGGAGGCAATGGCGACACACGGCGTGGTCGGGAAGGCGATGGCATCGAGCCGGTTGTCGGCGAAAGTCCTGCTATACAGCGCCTGAAGCGCGGGGCGCGCAGTCTTGATCGCGGCGTCATAGATCGGCTTGGCGTCGACCAGCGTGCCATCGGGGCCGGGCAGTTTGCGCGGGATCACCAGGCCATCATAGGTGCCCTTGACGTCGGCGCTGGAGATGTCCTGCGCCAGCGCCTCGATGCTGAGGCCGGTGCCGGTATGCGCGAGATATGCGACCAGATCGTCATAGGCCTCGTACAGCGCGACGGGAAAGCTGACCTGGCCGTTGATTTCAGCCAGTTGCGGCATCTCGATCTCGACGATCGTGACGCCCAGCGCCTTCATTTTCGCGACGGCTGCCTGGAACGCGGCGTCGGTGTCGGCATCAAGATTGGCCAGCATCGTCTTCACGATGCCGATGCGCACCTGCTTCAAATCAGACGGCACGACTTCGTCGCCACCCGCGATAACATGGTCGAGCAGAGCGACATCGGCCATGGTCGCGGCCATGGGCCCCGCGGTGTCGCGGGTGTGCGAGATCGGCGCGATGCCGTCTTGCGGATAGCGGCCGACGGTCGGGCGCAGCGAGGCGCATCCGTTCAGCGCAGCCGGCACCCGGACCGATCCCCCGGTGTCGGTGCCGAGCCCGCCCGCGACGATCCGCGCGCCGAGCGCGGCGCCCGTGCCGGATGAGGAGCCGCCGGCGATCAGGGCGCGGTCATAGGCATTGCGCACGCCGAACTCCGCGCCGGTCTTGAAGGCGGTGTTGTAGCCGGAGATGCCGAAGGCAAGCTCGTGCATGCTGGTCTTGCCGATGATGACGGCGCCTGCGGCCCGCAGTTTCGCGGCAACCGGCGCGTCGGCCTTTGGAACGTAGTCCTTCAGCGCCGGCGTGCCAGCGCTACAGGGCAGTCCCGCGACCTCGATATTGTCCTTGATCACGATGGGCACGCCGCCGAGCGGTTTTGTCTTGTCGCCCGTCGCGTCGAATGCGGCTGCGGCTTTCAGGGCGCCGGCCTCGTCCAGGGTGACGAAGGCATTGAGGTCGGCATGGGCTTTGGCGCGGGCAAGCGCTTCCGTCGTGAGTGCGATGCTCGTCACTTTGCCGGCGCGAAGGTCGGCCGCAGCCTGGGTCAGGGTCAACGGGTCGAAATCCATGATGCGTCACCTGATTGCAGAGGCGCCAACAGGGCGCTCCTCAAAGTCCGGAGGCTGAGGCCTCACTGGTGCCGCGTCAACCGTGGGCGTGCATCTTTTGCGTTACCGGTGTCGTCAAATTCGTGAGGTGCCGCTCGACCTCGGCCTTCACCTTGGCGATCGCGGTGTCCTTCACCGGTCCGTAGCCACGGATCTCCATCGGAGCTTTGGCGATCGCGACGAGATCCGGCAGATACGCTGCGTCGAGCTGGCCGAGCATGCGTTCGATCAGGCCTTCATACCAAGTGATCAGCTCCCGCTCCGCGCGCCGTTCCCCGGTGTAACCGAACGGATCGAACGGCGTTCCACGCAATCCCTTCAACCGCGCCAGGAGCGTGAGCGGCATCTGGATCCATTGCCCGAAGACACGCTTGCGCGGCCGGCCGCGCGCGTCGTGCTTCGACGGCAGGAATGGTGGGGCGAGATGATACTGGATGCTGAAACCGTCCTCGAACTCGCGTTTGAGCTCGTCGAGGAAACCGCTCTGCATGTGCAGGCGCGCCACCTCGTACTCGTCCTTGTAGGCCATCAGCTTGAACAGGGCGCGTGCGACCGCATCGGTCAGTGCCTCGCTGCTCAGCGGGGCCTCAGCGCCGCGGACTTTCTCGATCATCGCACGGTAGTGTGCCGCATAGGCTTCGTTCTGATAGGCGGTGAGGAAATCGGCGCGGCGGGCGATAAGCTGGTCGAGTGTCTCGGCTTTTGGCGCCTCGTCCGTTTGCGGCAGAAAATCCGGATCGGCAGCAGCGATCCGGCCCCAGGCAAAAGCCTGCTTGTTGCGATCGACCGCAACGCCGTTCAGCTCGATCGCGCGGAGCAGCGCTTGCAGCGAAATCGGCACCAGTCCGCACTGCCAGGCGAAGCCCAGCATGATGATGTTGGCATAGACGGCATCGCCGAGCAGCCGTTCGGCCAGCGCGTTGGCGTTGATGGTGTCGAGATTGTCATTGCCGATGACGCGGCCGATCGCGCGGAGGCGAGCGGGCGAGGCGAGATCGGCGTCGCGGAAGCGGACGACGTCGCCGGTCGGCATCTCCGCGGTGTTGACGGCGGCACGCGTGCCGCGGCGATAGGTGCCGGACGCCTTTGGCGCGGAGCTGACGACGAGGTCGCAGCCGATCAGCGCATCGGCCGCGCCCTGGTCGATGCGGACCTGATGCAGCGCTTCGGGAGACGCAGCGAGACGGATGTAGCTCAGCACCGGCCCGAATTTTTGCGCAAAGCCGGTAAAGTCCAGCACCGAAACGCCGCGGCGTTCAAGATGCCCGGCCATGCCGATCAGCGCGCCGACCGTGATCACACCGGTACCGCCGACACCGGTCACGAGCAAATCGTAGGGCCGGTCGAGCGATGTGGGGGCGGGCAGGGGAAGCGTGGCGGCGCGGCCGACTGCGTCGATCTGGCTTGCGCTCTTCTTCCGGCGCGTGGCGCCTTCAACTGTGACAAAGCTCGGGCAGAAGCCGTTGAGGCAGGAAAAGTCCTTGTTGCAGGACGAGAGGTTGATCTGGCGCTTGCGGCCGAACGGCGTCTCCTTCGGTTCGACGCTGAGGCAGTTGGATTTGACCGAGCAATCGCCGCAGCCCTCGCACACGAGATCGTTGATATAGGCAAAGCGCTTCGGGTCGGCCATCTGCCCGCGCTTGCGCCGGCGCCGCTTCTCGGTGGCGCAGGTCTGCTGATAGATCAGGACGGATACGCCGGGAATGTCGCGCAGCTCGCGCTGCACGGCGTCCATCTCCTCGCGCGGATGGATGCTGACGCCGATCGGCAGATCCGCAGGCGAGAACTGCGCAGGATCGTCCGACACCAGTGCGATGCGCTCCACGCCCTCGGCGCGGACGCTGTGTGCGATGGCATGCACGCTGACAGGGCCGTCGACCGGCTGGCCGCCGGTCATGGCGACGGCGTCGTTGAACAGGATCTTGTAGGTGATGTTGGCCTTGGCGGCGATCGCCTGCCGGATCGCCATCGATCCGGAATGATAATAGGTGCCCTCGCCGAGGTTCTGGAAGATGTGCTTGTTGCCGGTGAATCGCGACGATGCCGCCCAGTTCACGCCCTCGCCGCCCATCTGGATCAGTGATGACGTTTCGCGGTCCATCCAGCTCGCCATGAAGTGGCAGCCGATGCCGGCCAGTGCCTTCGATCCCTCAGGCACTTTCGTCGATGTGTTGTGCGGGCATCCCGAACAGAAATAGGGCGTACGCGTCGCGCCCGGGACATTGATCGTGCGCTCGGCTTCCGGCAGCAGTGCGCCTGCACGCGCCGCGAGATTGAGACCCGGAAACATCGGATCGAGCCGGCGTGCGAGCACGCCAGCGAGCGCGCGCGGCGACAATTCGCCGATCCAGGAGATCAGCCGGGCGCCGGTTTCATCGTGCTTGCCGACCATGCGCTCGGGCTTGCTGCCGGGATAATCGTAGAAATATTCCTTGAACTGGCTCTCGATGATGCCGCGCTTCTCCTCGACCACAAGGATCTCGCGCTTGCCCTTCACGAAATCCATGGCGTCGTGCAGCGCCAGCGGCCAGACCATGCCGACCTTGTAGACATCGATGCCGATGCGGCGGCAGGCGGCCTCATCGAGGCCCATCAGCCGCAGCGCCTCCATCAGATCGAGATGCGCCTTGCCCGTTGTGACGATGCCGTAGGTGGCACTGGGAATATCGTAGATGTGACGGTCGATCGGATTGGCCTTGGCGAAGGCGTAGACTGCGTGCTTCTTTGCCTCTAGCCGCTCCTCGATCTGCGGGCCCGGCAGGTCCGGCCAGCGATAATGCATGCCGCCGGGCGGTGGCGTGAAGTCGGGCGTGTTGAAAACGCGGGACGGACGCAGCGCGACGGAAGCGCCTGATTCCACGATCTCCGAGATCGCCTTGAAGCCGACCCACATGCCGGAGAAGCGGCTCAGCGCGTAGCCATATTCGCCGAACGCCAGATATTCGCCGACATCGGCCGGATGCAGCGTCGGCATGAACCAGCTCATGAAGGCGACGTCGGACTGGTGCGGCATCGAGGAGGACACGCAGCCATGATCGTCGCCGGCGACCACCAGCACGCCGCCATGCGGCGAGGAGCCGTAGGCGTTGCCGTGCTTGAGCGCGTCGCCGGAGCGGTCGACGCCGGGGCCCTTGCCGTACCAGAGCCCGAACACGCCATCGACCTCGCGGTCGGCTTGCGTCTCGACCTGCTGCGAGCCGAGCACAGCGGTTGCAGCAAGATCCTCATTCACCGCGGGGAGGAATTCGATGCGGTCTTGCTTGAGCCGCTCCTGGATGCGCCACAACTCGAGATCGACGCCGCCGAGCGGCGAGCCGCGATAGCCGGAGATGAAGCCGGCCGTGTTGAGGCCGCGCATACGGTCCCGCTTCGCCTGGTCGAGCGCGATGCGGACGATGGCCTGCGTCCCCGTGAGGAAGACGCGGCCCTCTTCGCGGTCATAGCGGTCGGAGAGCTCGTAGGCATCGAGTGATGGAATGGCGTCCATGGCGGACCTCGCGCGGCATCCTGCCGAATGATGGAAGGTTATGCCCGCGACGCTGGTAGGTCTTACCTATTTATCCTGTACGGAATTGATATTCGGTAGAATTTTGCAAAATGCCGACAAATCTGGTAGATTTAGTCGAATTGAGAGGCTTGCATGATTGAAGAGCAGGACGCGCGGATTCTCACCCATCTCCAGAAGGACGGCCGCGCCACCAATCAGCAGCTGGCCGACGAGGTCGGCATGTCCACCTCGGCCTGCTGGCGCCGGGTGCGTGCGCTGGAGGAGAGCGGCGTCATCCAGGGCTATGCGGCCTTGGTCGCGCGCGAGCAAGCGGGCTTTGCGATGTCCGCCATCCTGCACGTCTCACTGGAGCGGCATGACGCGAAGTTCGTCGATGAGTTCGTCGCGCAGGTGACCACGCGGCGCGAGGTGCTGGAGTGCTTTGCGACAACGGGCGATGCCGATTACCATTTGCGCGTCGTCGTGCAGGACATGGCCGCCTACAACAGATTCCTCGACGAATTCATGTTCCGCATTCCCGGCATCCGCTACGTCCGCAGCAACGTGGTGCTGAAGGAGATCAAGACGAGCGTGGCGCTGCCGTTTTGAGATACGGCACCTTTGACTTCGCGGCGTGCGCAACTCTATCTCCTCACCCTGAGGAGCCGCGTAGCGGCCGTCTCGAAGGGCGAGGCCACAGTCGGGCCTTCATCCTTCGAGACGCTTGCTTCGCAAGCTCCTCAGGATGAGGATCACCGCTGCTCTCGCACAAACCTGTTCCGCAACGTGCCCACGCCAGTGATATCGATCTCCACGACGTCGCCGTGCTTGATGTCAGGCGATGCGCCGTCGGTGCCCATCCAGATCACATCGCCCGGCCATAGCGTGAAATACTTGGTCAGCTCGACCAGGAACGGCACGACACCAAAGATCATGTCGTTGGTGGTGAAGCGGTTGGTCTCCGTGCCGTTGACCCGGACGATGGTCTGCATCTTGGCAAGATCGGCCTCGGTTTCGATCCACGGGCCCATCGGCTTGAAGGTGTCGGCGTTCTTCGAACGCCACAGGCTGCGATCGGCCTTTTGCCAGCTGCGTTCGCTGACGTCGTTGCCGATGGTGTAGCCGAACACGCAATCCATCGCGTTCTCTTTGGTGAGGTGCTTTACCTTCTTGCCGATGACAACGACGAGCTCGCCTTCATAGTGGATCTTGTCCGTCGCGAGGGAGGGGATCACGACGTCCTCGTCATGTGCGATCAGCGCGTTTTGCGCGCGATAGCCGATCTCGGGCCTGTCAGGCACGGCCGGCACCTCGCCGCGTTTGTCGGCGGCTTCCTTCAGGTGCTTGAGGTAGTTCAGGCCGACGCAGTAGAACGTGCGCGGGATCAGGGGCAGCTCGATCTTGACGCCGCCAAGCGGATGCGTCCGCGAGGTCCGTTGCCATTCGCCGAAAGGGTCGCCGTCGACCGCGGTGACCTGGTCGCCTTCAACGATCCCCCAGGAGGTCTTGTCCGAGGCGGTGAATTTCAGCCAGCGCATGTGGTGTCCTCGTTGTTATTCCGCGGCATCCCGCGGCTGTACCTTCCAGGCACCGGCGGCGGGCCGCCTCAAGCCGAGATTTTCCCGCAGCGTCTTGCCGCGATAGTCCTTCTGGAACAGCCCGCGGCGTTGCAGCTCGGGCACGACGTGCTGCACGAAATCGGCATAGGAGCCGGGCACGTAGGTGGCGGCGATGACAAAACCGTCGCAGCCGCGCTCGACAAACATCTCCTCCAACTTGTCCGCGATCTCCTTGGGGCCGCCGACCATGGCATCCTGCACCTGGCCGCGGCCGGAGAAGGTGATGAAGTCGCGCGCGCTCGGATTGCTCTTGCCCGAATTCTTCAGCACGCCGTCGCGGATGCCCAGAATACCCTGCATGCTCTTCAGCTCGTCCGTGGTCAGCGGCTCGTCGAGACCCTTGGAGGCAAAATCGTAATTGAGCGCCTCGGCGAGCAGCGACAGGGCGTCGATCTCGAGCGGCAGCTTGTTGATCAGCGCCATCTTGTCCTCCGCTTCTGCCTTGGTCGCCGCGCAGACCGGCGTCGTCAGGTTGCAGAGGAACATCTGGTCGGGATCGCGGCCCGCTTTCGCAGCCGCGTTGCGCACGGCTGCATAGCCCTCCCTGGCGGCGGCGAGGTTGCGCGCGGCGGTGAAGATCACTTCGCCCCATCGGCCGGCAAAGCGTTGGCCCCGGCCGGATGCGCCGGCCTGGATGATCACAGGATGGCCCTGCTGCGAGCGCGGCACGGTGAACGGTCCGCGGGACTTGAAGGCTGGTCCCTTGTGATCGAGCCGCTTCACCCTGGCCGGATCGGCAAAGCGGCCACTTTGCTTGTCCATGATCAGGGCGCCGTCCTCCCAGGTGTCCCAATGGCCGAGCACGACCTCCATGAACTCGTCGGCCTTGTCGTAGCGGGAATCGTGTTCGGGATGGGAGTCGCGCCCCATGTTGAGCGCCTCGCCGTCATTGAGCGAGGTGACGACGTTCCAGCCCGCGCGCCCGCCCGACATCAGATCGAGCGTCGCAAAGCGCCGCGCGACGTCGAAGGGCTCGTAATAGGTGGTCGAGCAGGTCGCGCCAAGGCCGAGCTTCTCGGTGACGAGACCCATCGTGGTCAGCACGATCAGCGGATCCATCTTCACGCAGCGGATGCCGTATTCGACGGTGTGGGCGTGGTCGTTGCCGTAGCGGTCCGGCATCGCCAGGCGATCGTCGAAGAACGCCATGTGGAATTTGCCGGCTTCGAGGATTCTTGCGATCTCCTGATAGTAATCCGCCGACATCGAATCGTCGCGCGAGTCCGGATGCCGCCAGGAGCTTGGCAAGTTCGTGCAGTTCTGTGCCTGAAGGAAGCCGACCAGTACCATCTGCCGCGTCATGCTGTTCTCCAAGAGTCCGTCAGGCCAGATCGAGCACTGTGTCGAGCCGGTAGTCGTGCGCCAGCGCGCGCAGCTTCTCCCAGGTGGCATCCTCGATCTCGATGCCGTCGCGCAGGCGCTGCTGCTCGCGCACGCCCTCGATCTCGCCGGGATAGTAGACGCCCGTGCTGCCCTCGGAGGGTGGGGTCGATTTCAGATAGCGCGCGAATTCGGCGACCTCGCGCTTGAATTCCTTCAGCGGGCGGAAGGCGGCGACGTTGAACACCGCCATGAAGCAGCCGTCATTGTGCCGCCCCGTAGGCTCGACGCCAAAGCCGAGGCCGGTGAGCAGCCCGCACAGCACCTCGACCATGGCGGCAAGGCCGCTGCCCTTGTAGCCCTCGGTGCCTCCGAGCGGCAGCAGCGCGCCGCCCTTGCGATATTGGGTGGGATCGGTGGTGTGGCGTCCCTCGGCGTCGATGATCCATCCCGTCGGGATTTCCTCGCCGCGGGCGACCGCGAGCTGGATCTTGCCGGCCGCGACCGCCGAGGTCGCCATGTCCAGATAGAACGGCGTATCGAGATCGGACGGCACCGCGATCGAGATCGGATTGGTGCCGAGCCGCGGCTCCTTGCCGCCAAATGGCGCCACGTGCTTCGGCGAGCGTCCGGAGTCCGCCGTCGCGATCCCGATCATGCCTTCACGCATCGCCATCAGCGGATAGGCGGCGAGGCGGCCGACATGGCTCTGCCGGAACACGGTGCAGGCGGCGACGTTGGCCGTCTTCGCCTTCTCGATCGTCAGCGCCATCGCCTTGGCATTGACGTGAAAGCCGAAGCCCCAATGGCCGTCGATCACGGTCGTGGTCGGCGATTCCTGGACGATGGTCCATGTCGCGCCGGGAACGATGTGCCCGGCCTTGATGCGGTCGATATAGGTGGGAACCGCAATGACACCGTGGGAATCGTGGCCGGCGAGATTGGCGTTGACGCAGCCGGTCGCGACCGCATCGGCCTCTTCCTCGGAAGCTCCGGCGGCGCGAAGCAGCGCGGCGCTGATGCGCGTGAGGCGGTCGGCCCTGACGATCGGCATGGCGTTTCCCCCGGTCTCGCCCTTGGTGGGCGTTGTTGGGGGCCATCGTCTCAAAGCGCAGGACCGATATCAACGTCCCGTAAACCAATACAGGGCTGCAAATTCGTAAAGAGAACGCGCCTTTGGTCGAAGATTTGTCCCGGGCAGCGGTATTTTCGACAGTTTGGCGTGGGTCGTTCGCAGCTCGTTCACTGTGATCGACGGTTTGCGGCGCGCAATAACGACCACTTAGGCGATGGCCGTTCATAACGTACCCGGGAGAATTAGGCAGAAATGCCCGGGAGTTGAGATCGTGCCGACGACACTCGCGCGCACCTTTGCGGCGTTGAGCGCCATCAACGAAGCGATCCTCTACGCGAAATCGCCGGACGAGCTGTACCAGAAGGTCTGCGACGCCGGGTTTTCGAGCGGGGACTTTTTGGCCGTGGCCGTGTTCCTGGTGGGACCGGACGGGCGGCGGCTCCGTTTTGCCGCCGGCTGCGGCGACGACATCGCGCGGCTGCGCGCGATCGAGATCACCACGGATGCCGGTACGCCGGAAGGATCGGGCGTCGGCGGCGAAGCATTTCGCGATCAGAAGCTGTGCGTCAGCAACGACTATCTGAATGATCAGCGCTCGCTGGCGTGGCGCGAGGGGGCCGCCAGGGCCCGTATCGGCGCGGCTGCGGCGCTGCCGCTGCTCTGCAACGGCAAGAGCGTCGGCGTGCTGTTCGTGACCCGCCGCGAGGCCGGTTCGCTGAACGAGCAGATGGTGTCGCTGTTCGAGCGCATGTCGGCCAACATTTCCTATGCGCTGGACAATTTCGCGCGTGAGACCGCGCGGCAGACCAGCGAGCGAGCGACGCGGCGGCTCAACCGCATGTTCGGCGCGCTCAGCGCAACCAACGAAGCCATCCTGCGCGCCAAGACCGAGCAGGAATTGTATCAACTGGTGTGTGACGCGTCCGTGCACGGCGGCAAGTCGCTGGCGACCTTCGTCCTGCTGAAGGAGCAGGATTCGCACTGGTTGAAGCCTGTCGCCGGCACCGGCGAGAATTTGGAGATCGTGGCCCGGACCCATTACTCCGTCGATCCCGAGAACCCCTATGGCCGCGGCATCTCCGGCCAGGTCTTTCGCTCACAGAAGCCCCATATCGAGCGCGACCTCGCGCGTCACACCAAGGGAACGCCGTGGGAGCAGGCCAATATCAATACTGGCGTTGCCGCCTGCATCGCGGCTCCGCTGATCCAGCATGGCCAAAGCATCGGCGTCATCCTGTCCTTCCTCAGCCCGTCCTGGGCGAGTGACGAGGAGATCGTCGCGCTGACCCTGCGCATCGCCGAGAATGTCTGCTTCGCCATCGACAATTTCGACCGTGAGGCGGAGAAGGCGCACATTGCTGCCGAGGAAGAGCGTCTGGCGCGCATGTATGCGGCGCTGAGCGCGACCAACGAGGCGATCTTGCGGGCGCGCTCGCGGGCCGAGCTGTTCGACCTCGTCTGCGAAGCGACGGCGAAAGGCGCCAAGTTCACCTCGGTCACCGTCGCACTCGTCGACCACCAAACGGAGCTGCTCCCGGTTGTCGCGTGCTACGGGCCGAACGCGGATACGGTGCGTGCTTTCAAGTTCTCCACCTCGGACCAGGTGGCCGAGGGGCGGGGGCTGACGGGAACCGCCTTCCGCACGCGCCAACCCTGCATCAGCAACGATGTGCTGTCCGACGACCGGATCGCGCCTTGGGTTGCCAATGCCCGCCGCAACGGCATCGGATCCTCCGCGGCGCTGCCGCTGTTCAACGGTGATCGCGTTGAAGGGATATTCCTCTTCAATTCGCCGGAACGCGGCACATTCACGCCCGAATTCGTTGAGCTGCTGCAACGCCTCCAGGCCAATGTCGCCTTTGCGCTCGAGAATTTCGATCGCGCGGACGAGAAGGCGAAGGCGGAGATGCAGCGCAATCGCCTGCGCGGCATGCTCGAGGCGCTGAGCGCGACCAACGAAGCAATCATGCGCGTGAAGACCCGCGCCGAATTGTTCGAGGCGGTCTGTGAAGCAGCCGTGCTCGGCGGCACCTTCACGTCTGCCACCATCGCCATGGTCGATCCGGCGGGGCATTATCTCGACATCGTCGTCACCAAGGGCGAATGTCGCAGTCACGCCAAGAATTGGCGTTTCGCGACGTCCGCGGATGAACCCGAAGGGCGGGGGCTCGCCGGCACCGCATTCCGCACCAAGGCGCCTTGCGTGGCGAACGAGCTCCTCACCGACGTTCGTGCGACGCACTGGCGCCATATCGCGCGGGATCATGGCACGAAGTCGGGCGGCTGTTTCCCTCTGATGAAAAACGGCACCGACGCCGTCGGTATCCTCCTGTTCCTCTCGCCGGATGGAGGAACGTTCACGCCTGACCTGATCCAATTGCTGGGGCGGCTGGCGGAAAATGTCTCCTTTGCGCTGGACAATTTCGACCGGGCCGAGGAGCGGGCGCGAACCGAAGCGCAGAAGGAGCGCCTGACGCGCATGTTCGCGGCGCTGAGCGATACCAACGAGGCGATCGTTCGGGCCAAGTCGCGCACCGAGCTGTTCGAGCTGGTATGTCAAGCCGCGTCCACCGGCGGCAAGTTCACCTCGACGACCATTGCACTTGCCCGCGCCGACAGCGATCAGCTTGCGATCGTTGCGACCGCGGGGCCGTCTGCAGAAACCACAAGGAACGTTCGTCTTTCCGTTGACGCCGACCGGCCCGAGGGCCGCGGCATGAGCGGCACGGCGTTCCGAACCCGTCAGCCCTGCATCAGCAATGATTATGTCAACGACAGCCGGGTGAGCGCCTTCCATGCCGTCGTGCAAGGCGACGGCGCGCGCTCGGGCGCAGCGTTCCCGCTGATTACGCACGACAAGGCCGTCGGCGTCATGATCTACATGTCGACCGATCAGGAGACCTTCACCTCCGAATTCGTCGAGCTGTTACAGCGTCTCGCTGACAATGTCTCCTTTGCGATGGAGAATTTCGATCGCGCCGACGAGAAGAACCAGGCTGACGAGCGGATCGAGTATCTCGCCTCGCACGACAGCCTGACAGATCTGCCGAACCGCGAGACCTTCAACGGGCTGCTGCGCGAGGCGATCGCCACCGCGCAGCGCCACGATCATCGCTTTGCGGTGTTGTTCATCGATCTCGACCGCTTCAAGGTCATCAACGATTCACTGGGCCATGAGGCCGGCGACCTGCTCCTGCTCGAAGTGGCGAAGCGGTTGCGCGGTGCGCTGCGGGCGAGCGACGCGGTGGCGCGTCTCGGCGGCGACGAGTTCGTGGTGATCCTCGACCAGTGCGGCGAGATCGACGATGTCCAGCGTATCGCTGCCGGGCTTCTGACGGCCCTTGCCGAGCCGATGGAGCTGGCCGGGCACGAGTGCCATACCACGGCCTCGATCGGCATCGCGATGTATCCGGCCAACGGCTCCGATGCGCAGACGCTGACCAAGAACGCCGACATGGCGATGTATCTCGCCAAGGAAGACGGCAAGAACGGCTACCGCTTCTTCTCCAAGGAAGTAAAGACGCAGTCGATCGAACGGCTGTCGCTCGAGAGCGCGCTGCGCCGCGCGCTGGAACGCGAGCAATTCACGCTGAACTACCAGCCCAAGGTGGACATGGAGACCGGCCAGATCACGGGCGTGGAAGCGCTGCTGCGCTGGGCGCATCCCGATCTCGGCAACGTCTCGCCGGCACAGTTCATTCCGCTTGCGGAAGAGACCGGACTGATCGTGCCGATCGGCCGCTGGGTGGTGAAGGAGGCCTGCGCGCAGGCGATGGTCTGGCAGCGCCGCGGGCTGCTGCCGGTGTCGATGGCGGTGAACCTGTCACCGCGGCAGTTCGCCGACGAACACCTGTTGCAGGACGTCGACGAGGCGCTGGCGGCCTCCGGCATGTCGCCGGTGCTGCTCCAGCTCGAGGTCACCGAGAGCATGATGATGCGCAATGTAGGGCGCGCGCTCAAGGTGCTCGACGCTATCCAGAGCCGCGGCATCCGTCTTGCCATCGACGATTTCGGCACCGGTTATTCGTCGATGTCGCTGATGAAGCACTTCCCGATCGACACGATCAAGATCGATCGCTCCTTCGTGCGCGACCTGCCGCATGATTCGGAAGACCAGGCGATCGCGCAGGCGATCATCAGCATGGGCAAGGCGCTCGGCATGACCGTCGTCGCCGAAGGCGTCGAGAACGCCGAGCAGGAGGCGTTCCTGCGCAGCCATGGCTGCGACGAGATGCAGGGCTTCCTCATTTCGAAGCCGTTGCCGGCAAAGCAGATGGCCGAGCTGCTGCGGCCGATGGTTCTGCCGGTCGCGCCGCCGCTTCAGCCTGAGCCGGACCAGGTCGCGGACGAAGGCGCTATGTCACGGTTGAAACGCGCTGTCGTCTGACGGCTGCGGGTGCAGCTCGCGGACCTCGTGGTCTGCGCTCTCGGCCTTGCTCGGAAAATCCTGCGGTCCCGTCAGCGAGGTTTGCTCGACGAACAGTGAGAGGATCGTGCGCGCACCGTCGGCGAAGCTCCCGCCCTCGTTCAAGCCGAGTTCGGCGCACCATGTGCAGCTCATCGGCTCCTGGTCGTCGACCACCGCCATGGCAGGACCCCACCACCAGGCAGGCGCAGGCGAGCGCTCGTCCTCGGGCACGACATGCCAGCGGACGAACTCATCCATCACGCGCTCGAACTCCAGGCGTGCAGCCTGATGCATTGAATCGATACTCCCGGAATCCACGCCTGAAGACAGGCCGTCATCGTGGCCTTGACGCTCGGAAAAATCGGCTCGCGCCAAATAGGCCGGGCCATGCATACCGACATCGTCGTCGGCCATGCCTGAAATGCGGCCGTCGGCGATACGCCAACGGCGGCAGCGAATACCCATTCTAGCCGCTTGGAGGCACGGCAGGCAAGGTACGGATGTTACGGTTGCTTAACGCGCCCTGAGCGGATGCGCCTTCTGGTGCCAGGCCCAGGCGGTCCGGATCACGGTCGCGAGGTCGGAATGACGCGGCACGAAATTAAGAACTTTTCGCGCGGCCGAGGCGTCGGCGACCAGATAAGTGGGATCGCCGGCGCGCCGCGGCTTGACGGTGTGCGGCACCTCGCGCCCGGTCTCCTGCCTGATGGCGTCGAGGATCTCACGGACCGAGAAGCCGGAGCCGGTGCCGAGATTGTAGCTGCCGCCGGCATGTCCCGTTTCCAGCAGCTTCAGCGCCGCGACATGCGCGGCGGCAAGGTCGGTGACATGGATGTAGTCGCGGATCGCGGTGCCGTCGGGCGTGTCGTAGTCGTCGCCGAACACCGCGAACTCGACATGGCCCTGGAGCGCCATCATGGCGCGCGGGATCAGATGGGTCTCGATGTCGCGCAGCTCGCCGATTTCGCCTGAGGGATCGGCGCCGCTGGCATTGAAATAGCGCAGGCAGAACGCGCCGAAGCCGTAGGCCGCGCGATAATCGGCGAGCATGCGCTCGATCATCAATTTCGACGCCCCATAGGGATTGATCGGCGCGCAGGGGAAGTCTTCGGGCAGCTCCTTGGAATCGGCATTGCCGTAGACGGCACCGGTCGAGGAGAACACGATGCGATGGCAGCCGGCGTTGCGCATCGCCTGGAGTAGCGACAGCGTGCCCTGGACGTTGTTGATGTAATATTTCTGCGGGTCGGTCATGGACTCGCCGACGAGACTGGCGGCCGCGAAATGCATCACCGCCGCGACCTTGTGCTCGGCGAAGGCGCGCGCCAGCGCCGCGCCGTCGAGCAGATCGCCCGTCACGAGGGGCCCGGAAACGAAGCTGCGATGACCTGTCGAGAGATTGTCATAAACGACGGGCTGATAGCCGGCGGCGGTCAGTGCGCGGCAGGCATGCGAGCCAATATAGCCCGCGCCTCCTGTGACGAGGACAGTCGGTCGGTCGGTCATGTCGTATTCTACTCTTCTCTCAGCGATTGAAGGGCCGTTTGCTTCTGAAGAGAAGATAGAGCGCGCGAGGGTTGGTGGTCAAATAGCGCCAGAGCAGGCGGCGCGGCTCCAGCCAGGTGCGCCATGCCCATTCAAGGCCAATATTCTGCATCCATTGCGGCGCGCGGGATCGGCTGCCCGATAAAAAGTTGAACAGCCCGCCAGATGTCTTGATAACGCCAACATTGGTCATCAGCGGCGTGTATTCCTCGACAAATGCCTGCTCGTTGGGCACGCCGAGCGCCACCCACAGGTAGTCGGGAGCGAGCGCGTTGATCTCCTCGACTTTCGCGCGCAGGGCCTCGCCGCGCAGATAGCCATGACTGTGCCCGACGATCTTCAGGTTCGGATACATCTTCTGGACGTTCGCAACCGCCGCGGCATTTTCGTCCTCGCTGGCGCCAAGCATGTAGAAGGTGCGGCCGACCGCTTCGGCCTTGCGTGCGACGACGTGGAACAGGTCGGTGGTTGCGACGCGCTCGGGCAGTGGAAACCAGGATTGCAGCTTCGAGGCCGCCACCAAGGGCTGGCCATCAGCGTTGATGAGGTCGGCGCCGCGGAACAGGCGTTCGGTCTCTGGCTCGGTCGAGCAGCGCGCCAGCACCTCGCCATTGGCCGAGGTCAGATGCAGCGGACGGCCGATGCGGTGACGCGGATCGGTGGCCTCGATCATGAAATCGGCGGTCGCTTCAAGGTCGAGTGCGGCCATGCGAAGGCCTCCGACGGTGATCCGCGGCACGTCGGCGGTTGCGGCCCGGCCGTCCAGATTGATGCGGCGCTCAAGCATATTGTCTGCCTCGCTGGCGCGCTTGGGTTGCGGGAGTGAGTTCGTCGAGCACGACGCCGACGAGCTTGCGCTCGGCGCGGCCGAGCGTGTTCAGGATTTCTTCAAGGCTGTCGTTGATGTCGAGGCTGGTCGGCAGCACCGCCACCAGCGCGTCGGTGTCGTCGAGCAGCTTGCGGCTGCTGGCCGAGAGCGGCATCGCCGGGCCGTCGAGGATCACGAGGTCGTAGCCGCCGGCGGCGCGCGCCTGCGCAATCGCCTTGCGGATGGCCTCAGTCGCCTTGCCGGCGTCGCCTTCGGCAGCCGGCAGCACCGAGATGCCGTTGACCGTCTTGATCTCGCGCGCGGCCTTGCTGCCGATCGAGAGCCAGCCGCGTGCGCTCGGCTCGCTCTTGCCGGCGCGATTGACCTTGTTCGAGAGTGGATGTGCTTGATGGTCGGCATCGATCATCAGCACGCGGGCGCCGTCGCGCGCCGCGGCGAGCGCGAAATTCAGCGCGGTCACGCTGCGCCCGGTGGTCTCGCCGGTACCGAGCAGCGCAATCACCGGCATCGCCTTGCCGCCGGCACGCCGGGCCAGGGCTGCGCGCATGTCGCGCCAGGCATTGAGCAGGCTCGTCAGGGGGAAGCCGGGGCGCAGCGTCGGCCAGCCCAGGCGCGTCAGGTCGACGCCGCCGCCGGTGGCGAGAATGGCGCCGAGCGTGTGGATGACGTCGGCTTCCTGGAGGCGCGCGATCAGCGGCTTTTCGATCAGGGGCCTTTCGACCATCGCGGGTTGCAGCGGTGGCGCGGCAAGTTCCGGTGGGGCTTGCGCAACTTCCGGGGCGCGCGAAGCCGGTTGAGGCCGGGCAGTCTCTGCAGCCCGAATCGTCTCCGGAGCTCGGGGAGCTTGCGGCGCCGGCGTACGTTCACGGCGAGCCGGCGTCGGCGCGCCGGCGAACAGCAGCTCGGCCGCGACGAACCAGCTTGAAGCGGCGAGCGCACCGAAGACGAAGCCGATCATGGCGAACAGGCTCATCCCCGGCGGGAACGAGCGCCGCTGCGGCACGGTCGCCTCGCCGATGACGCGGGCCGCCGAAGTGTTGAGCGTCTCCTGCTCCTCGGTCTCGCGCGAGCGCTTGAGGAAGGACTGATAGACATCGCGGCTGGCATCGGCCTCGCGCTCGAGCTCGCGCAGGCGCACGGAGGCCTGGCTGAGCTGGACGCTCTGCCGCTTCTGCGCTTCCAGCGCCCGGTTGAGCGAGGCTTCAAAGTCGCGGGCGCGCGTCAGATCGTTCTTGGCCGACTGGGCGAAGCGATCGATCTCCTCGCTGATGGTGCGCTTGAGATCCTCAACCTGCTTCTCGGTCTGGCGCAGCGCCGGATGGCGCGGGCCGAGCTCGCCGGTCTGCTCCGCATATTTCTTGCGCGCGTCGGCATATTGCGCGCGCAAATTCGCGATGGTTGGTGATTGCAGCGCCTCGGGGATCGCGCCTGCATCGGCTGCCGTGCGCCGGCTCGCCTCGATCTGGTCGAGCCGCGCCTGCGCGTCCATCGTTGCCGCGCGGGCCGCGGAAAGCCGCTGGTTGCTGCTGGAGAGCTGCTGGTCGCTGATCAGCGCGTCCTGGGTGCCGACGAAATTGTTCTGGGCCTTGTAGGTGGCAAGCGCAGTCTCGGCGTTGCGCAGCCGCTCGCGCAGCTCCTTGAGGCGGCCGGACAGGTCGCTGGTGGCGCGCCGTGCGGCCGAAGCCTGCGAGTTGCGGGATTCCGCAAGGTAGGCGGTGGTCAGCGTGTTGGCGAGCATCGCCGCCTTCGCCGGATCGGTCGACCAGACCTCGATGTCGACGATGAAGCTCTTCTCGGTCTTGCGGATGGTGATGTGCCGGTTCAGCGCCTCGAGCGCCCCAAGCTGCACCTCCTTCGTCTCCGCGGCGGAGGGCGCGCGGGGCTGAAGGCCGATCAGGCCGAGCAGCGACGACATCAGCGTTTTGGCGTCGCCGCCGCCGCCGAACTCGGGATCCTTGTCGAGACCGGCCTGCTGGATCACCTGGAGCAGCACGCTGTTGGAGGTGATCAGGCGCGCCTGGCTCTCCACCACCATGGACATGCCGGAGACGTCCTGCGCGCGCGGCGTGAGCTCGCGATCGACGAGTTGAAGCTCGCGCGGGTCGACATAGAGCTGGGCGGTGGCGGTGTAGCGGGGCGTCAGGCTCTTGCCGGCGGTGACGGCAAGCGCCGCGCCAAGCAGGGCGGCTGCCGCAATCGCGATCTTGCGGCGCCAAAGCAGATTGACCAGCTGCAGCACGTTGAAGCCGGCTTCAAGCCTCTGCTGCGGGCCCTCCGGTCTGGCCCGATCTATCGGCTGGTTATAGTCAAGCATGATCCCCAGCTTCCATTCCAACTGCCGCGGGCTGAGGGGCTACTCTTCGCTTTACGCCACGCACCCGGGATATAGGTGCCCAATCAACGCAACAGGGAAAATTAACCATACCCGTTGAGGGACTATTCACCGAAATGGCAAACAAAGCGTTTAAGCGCAGGCCAGCCTTCGACGCGTCGCAGTGACGCTGAAGTCCCCCAGAGATTAACGGTTCGTTACCGCGCGCAGCGCGGCCGCGAAGCTTCGCTTGTCGCTCGATGAGCTTCGCGTGCATGGTCTTCAGCTTTTCCGCAGGATGACGTGATAGTCGCCGCGGCGGACGTCGGTCCCGCGCGGCAGCACGGCGTTCAGCACGGCGGCGCCGGCATCGACCAGGGCCGCGAACAGCGGCTTGCCCCGGCGCATCTCGGGATAGCGCGGGCTCTCGACCTCGCGGCGATAGATCATCTCAAGGCCGTTGGCGGATGCGAATGCTTCGAGCTTGGGCAGCGTCACCAGCGGATGGAAGAAGGTCGGGAACGGCGGCTCGCCGGGCAGGCCGGCATTCTTGATGCCGCGGATGTGCCGGTAGAACCAGACGTGGAACCAGTGCGGCGAGTATTTGGTGACGACGCCGGACAGCGAGCGCGGATTGGGCGCGCCGATCAGGATCATCCCGCCGCGCTTGAGCGCGTCGCGGAAATTCAACAGGGCAGACTCAACGTCGGGAAGATGCTCGATCACATTATAGCAGATGACGAGATCGAAGCTTTCGGCGGCGAAGCGGTAGGTCTGCACGTCGCCGAGGATGGCCTCGTCCGCGTAATTGTTGTTCTTGACCTGATCCTCGTCGATATCAACGACGGTGACGTGGCTGCGGCTCAGCAACTCCGTCGGCAGAAAGCTGCACGAGCCGCCGCCGGCTTCATAGATGGCGAGCCGGCCCTGCGGCAGTTCGCGGCGTAGCAGATCATGAACGGCAAGAAGGCTGTCACGGGCTTCGCCGGGGACGAGATCGAGCAGCGCCTGGGTGTGTGCAGTGGCTGCAGGGGCGTTGATCGCCGTGGCTGTCTTGAAATCGATCGTGGCTGGCTTGTTCATATTTTCTGACCGCGCTTGTTCGACTCAAATTTACAGGAAAAATCTCGCCTATCCGAAGAGCAAATCTGATGCCGCGGCGCTTCACCGGTCGCGGTGCTTACGGTCGGGTTAATACGCACCGGCATTAACTACGGCATTGTCCGCATCGCGCCGTCGGCCGACGATGGACTGCGAATTGCAGTACCATGCGCGTATGGATTTGCAGGGGAAACACGCGAAAGCGGTTAAGCGTATGACAGAGAGCGGGCATTGCCGAGAGAGCCGCGAGGAGATGCCGCTTTGCGCCGCGACCCGGCCGTTCACTTTGGTACGCGTCTGTCCCGTTGCGCTGTGCCGTCGCGGGACAGCGCGACCCGACGCAGGGCTTTTTCAACATATCTCGGGCATTTAGGACGCCATGACATTGATCCCGACAGACCTGTCCGCGAGCCGGATCTCGGATGCCGTACGCGATCCCGATCGCGAGATTGTGACGAGCTCGCGCGTCATCGATCTGTCGGTCGGTATCGTCGTCTGCATTCCCTGCTTCCGCCGTCCGCAGCATCTGCGGCTGACGCTGGACTCGCTCGCGAGCCAGCGCACCCCGCGCTCCTTCGCCGTGGTCATGGTCGAGAACGACGCGGCAGGGCGCGAGAGCGCGCCGGTCGCCGCGGAGTATCTGGCCGACGGCAGGCTCCAGGGCGTTTGCCTCGTCGAGAAACGGCAGGGCAATTGCCAGGCGATCAACGCCGCGTTCGAGACGGCGCAGGCGCTGTTTCCCGCCGCGACCCGCTTCCTGATGATCGATGACGACGAGATCGCCTCGCCCGACTGGCTCGAACTGATGGTTCGCACCGCGGAGGCGACCGGCGCCGAATTGGTCGGTGGGCCGGTGCTGCCGGTGTTCGACGACGACAGCAAGCCCTGGCTTGCGCGTCACCCCGCCTTCTGTCCCGCCTACGACTACACCGGCGCGGTGCCGCTGATCTACGGCTGCGGCAACTGCCTGATCACGCGTACGGCGTTCGACCGGCTCGGCAGCCCGGCCTTCGACCTGCGCTTCAATTTCCTCGGCGGCGGCGATTGCGACTTCTTCGTGCGCTGCCGCGATGCCGGCATGATCTTCCACTGGACGGCCGAGGCCGTCATTACCGAGACGGTGCCGCAGAACCGCACCAGTCTCGGCTGGATCGCAAAGCGCGGTCTGCGCATCGGCGCGATCAACTATCGTGTGCAGTACAAGGCCGCGCAGGGCGTATTGGCGCGCGTGCGGGTGTTTGCGCAGATGCTCGGGCGGCTGCCGCTGTCGCTGCTGCGCGCGGCCCGCCTGCTCGTGACATCGAAGGCCGTCGTCGCGATGCATCCCGTGATGGTCGCGTTGGGCTCCATGCTGGCAGCATTCGGCTTCGCACCGAAGCCTTATGAAGCCTCGAAAATCGTATCCTGAGTTTGCTGACGGGGACTAGATGCCCAAGCGGGCGAGGGCGACTCTGACCGCGGCGCGCGGCAGCGCTTTGAGCGAGCGTCGGCCGACCATCCCGAGATAGCCGAAGGCCTGGCGATATCGGCCGAAGCGAACCGCCTGCATCGCCGAATAAGTGACGAGATGAATCTCGGCGGCCTGGCGCAATCCCGCCGCAGTGCCCTCGGGCAGTCTCGCCAGGATCAGCCCGTCGTCGAAGATCCGCGCCACCGCCGGGAAGAAATCCTGCGGTGTCCGCTGTGCCGCGTTCATGGTGTTGGCCGTGTGCAGGCGATAGTCGAGCAGCAGCCTTGGCGCGAACGCGAACTCGCCGATCGCGGCAAGGCGGCACCAGCAGTGCCAGTCCTCGCAATATCTGAGCGAGACATCGAAGCCGCCGACGGCGCGGAAGGCCTCCACACGCGTGAGCGCGATGCCGCCATTGACGATGAAGTTGCCGCTGGCAAGCCGCACCAGCACGTCGCCGGACGGCTTGCGGCGTCCTTTCAAGAGCTCGCGCCGGCCGATCTGCCGACCCTCGCTGTCGATCGTGTTGTAGTCGCCGTAGACGAGAACGGCGCGAGGCGCACGGCGCGCTGCTGCCAGCAGGGCCGCCACCGCGCCGGGACGCAGGCGGTCATCGGCGTCAAGGAACACGAGCCAGTCGCCGTTCGCATGCCGCGCGCCGAGATTGCGCGCGGACGATACGCCGGCGGATTCGTTCGTCATCAGGCGCAGCCGCGGGTCGGCGACGGCGCGAACGATCGCGATTGTGTCGTCGGTCGAGCCGTCGTCCACGACGATCACCTCGGTGACCTCGTCCTGCGCGAGCGCGCTCGCAATGGTTTCGCCGACATAGGCGGCAACGTTCTTGGCGGGAATGACGACGGACACCGACGCAATCGAGCTGACCGGGAATGGGTCGTGCACGCCCGGCGCGATGGGCGGCGCGGTCGGGAGATCGAGAAGGTCGTCGACGGTGCTCAAGCTGCGGCTCGTCCTTAATGCTCTGTTAACCAGGGCGCATCTGCCGGGCTGGCAAATACCAGCATTCGCAATCTCGGCTGTCGCGGATGATACCCGCATTACGGCCAAATCGTTTCCGGGAAGGCCTGCGCGAAGCCGGTTTCGTCAATTAGCGTTAAGCCCATGGCATTAAGCCTGTCGCTAACTTGCAGCAGTGCGACAGCCGGTCCCATGCGAGAATGCGCGACCAGGCTGCCGCGGATGGATCCAGTGCCCGCAAAGACATTCGACTACGATCCCGACGACATGGTCCTCAACCTGTTCTACGAGGACAAGGACGATCGCTGGTTCCCCGGCGACCGCCATCTGCGGCGCATGGCGCGCCGCATGCTGTTCGGCGAGCCGCGCATGAGCGGCCAGCTGCGTGTGTTCCTCAATCTCTGTGCAGGGCTCGACCGGCTCGGCATCCGCTACCGCGTCAACGATTACGGCTACATCGCGCAGCATCCCGAGGAAGTTGCCTGCATCATCGGCCGCACCTTCCTGCTCGACAAATTTGCGTGGAAGAACCCGATCCTGCTCGGGGTCGCCGCCCACAATCATCCGCTCGACGACCCTGATCTGTTCAAGCGTCTGCCGGTGAAGAAGGTCGTGGTGCCCGGCCCGTGGTACGCCGACATGTACCGGCCGCATTGGCCCGAGACCGAGGCCTGGCCGGTCGGCATCGACACCGACCTCTGGGCGCCGTCGCGCGCCTCGCAAAAGACCGTGGACGTCCTGATCTACGACAAGGTCCACTGGGACCGCGAGCGCTATGCGCCTGACTTGATCGAGCCGGTCCGCGCCAGGCTGCGCCAGGAAGGGCGCTCGTTCACGGAGCTGCGTTACGGCAGCTACAAGGAAGAAGACTATCAGGCCGCGCTGGCGCAATCGCGTGCGATGATCTTCCTGTGCCAGAACGAGAGCCAGGGCATCGCCTATCAGCAGGCTTTGTCTTGCGGCGTGCCGGTGTTCGCCTGGGATCCCGGCGGCCCGTGGCGGGACCCCGATTATTATCCACACCGCGTGCAGTTCGCGCCGGTGTCGTCGGTGCCGTTTTGGGATCACCGATGCGGCACCAAGTTCGCCGACCCCGCGGGGTTCGAGGCGGGCTGGGACGATTTCTGGGCCGGCTGCATCGCCAAGGCGTTCGATCCGCGCGGCTTCGTGCTGGACAATCTCACGCTGGAACAGCGGGCGCTGCAATATTACGAGATCGCGCGAAGCGTGGCACGGCAGCAGAAGGTGTCGGCGACGTCAGGCATGCTGGTTGACGGATGGTTAACGGGGATGGGCTAAGACCTGAGGCTTGCTTCCCGCAGATTCACCAGACCGCACTTGAGCCATGGATCGCAGCTCCGCTGACATGACCGACGTCGAGGCCCGATCGCTCGGCCACGTCCTGCGCGATGGGCTTGCCGGGCTGAATGCCGTGCAGGCGGCGCGCTGCCTCGTCGCGGTGGCCGCCCTGCTCCTCGTGCTGGTGACGCTCGATCCGTTTCCGGACCTGCGCAATCCCGATGTCGCCACTGTCGTCGGCGGACGAATGGCGCTCACCTATGTCTCCTGGGGCCTGCTGGCGGCGATCGCGGTGCTGTTCGTCGCTTCCACGGATGCGCCCTCGCTGAAGAGCCTGGTGACGCCGCTGCATCTTGGCCTCGTCGGCTGGCTGCTGATCAACATCGCCTTCTCCGAGAGCCGCGGCGTTTCGATCCAGCGCTTCGTTCTCGCCGCCAGCGTGACGTCGCTCGCCGTCCTGCTGCCATTGCTGCCGCCGACGCAGCGCAGCTTCAATTTGTGCCTCGGCGGCGCCGCGCTCGTGTTGCTGGTGCTGTGTTATCTTGGCGTCTTCCTCGCGCCGCAATATTCGATCCACACCGCGCTCGACATCACCGAGCCGCAGCTCGCCGGCGACTGGCGCGGCAGTTTTGGCCACAAGAACGTCGCTTCGCCCGTGATGACCATCCTGGTCTATGTCGGCATCTATCTGTCCGCCGTCGGCTCGTTCGTGATGGGGCCGGCGATCGCCGCGCTCACCGGCATCTTCCTGATCTTCACCGGCGGCAAGACCTCGTCGGTGCTGTGCCTTGCGATCTATGCGCTGGCCTCGCTCGTCTACGTCACGCGAAGCCTGTGGCTGAAGCGGCTCATCTGCTTCGTGCCGCTGATCGTGATGAATCTGCTGACGGTCGGCAGCGTCCTGAGCCCAGCGCTGGGATCCATGACGCGGCTGCTGCCGGTCGACCCCACCTTCACCGGCCGTTCCGATATCTGGGAATTTGCGCTCGCGGCCGTCGCCGAAAAGCCCATCATCGGCCACGGCTATGCGGCGTTCTGGGACGATGTGACCGAGCGCCAGACCGCCAAGGGCTCCGAATGGGCGGTGACCGCGGCGCATAGCCACAACAGCTATCTCGACCTCGCCATCACCATCGGCCTGCCGGGCCTGCTGCTGGTCATCCTCATCGTCGTGCTTGCGCCGCTCCGCAATTTCCAGGCGGTCCAGACCCACAATCGCAGCGACGCGCTGGGCAAGCTGTTCCTGACCATCTGGCTGTTCGGCCTGTATTTCGGCACGACTGAAACCTTCCTGCTCGAACGGCAGAACCCGGTCTGGTTCATGTTCGCCCTCGCCGTGGCCGGTCTGCATTTCCTCGCCAGGTTCCAGTGCGTCGAGCAGATGGAACCCGGACCCTGACAGCTTGTCGCAGCTTGCTGATCTGTCGCAGGACAGGACAGTGGTATCGGCTTAACGATAAGCAGCGACGTAACTTGTGGTCCGCGGCAAAACATAATCTATCTGGAAACATTCAGTAACTGCATGCCCCGCGGATGACGTTCCTCAGCGTCGAGCAACCAGATGATCTTGTGTCTAGCGCGTCAGGAATCGCGGTCGATTTCCTGCGCGACTGGCGGCAGGCCGCATTGCGCCTGAATGCCGGCCATCGCACCGCCTTCCAGCATGGTTACTGGCTCGGTGCCTGGTATGAGGCGTTTGCCGATCATGCCCCGCTGATCGCCGTGATCTCCGATGCCGCGACCGGCAGGGACATCGCGGTGGTGCCGATGATGAGCCATGTCAGGCGCGGCATCCGTGTCGTCGAGTTCGCCGATCTCGGGATCTCCGACAACAACGCACCGATCCTGGCATGCGATGCGACACTCGATGCGGCCGATACGCATGCAATCGGTGACGCGCTGGTCGATGCCCTGCGGGCCCTGCCTGACGGCTTCGATCTGTTGCGCCTGAAGAAGATGCCGGCTCATGTCGGCGGCAAGCCCAACCCGCTGGTGTCGCTTGGCCGTATCGGATCCTGCTCGGTCAACGGCAACCTCGTACTCATCGGCGACGACTATGCCGACTATCGGGCCTCGATCAGACGTCTCCAGCTGCCGCGGTGCTGGCGCGTGTTCAGCCGTCTTGGCGACGCTCGATTCGAGATCGCCACCGATGTGGCGCGCGCACGCGAGCTGCTCGATGTGATGGACGTGCAGCAGGAGGAACGGATGAGGCAGCTTGGCTCGCCGTTCGTTCTCAACGACGACGTTCACGCCGGATTCTATCGCGAGGTGGCGCGGCAAGGCGTTGCCGAAGGTTATGCCGTCATCTCGGCACTGGTTTGTGACAAGGGCATCGTTGCGACCACGTTCGGCGTCCGATACGGCGCGACCTATTTCCTGCTGCGCATCAGTCATACCGGCAAGACCTGGGCGAACTTCTCTCCCGGGCTGCTCGTGACCGAACGCACCATGGAGGCGCTGCATGCGCAGGGCGTACGCCGCTTCGATCTCAGCATCGGCAATCAGGACTACAAGCGCCGGCTCGGCGCCGAGCGGGTGCCGCTGACCGATGTCAGCGTCGCGCTGTCCTGGCGCGGAATGCCCTACGCATGGCGCGATCATGCTGCGCAGGGCCTGCGCCGCCACCCCGGGCTCGCCGCTTTTGCGGCGCGGGCGATGGGCAAGGGCGCGCGCTGACAGAAGCCGCCTGTCTCGCCGTCATCGCCGAAGGCCCGCACCAAATGCCTCCAGTAACGCGCGGCCCTGCGGCCAGTCGCCGAGCCCGCTCGACGCGTTGATGTGGCCGAGTGCGCCCGCCACGATCAGGCCTGACTGCCAATCGCGCGCCCGCTGCCGCGTCACTTCGAGATCGCCATAGGGATCATTGGTGCTTGCGATGACCAGCGAGGGAAAGCGTAGCGCGCGGTCCGGGACCGGCTTGAACGTTGCGGCCTCGACAGGAAAATTGACGCCTTCAGGATCGGGGACCGCGACCAGACATGCGCCGGCAATCGCGGAGGGGAAGCGGGCGGCCCAGTGCGCCACTAGCAGGCAGGCGAGGCTGTGGGCGACCAGCACAGGCGGCGTCGCGCAGCGCGCGATTGCCCGCTCCAGCGATTGCTCCCAGTCGGCGAGATCAGGCTGGTCCCAGCTCGCCGGCTGAAATCGCGAGACGCGCGTTTCGGTGCGCTCCCATAGCGTCTGCCAATGGGTCTCTCCGGAGCCGCCGAGGCCGGGCAATGTGATGATGTCGTGCATGGTCGTCCCGTGATATCTGAGGTCACGTCGCAGTGTGACCGATCGCGGTCCTGCCTCACATGGCAAGTCATCGGCGGAATCGACCGTTTGCCGATGATCTCAAGGCGGAATGGAGAATTTTGTTGGATCGCTTCGGGAGCATCGACGCCAAGGACTTGAAGATCCTGGAGGCATTGCAGGCCAACGCGCGCGTGCCGCTGTCCGAGCTCGGCCGTTCCGTCGGGCTGTCCCAGCCGGCCGTCTCCGAGCGCGTCAAACGGCTCGAGGAAGCCGGGATCATCGAAGGTTACGGTGCCCGCATCAACCCGCGCGCCCTCGGGCTCGGCCTGATGGCGCTGGTCCGCCTGCGCACCTCGCATGAGCACATCAAGACCTGCCTCAAACGGTTCAGCGAGATTCCCCACATCATTGAAGTCCATCGCGTGACGGGCGATGACTGCTTCGTGCTCAAGGTGCTCGTCCCGGCGCCGGAAGATCTGGAGACGATCGTGGATCGCATTGCCGGCTTCGGTGCCGTCACGACCTCGCTGGTGCTGCGGAGCGAGCCGGCGCGGCCGATCGGCAAAGACCTCATCAGGAAGAAGACCGAACGCCGTTGAGGCGCAGCCCGCGCGATCGACATGTCACCGCGCCGTCATGATTGCGCCGAGTTTCCGGTTATCGCGAGCGTTGTGTTATCGTCGCCTGCGTTCCCTGGAGGCGACATGGAAGATCGTTCGGCAAAATATCGCGCATTCTATGCGCAGTTGATCTGCGCCGCGGCGAGGGCCGCGGACCCCCGTATCGAGGAAGCCTTTCGGACCGTCAGGCGTGAGCCTTTCGTCGGGCCCGGGCCGTGGTCGATTTCCCTCGGCGGCCATCCCTATGTCGTGACGCCCGATGATGATCCCGCTTTCCTCTATCAGAACACGCTGCTCGCGCTCGACAGCGCGCGGGGCCTCAATATCGGGATGCCCGGTGCGCACGCCTATTGGCTCAGCGGCTGCGCTGTGAAGGAAGGCGAGACCGTGATCCAGATCGGCGCGGGCAGCGGCTATTACACCGCGATTCTGGCGCATCTCGTCGGTCCCGGCGGCCGCGTCCATGCCTATGAGATCGACGAACGTCTGGCGGGGCTGGCGCGCGAGAATCTGAAGGACATCGCCTATGCGGATGTGCGCGACCGTTCGGGCGTCGCGTCCGATCTGCCCAAAGCCGACGTGATCTATGTCTGCGCGGGTGCGGCCCAGCCGGCCACCGAATGGCTCGATGCCTTGCGGCCCGGCGGGCGGCTGGTGTTTCCGCTCGCGCCCGAAGGCATGCTCGGCGGCATGCTGATGATCACGCGCCCGGACGAGGGTGCGGTCTGGCCGGCAAAATTCCTGGGGCGTGCGCAATTCATCGGCTGCGCGGGATTGCAGGATGCGGATGCCGCCCGGCGACTGGCCGAGGCGTTCGCAAGGGGATGGGAGAGCGTGCAGTCGTTGCGGCGGGAGGGCGCTCCCGACGAAACCTGCTGGTTTGCTGGTGAGGGCTGGTGGTTGTCGACGGCGCCGGCGCCTGTCGTGACTGCGCCGATCAAGCCCCACGCGGACATCACGCAGGCCTAGCGGCTGACTAGCGCATCACGCCTTCGTGCAGCCGGCGCAGTGAAACCGGCCGCGCGAGGCCCGGAACAGGCTGCGGCAATACCAGCGCCGCGCCAATGCCTGGGCGGGCTTGCGGATCATCTGCGCGATCAACAAGAGTTCGAAAGCCATTCGTATCGCTTTTGGTGAAATATCCTGTCCACGCAGATAAGGCGGCATTCCCGAAAGAGAATGCCGCCCGCGTCGCATCAGCCATGCAGCCGTTCGTGCGTAAAGCTTAACCGCGGCTCAGCCGTGCAGCTTTTTGGCGGTCTCCGCGATCTGCCGTCCCTGATAACGCGCGCCGGCGAGCTCGTTGGCGCTGGGCTGACGGCTGCCGTCGCCGCCGGTGATCGTGGTGGCGCCGTAGGGCGAACCGCCAGTGACTTCATCCAGCTTCATCTGGCCGGCGAAGCCATAGTTCAGGCCGACCACCGTCATGCCGAAATGCAGCAGGTTGGTGATGATCGAGAACAGCGTCGTCTCCTGGCCGCCATGCTGGGTCGCGGTCGCCGTGAAGGCGCCACCGACCTTGCCGTGCAGCGCGCCCTTGGCCCAGAGCCCGCCGGCCTGGTCGAGGAAGTTCGCCATCTGCGAGGCCATGCGGCCGAAGCGGGTGCCAGTGCCGACGATGATCGCGTCGTAATTGGCGAGGTCCGCGATCTCAGCGATCGGGGCGGCCTGGTCGACCTTGTAATACGAGGCTTTCGCGACTTCGGCCGGCACCAGCTCGGGCACGCGCTTGATGTCGACGGTGGCGCCGGCTTCGCGCGCGCCTTCGGCGACAGCGTTCGCCATCGCTTCGATGTGGCCATAGGCGGAATAGTACAGGACGAGAACTTTGGTCATGGTGGTCTCCGTTGGGATTACGTGAGGTGATTGGATCGTTACGCCGCGTCGACGAGCACGAGCTCGGAGTCTTCGAGCGCCGTGATCTTCAGTTTCTCCTCGTCGCGGATCGCGACGCCGTCGCGGGCATTGACGCGCACGCCGTTGATCTCGACAGAGCCAGCCGCAGGCACGAGGTAAAGGTGCCGCGACTTCAGCGGCTCGTACTCCGCGCTCTCGCCGGCCTTCAGCGTGGTGGCGAGCACCCGTGCATCGGCGCGGATCGGCAGCGCGTCCGTATCGCCTTCGAGGCCACTCGCGATGGTGACGAGCTTGCCCGAGCGGTCCGCTTTCGGGAACGGTTTGGAGCCCCAGGTCGGCTGGCCGCCGCGTGTGGTCGGCTCGATCCAGATCTGGAAGATCCGGGTCTTGCTCGGCTCCAGATTGTACTCGGAGTGACGGATGCCGCTGCCGGCGCTCATCACCTGCACGTCGCCCGCCTCGGTACGCCCCTCGTTGCCGAGGCTGTCCTGGTGGGTGATCGCGCCCTCACGCACATAGGTGATGATTTCCATGTTGGCGTGGGGGTGGGCGGGAAAGCCGCTGTTCGGCGCGATCTCGTCGTCATTCCACACCCGCAGGGCGCCGTGGCCCATGTTGCTCGGGTCATAATGGCCAGCGAAGGAGAAATGATGCTTGGCCTTGAGCCAGCCGTGATCGGCGCCGCCGAGCGTGTCGAAAGGTCTGAGTTCGATCATTTGCGTAATCCTTGTTTGATCTTGACGTCTCAGGCGCCGAACCCGCCGTCGACATTGAGCACGGTGCCGGTGACGAAGGAGGCTTCCGGGCTTGCGAGGAAGACGATTCCGGCAGCGACCTCCTCGGGGCGGCCAAAGCGCTGGAGCGCGTGCTGCTTGCGCTGGGCTTCCGCGAAGTCGCGGTCGTCGTCCGGATTCATGTCGGTGTTGATCGAGCCGGGTTGCACGACGTTGACGGTGATGCCGCGCGGGCCGAGGTCGCGCGCCGCGCCCTTGGTGTAGCCGACGACGGCCGCCTTGGTGGCGACGTAGTCGGCAAGGCCGGGGAACGTGGCGCGGTCTGCGAGCATCGAGCCCACCGTGACGATGCGGCCGCCGTCACCCATCAACTGCGAGGCAGCGCGGATCGCCGCGATCACGCCATGCACGTTGACCTGGTCCTGCCGTTCCAGCGCATCGGTGTCGGCCTTGGCATCATCGGTCGCACCGCCGGCGGCAACGCCGGCATTGTTGACGAGAATGTCGAGATGGCCGAATTCCTTCGCCACGTCATTCACGAGCTTGGTGACGTCTTTGGCCGAGGCCTGATCGGCCTTGAAGGCGCGGGCCTTGACGCCCCTGGCCGTCAATTCGGTGACGACAGCCTCTGCCTTTTCAGGGGAGGCGACGTAGCTGATGGCGACGTCAGCGCCTTCATCGGCGAGCGCGCGGGCCGACGCCGCGCCGATGCCGCGCGAGCCGCCGGTGACGAGGGCAACCTTGCCTGAGAGCTTCTTGGTCATTGGATTTCTCCAGTCCTGAATTTCTGATGACCCTTGGATAAGCCTCCGCCTGTGGTATAGAAATAGAAACTGTTGAAACCTATTGTTTACAAAATCATCCCAATTGGACCGGCGCACATGGCAAAACTCCCGGATTTCGAGGCGCTCGCGATTTTCGCAAAAGTCGTGGAATTACGGTCGTTTGCGGGGGCCGCCAGCGAGCTTGCGATGTCCAAGGCGACGGTCTCCAAGGCGGTCACGCGGCTGGAGGAGCGGCTCGGCGCGCGCCTGTTCAACCGCACCTCGCGTCGGCTGGCGCTGACCGACGCCGGCCACAAGCTCGCCGAGCGCGCCACGCGCCTGCTGGTCGATGGTGAGGCGGCGGAGAACGAGGCGCTGGCGCAATCGGTGGCGCCGCGCGGCCTGGTGCGGCTTGCCGTGCCCATGACGTTCGGCATCAAGGCGGTCGCGCCGCTGCTGCCGGAGTTCTTCGAAACCTATCCGGAAGTCTCGGTCGATCTGCACTTAAGCGATGCGACCATCGATCTGATCGGCGAGGGCTTTGACATGGCGGTGCGGATCGCGCGGTTGCCGGATTCTTCGCTGATCGCGCGGCGGCTCTTCACCATGCCGCGCTTCACGGTGGCCGCGCCGTCCTATCTCAAGAAACACGGCCGGCCGACCCATCCGATGCATCTCGCCGAGCACAAATGCTTCGCTTACGCCTATCTCTCAACGCCGAATGTCTGGCACTACACCAATTCCGCCGGCGAGCAGGCCAGCGTGCGTCCGGGCGGTCAGCTTCGCGTCAACAACGGTGAAGCGGTAATGCCGGCGCTGATCGCGGGCCTCGGCATCGCCGAGCTTCCCGAGTTCATCGTCGGTGACGCCATTTCGTCCGGCGAAGTGGAAGTAATCCTGAAAGACTGGAAACAGGCCGAAGGTGCCGTGCACCTCGTGACTCCGCCCGGCGGCCCGCGGCCCGCGCGCGTCGAAGTACTCGGCGATTTTCTCGCGGCGAAGCTGCCGGGCACCTGCAAGCGGCGGCCGCGCGGGAAGGTGAAGGGGTCGTAGCGAACGGCCTCAACGACCCCCGTCATTGCGAGCGCAGCGAAGCAATCCAGAGGGTCTCCGCGGAGGGATTCTGGATTGCTTCGCTGCGCTCGCAATGACGGAGCGTGACTACGACACCTTCACACCGTTGATCGCGACAATTCGCAAGTTCGGCTTCAACGTCGATTCCAGCTGCGTCTTCAAATCCTGCACACGCGGGTCGTTCGAGCGCGCCGCGCATACCGCGTATTGATGGACCGATTGCGCCAGGGCGCGCCGCGCTTCCGGCGTTCGCGTCAATTCGGGCTTCGAAAGCCGCAGGACGATCGCTGCGAGATTCACCAGCATCTCGTCCAGCGCGACGTCGATGGTCGCAAGATTCCGCATCACTCACTCCCTCAAGAGGGCAACAGCGGGTCCAGGGATGCGTTCCTGACGGGGGCGGACATGGTCAATGCTTCGTTAACGCCTTGCTCTTGCCGTTCGGTACGTTAGGCTGCCGGCGAAACAAAGAAAATCGGGGGCGAGGGGACCATGATGGATCGACGCGATCTCTTGCGCGCGGCTGCGGCATTGCCGCTGTTGCGGGCTGCCCTGCCGGACGAGGCCTTCGCCCAAACCTATCCGGTGCGGAACATCACCATGATCGTGCCGTTTCCGGCCGGCGGACAGGCTGATCTTGCCGCGCGCCCGGTGGCGATGGCGCTGGAGCGGATCCTCGGCAAGCCCGTCATCGTCGACAACCGCGCCGGAGGCGGTGGCGGATCGGTCGGCAATGCCGCGGCGGCGCGCGCCGAGCCCGATGGCTACACGCTGCTGATGACGCTGTCCTCGCTCGCGGTGCTCCCCGAGGCCGACCGGCTGTTCGACCGTCCCGTTGCCTATGAAGTCTCGCAGTTCATGCCGATCGCGCGGGTGCTGGCCGATCCCACGTTGCTCGCGGTGCCGGTTTCGGCACCGTGGAAGACGGCACAGGATTTCGTCGAGGATGCCAGGAAGCGGCCGGGCCAGATCACCTATGGCTCATCAGGGCCTTACGGCACGCTGCATGTGGCGATGGAGATGTTTGCGAGCAGCGCCGACATCAAGCTGCTGCATGTGCCGTTTCGCGGCGCCGGTCCGGCGCTCACCGCGTTGCTCAGCGGCACCGTGCAGGCGATCGCCGCCGCGCCGGGGACGTTGAAGCCGCAGGTCGACGACGGCAAGCTGCGCGTGCTCGGCAATTGCGGTGCCAAGCGGATCGCGAGCTTCCCCGACGTGCCGACCTTCCAGGAGCTCGGTTACAAGGATGTCGAGATGTACATCTGGGCCGGCCTGTTCGCACAGAGTTCACTGCCGGCTCCGGTCGCCAGCCGCCTGCGCGAGGCGATGGCGCAGGTGATGACGAGCCCGGACGTGCTCAAAGCCTTTGAGACCTCGGGCAGTCTCGTCGCCTATCAGGATGCGCCGGCTTTCTCGGAATTCGTCGCGGCCGACAGCACGCGGCTGATCGCGGCGGTGAAAAAGATCGGCAAGGTGGAGTAGGTTCCGGCCGCGTTTTCACGTTTTTTTGTTGGTCCAGAACCGGCTCTCGCCTCATTGATTGATGAGAATTCGAGGGAATCGAGAAGGATCGGGACATGCGAACAGAGCGGATTGCGCTGGGTGTCGTGCTCGCGATCGGCGGCATCGTTGCGCAGGGCGCGGTATTCGCCGAGGAATATCGCGGCACAATGGAACAGCAGATGGCCTGCACACCCGATGTGTGGCGCCTGTGCAGCGACCAGATTCCGGACGTCGGCCGCATCACGGCCTGCTTGCAGCAGAATACGCCGCAGCTCTCCAGCGGATGTCGCGCTGTATTCCAATCCAATAACCAGATGCCACCGCAGCAGACGGTGCCGCGAGGTCGCGCCGTGCCGCCACCGCGTTACAATACCGCGCCGCCGCCCGCGCAGCCCCGGCCCTACGATGATGACGATTAGTGCCTTCTACGGTTTGTGCTCGCAGACGTCGACCCATTCAGCCGCGGTGAGCTCGGCCATCCGCTCTGGCGTGATGCGCACCGCGCTGTGGGTTGAGCCGGCGGCCGGCACCACCACGTCGAACGCCTTCAGCGACACGTCGCAATAGACCGGCAGCGGCGACTTCAGTCCGAACGGGCAGACGCCGCCGACCTCGTGACCGGTGATCTCGGCGACCTCTTCCAGTCCCAGCATCTTGGGCTTGCCGCCGAACGCAGCCTTGACCTTCTTGTTGTCCATGCGCGAGGTGCCGGCCGCGACGATCAGGATCACGCGCTCGCCGACACGCAAAGACAGCGTCTTGGCGATCATCCCGGGCTCGACACCATAGGCTTCGGCGGCCAGCGCCACGGTCGCGGAGCTGATCGGGGACTCGATGACGGAGATGTCGGGGGCTTTCTCGGCGAAGAAGGCGCGAACGGATTGAAGGCTCATTCCAGGCAGCTCATGCAAAACTATCGGGCGGCGATCCCTAGATGATCCCGGGCAGCTCGGAAAGCGAGCGGACACGGTGGTCCGGCGCAAAGCCAAGCTCGTCCATCTGGGTGCGGATCGCCTTGAACATCGTCAGCGGTGCCACGAGTTCGTTCTCGACGCAAGCCAGCGCCATGGCCTCGGGCGTCACCCGCTCGATCCAGGCGACGTTCAATCCAAACGCCTTTGCGCCTGCCACGTCCCAGGGATTGGACGAGACGAACAGCACCTCATCCGGCCTGGTGCCGAGCACCTCGCCGATCAGCGAGTAGGCCTCCGGCGACGGCTTGAAGATCCTGTTCACATCGACGCTGATGGTGGCGTCGAGCAGGCGGTCGAGCCCGGAGTTGCGCACCAGCGCGTTCAGCATGTCCGGGCTGCCATTGGAGAGGATGGCGAGTTGACGCGGCCTCAGGGCTGCAAGCGCCGCTGCCGCATCCGGATAGAGATCGAGATGCAGATACTTCTCGATCACGCGCTCGAACACCTCGCTGTCATAGGCAAGGCCGAGCACCCGCAGCGTATAGGCGAGCGAGTCGCGGGTGACCGCGGCAAAATCCTGGTAGCGCCGCATCAGCGAGCGCAACCAGGTATATTCGAGCTGCTTGATCCGCCAGACCTGCGTGATGATCTCGCCATAGCCCGGAAACGCATCCTCGGTGATGTCAGCGACCGACTGGATGTCGTAGAGTGTCCCGTAGGCATCGAAGACGACGGCTTTGAGGGGCATCGGCTGGTCCTCCTGCAGCGTGGCGGGCGAGAGACTATAACTCCGCCAAGCGAAACGGAGCGGTCAGGTTACCGTGCCCCGGTGTTCGAGGTGTCTCTCTGCGCGAAGACCCGGCTGACTTCTGCGACGTGGGTCTCGCCCCAGTAGCAGAGCGGGACGAGGGCCTCAGCCAGACTGCGGCCCAAGGGTGTGAGGCTGTAATCCACCCGCGGTGGCACCTCCTTGTAGTCGGTCCGCTTCACGAGACCGTCGGCCTCGAGCTCCTTGAGCTGCTGGATGAGCATCTTGTCGCTGACGTCGCGTACCGCTCGCCGGAGTTCGCCGTAACGGGTCGGGCCGCCCTGGGCGAGGAAGTACAGGATCAACGGTTTCCACTTGCCGGCGATAACCCGCAGGGTCGCGTCGAGGCCGCACGTGAAGCCGGGCAAAGTCGGCGTGCAACTCTGGACGGACGGTGAGGTCTGCGCGGAAGTAAAGATGGGGTCTGACATTTTTGGGCACTTACCAAAAGGTGCATACTTGTCGATAGGTGGGTAGGCCGCCAGCTCAGTGCAACCTCAATGAAGGAGCACATCATGAGCAGACTACAAGGCAAGACGGCAGTGGTGACGGGCGGCGGAACCGGCATCGGATTTGGAGCGGCGAAACGGTTCATCGACGAAGGTGCGTTCGTCTACCTCTTCGGGCGTCGGCAGGAGCCGCTCGACGCCTCCGTTGCGAAGCTGGGTCCCTCGGCGCGCGCGATCAGGGGCTCGGTGACGGATCTGTCGGACCTCGACCGGCTGTATGCGACCGTTAAAGCCGAACGCGGCGGGCTCGACATCCTGTTCGCCAACGCCGGGACCGGATTGTTCGCACCACTCGGCGAGATCACGGTCGAGCATTACGATCATATCTTCGACGTCAACGTGAAGGGCCTGGTGTTTACCGTACAAAAGGCCCTGCCGCTGATGACGAAGGGCTCGTCGATCATCCTGACCGGTTCGAGCACGGGGGTGATGGGGACACCGCAGTTCAGCATCTACAGCGCGACCAAGGCCGCGGTCCGGAATCTGGCACGCAGCTGGGCGCAGGATCTGCGCGGCACCGGCATCCGCGTCAATGTGCTGTCGCCGGGGCCGATCAAGACGGAGCTTGCGCTGGAGATCGTGGGTGAGGAAGCGTTCGACGCGCTTGGAAGCACGACGCCGCTCGGGCGCGTGGCAGCCCCGTCGGAGACGGGCGCGGTCGCCGCGTTCCTGGCGTCCTCGGACAGCAGCTTCATGACCGGCAGCGAGGTATTCGTCGACGGCGGCCTGGCGCAGGTCTGAGGCTTTGAGCGTGAGGGCTTCGGTCGTTCGATCGAAGCCCTCGGTGCGCTTCAGATCCCCAGCAGCTTGCGCGCGTTGGCCTTCAGCACCTTCGGCCGGATCTCGTCGCGGATCTCGATCTTGGCGAAGTCGGACAGCCAGCGGTCCGGCGTGATCACCGGCCAGTCCGAGCCGAACAGCATCTTGTCCTGCAGGATCGAGTTGATGTAGCGCACCAGGATCGGCGGGAAATACTTTGGCGACCAGCCGGAGAGGTCGATATAGACGTTCGGCTTGTGGGTCGCGACCGACAGCGCTTCTTCCTGCCAGGGGAAGGAGGGATGCGCGAGGATGATCTTCAGGTCGGGGAAGTCGGCCGCGACGTCGTCCATGTACATCGGGTTGGAATATTTCAGCCGCATCCCCATGCCGCCGGGCATGCCCGAGCCGACGCCGGTCTGGCCGGTGTGGAACAGCGCGATCGCGCCGCCATTGTTGATCTCTTCATAGAGCGGATAGGCCATGCGGTCGTTGGCGTAAAAACCCTGCATGGTCGGATGGAATTTGAAGCCGCGGACGCCGTACTCCTCGATCAGCTTGCGCGCCTCGCGCACGCCGAGCTTGCCCTTGTGCGGGTCGATCGAGACGAAGGGGATGAGGACGTCGAGATGGTCGGAAGCGATCTCCAGCATCTCTTCGTTCTTGTAGCGGCGGAAGCCGGTCTCGCGCTCGGCGTCGACCGGGAAGATCACCGCGGCGATGTTCTTGGAGCGGTAGTAGGCCGCGGTCTCCGGCACGGTCGGCGGATGCTTGTGCGGCGACTTGAAATAATCGGCCATCTGCGCCTGGAAATCGTCATAGCCGTCGTCGGGATGGGTGCCGCAGGGCTCCTCGGCATGGGTGTGGATGTCGATGGCGACGACTTTGTCGATATCAGGCAGCTTCAGCTTCGGCATTGGTTTCCTCCCGACCGGTTGCCAAATTGATTATATGATATAACGAATTTGGCAAGGCATCCCTCGCGGCAAAACCGGCGCCCGCAAAAGTCTTTGCTGCGCGTGGCCTCAGGCGAGGCAGATCGGGCCGATCCGGCCGGTTCTACTGTGCATGGGGTTGTTTTCACGAAATTGCCGGTTCGGAACCGGGCAGTTAACATTGACATGACCTCCCGCCATGCCTTAAGAACCGCCCCGTCCCGGGCGGTCGTCCGCCAGCGGGAAAGATCTCATTTTGCCACATTCGCGCGTGCCGAAACGGTAGTGCCGAACACGGCCTTTCGAACGTTCAGGATTCCGCCATGAAGGTCCGTAACTCGCTGAAATCGCTGCGCGGTCGCCATCGCGCCAACCGCCTGGTCCGCCGCAAGGGCCGGGTCTATGTGATCAACAAGGTGCAGCGCCGCTTCAAGGCTCGCCAGGGCTGATCTACGCCCTGCCGGTCGCCTCGCGCGCCCCGCAAGACCACTGCTCACACGAGTTTGACGCCGCCTTTGCTTTGCAAGGGCGGCTTTGCGCGTTTACACTTTCGCCATGGCAGTGAGATTCCTTTTCGCGCGCACCCTCTCCATGGTTCTTGGTCTTGCCCTGGTTCTGGGCGCAGCCGGCCTGACGCCAGCCCTGGCGCAGAAAGAATTGCCGGCCCCTCCCGGCAAGGGGGAGAAGAAGCTGCCGGAGCCGCCGGCCAAGCTGCCCAAGGTCGACCGCAGCAAGAATCTCGATTTCCTGTTCGGCGCGCTGAAGGCGGCGCCTGACGAAGCCAGCGCCAAGCATGTCGAGGCGCGGATCTGGGCGATCTGGATCCAGACCCCGAGCGACACCGCGTCCTTGCTGATGACGCGGGCCAAGACCGCGGTCGACGCCAAGAAGATCGAGGTCGCGATCAAGCTGCTGGATTCGGTCATCAAGCTCAGGCCCGACTACATCGAGGCCTGGAACCGGCGCGCCACGCTCTACTACATGCAGAACGATTACGCCCGTTCGCTCGCCGACATTCGCGAGGTCCTGATCCGGGAGCCCCGGCATTTCGGCGCGCTCGCGGGCCTCGGCATGATCATGCAGGAAGTCGGTGACGAGAAGCGCGCGCTCGAGGCCTATCGCAAGGCGCTCGCCGTCAATCCGCACCTCGAAAAGATCCCCGATCAGGTCAAGGCGCTGACCGAGAAGGTCGAAGGCCGGGATATTTAGCCGACAAGTCGATCATGTCTTGAGTGAACACGGCGCCCTCGGATTAACCACGATCGGAAGCGCGTCCTCTTGAGGACTATTGTCGGTGCCGCGGCAGGCCTACCTGCATGGCAGGAGCAAAAGCCATGAAGCGTTTGATCTTTGCAGGGGCACTGCTGCTCGCGTCGGGGACGGCCAGTCTGGCCGACGGATTGTTCTGGGTGGTCGGCAACCGCGCCACCGGAAAATGCAACATCGTGACCAGCAATCCGGTCATCAACGGCGACATCTGGTTCGGCGATGGTCCCTACAAGTCCAGGGCCGACGCCAAGCTCGCCCGCTCGACCATCCGCGCCTGTCCCGCCGTCACGCCCGACGAGGAAAAGGCCGAGGACACGGACTAGGTCGTTGCCTGAACGTTAGTGCAGGACGCTGCCGCCGCGTTCGGCGAGGCCCTGATCGGCGGCCGCGGCGTAAGCCTTGGCAAGCTCCGCTTCGAGATGCTCGTTGATCAGGAGCAGCGCCCGCACGGCACCGCGCAGGTCGCCGTTGCAGCGCGCCACGATCTCATCGATCGTAGTGTCGTTCGATCTGAAGCTCATCGAAATTCTCCGGTTCAAACCAGGACAAATCCTGCCGGCCTTTCCCGCATCCCCTGAGGTTGCCGGGAGGATCGGCGCCCACCCGGGGTCTAAATGGCGGAACCGACCGTGGCGATTATAAGGAAGCCGCGATGACGGCTGCATGAAGCTGGTCCGGGGCTTGCGTGTCATTGCATGGGGTATTGATTTTATTGAATATTTTGGTTCCGCAATTATGCACATATCCACAGCCCGGCCTTTCCGGTGGAAATGCGGGAGCCGGCGGAGCGAAACTGTCACCTGCCAAACCCGTAGCTGCGATGTGCCCTGGATTTCCCGGACTCTCTCCATGATCGTGATCTCAGTCGTGACGGCGCTGGTTCTGCTGGCGCTGGTCACGCAGGCCGGAATCGTCACCGTGCAACGCGCTTTTCCGCCTCAAGGCCGGATGATCGAGGTCGATGGTGCGAGCCTTCACGTCGTCGACATCGGCCCGCGCGACGCTGGCCTGCCGATCGTGATGCTGCATGGTGCGAGCTCCAATCTCGAAGCGATGCGTCGGCCGCTCGGCGACCTCCTTGCCGCAAACCATCGCGTCATCCTGATCGACCGTCCCGGTCATGGCTGGAGCACGCGCGCGCGGAGAGAGGATTCCACGCCGCAGATTCAAGCGCGGATGATCGACGAGGCGCTGCGTAGGCTCGGGATCGATCGCGCAATCTTCGTTGTGCATTCCTGGAGCGGCGCGCTCGGCGCGCGGCTGGCGCTCGATCATCCCGGCCGCGTCGCCGGCCTCGTGATGCTGGCGCCCGTCACCCATCCCTGGCGTGGCGGCGTCGGCCGCTACAACGAGATCATCGCAACGCCCGTGATTGGCACGCTGCTCGCCTACACCGTCACGCTGCCGCTCGGCTATTTCGTTGCCGAGGCCGGCGCGCGCAACGTGTTCCTGCCGCAGACCATGCCGGACGGTTTCGTGCAGGATTCCGCGACGCCGCTCTTGCTGCGCCCGCGCGAGTTCATCGCCAATGCCTATGATCTGGTGACGCTGAAAGATGCTGTCGCCGCGCAAGTCGGGCGCTATGGCGAGATCAGAGCGCCGGTCACGATCATCGCCGGCCAGCCCGACAAGACGGTGAAGACCGACATCCACGCCCGCCCGTTCGCCGCGACCGTGCCGAATGCCAAGCTGATCGTGCTGCCCGATCTCGGCCACATGGTGCAGAACGCCGTGCCGGATCTGGTGAAGACGGAGATCGAGACGATGATCGGGAAGATCGTCCCGGCGCAGGCGGCCGCCGATTAATTGGCGGCCGCCATTCACGCGCTTACTGCTTGATTTTCCCGTCCTTGTCGAACTGCGAGACGAAGGACCAGAGATTGTTGATCTCGGTCTCGTTCTTGATGCCGGCGAACGCCATCTTGGTGCCGGGGATCTTGGCCTTGGGGTCCTTGATGTATTCCTTGAAGAGCGCCTCGTTCCAGGTGATGCCGGAATTCTTGTTCGCGTCCGAATAATTGTAGTCCGGCGCGGTGCCTGACTTGCGGCCGTCGAGGCCGTTGAGTTCGGGGCCGACCTTGTTCTTGGCGCCTTCGCCGATCGCGTGGCAGGCCAGGCATTTGTTGAATGACGATTTGCCGGCCGCAACATCCTGCGCCATCGCGGCGGATGCAGTGGCAGTGACGGTGAGGATCATCAGCGCGCCAAAAGTCAGTTTTTTCATAGGGTGCTCTTCGTCTCTTTCCCAGTGGGGGCTCTTATCTGGTCGGCAATCGTCGAACCTGCCGGTTTTGGCAGGCCCGCCCGGCTTGGACAAGCCATGAAACGATGACAGGTTTCATGATTTCCTACTTGTCCCAGAGCGAACTCGCCTGAGATCGTCGCTCCGACTTTCGGATGGCCTACCCAAACAGGCGCGGACGTGGTTGATTTGCCGCGACAAATTTGATCGTGGGCGACGAGTCGGAAGGATATGTCATGGCCATCATGATGCCTGCGAGTGACCAGGCCGTGCTTGCGCGCCGCGCCGAGATCATTGCTGCGTTGCGCGCAATCGTGCCCGGCGAAGGCGTCATCGATAGTGCGGCTGAGATGCGGGCCTATGAATCCGACGGGCTGACGGCCTACCGACAGCCACCGATGGTCGTGGTGCTGCCCGATACGACCGAGCAGGTCTCGCTTGTCCTGAAATATTGTGCCGCGCAGGGCATCAAGGTGGTGCCGCGCGGCTCAGGCACATCGCTGTCCGGCGGCGCGCTGCCGCTGGAAGACGGCGTGCTGCTCGGGCTCGGCAAGTTCAAGCGCATCCGCGAGATCGATTTCGACAACCGCGTCGTCGTCACCGAGCCCGGCGTCACCAATCTCGCCATCAGCCAGGTGGTCGCACATGCCGGCTTCTACTACGCGCCCGATCCGTCCTCGCAGATCGCCTGCTCGATCGGCGGCAATGTCGCGGAAAATTCCGGCGGCGTGCATTGCCTGAAATACGGCATGACCACCAACAACGTGCTCGGTTGCGAGATCGTCCTGATGAGCGGCGAGATCCTGCGCATCGGCGGCAAGTCGGCGGAGAATTCCGGCTACGACTTGATGGGCGTCATCACGGGATCCGAAGGGCTGCTCGGCGTCATCACCGAGATCACGGTGCGCATTCTGCAGAAGCCGGAGACGGCGCGGGCGCTGATGGTTGGATTCGCAGAAGTCGAGGCGGCCGGCGAATGCGTTGCACGCATCATCGGCGCCGGCATCATCCCCGGCGGCATGGAGATGATGGACAAGCCGGCGATCCACGCCGCCGAGGCCTTCGTCCATGCCGGTTATCCGCTCGACGTCGAGGCGCTCCTCATCATCGAGCTCGACGGTCCCAAGATCGAGGTCGACGAGCTGATCAATCGCGTCGAGACCATCGCGAATGCCTGCGGCTCGACCACCTGCCAGATCTCGACCTCGGAGGCCGAGCGCAATCTGTTCTGGGCCGGCCGCAAGGCCGCGTTCCCCGCCGTCGGTCGCATTTCGCCCGACTATCTCTGTATGGACGGCACGATTCCGCGCGGCGCGCTGCCGAAGGCGCTGGCCCGAATTCGCGAACTCGGCGAAAAATACCAGCTCGGCTGCGCCAACGTGTTCCACGCCGGCGACGGTAATCTGCATCCGCTGATCCTCTACGATGCCAACAAGCCCGGCGAGATCGAACGCGCGGAAGCCTTCGGCGCCGACATCCTGCGTGCCTGCGTCGAGTTCGGCGGCGTGCTCACCGGCGAGCACGGCGTCGGCATCGAGAAGCGCGATCTGATGCCGGAGATGTTCACCGAGATCGACCTCAACCAGCAGCAGCGCCTGAAATGCGCCTTCGATTCGCAAGGCCTGCTCAATCCCGGCAAAGTGTTTCCGACCCTGCACCGCTGCGCCGAGCTCGGCCGCATGCATGTGCATGCCGGCAGGGTGGCATTCCCGGATATCCCGCGGTTTTGATGGCCGGATCTCCGGCACGGTAGCGACATGGCGGACGTTGCGATAGCTGCCGCGGACGAAGCGCCGGCCGAGCCGCGAACGACATCGCGGCTGCTGTTCATCGACAACATCCGCTGGTCGATGATCATCCTTGTGCTGAGCATGCATGCCAGCGACACCTACTCTCCGTTCGGCAATTGGTACTATGTGGACCGGCAGGCGACGGGCTTCGGCACGGCGCTCTTCTTTGGCATCTACCAGAGCTTCCTCCAGGCCTTCTTCATGGCGGCGCTGTTCTTCATCGCCGGCTATTTCGCCGCTGGCGCCTTTGACCGGAAAGGCTTCGCGAGATTTGCGCGTGACCGGCTGCTCAGGCTCGGCTTGCCGACCTTGCTGTACATGTTCGTTATCGGCCCCCTCACACAGTATTTTCTCTCCTGGACCTGGGGCAAAGGTGGTTTCGGCCATCAATGGCTGACCCATCTGGAGGACGGAGAGTGGCTCTCCGAGACCGGGCCGATGTGGTTCTGCGCGGTGCTGCTGCTGTTCTCGCTTCTCTATGGTCTCATCCGCCAGACTGGATGGCGGGAGCCGCAGCTCGCGCTGCGCGGCACGGGGATTGTCCTGTTTATCGCCGCCATGGCGGCGACCACCTTCGCGGTTCGCATCGCGATCCATGCTGATGCCTCGGTGCTCAACGTCCACCCCGGCGACATCCCGCAATATGTTCTCATGTTCGCAGCTGGCAGCTTCGGCTATCGCGGCAATTGGATGCTCGGGATTGCCGAACGCTCCTGCATCCGGTGGGGACTGCTCGCCCTGTCGCTTTCCGCACCGCTGTTTGCGGCGATCGTGCTGTTCGGGGGTGGTCTGAGCGGCGACACGGCGCTCTATGCAGGCGGCTTCAACCTCATCAGTGCCGGGAAGTGTTTGTGGGAGGCGCTGGTCTGCGTTGGCATGGGTCTGGTGATGCTTGCCGTCTATCGTCGCTATTTCGACGCGCAGGGATCGGTCGCCAAATGGTTCTCGGACAACGCCTTCGGCGTCTACCTGATCCACCCGCCGATCCTGATAGGCTTCGCCCTGCTCCTGCACGGACTGCCGCTCTTTGCCCTCACGAAGGCGCTGCTGCTGACCATGCTGGCCGCGATCGGCAGCCTGGCCGTCTCGGCGTTGATCCTGCGCAAATCGCCGCTGCGCGCGATCATCTAACAGCGCACGCCGCGGTCCGGTTTGAACCGCGGCGTGCAAACAGGCTCCTATAGCAGTCCGTATTGCGCCCGCTCGCGCTTCGCCAGCAGCGGTAGCGCTTCGCCGGCGATATAGGTCTTGAAGTGATCGCTCTCCTGATGCGCCTTGAAGGCCGCCTCGTCGCGGAACAGCTCGTAGAACAGGAACTGGGCTGGATTCTCCCTGGCGCGCGAGATCAGGAACAGCTTGGCGCCGTCCTCGCGCTGCGCCTCCGGCAGGAAACGGTCGAGGATCGCGGCGACCTTGTCGGCCTCGCCCGGCTTGGCCTCCCATTGCGCGACGACGAGCAGGCCGCCGCCATCGACGGCGTCGCTGAGAGATTTCTGCGTGGCATAGTGGTTCATGATGTCTGTCTCCATCGGTTGGTCTCGATCGCGACCGCCGCAACCTTGTAGCGACGGCTTGCCGGCTTTGGTTCGCCGGTGATCGAAGTGTCGATGTCGTGAACGCTTCGATTGGGATCGAAGCGTCGATGTGACCCGTGGCGGATTCCCAACGCGCCGGCGGTGGTCGTCGGCGTCACGCCGCATTTGATTTTGGTGGCGAATTTCGTTACCCGCTAGACGCGTGGATACGCTCAGGGTTAGAGACGCCAAAGACGTCGAAGAGGTGGTGCGTGCGGCGATTGCCAATGAGCAGCCGCTCGAGATCATCGGTCATGGCAGCAAGCGCAGCATCGGCCACGCCATGGCGACCAACGCCGTGCTCGACGTTTCCGCGCTGAATGCAGTCACCTCCTACGAGCCGAACGAGCTGATCGTCACGCTCCAGGCAGGCGCGCCGCTGGCCGACGTGCTGTCGCTGATCGATGCCAAGAACCAGCAATTCGCCTTCGAGCCGATGAATACCGCGCCGCTGCTGGGCACGCCGGCATCAGGCACCATCGGCGGCATGATCGCGGCCGGCCTCGCCGGCCCGCGGCGGATCAAGGCGGGCGGGGCACGCGACCACCTCCTGGGGGCGCATGCCGTCTCCGGTTTCGGCGACAGCTTCAAGACCGGCGGCAAGGTGGTGAAGAACGTCACCGGCTACGACCTCTGCAAGCTGCTGGCGGGGTCCTGGGGCACGCTGTCTGTCATGACCGAGGTCACGCTGAAGGTGATGCCCAAGCCTGAGGCCGAGCGGACGCTGCTGCTGCGCGGGTTAGATGATGCCGCAGCCAACAAGGCGATGACCGCGGCGCTCGGCTCGCCCTTCGATGTCTCCGCCGCCGCGCACCTGCCGTATCAGGCGTTCCGGGCTGGGACCGAGGGGCTCGGCGACATCGCAGGCGAGGGCGAGGCGCTGACCGTGCTGCGGCTCGAGGGCATCACGGCCTCAGCTGCGCACCGCGCCGGCTCGCTGCGCGAATTGCTGGCGCCGTTTGGAACTGCGACGCCGATCGAGGATGCTGCGTCGTCGGCGCTGTGGGCCACGATCCGCGACGTCGTGCCGTTCGCCGCCGGCGGCGCGCTGGGAGCCCGGCCGGTCTGGCGGATCGTCTGCCCACCGGCGTCTGGCGCGGCGCTCGGCACGCAATTGGTGCGCGAGACCGGGGGCGACGTGATCTACGATTGGGGCGGCGGCCTGATCTGGGCCGCATTGCCGCCGAAGGACGACGCGCATGAACCGGCCGTGCGCCAGCGTGCCAACGCCGTCGGTGGGCATGCCACGCTGGTCCGGGCGGCCGAGGACGTCAGGCGCACGATCGACGTGTTCCATCCGCAAGCCCCGGGCATTGCCGCTCTGAGCGAGCGCGTCCGCGCCGGTTTCGATCCAAAAACCATTTTGAACCGTGGACGGCTGACGCGGGGCGCGTGCTGAATGAAGACCGAATTCTCACTGGCGCAGCTCGCCGACCCCGATATCGCGCAAGCCGACAAGATCCTGCGCGCCTGCGTCCATTGCGGCTTCTGCACCGCAACCTGTCCGACCTATGTGCTGCTTGGCGACGAACTCGATAGCCCGCGCGGCCGCATCTATCTGATCAAGGAGATGCTGGAGAAGGACCAGACCCCGACGGCCGAGGTGGTCAAGCATGTCGACCGTTGCCTGTCGTGCCTGTCCTGCATGACGACCTGCCCGTCGGGGGTTAACTACATGCACCTTGTCGACCAGGCCCGGGTCAGGATCGAGCAGCGCTATCAGCGCCCGCTCACCGAACGGCTGCTGCGTCAGGTGCTAGCCTTCGTCCTGCCGGACCCGCAGCGTTTCCGCATCAGCATGTGGCTGGCGCGGCTGGCCCGTCCGCTGGCCGTGCTCCTGCCGACGCCGCGGCCCTCGGCGACGCCCGGCCTGATCCAGCGCCTCAAGGCGATGCTGGCGCTGGCCCCGAACCGGCTGCCACCGCCGGGCCCGCTTCCCGGCAGCGTGTTCGCGGCGCTCGGCAAGAAGCGCGGCCGGGTCGCGCTGCTCCAGGGCTGCGCCCAGCAGGTGCTGGCGCCGCGCATCAATCAGGCGGCCATCAGCCTCCTCACCCGCCACGGCATCGAGGTTGTCCTGGTCCGGGACGAGCAATGCTGCGGCGCGCTGACCCATCACCTCGGCAACGACCATGATGCGCTGGCGCGGGCTCGCGCCAATATCGCTGCATGGCAGAAGGAGGCGGCTGGCGAGGGGCTCGATGCCATCCTGGTGACGGCGTCCGGCTGCGGCACCGTGATCAAGGACTACGGCTATCTGCTGCGCGAGGACACAGCGCTCGCTGCCGATGCGGCGAAGGTGTCCGCGCTCACCAAGGACATCACCGAATATGTTGCCGGCCTCGGATTGGAATCGGCTGCACGGCAAGACAACATCGTCGTCGCCTATCACTCCGCGTGTTCGTTGCAGCACGGACAGAAAATCACGGGCCTTCCGAAAGAATTGCTTTCCAAGAATGGATTCGTGGTGAAAGATGTGCCCGAGAGCCATTTGTGTTGCGGTTCGGCGGGGACCTACAACATTCTCCAGCCCGAGCTTGCGGGCAGGTTGCGCGATCGCAAGGTCGCCAACATCGCGAGCGTCAAGCCGGACATGATTGCCGCGGGCAATATCGGCTGCATGGTGCAGATTGCCAGTGGCACGTCAGTTCCGGTCGTACACACGATTGAGCTTCTCGATTGGGCTACGGGCGGGTCGCGGCCGGCACTGAACGCGCAAATTTGAGCTTTCAGAGCCTGAACTTTCCTCCCGGGGTGACGGCAGAACGACGCCCGATCGACCATTGTTCGGCGACAACAGGAGGACCACGATGGCGAAAGCGAAGAAGAAGAAAAGCAAGAAGGCCAAAAAGGCCAAGAAGGTTGTAGCGGCGAAGAAGGCGACGAAGAAGAAGGCAGCCAAGAAGTCCGCGAAGAAGTCTGCCAAGAAATCTTCCAAGAAGTCTTCCAAGAAATCTGTGAAGAAGGCCGCGCCGAAGAAGGCTGCGAAGAAGGCAGCGCCGAAGAAGGCCGCCAAGAAGGCTGCGAAGAAAGCGGCGCCGAAGAAGGCGAAGGCAGCTCCCGCGCCGAAGCCGTCAGCGCCGGTGGCAGCTCCGGCTCCCGAGCCTGTCGCCGAAACAAGCTGGGCGATGCCTTCGTCTTCTGCGGAACCGACGCCGGCCGAGGGGCAAGGTTAGGCCCTGCCCAGAGGCGCTGGGTCGTCCCGACGACCACGATTGATGACAGGAAGGCCGCGGCGGCGACGCTGCGGCCTTTTTGCATTGCGGCTTCGGCCGCCGGAGGCTGCCCTTTTTTGAGTCACCTGATTCGTAGCACGCGTGCCACGGGGCCCCGGGCCTACGTAGTATCCCGGGGCCCCGTGTGCACTTTGGAATGCAAATGATGTGATCTAGAAGCCACACAGGCTGACAACCTGTCGTGGAATCGTCAGAACGCCTAAAAAGTCGGCAGATGCCCGTGTTTTTTGCTTCACGGTTTGCATCCCGCAATCCAAATTGTCGCGGTAACGCAATTTTGCAGACAGGTCGTACGCCCCGGGGGGCTTCCGGGAAACCGACTAGGTAAGAACTGGTGATGGGGATCGAAATGAAAAAAGTGGCTTTGTTGGCAACGGCGCTGGCAATGGTGACGACGGGTTCGGCTTTCGCGGCAGACATGGCGGTGAAGGCCAAGAAGGCCCCGCCGGTCGCTGCCTTCGATCCCTGGGACATCGCCTTCGGCGGCGCGCTGGTCAGCGACTACATCTTCCGCGGCGTCACCCAGTCGAACCACCAGCCGTCGGTCGCCGCTTATTTCGAGCCGCGCTACAACATCAACAAGGACCTCCAGCTCTACGTCGGCGTGTCCGCGGAGAGCATCTCCTTCGCCAACCGCGCCGCTGCTGAAGTCGACATCTACGGCGGTATCCGCCCGACCTTCGGCGCCTTTGCCTTCGACATCGGCGTCTGGGGCTACCTGTATCCGGGCGGAAGCTGCGCCGACAACGTGCTCACCGGCGGCGTCCCCGGCGGCAACGTCTGCGGCGTCAGCACCACCACGATCTTCCTCGCCGACGGCAACGTCATGAAGAAGGACGTCAGCTTCTTCGAAGTCTACGGCAAGGTGAACTACACCATCAACGACAGCTTCACCGTTGGCGCGACCGAGTATTATTCGCCGAACTTCCTGAACTCGGGTGCCTGGGGCAACTACGCTTCGTTGACCGCCAAGTACACGGCGCCCAGCACGACCTTCGGCGCCTCCGGCGTCGGCATGTACGTGTCGGGTGAGTTCGGCCGTCAGTGGTTCGGCACTTCGGACGCCTTCTACGGCACCGGCGTCGGCACCGTGTTCGCCAACGGCATTCCCTACAAGGACTACAACACCTGGAACATCGGTATCGGCTTCACCTACAAGGTGTTCACGCTGGACCTGCGTTACTCCGACACCGACCTGAACAAGGGTGATTGCAACGCCTTCACCAGCGCGTTCAACGCCACCGGCACCACCAACGTCACCGCGATCAACCCGGGCGGCGCTGGCTCCAACTGGTGCGGCGCGGCGGGTATCGCCAAGCTCTCGTTCGACCTGACGGCGATGAGCAACCTGAAGTAAGTTTCTTCCCGAGACGACTTAACGAGGGCGGCAGAGTGATCTGCCGCCCTTTTGCTTTGGGGGAGAGGGTCGTCCTGTGAGCGCGCTCGGCCTGCATGGTTCGAGACGCGCCGCAAGGCGGCGCTCCTCACCATGAGGGTCTAGGATCTTGCCGCGAGGACAGACCTCATCCCGAGGAGCCCGCCGGAGGCGGGCGTCTCGAAGGATGGCTGCAACGAAGGTCCTATCGAGGTTACGATAGCCTCAGGCTCGGTTGTGCCGCCTCAACGCACCGCGCTCGGCTCCGCCTGGGCTGGCTCGTCCTTGCCGAGAACGTGGATCTCGCCATCCTTCACCATGGTCACCTTGCGGGTGTGGAAGGCATCCAGCGTCGAGCGGTGGCCGATCGAGACGATGGTGGCCTGCGGCAGCTTCTCCGCCAGCAGCCGGTACAGCCGGGCCTCGGATGGCTCGTCCAGCGACGCCGTGGCCTCGTCCAGGAACAGATAGTCCGGCACATGCAGCAGCGCGCGGGCGAGCCCGAGGCGCTGCTGCTCGCCAAGCGACAGCGTCCGGTTCCAGTGGCCGTCCTCGTCGAGCCTTTTTGCCAGCCGCGGCATGCCGACCGAGGTGAGCGCCTCCGCGATCTTCTCGGCTGCGATCGTGCCGTGCTCAGCGGGGTAGATCACGGCGTCGCCCAGCGGGCCGATCGGAAAATACGGCCGCTGCGGCAGCATCATCAGTCTTGCCTTCTCGGGAATGGTGATGGTTCCGGTGCCGAACGGCCAGATGCCGGCGATGGCCCGGAACAGCGTTGACTTGCCGGAGCCGGAAGGTCCGGTCACCAGCACCCGCTCCGCCGGCTCGACCATGAAAGCATCGGCGCTGACCAGCGGCTCGCCGTTCGGCAGCTTCACCAGCAACTGCGCAAGCGTGATTGCCGTGCCGTTTGATGGTGCAACGCCGATGGTGGGCTCGCGCGCCGCGATGTTGGCCGCGGAGCTGACCGACATCTCGAAGCCGTCGAGACGGGCGACGATTGAGCGCCATTCGGCGAGCGAGCGGTAGGCCGTGACGAAGAAGGACAGCGCGTCCTGCACGCTGCCGAACGCCGAGCCGGTCTGCATCATGTCGCCGAGCTGGATGCTTTTGGCGAAGTAAGCCGGAGCGACCACGACGTACGGAAAGATCGTTGCTGCCTGACCGTAGCTTGCGGTGAAGGCGGTGAGGCGCTTGGTACGACCCATGATCGCGTACCAGTTGGCAATGACGAAGCCGAAGCGGTGCAGGAGATGCCTTCGCTCCGCGCTCTCACCTTTCAACAGCGCGATCTGCTCGGAGTTTTCGCGCAGGCGGATCAGGTTGAAGCGGAAGTCGGCCTCGAAGCGCTGCTGCTCGAAATTGAGGTTGATGAGCGGGGCGCCGATCCAGTGCGTGAGCCCCGTTCCCAGGATCGCGTAGAGCAGCGCGCACCAGACCAGAAGACCTGGGACGACGATGTCGGTGCCGTATAGGTGCAGGGGCGCCCTGTTGGACAGACCCCAGAGGATGACGACGAACGAGGCCAGCGTCACGACCGACGACAGCAGACCCAGGCCGAGGACAAGCGTTTGCTCGACGAAGTTCTTGACGTCTTCGGTGATACGCTGGTCCGGATTGTCGGCCGGATCGCCCTTGAGCTGCATGCGGTAATGCGTGGCGCCGTCGAGCCATTCGCCGAGATAGTGTTGCGTCAGCCATCGCCGCCAGCGGATCTGGAGCCACTGGTTCAGGTACAGCTTGTAGACGGCCAGTGCGACATAGGTGAAAGCGAGGCCAAGGAAGATCCAGACCTCCATGACGAACTCTTTGAGATCGTAGGCCTGGAGCGCGCTGTAGAACCGGTTCTGCCATTGATTGAGCAGCACGTTGATCGCCACCAGCGCCAGCTCCATCGCGATGACGACGCCGAGCAGGCCGCGGCCAGCCCATTTATCCTCGGACCGGAAATAGGGGATGGCAATTCGCCAGACGGTCGCGAGCGTGGCGCTGATGTTCTTCACAGAGCTCTGTCTCCTGAGGGATATGCACAACGGCTCCGGTGCCAAACGGCTGAGGCCATGGCGGAAAAGCGGCGTGCTTAGACTAAAGTCGCAAGTTCTGCAATTTGCGTTGGCTTGTCGCGGCTTGCAACCCTAGCATGGGCGCAACGGCGCGGGGTGGGGGCCTCCAGGATTTCGCGAGCTTGTGAGCAGGCGGGAACCGCCGCATTCGCGAGGAATTCGCGTCCAACTCGGGGGTTATCGCTTCCAGCGTCAAGCAGGCTCGGCCGTCCACGCAAGGCTGCCTGCCCAACAGATGCGTGGGGGAGGAAGACCATGTGGAATCAAGTCTATGATCCGCTGCACAGCCCCGTGTTGTCGACCATCGCGGCGGCGATACCTGTCGTCACGCTGCTGGTCCTGATCGCGAGCGGCCGCGTCCAGGCTCATATCGCAGCGGTCATCGCCGTGATCGTCGCCAATCTGATCACGATCTTCATCTTCACGATGCCGGCGAACATGTCGATCCGGGCCTCGGTGCTGGGCATCGTGACCGGCTTCTTTCCGATCGGCTGGATCGTCCTCAACGTCATCTTCCTCTACCAGGTGACGGTCACCACCGGCCGCTTCGAACTGCTCAAGCGCGCGGTCGGCGGCGTCACCGAGGACCGGCGGCTGCAATTGCTGCTGATCGCGTTCTCGTTCGGCGCGTTCTTCGAGGGTGCCTCCGGCTTCGGCACGCCGGTCGCGATCACCGGCGCGGTGCTGATCGGCCTCGGCTTCTCGCCGCTCGCCGCTTCCGGCCTGTCCTTGATCGCCAACACCGCGCCGGTCGCCTATGGCGCGCTGGGCACGCCGATCCAGGGCCTTGCCTCGGTCACCGGGCTCGATCCCTACATCCTCGGCGCCATGGTCGGACGGCAATTGCCGTTCTTCTCGCTGATCGTACCGTTCTGGGTGGTGTGGGCGTTCGCGGGCTGGAAGGGCATGAAGGATGTCTGGCCGGCGATCCTCGTCACCGGCGTGTCGTTCGCGATCCCGCAATTCGTGATCTCGAACTACATCAATCCCTGGATCGTCGACATCGGGGCGTCACTGATCTCGATGGGCGCGCTGATCCTGTTCCTGAAGGTCTGGCAGCCGAGGCAGCTTTGGCTGTCGCCGGCGCTGCGCGGGCGCGATGAATCGGCGGCCACCATGGCCGCGGCAAAACCGCTCGACAAGACGCCGCTGACGCAGAGCGAGCTGTTCAGCGCATTGCTGCCGTGGATCATCGTCTGCATCGTGATGCTGATCTGGGGCAATGGCGGCTTCAAGACCTGGGCGAACTCGATCTTCACCTGGAACTATCCCGTCCCCGAGCTGCATCAGATGATCAACAAGATGCCGCCGGTGGCGCCAGGGCCGACCAAGGAGAGTGCGGTGTTCGGCTTCACCTATTTGTCCTTCACCGGCACGGGCATGCTGATCGCGGCGATCATCTCCGGCTTCCTGATGGGCGTCGGTCCCGGCAGCTTGCTGGTCCAATACGGTCGCACCATTCGGCTGTGCGCGATCTCGCTGATCACGATCTCGGCGATGCTCGCGATCGGCACGCTGACGCGGCTGTCCGGCGTCGACGCGACGCTCGGTCTCGCCTTCGCCGCAACCGGCGTGCTCTATCCCTTCTTCGGCACGCTGCTCGGCTGGCTGGGCGTGGCGCTGACGGGATCGGACACCGCCTCCAACGTGCTGTTCGGAAACCTGCAGAAGATCACCTCCGAGCAACTCGGCCTGTCGCCGATCCTGATGGGCGCGGCGAACTCGTCCGGCGGCGTGATGGGCAAGATGATCGACGCGCAATCGATCGTGGTCGCCTCGACCGCGACCAACTGGTACGGCCATGAGGGCACCATCCTGCGCTTCGTGTTCTGGCACTCGATCGTGCTGGCCTGTCTCGTCGGTGTGCTCGTGACGTTGCAGGCCTATGTCTATCCGTTCACGGCGATGGTGCTGAAGTAGCGGGCCGCATCGGCTTCAACGCAAATCCCCGCGAGGTTCACCCCCCCGCGGGGATTTTTGCATCCGCATTGCGCGAGCCTTCTCAATGGCGCCGCCGTCTTATAGAAGGTGCCGCAAATCAGGTCGGTCGAGAGGTTTCATGGTTTCGCTGAAGCAGATGGTATGTCTGGCGGTTGCAATGCTCGCGATGTCCACGCTCGCGCGTGCCGAGGACGGTTTCCCGTTCGGCACCGAGATGACGCTGGAGGCGCTGCCCCAGCCCGGCTCGAAGCGGATTCCGAACATCGAGATCGGCGACAATGGCGAGGTCGTGCTGGAGCTCTGGTGCAAGGGCGGCAAGGGCCAGTTCTCGGTTGCCGGCAACACCGTGATCTTCGTTCCCGGCCAGATCCAGGATCGTTCCTGTCCGCCGGCAAGAGCGCAGGCGGATGACGAACTCGTCGCAGTGTTGAGCAGTGTCGAGACGTGGAAGCGTCAAGGCGATGTGCTGACGCTGCTCGGCCCCAAGCCGCTGCGCTTTCGCGTCAACGGGAATTAGCTCGGCTCTCGTGTCCCGGACGCGGCGCAGAGCCGGGACCCAGCCTCCATCCCCGACCTCGCTTGTAGCCTTTGGGCCCCGGCTCTGCAGCGCATCACTGACGTGCTGCGCTGCGTCCGGGGCACGAGAGCTTACTTCCACACCGACTTGTCCGCATCCCAGCGCTGGCCTTTCAGCTCCTTCGTCAGCGCCTCGATCGAGCCGTTGTCGTCGGGCTGATCGCCTTCCTCGTCGGCCGAAGCCTCATCGGAGAGATTGAGCTTGGCGCCGCTGCTCTCGTCGGCGGTCGTAGTCGCGGGGCTGCCGATCCAGAGCATGAGCTTGTCGGTGGTGCCCGGCTTGTCGGGCGAGATAAGCCCTGCGACCTCGATCGTGTCGGTGAGCTCGAGGGCCGGGAAATCCTGGTTCGGCCGCTTGAACACCAGCTTGAGCTTGCCGGTCGCCGGGTTGACGCTTTGCGAGACCGGCTTTGCCGCGAGCGTCCTGCTCAGCACACCCGCCACGGCGGCCGCAAGCTTGTCCTTGTTGATCTTGTCGCCGTCGCGCCAGTCGGTGGCGGCAAAGCGGATGGTGCGGTCCATCTCGGTCATGCCCGCGGTCCAGCCCGCGGCGGTGACGCCCGGCATCGCCTTGAATTTTGCCAGCAGCGCAGCGGCGCGCTCCGGATCGACCGACATGTTGATGGTCTGCTCGCCGGCGCGCAGCGCGTCGCAGCCGACGGTGAGGCTCGCCAGTGTCACCTCGACCGCCTGGCCCTTCAGGCTTTTCAGGAACTCGGTCGCCGCGTCCAGCTTGACCTTCACCGCGATCGCCTCCGGCGAGACGTCGGTGAAATCCTTCGGCTGCGGCGTGATGCCGTCGTCCGAAGTCTGGTTGTCCTGGAATTCCTTCTCGCTCAGATCGGAATTGTCGGGCGAGGTGACCTCGGTGACGGCTTGGCCGATGCTGATCTGGCCGCGGAATTCGAATGTGTCCCCAGACTGTTTGCGCAGCAGCTTGACGCTGACGGGCGCCTTCTCGCCAAAACTCTGCGTGGTGCCCGTCAGGTTCTGGCCGGCGACCTGGAGATTGACGACGAAGCGGTCCTTGCGGTCCGAATTCTTTGCGACAGGGTAGCAGACGTCGAGCACGGCCGCCGTCACCGTCTTGCCCTGGCGCGTCTCCTTCAGGATCACGTCGGCATTGCCGTCCATCAGCCCGTCGATCGAGGTGAAATAGCGCGTCTCGGTCCCGCCCGGCGCCGTGGCCTTCGGCGACAGCTTCATCTGGGCGGAAGCGACTTCGGGCGAGACGGCGAGCAGAGCCGCCAAAAGGGCCGTCGAACAAACCAGAAGCGCGCGCATCGATGAAATCCTCGAGCAGTGGAGCATGATCCGGACCCGGAGGGCCGCGTCAGCGCAAAGTGTGAAGCGGTTTTCCGAAAAGATCATGCTCAAACAATAGAATCGGCGCCACCGTAGTGGGTTTTGGCCGCGGGTTGAATCGGAAAGCAGCGGGGCAGGGTCGGCAAAAAAGAAGGCCGCCCGGAGGCGGCCTTCGTAACATTGTCAGGTGGGAATGAGCTCAGAAGCCGCCCATGCCGCCGCCGGCGGGCATGGCGGGCGGGGCTTCCTTCTTCGGCGTCTCGGCGACCATGGCTTCGGTGGTCACCAGCAGGCCGGCCACGGAGGAGGCGTCCTGGAGCGCGGTGCGCACCACCTTGGCGGGATCGATGATGCCCTTCTCGATCATGTCGACATAGTCCTCGGTCTGGGCGTCGAAGCCGAAGGTCTCGGACTTGTTCTCGAGGATCTTGCCGACCACGATCGAGCCTTCCACGCCGGCATTCTCCGAGATCTGGCGGATCGGAGCTTCCAGCGCCTTCAGCACGATGTTGATGCCGGCCTGGACGTCGGCATTGGCGTTGGTGAGACGGCCGACAGCCTTCTTGGCGCGGAGCAACGTGACGCCGCCGCCGGGGACGATGCCTTCCTGCACCGCGGCGCGGGTGGCGTTGAGCGCGTCCTCGACGCGGTCCTTCTTCTCCTTGACCTCGATCTCGGTGGCGCCGCCGACGCGGATCACCGCGACGCCGCCGGCCAGCTTGGCGAGGCGCTCCTGGAGCTTCTCACGGTCGTAGTCCGAGGTGGTCTCCTCGATCTGGGCCTTGATCTGGCCGACGCGGGCCTCGATCTCCGGCTTCTTGCCGGCGCCCTTGACGATCGTGGTGTTCTCCTTGTCGATCACGACCTTGCCGGCACGACCCAGCATCTTCACCGTGACGTTCTCGAGCTTCATGCCGAGGTCTTCGGAGATGAGCTGACCGCCGGTGAGGATCGCGAGGTCCTCGAGCATGGCCTTGCGGCGGTCGCCGAAGCCCGGCGCCTTGACGGCGGCGACCTTGAGGCCGCCACGCAGGCGGTTGACGACCAGGGTGGCCAGCGCCTCGCCCTCGACGTCCTCGGCGATGATGACGAGCGGCTTGCCCGACTGCACCACGGCTTCGAGCACCGGCAGCATGGCCTGCAGGCCCGAGAGCTTCTTCTCGTGCAGGAGGATGTAGGCGTCCTCGAGCTCGGCGGTCATCTTCTCGGGGTTGGTGACGAAATAGGGGCTGAGATAGCCGCGGTCGAACTTCATGCCCTCGACGATGTCGACCTCGGTGTCGAGCGACTTGTTCTCCTCGACGGTGATGACGCCCTCGTTGCCGACCTTCTGCATCGCCTGCGCGATCATCTTGCCGATGGCGGCATCGCCGTTGGCCGAGATGGTGCCGACCTGGGCGACCTCGGAGGAGGCGGCGACCGGCTTGGCGCGCTTCTCGATGTCCTTGATGACGGCCGCAACCGCGATGTCGATGCCGCGCTTGAGGTCCATCGGGTTCATGCCGGCGGCAACCGCCTTGGCGCCTTCGCGCACGATGGCCTGGGCCAGCACGGTCGCGGTGGTGGTGCCGTCGCCGGCGAGGTCGTTGGTCTTGGAGGCGACCTCACGCAGCATCTGGGCGCCCATGTTCTCGAACTTGTCCTCGAGCTCGATCTCCTTGGCGACGGTGACGCCGTCCTTGGTGATGCGGGGAGCGCCGAAGCTCTTCTCGATGAGGACGTTGCGGCCCTTCGGGCCGAGCGTCACCTTGACGGCGTTGGCGAGAATGTCGACGCCGCGCAGCATGCGATCGCGCGCGTCTCCGGAAAACTTGACGTCTTTGGCAGCCATTTCTGCAGTCCCTCGTGTTTCGTGATGTGTCTTGTTTCGTCATGTGGCCGGCGGAATGATGGATGCCCGGATCGGGCGATCCGGGCATGACATTCAGCGGCCGTTCAGGCGTCTGGCCTTAGGCCATCACGCCCATGATGTCCGACTCCTTCATGATCAGGAGATCTTCGTTGTCGATCTTGACTTCGGTGCCCGACCACTTGCCGAACAGCACGCGGTCGCCGACCTTGAGGTCGATCGGGATCAGCTTGCCGGCCTCGTCGCGGCCGCCGGGACCTACGGCGACAACCTCGCCCTGGGACGGCTTTTCCTTGGCGGTGTCCGGAATGATGATGCCACCCTTGGTCTTTTCCTCGGCATCGATACGTTTGACCACGACACGGTCATGCAGCGGACGAAATTTGGACTTAGCCATGACGTTTCCCTTTGGAGGCTCGCTTCGGAAGTAGCGGAAAGTGGGTGGGGCGGCGCTACCGTCCCCCCTCTTGCCGAGGATCGAACGGCGCGCTTAGCAATCGGGCTTTCCGAGTGCTAATAGTGCGCCCGGAAATATGGCTTGGCCGCGATCCTGTCAAGCAAAGGTGGTTAAGCGATTGGTGAGGCGGATATAGGATGGTGGCATTGGAAACTCGTTCGGAGCCCAGACGTATTAAAGGACGTCATTGCTCCGGCAGCGGTTTTGCGCTTGGCTGCAGGAGGGGTGCGGCCATGGTTTGGTTCGGGGGAATGCCATGATCAGTTCAGCTCACGCGCGCACGGTCGCCAATCTGGTTGCCGCTTCTGGCTTGGCGCTGCTGCTGGGCGCCTGCGGCGGCGGCCTGAGCCTGCCGTCGTTCTCGTCGTCTTCGCCGCCGCCCGAGGCCGAGCCCGGCGCCGGCCCGGAGATGCCGGCGAGCATCCGCGCCGACGAGATCGTCGGCCGCTGGGGCCTCGCCTCGTTCCAGAACCCGGCTGACCGCGCCCGCACCGAGGCCGCGGCGAGGGCCCAGTGCAAGAACCCCTACGTGATCACCGCCGGCTCCTCCGGCGGCGTGGTCATGCATCTGGCCGACCAGGCGACGCCGCAGGAGCTGCGGCTAAAGGGTTCGCCGAGCGGCAAGAACTATATCGGGCCGGCCGGTCCCACCCCCGGTGAGCAGGACCGTGAGATCGTCTCCTTCGACGGCCGCGTCATGATCACCCGCTTCATCGACAAGGACGCCGCCACCCGCTACGGCAACATGGTCTACGTCCGCTGCGCGCCGCGGGCGTGATGTTTTGATTGTCGTTCCGGGGCGGTCCGCAGGACCGAACCCGGAACCTCGAGATTCCGGGTTCGATGCTACGCATCGCCCCGGAATGACAGCGCGAGATGAATAGCTAAAAACAAAAAAACGCCGGCTCTCGCCGGCGTTTTGTTTTTCTCTCTGCCGCGTCCGCTTAGTCGAACAGCGCGTCGATGTCGTCCTGCGAGGCGTGGCCGACGTCGCCGGCGAGCTTCGGGCCATTGAGGAGCTTTTCGTCGTCGCTGCGCTGGTCGACCGGCGCAGGCACATGGGCCTTGATCGCGTCGACGCCGCCCCAGATCTCCATCATCGCATTGATGTGCTGCTCGATGAACTTCATCGTGCCCATCACCTTGCTGATGCGCTGGCCGGTCAGGTCCTGGAAGTTGCAGGCTTCGAAGATCGAGATGACGCGCTCCTGGATATCGTCGGCCAGCCGCTTCTGCTGGTCGGCCGATTGCACCTTGGACATCGCGCTGGCCGCTTGGTCAATCGACTCGGCGGCTTCGAGGATCTGCTGGGTCGCCTGCTCTGTGCCGCCGACCACCGCGCCGAGCTCGCCATTGACCTTGGCCATCTCGCCGCCGTCGAAGCTCTTGCCGTGCAGTGTCGCGATCTCGCGCTTGGTGCGGTCGATGGCGTCGTGGATGAGGTCGAGCTCGACCTTCAGCTTCTCGCACTGCTCGATCTGCGCCCGATAGGTCTCGAGCATAGTGCGCGCTTCGGAGAGCTCATGCGCCGTGGAGGCGTCGATCGCCGCCATCGCCGCGCTGCCGGATAACGGCGCGGGCGGAGTGCCCTTCGCCATCTGTGCGCGGATAGCGCGCAGCTCCGCCATGATCTCGCTATGCATCGGCGCAGCCTCCTCAATCATTTCGGGGCTGGGCATCTCGCCGACAATAGCCTCTTCGACACGAAAACGTTTGCGGTGAATAGCCATCAGGAACTCCCCCCACCTCACTCACGCGTCTTTTTAGGCAGAAGCGATTTAACACGAAGTTCACGGCCGGAACTGTTGTGCGGCGGCGTGCGACGCGATGAAAACCGGCAGTTAACCATGCGCTTGCCGCGTTCATCGAAAATAAACGCTGATCGCCAAATTGCGGCTCGCTCGCGACGTGGTGAATCGAAACGCCCGACACGTTTACCAAACAAAACGGCTTTTGCTTTTTATTGACCACGTCGCGGATCGCCGATCAGCCCGGCGCCTTGCGCGACGCATGTGATCTAGACGAAACAGTACAGAGTACGTCGATGTTCAAGAAAATGTCTGTCGCGCTGCTCGCCAGCGCTTGCCCCTTCATTGCTGGCGCGAACTGCGCCAGCGCCTTCGATAATACGGTGCCGAACGATCCGCCCGCGGTGCTCTACCAGCCGCAAGTGCCGCCGGCACCGGTGCGCGTCGCCTCCAATGCGAACATGGGCGGCGGCTTCATCGAGTTCCTGTTCGGCGACGGTCCCGGCCGCGGTCCGGCCTATGCTCCGCAGCAGCCGGTGTATCAGCAGCAGCCGGGTTATAACGATCCGCGCCGCCTGCCGCCGATGGGCGAGCCCCAGATGCAGGGCGCAGGCTTGCAGCCGGAAGCGGCCGACCCGCGGCAACGCCAATTCGATCCGAGATTCGAGAAACAATCTGTTGACTATAGCGGCAAGGAAAGTGCCGGTACGATCGTGGTCGATACGCCGAACAAGTTCCTCTATCTCGTCGAGGGCAACGGCCGCGCCATGCGTTACGGCATCGGGGTCGGGCGTCCCGGCTTCACCTGGTCGGGCGTGAAGTCGATCACGTCCAAGCGCGAATGGCCGGACTGGACCCCGCCGGCGGAAATGATCGCGCGCCGCCCCGATCTGCCCCGGCACATGGAAGGCGGCCCGGAAAACCCGCTCGGCGCCCGCGCGATGTATCTGGGCTCGACGCTCTACCGCATCCACGGCTCCAACGAGCCCTGGACCATCGGCACCAACGTCTCCTCGGGCTGCATCCGCATGCGCAACGAGGACGTCATCGACCTCTACGGCCGCGTCAATGTCGGCACCAAGGTTGTGGTGATGTGAGGTTCCGAGCTTCAAAATGAAAACGGCCGCCCCATGGGCGGCCGTTTTTGTTTGCAATGCTATTTGACCAGCGTCACGCGTAATCGCTGCCGCCGTCGTCGCCACCGCCGAAATCGCTGTCGTCGGCAACGTCCACATTGCCGTTGTCGCGATCGTAGTCGTCGTTCTGATTGTCGTTGTCCCGGTCGTTCGACGGCTGGTCGAGGAAGCCCTGGCGGGAATCGCGGTTCGAGCCGATGTCGTTGAGGCCCGCATCGCGCGCCAGCGAGCCGCCGGACTGGTCGCTGCCGCCCCACGGGCTGCGGTCGCCGAGAGCGTTGGTGTCGCCGAAAGCCTGCTGGTGCGATCCGCCCATCATGCCGCGGATGCTGGAGAGCAACAGCGAACCGCCGACGACGCCGGCCGCGGCCGCCGCCGCCGTGCCGAGGAACGAGCCGCCGCCACCGCCGACCGGCGGGGCGCCATAACCCGGAGCTTGACCCGGACCTTGGCCATAAGCCTGCCCGTAGGGCGGCTGGCCGTAACCCGGCTGCGGCGGCTGCATCGCCTGGCCGCTGTTCCAGACCGGCCGCGCGTCACGCGGCGGCACGTTCGGAACCGAGCCGCGCGCCGGGCTCCCGCCGAACAGCGTGTCGCGCATGGTGTCGAGGAAGCTGCCGGACTGCGCCGGCTCGGGCGCGTGTCCCGCTTCCAGCTCCTGGATGCGGTTATGGGCGCGCTTCAGCGCCTCGTCCTGCAACAGCGTGGTCTGCACCAGCGCGTAGACCGCGCCGGGCGCCTTGCGCAGGCCGTCGGAGATCGCAGCGATCGCGTCGGGATCGCGCGGTGCATTTTCCAGTTTCGAAAGCCGGTCGAAAAGCTCGTCGACGAGCTGGCGTTCCTGCGGATTCATGATCAGTCTCCCTCGCGCAAACCAAGCGCGAGGCAGATGTAGGGTTCCATTGTGGCCCCAACAGTGCCGTCCGGATTAAATTTCGGTATGCGACAAGCTGCCTCGTTGGGCCGGCATTCGGGCCGGTTTCACCCCAGCGTGACGCCACTGTCCGTCAGCAGGCGCGCAAAGGCGTCGTCGGCGAGATAGGCATGCTCGCGTTCGCGGACGTCGGTCATCGGGTCGAGGCCGGCGAGGATGTCGTCGACGAAGCCGGGATGGCACATCACCAGGCCGCCGTCGGGGAGGCCCTCCACGAATTGCTGCATCAGCGCGCCGAAATCCGCCGCGCGCGTGAAATCATAGGCGCCGGCGAAGCCCGGATTGAAGCTCAGCCCAGCGCTGCTCGCGCGGCGACGGAATTGTGCGCTGAGGATATCGAGCACCATGGCCTTTGGTGAAGCCACCCGCTGCCTAAGCGGCAGGTCGCGGCCGCCCTGGCGCACCCAGGCTTCCGGCGCGGCCTCGACGACCGCGTCGACAAAACCGTCGCGCACCTGCGGATAGAGCTGAACATGCTGGTGGCCGTCGACGAAGTCGGGCGCGCGTCCGAATGCTTCCACGAAGGCCACGAGCTGCGCCTTCACCTCGTTGCGAAAGAACTCGCGGTCGAGCCGCCGCATCAATCCGGCGCGCAGCAATTTTGGAAACGGCATGAACATGTCGCCGTCCAGCGGACGGAAATGCATGGTGAGCGGCCGGAACGGCGCCGACAGCGTCACGTGCAATCCGACCGCGCAGCGCGGGCTGGTCTTTGCCGAGGCCTGAAGTGCCTCGACCTCGCCGCGCTCGATCGCCGGACCCACCATCATCACCGAGGTGGCGTTGAGGCGGCCGCGTTCGATCAGATCGCGGATGGCGCGGTTGACGCCCGGGCTGATGCCGTAATCGTCGGCGCAGAGCCAGATTCGCCGCAGGCTCGCGGCCGCGCTCATTCGGCCGCCGTCCGCGTCGAGGCGTCCTGGTTTGAAGCGTCCTGGGCCTTGTCGGTCTCGAAATGCTTCTCGCTATGCTCGGCGACGAAGTAGATCGGGCGCGCCTTCAGCTCGGAGAGAATCTTGCCGATATATTCGCCGACGATGCCGATCATGATGAGCTGCACGCCGCCGATCGTCATCAGGCCGATCACGAGCGAGGGATAGCCGGGCACCTGCTTGCCCGTTGTCCAGACCTCCCAGAGGATCGAGAGGCCGAACAGGAACGCGCCGCTGGCGAGGATCACGCCGAGCAGGCTGGCAAAGCGCAGCGGCGCCACCGAGAACGAGGTCACCCCTTCGATCGACAGACCGAGCAGTCGTGCCGCGCTGAAGGTCGTCACGCCATGGGTGCGCGGCGCGGGCTCGTAGTCGACGCGGATCTGGCGGAAGCCGATCCAGCTCGCCAGACCCTTGAAGAAGCGGTTGCGTTCCGGCAGCTGCTTGAGTGCTGCGACCGCGCGTGGCGAGAGCAGGCGGAAGTCGCCGGCATCCTCGGGGATCTTCTGGCGGGCGCCCCAATTGATCAGCGCGTAGAAACCATGCACGGCGAGCCGTCGCAGGAAGGGCTCGTTGTCGCGATGCGCCTTGGCGGTATAGACGACGTCATAGCCGTCCTCGATCCAGTGCCGCACCAGCTGCTCGATGAGAACCGGCGGATGCTGGCCGTCACCGTCCATGAACATGACGGCGCCGAGCCGGGCATGGTCGAGGCCGGCCATCAGCGCCGCTTCCTTGCCGAAATTGCGCGACAGCGAGACCACCTGGACGTCGACCGCATCGGCCTGCAGCGAACGCGCGATCGACAGCGTCGCGTCCGCGCTGCCGTCGTCGACATAGACGACCTCGCAAGCCAGCCGATAGCGCTGCCGCAAGGACTTTGCGAGATCGCAGATGCGCTGGTGCAGGGGGGCGAGGCCCGCCGCCTCGTTATAGACCGGGACGACAATCGACAGCCCCTTCGCGGCGGCGCTGGCCGCGGTGGTTGTCATGACGGAAACGTCAGAGCCCAGCGTCATCGATCAAGGTTCCAGAGGGCGTTCGAGGTCATCTCAACAGCATATGGTAGCTGCGGTTTGCTGTCGCTACGCTGAACGGACCTGAGGCTCACTGCCGCAGGAACGCCTCGAGCTTGGCGAATAGCGGGTTCTCCCGGTCGAACACATAGTCCAGCGAGACCACCGAGACGGTCTCGGCGCCGTGCTCGCGCAGGAAGCTCGCAAGCGCATAGAGCTGCCCCGGTGGGCAGTGCAGCGTCAGCATGCCCGACGAGGTCGGGCCGCCGAACGGGGCCTCGACACCGAACCGGCTGTGAGCTTCGCCGAGCAGCGCGGCATCGCACTGCCGGAAGCGGGTGCGGACCTCGCGGTACTTGTTGGCCCGCGCCCGTGCCGCGATGTGATCGAGGATCACGCGCGCCGTCTCGCGTGCCTCCGGTGACCAGTCGGCGTCCTTCGAGGCGACCAGATTGGCCTGGCTGCGCAGGATCACGCCGTCGTCGAGCACCCGCAATCCATTGGCGGCGAGCGTCGCGCCTGTGGTGGTGATGTCGACGATCAACTCGGCGCTGCCGGCGGCCGGGGCGCCTTCGGTCGCGCCGGTGCTTTCGACGATGCGGTAATCGGTGATGCCGTGGCTCTGGAAGAAGGCGCGGGTCAGGTTGATGAACTTGGTCGCGACCCGCATCCGCGTGTGATGCTGCTCGCGGAAGCCGGTCGTGACGTCGTCGAGATCGGCCATGGTGCGGACGTCGATCCACGCCTGCGGCACGGCGACGACCACATCGGCGTAGCCGAAGCCGAGCCCGTCGATCAGCGACACGCGCTTGTCGGCATCCGCGATGTTCTCGCGCACCAGATCCTCGCCGGTGACACCGAGATGCGCGAAGCCGCGCGACAGTTGCGAGGCGATCTCGCTCGCCGAGAGATAGGCGACCTCGACATTGTCGAGGCCTGCGAGCGTGCCGCGATAGTCGCGCGCGCCGCCGGCCTTCGACAGCTTGAGCCCGGCGCGGGCAAAGAAGGCCTCGGTGTTTTCCTGCAGGCGGCCCTTGGAGGGAACGGCCAGAACGAATGGCGCGCTCATGACTTAAGCTCCCACCTTGCGGCCGATCCGGGTCAGCGCGTCCACCCAGACCGAGAAACCGACCGCGGGGATCGGCTCGGCCGATCCAAGCTGGGTCATCAGGCCGTCGTAGCGGCCGCCGGCGACCAGCGGCTCGGCGCCGTTGCCCCGGTGATGCAGCTCGAATTCGAAGCCGGTGTAATAGTCGAGGCCGCGCCCGAACGCCGTCGAGAAGCGCGTCTGCTTCACGTCGATGCCGCGCACCGCCATGAAGCCGACCCGGCTCTCGAACTGATCGATCGCCGCGGTGAGGTCGAGCTTCGCATCGGCCGTAAGGGCGCGCAGCTCGGCGATGGCGTCGTCGGGATTGCCTGATATCGACAGGAAGCGCTTGAGCACGGCGATCGCCTCGCGCGGCAGGGCTCCGCCCTTCAGCGTCGACTGCTCGAGGAAGCGGTCGGCGATCTCGGCGGTGGTGCGTCCCCCGACATTGGTGGTGCCGGCGATCGACATCAGATCGGTGACGAAGGCGAGCGCCGCCTTGCGGTCGGAGCCGGCAAGCGCCGCCAGCACGCCCTCATACTCGCTGCGGGTCGCCGTGGTCGCGGCTGCCAGCCGCTCCAGATCCTGCTCCAGGCTGATCTTGCGATTGAAATCCTTGACCAGGCGGCGGCGCCAGACCGGATAGAGGTTGAGCGCGTCGAGCAGCGCGTTGAACAGCGCGACGTCGCCGGTGCGGATCTCGGCATCGCGGACGCCGAAGGCGGCCGTCGCCTCCAGAGCCAACGCCAGCATCTCGGCATCGGCGGCGGCGCGGTCCTGGCGGCCGAACGATTCGATACCGGCCTGAAGAAACTCGCTGGCCTGGCCGCTACGGTAACGAAACACCGGACCGAGATAGCTGAACCCGGCCGGCTGGCCGGCACGGCCCGAGGCGAGGTAGTCGCGGGCGACAGGAATGGTCAGGTCCGGGCGCAGGCAGAGCTCCTCGCCGGACAGATCCGTGGTCAGGTACAGGCTCTTGCGGATGTCTTCGCCCGAGAGATCCAGGAACGGCTCGGCCGGTTGCAGGATGGCGGGCTCGGCCCTGACATAGCCAGCCTGCGCGAACGACAAGAGCAGCGTATCCGCCCAGGCGGCGGAGCCGGCAGCATTTGAGGTGGCAGTCGCGGTCATCTCAGGGGTCCATCGGCCCGGTGGAACCGGGCAGGGCGAAGAAGGGATGCGAATTGGCGCAGGCCTTAGCATGGCCCGAAAGCGGTTTCGACCTCCAAAGGATCAATCGCTTAATGGCTTGGGAGGTGGGAAGCGCCGATCTGGTAGCACGTCTTTCAGGTATTTTAATACCTGAAAATGAGGTGCGCCACGCTCACTCAGCTTGGCCAGGGAGGTCTCTGGCCTCATCACCAGGCGATGCATCGGTCGAGGCGAGGGCAAGCCCTGCTGCTTCGGACGCGGCGTCATCTGCGAGCTGCTCGGCCAGCTCGATAATTCTCCGCCTTCTGCTCGGGTCCCTTATGCCGAGAAATGCTCTGATGAGCTCCAAGTCCTCGCGTCGCCGCATGTCCGATGCAACATCGTCGTCCATGGCCATGTCGTCCCACGCGCTCACCAGCCGGATGAAGCCGGCCTGTTCGAAACAATTGGATACGGCGGTCGCGCAGGAGAGTTTCGGCGGCCACCGATCGGGCACGGACGCCGGCGGTCCGCCTCGCTGCTCGTCGCGAAATCGTCCGGCGCATGCGACTCGATTCACGGGGAACTCAGGCCCGGCGTCACATTGAGAAATTGAGGACGACAGGCAAGTCGTCGCATACTCATTTTGGGTATGGCGGACAACACGTTCGCTGCTGCCTTCGTTTACAATGTGAATGTTGGTTTCGATTCATGCGCAATGCATCAGATGTTATCCGGACGGTCTCGCGGCATACGCTGGCCTATATGCTGTTTTCGATCAGCGAGCTGTTCCGGCACTACGACGAATTCGATCCGCTGGACCTTCTGATCGTTCATGCGATTTTGAACGCGAACGTCATCAATGTGATGAACGATCCGTCGCTGGACGAGCAATTCTCCAGCATCCATGCGGTCGAGCCTGACGTGATCAAGCAAGGGGTGTCCCGGGCGGCACTCTCTCGCTTCCTCAGCCTGCCGCTCGAGACGGTTCGCCGTCGCGTGACGGGACTTAAGAGACGAAAGATTCTCGCCGAGACCAAGGCCGGGCTCATCGTGACCGAGCAGAACGCATTCAGGTTTGGAAACAATCACGAACTTCAGAAGACCAACATGCTGCTGCTGACAAAATTGCTTCGCGACCTCAAGCGCGCCGGCGTCAGCGGGCCGGATGATCTGCGTGTCCCCAAGGGCGTCGCATCCACGAAGAAGGCGAAGTAAGCGGCAGGATATGGATCAAGGCCTTCTCAATACGGCTCGCGACGGAGCGCAAAGAACAGCAGCAGACGGCTTGCTGTCGTTCCAGGATCTCAAGCCGTCCGCGGCGCTCGAGCTCCAGTCGTATGACATCGACCATTTCGGCGAGACCGAGAGATACGCCGGCGCGTCCAGCATGCCGCTGTCTGCCGGGACGACTGCAATCATGCGCGCCCGGCTCAGCCTGCCAATCCTGACCCTGTCTCTGGTGAAGACCTTCCCGCGGATCGTTCGCGGCTATCAGTTGATGCATGCCGTCGCCATGGCGGTGCCGATGGACCATGTGACCTCCACCCGCATCAATGGGCAGTCAATTGGCAGCTCCGTGATCGTTCTAAAGGGGAGCTCCGATTGCCTGGTCTACGAGCCGGCGGGGCGTCTGTGGGCTGTCGCCTACTTCAGCCTGCCCGAGCGCGAGTCCTGGTCGCAACTGGATGACGGGTATCATCTGCTGAGCCCGGCACCGGACGTGCTTGCCTCGCTGCGCTGCTTGATTTCCACCACGCTTGAAACCGCGGCCTATGATCCAGACTTCCTGAACGAGCCGACATCGCGAACGGCTGTCGAACAGTCCCTGTTCGTCACGATGGACGCCGCCATTCGGAATAGCGTGAAGCGCGGTCCCATGCACGCCACGACGGATAGCTATCAGCGGATCGTCGCGGAGATGGAACGATTGATCCGCCACGATCTCACGGTCTGGCACAAGACGACCGAACTGGCAGAGCGGGTGGGCGTGTCCGTCCGGACTCTTCAGAGTGCGACCCAGGCCATCTGCGGCATGAGCCCGCATCGCTACAGCCGGGTCTTGCGCCTCTGGTCGGTGCGCAGGCAATTGCGGGTCGGCCCCGAGCGGCGCAGTGTGAAGGCCTGTGCGATCGCGCATGGCTTCTGGCATCTCAGCGAGTTCGCGGCGAGCTACAGGGCGGCGTTCGGAGAGCTGCCGTCCGAGACCCTGCAGCGGTCGCTGCGCGAGGCAATCTAGCCGCCGCCCCAATCGCCCAGCACGGCCTGCACCAGCGCCAGCGCCGCCACCGCGGCCGTGTCAGCGCGCATGATCCGGGGGCCCAGGGCCAGCCGGAGGATCTTCGGCTGCCGCAGCAGCAGAGCCCGCTCTTCCTCGGCAAAGCCGCCTTCGGGGCCGATCAGCACGTCGATACCAATGCTGCCTTGGTCATGTCCGGCTTCGCGCGCGCCTTGCAGGCTCTGGACGGGGTCTTGGACCTCGGCCGCCTCGTCGCAGAAGACGAGCAGCCGGTCCGCAGGGCGCTGACCGAGGTACCGGTCCAGCGGAACCGGCTCGGCCACAGTGGCGATGCTCAGGATGCCACATTGCTCGGCGGCCTCGACCACATTGGCGCGCATCCGCTCGGTGTTGACCCGGGAGGCCTGGGTGAACCGGGTCAGGACCGGCTGAAGGCTGGCGGCGCCCATCTCGATGGCCTTCTGGACCATGTAGTCGAGCCGGGCATGCTTGAGCGGCGCGAAGATGTAGGCGACGTCGGCCAGGGCGTCCTGGGGGCGGGTCTGCTGGAGGATGACGAGGCCGTCCGGCCGCTTGCGGCCTTCGATGGCGGCCTGCCACTCGCCGTCCCGGCCGTTGAACGCCAAAACCTCGGCTCCGGCGGCCAGCCGCAGCACATTGCCGAGATAATTGCTCTGATCGCGGTCGAGCGGGACCCTGGTATCCTGGGCCAGGGGGGCGTCGACGAACAGGCGGGGGGCGCGAAAATCGTGGGAAGGCATCGTTCAAAGGTCCGATTTGCCGCACTTATTAACCGAAAGCCGCCATTTCGGGGGTAAATATTGCCAAACCGGTGCGTCGGCACGCCGCGCTCTTGCCCTATTCGACGGGTTGTTAAGGGCCGGCGGGAATCGTAAAAACGCGAACACGCTGGTTGCGCTTCAATTGGGAAGACGCCGAACCCCGTAAGCTCCTGCCGGAGAGACTATCTTGATGATCCGTCATTTGATGGTTCCAATCACTGCCGCCATGCTCACCATGGGTGCCGCCGGCGCCTATGCCCAGGGATTCCCGGCGCCGCTGCCGAACCAGGCTCCGAGCAGCTCGGCGTTCCCGCCGGTGAACGGCTCGGCGCCAACCGCCTCGGTCGGCACGGCCCCGCAATCCTCGTTTCCCGTGAACGGTGCTGCGCCGCTTGGCGGCGCCGGCGCTTTCAGCGCGGCTCCGCCGACGCAAGCCGGTCCCGGCGAGGACTGCATGAAGGCATTCGTGCCCCTGCGTGAAGAGGCCGAGAAGCGCGGCAAGATGATCAAGGCCGCGAGTGATCGCCATGCCACGCCGGACGAAGCCTGCAAGCTGTTCAAGAATTACAGCCAGGCCGAATTCAAGATGCTCAAATATGTCGAGGCCAATTCCGCCAAATGCGGAATCCCGCCGCAGGTCGCCGAGCAGCTGAGGGGCAGCCACAAGAACACCGAGGCCACGCAGACCAAGGTTTGCACGGTGGCGCAGCAGATGCAGAACCAGCCGCGCGGCCCGGCAGGTCCGTCGCTGAGCGAGGTGCTGGGTTCGGGCTCGGCGCCTGAGGCCAATGCCGGCAAGAAGGGCGGCAGCACCTTCGACACGCTCAACGGCAACGTTCTCACCCGATGAGCGACACATCCGCCCGCGTTGCCGATTCCACCGGCAACTGGGTCGATACGCTCGCGCCGCAATGGGCGCGGCCTTATCTGCGTTTGTCCCGCTTCGACCGTCCGATCGGCTCCTGGCTTCTCCTGATGCCGTGCTGGTGGTCGGCGGCACTTGCGGCCGGTATCGCGCACGACACCAGCCGCCTGCCGCTCACCATCGTGCTGTTCTTCATCGGCGCCTTCGTGATGCGCGGAGCAGGCTGCACCTGGAATGACATCACCGACCGCGACCTCGACGACAAGGTCGAGCGTACCCGCTCGCGGCCGCTGCCGTCGGGGCAGGTGACCACGAAGCAGGCGCTGGCCTTCATGGTCGCGCAGGCCGTGATCGGTCTGGTGGTGCTCTTGCAGTTCAACCGCTTCGCGGTCGCGACCGGCATCGCCTCGCTGTTGATCGTCGCGATCTATCCCTTCATGAAGCGCATCACCTGGTGGCCGCAGATCGTGCTCGGCCTCGCCTTCTCCTGGGGCGCCCTGATGGGCTTTGCCGTCACCTTCGGCCGCATCGACGTCACCGCGCTCGTGCTCTATGCCGGCGCGATTTCCTGGGTGATCGGCTATGACACCATCTATGCGCATCAGGACGCCGAGGACGATGCGCTGATCGGCATCAAGTCCACCGCGCGCCTGTTCGGCGCTCACACGCACCAGGCGCTGATCCTGTTCTACGGGCTCGCGGTGGTGCTGATCGGCGTCGCGCTGGCGTCAGGCGATGTGCGCTGGCCGGCCTGGCTCGGGCTTGCGGCGTTCGCCGCGCATCTGGCCTCGCAGATCGTGCGCTTGAGGATCGACGATCCGGAGCTGTGCAAGCGCCTGTTCTATTCGAACAGGGATGCGGGCTTGCTGCTGTTTGCGGGATTGCTGGCCGACGCGGTGATGCGGTCGGCGTAATTCGTTGGGTGGGTTAGCGAAGCGTAACCCACCATTGTCTCTATCCACGGAAACAGAAGAGGTGGGTTACGCCTACGGCTAACCCACCCTGTGGCGCCTTCAGTTCCTCGCGATGATCTCGCGTTCGCCCTGATGAACCGACAGCTCGCGCGCGATGCCGGTGCGCCGGCGCATCAAGAATTTCGGACGTCGGGCGCGAATCGCGTTGGCGCGGCGGCGGCGCGGCGCGGGCTTGCGCGCACCTTCGTCGAGCTGCGGCAGCGCGAAAACTTCGCTCCAGATCGCCCAGGCTTCAGCGAGTTCGTCGCCATCGGCGCTGACCAGCAGCGGAACGGAGAGTGAGGGATCGCGATGCACCAGGACGAGGGTCTGCGCCTCGTCACTGCCGCGCAGCGCGACGCCGGTGAAGTCGCTGACGCGGACGTTGATCGCCATCTGCATGCCGCGGACGGCACGACGCAGCACGACGCGTTCGCGATGAAGCTCGATCTGCCTGGTGTAGCCGTCGGCGCGCGGATCATGCGCATCGAAGCGGACCGGAAGGGAAAGGGGGTCGAGCCGCAGAGAGCGGCTCGACCCGGCGGGGTTGGCCCCGCATGTTGCTGTTTGACGCCTCACGGCTTTAGTTCTCCCCGCCAGGATTATGTTCCCGGTCGATGTGAGGACCTTAGCGCGGCCATTTCCGAAACCGCTTAAAAAGGCTGGTTAACCCACCGTCACCGGCGGTCATGATTGACAAGAGCTTGGCGTGCATGATTGACGAGACGTTGCGCCGGCCTCGCGAATCTGAGCTTTTGGCAGGCTGATAATGCTTGAAGTCCGCACCATTTGGGCACATCTGGTGTTCAGGGCCCCGATCGCCCCGAAACCTCCCGCCCCAACAGGATTTCGTTTGTGAACCCTTCACCAAGCTCGACGCTTTCGCCCAAAGCCAATCGCGACCTGTTCGATCAGTCCGCGCTGTCCGATCTCGCGCAGCGCCTGGTGGAGGCAGCCAAGCGCGCCGGCGCCGATGCGGCCGATGCCGTTGCGGTGCGCGGCGTCTCGCAAGGCGTCGAGGTGCGCGACGGCCGCGTCGAGGAATCCGAGCGCTCCGAGGGCGACGATGTCGGCCTGCGCGTGCTGGTCGGCCAGCGCCAGGCGGTGGTCTCGACCAACGACGCCAGCGGCGATGCCGTGACCAAGCTCGCCGAGCGCGCGGTGGCGATGGCGCGCGTCGCGCCCGACGACAAATATGTTGGCCTTGCCGATCCCGCGCTGCTCGCGCGCGACTTCCCCGATCTCGATCTGCTCGATCCCGATATTCCCGCGACCTCCGAGCTCGAGCGCCGCGCGCTCGAGGCCGAGGCGGCCGCGCTCGCCGTGAAGGGCGTGAGCAAATCCGGCGGCGCATCGGCCTCATCAGGCATGGGCGGCATGGTGCTCGTCACCTCGACCGGTTTCCACGGCTCTTACCTGCGTTCCAGCCAGGGCATCTCGGCGACGGCGATCGTCGGTGAGGGCACCGGCATGGAGCGCGATTACGACTTCACCTCGGCGCCGCATGGTGCTGACCTCTTGTCGCCCGAGATCGTCGGCCGCTCCGCCGGCGAGCGCACCGTGGCGCGCGCCAATCCGCGCAAGGTCGAGACCTGCAAGGTGCCGGTGGTGTTCGATCCGCGCGTCGCCGGCTCGCTGGTCGGCCACGTCGTCGGCGCCATCAACGGCGCCTCGATCGCGCGCAAGACCAGCTTCCTCAAGGACAAGCTCGGCCAGCAGCTGTTTTCGAAAAACATCCGCATCATCGACGATCCCCTGCGCAAGCGCGGCCTGCGTTCGCAGACGTTCGACGCCGAGGGCGTTGCCGTGAAGAAGACCGCGCTGATCGACGAGGGCGTGCTGACGACCTGGCTGCTCGATTGCGCCACCGCGCGCGAGCTGGGTCTTGCCACCACCGGCCACGCCCATCGCGGCGTGTCGTCCTCGCCCTCGCCGGGGCCTTACAATCTGCATCTCGAACCCGGTACGCCGACGCCGGCCGAACTGATCGCCGACATCAAGCAGGGTTTCTACGTCACCGACCTGATCGGCTCCGGCGTCAACGGTGTCACCGGCGATTACAGCCGCGGCGCGTCCGGCTTCTGGATCGAGAACGGCGAGCTGACCTATCCCGTCAGCGAAGTCACGATCGCAGGGCACCTGTTCGAGATCTTCAAGTCGATGCAGCCCGCCAACAATCTCGAATTCCGCTACGGCATCAATGCGCCGACGGTGCGCATCGAGGGTTTGACGCTTGGCGGACGCTGACGCGACCTCTCTCGAAACGATCCTGACGCGCGACGCGGCACTGCTGCGAGACACGGTGCGGGAAGCCGGCAGCCTCGCGCAGTCGATGTTCCGCACCGAGTTGAAGACATGGACCAAGGGCGCGTCCTCGCCGGTCTCGGAAGCCGACATCGCCGTCAACGATCTGCTCGAGGCGCGGCTGCGCGGTGCCACGCCCGACTATGGCTGGCTGTCGGAGGAGAGCGCCGACGATGCCACGCGGCTGTCGCGGCGCCTGACCTGGGTGGTCGATCCGATCGACGGCACCCGCAACTATCTCGGCGGCCATGACGAATGGTGCGTCAGCGTCGCGCTGGTCGAGGATGCCGCCCCGGTGCTGGCCGCGGTGTTCGCGCCTGTTAGCGGCGAGTTCTTCTTCGCGGCCCGCGGCCAGGGCGCGCTGCTCAACGACAGGCCGGTACGGGCGACGACCGGAGCCACGCTCGACTTCTCCCGCATGTCCGGCCCGAAGCCGATGGTCGAGCGCCTCAATACCTCGGGCGGTGACATCAAGCTGCATCCGCGAATCGGCTCGCTCGCGCTCCGGCTCTGCCGGGTCGCCGACGGCGTGCTGGATGCGGCTTTTGCGGGGGGCAACAGCCATGATTGGGACCTTGCGGCGGCCGATTTGATCGTGCAGGAAGCGGGTGGTAGGATGAGCGACCTCTCCGGAGATCCCATCCTCTATAATCGCAGGGAAGTTACGCACGGGGTGCTGGTGGCAGCGGGACGCGATCGTCATGCGAGCATTGTCGCGCATTTTCGAAATCGACCCTTGCCCTGAAGCACCCTCGTGTACTCGTCGAACACTGCTTTGCCGGGCAGCCCTTAGGAACCGAAGCCATGCCAGATAGTGCCCCGCAACAATTGCTCCACCTCGTCATCGGAGGCGAGCTGCTCGACCTCGAGCACAACACCTTCAAGAACCTGGACGACGTCGAGATCGTCGGTCTCTATCCGAACTATGCGTCCGCCCACGTCGCCTGGCGTGCCAAGGCGCAGAGCACGGTCGACAACGCGCAGATGCGCTATTTCATCGTCCATCTCCACCGGCTGCTCGACCCGAATCAAGAATCGAAGGCGCGTTGAAAAAACTGCTTCGCAACGCGCTGCGGAGCAGCTTCGTTCAACGTGCCGTCGGGGTCCTGGCGGCCGAATATCTGCGCTTTGTCTGGCGGACCAACACATTCACGTTCGATCCGCCCGACGTCTATGACATCGTCGAGCCGCAGATCCCCGCGATCTTCGCGTTCTGGCACGGCCAGCACTTCCTCACCCCCTTCATCAGGAACAAGGACTCCTACAAGGCCAGGGTCCTGATCTCGCGGCACCGCGACGGCGAGTTCAACGCCATCGCCGCCGAGCGGCTCGGCATCGGCACGATCCGCGGTTCCGGCGACCATGGCGGGGCTTTCCACCGCAAAGGTGGCGTCGGCGCCTTCAAGGAAATGGTGCGGACGCTTCAGGACGGTTGTAATGTCGCGCTGACCGCCGATGTCCCCAAGCGCTCGCGCGTGGCCGGGCTCGGCATCATCATGCTGGCACGGGAATCGGGGCGGCCGATCATGCCTTTCGCGATGGCGACCAGCCGCTTCATCCGGCTCAAGAACTGGGACCGCACCACCATCAATTTGCCATTCGGGCGGGGCGCATTGGTCGGGATCAAGGAAATCAGCGTGCCGCCGGATGCCGACGCTGCCATGATGGAAGCGCTGCGGCAGGAGCTGGAAGACACGTTGAACGAGGCGACGCGGCGCGCCTATGCGCAGCTCGGCCGTCCGGGACCGGAAGATGCCTAACACGCTGCCGATGACGCTGCGGATGTATCAACGCCTGGCGAGCGGCCTGGTGCCGCTGGCGCCTGCGCTGATCAAGCGGCGGCTGAAGCAGGGCAAGGAAGATCCCGCGCGCGTCGGTGAACGCCGCGGCCTCAGCCAGGACGTGCGACCGCATGGCCCCCTGGTGTGGATCCACGGCGCCAGCGTCGGCGAGGTGCTGGCCGCAGCCGCGCTGATCGAGCGGCTGCGTGACCTGAACCTGCGCATCCTGCTCACCTCGGGCACCGTCACCTCGGCCGCCGTGGTGGCAAAACGCTTTCCACCCGACGTCATCCATCAATACGTGCCGTATGATTCCCCGCGCTATGTCGCCCGCTTCCTCGACCATTGGAAGCCGTCGCTGGCGCTGTTCATCGAATCCGATCTGTGGCCGAACCTGATCCTGGCGGGTGCGACGCGGCGCGTGCCGATGGTGCTGATCAACGGGCGGATGTCGCCGCGCTCGTTCCCGCGCTGGCGGCGCATGTACGGCACCATCTCGGCGCTGCTCTCTCGTTTCGATATTTGTCTGGCGCAGTCCAAGATCGATGCGGAACGCTTCTCCGCGCTCGGCGGCCGCGACGTTCTCATCACGGGCAATCTCAAGCTCGACGTTCCGGCGCCGCCGGCCGATCCGGCAAAGCTCGAACGGCTGATGGCGATGACGCGCGGGCGTCCGATCATCGTCGCGGCCTCGACCCATCCGGGCGAGGACGAGATGCTGGTCGCGGCGCATCGCAGCCTCGTCGGCTTCTTCCCGCAGCTTCTGACCGTGATCGTGCCGCGTCATCCCGATCGCGGTTCGTCGATCTCGGGCCTGATCACGGCGTCGGGCTTGAAGCCGGCCCTGCGTTCGCGCGACGAGCTGCCGGCGGCAACCACCGACGTCTATGTCGCCGACACCATGGGCGAGCTCGGCCTGTTCTATCGTCTCTCGCCGATCGTGTTCATGGGCGGATCGCTGATCCGTCATGGCGGGCAGAATCCGATCGAGGCGATCAAGCTCGGCGCCGCGATCGTCCATGGCCCGCACGTCTTCAATTTCGTCGATGTCTATGAGGCGCTCGATGCGAGCGGCGGCGCCCGCCAGGCCGACACGCAGGAGCTGCTGGTCAAGCAGCTCGGCCAGCTGCTGGCCGATCCCGCCATGCGCGACAAGATGCAGCAGGCCGGCACAAATGTCGTCGAGCAGCTCGGCGGCGCGCTCAACCGCACCATGACCGCGCTCGAGCCCTATCTCTTGCAACTGACGATCGAGATGGGGGCGGCCAATGCGTGAGCCGGCCTTCTGGTACCGGCCGCGTTCCCCGAAGTCGCATCTCCTCAGTCCCCTTGGCGCGCTCTACGGCGCGATCACTGCGCGGCGCATGGCACGCCAGGGCTTTGACGCCGGCATCCCCGTGATCTGCGTCGGCAATTACCATGTCGGCGGCGCCGGCAAGACGCCGACCGTGCTGGCGCTGACCAAGCTGCTGCGTGAACTCGGCGAGACCCCGGTGGTGCTCAGCCGCGGCTATGGCGGGCGCCTCAAGGGCCCCGTGATGGTCGATCGCGCGCGTCACATTGCAGCTGACATCGGCGACGAGCCGCTGATGATGGCGCGCGACGTCCCCGTGACGGTCGCGCACGATCGCCTCGAAGGCGTCGCGCTCGCCAAATCGCAAGGTGCCACCGTCATCCTGATGGACGACGGTTTCCAGAACCCGCAACTGCTGAAGGACACCTCGCTGATCGTGATCGACAGTGAGCGCGGTCTCGGCAACGGCAAGGTGTTTCCCGCCGGCCCCCTGCGCGCACCGCTGAAGCCACAACTCGCGCGCACCGACGCGCTGGTGCTGATCGGCGACGGTCGCGCCGCCAACGATGTCGCGGCCGAACTCGCCAGGCGCGACAAGCCCGAGCTGCGCGCGCGCCTGAAGCCGGATGCGGCCTCGCTCGCGCAGCTGTTCGGCAAGCGGGTTCTCGCCTTCGCCGGCATCGGCGATCCCGAGCGCTTCTTCCGCAGCTTGCGCGCTGGCGGCATAGACGTCGCGCACACGCGTTCCTTCGCCGATCATCACATGTTCTCGCGCGAGGAGATCGCCGCGCTCGCAGCGGACGCTGCGCGCGAGCAGCTCACGCTGGTGACGACTGAAAAGGATCTCGCGCGCCTGCGCGGCAGCGAGGGCGTGCCCGACGGCATCGTGCCGTTCGCCGTCCAGCTCGAATTCGACGAGCCGGCAAAGCTGCGGCAATTGATCAGCGATCATCTCTACAAGGCGCGCGAGCGGCGCTTTTCCAGGCGATGATCTCGTAGGTAGGCAAAGCGAAGCGTGCCCACCCTGCGGCACTGGTGAACGCCTCAAGCATGGAATTTCCGATTGGCTGCATCAGGCATCCAAAACATTGCACGCATCGCCTGAACTAGAGAACCGAATTGTCCTCTGGCCCGCCTAGAGTTGCGGGAGCATGAAAGGGGGCAGGCGATGAACAATGTCCGCTCGGGTTTCCTCGACTCCATCGGCAACACGCCATTGATCAGGCTGCGCGGGCCGTCGGAGGCGACGGGCTGCGAGATCTACGGCAAGGCTGAATTTCTCAATCCCGGCGGTTCGATCAAGGATCGCGCGGCGCTTTCCATGATCGACGATGCCGAGCGGCGCGGCAAGCTGAAGCCGGGCGGTGTCATCGTCGAAGGCACCGCCGGCAATGTCGGCATCGGCATCGCGCTGGTGGCCAATGTGCGCGGTTATCGCAGCGTGATCGTGATGCCTGACACGCAAAGTCAGGAGAAGAAGGACATGTTGCGGCTCTGTGGCGCCGATCTGCGCCTGGTGCCGGCCGTGCCCTATTCCAACCCCGGTCATTACGCGCGCTATTCCGGCCAGCTTGCGGAGGAGCTCGGCGCCTTCTGGGCCAATCAGTTCGACAACGTCGCCAATCGGGATGGCCACTATCGCACCACCGGTCCGGAGATCTGGGCGCAGACGGGCGGAAAAATCGACGGCTTTACCTGTGCCGTCGGCAGCGGCGGCACCTTGGGCGGGATCGCACGGGCGCTCAAGGAGCGAAATCCCGACGTCACAATCGCGCTCAGCGATCCCATGGGCGCTGCTCTCTACAATTGGTTCACCAAGGGCGAGCTGACCACCGAAGGCGATTCCATCACGGAAGGGATCGGGCAGATCCGCGTGACCAGGAATCTGGAAGGCACGCCGATCGACATGGCCTATCAGATCACGGACCAGGAAGCCTTGCCCGTTCTGTTTGACCTGATCGCGCACGAAGGACTGGTGCTCGGCGGCTCGAGCGCCATCAATATCGTCGGCGCCATGCGGCTTGCACGTGATCTCGGCCCTGGCAAAACCATTGTGACCATCCTCGCGGACGGCGGGCAGCGCTATCAATCAAAATTGTTCAACCCGGAATTCTTGCGGGGTAAGAATCTGCCGGTGCCACGGTGGCTGGAATAGCGCGGCGCCGTTCGCCATTCACGCGGCATTCATCGCAAAACTTCTATCGGTTCCGAACCGATCGGGAGAATGCGATGAAATTGCCGCTAGCAGCCGTTGCCGCCAGTCTTGTGTGTCTGATTGTTGCGCCCGTGCTTGCACAAACGGCGCCGCCCGCTGCCCCCGCCACCGTGCCGGTCCCTGCGACCAAGCGCGTGACCTGTCTGGCCACCACGGCAAGCCTGAAGGGACAGGACAAGCGCGACCAGATGCAGCTCTGCTTGGCGCAGGCGCATGTCGATTGCCTGAAGCAGGCGATCGATCAGAAGGTCGTCGGTGAGCCCCGCAAGAGCTTCATCAAGACCTGCATGGGCGGCGATGGTGCCGATCCGCAATAGACGGGCGATGCCACACAGCCCTGCGAGATCACAACTGTTTCGGCTCGCCGGGGAAATGCCGCTGCAGCACGGCAGCCGGCGTGGCGTAGGCTTCCTGCAGATCCACGCTCCAGTACTTCAGCTCGTCGAGCGGAATCCGCGTGTCGGTGATCGCGCAGCGCACATAGGTCCCGGGCGAGATCACGCGGAAATCGCCGTCGAGATATTGCACCTGGGCTTCGCCATGGCCGGAAGAGCCGAACTTGTTCAGCACGGTGGAAAGTCTCCGTGGAAGGCCCGTAAGGGCACGATGTGTTGGACCGGATGTAGCATAGATAGGGTGGCTTGTCCGCCCGGTAAACCCACCGGTTTGTGATGTTTTGGCGCCGTTCCCGCGTGATAGTGCTCAGCCTCCTCAGGCAGAGTCCGATGCGCCTTCGACTGACCGCCCTGTTCCTGATGCTCCTCATGTCGGCCGCGCGCGCGGCGCCGGAGGCCGCGCCGCATCAGGTCGAGATTCCGCTCGCTTCAGGAACCCTGCACGCGCAGCTCTACAAGCCCGCGGGCGAGGGGCCGTTTCCGACCGTGATCGCGCTGCACGGATGCGGCGGCCTCGGCGGCCATGCCGATCCCGTCCTGCCGCGCTATCGCGACTGGGCCGAGCGGCTGCTCAAATCAGGCAATGCCGTGCTGCTGCCCGACAGCTACGGCTCGCGCGAGCTCGGGCCGCAATGCCGCGTCAAGGAGATGCGCATCAAGGCACGGCGCGAGCGCGTCGCCGACATCGCGGCCTCGCGGGCCTGGCTGATGAAGCAGAGCTGGGTCGCGCGCGACCGCGTCAGCCTGATCGGCTGGGCCAACGGCGCCAGCGCGCTGCTCTGGGCGGTGCGCCCGCAGAGCGCGGCGCGCGATGCGGGTCCGGACTTCCGCGCCGCGATTGCGTTCTATCCGGATTGCCGGATCTCCGCCGGCCTCGGCTGGAGCGCACGGGTGCCGACGCTGGTTTTGATCGGCGCCAATGACGACGTGTCGTCGCCGCTGGCCTGCCGCCAGATGGTCGACGGGGCACATGGCCGCAGCGCGCTCGCGCGTATCACCGTCTATCCTGGCGCCTATCACGATTTCGACCGCGCCAACACGCCGCTGCACGCAGCTGCCGGCAGCAGCGACGCCGCCGCGCCCGAGCACGGCCATCTCGGCACCGATGCGCAGGCGCGCGCGGAATCGCAGAAGGAAGTCGCGGAGTGGCTGGCGCGGTAGCCTGCGGGCTCGCCGCGCCGTAGCTCGCAAGAAGCGAAGGCGGGGCCGCCCGAGGAACAACGATCGAAGCGGACAGCCCCGCATCGACCACCGCCCTGCACGGAGAATGGCCGACCGGGAATCTACGGATCGCGTGCCGCGCCGGTTTCAGCACGTGGCGGCGCCTTAGTTCGACCATGATGTCGATTAAACGCAGTCCTCATGCGCAACCGCTTCGTCCTGTTCTCCTCCGCACTGGTCATCTTCACCGTCGCGATCTTCCTGTTCGAGGCCCACGCCGGCGCGCCGATGATCGCGCCGGAACATTGCGGCTTCTGGACCACGATCGACGCGGGACTGTCCTGCCGATAAGGCGGGCTCTCTCCACGCCGTCATTGCGAGCGCAGCGAAGCAATCCAGAATCTTTCCGCGGAGGGACTCTGGATTGCTTCGCTGCGCTCGCAATGACGAGTGTGGGGCTGCGTGCCCGCGCCTAGAACAACGTCCCCTGATCCACCGGCTTGCCGACGCGCTTCGGCGCCGGTTTTGCCTCCTGCGCGGCTGGCTTCGGTTGCGACGGCGCACGCTTGGCGGCGGGCGACGGGCGATCCGCATCCGCCGTCGCACCGACACGTCCATCCGCAAACTCGATCTCGACGCGCGCGCCGGGACCGATCGCGTCCGCCGCATGCAGCGGATGGCCGGCCTCGTCCCGCACCAAGGCAAAGCCGCGCGCGAGCACGCCGCGGTACGACAACGCGGACAGCAGCTTGCCGCTGTTCTCGACCCGCGCATCGAGCCGCTGCAGCAGCGTCGCCAGCGCGCGCCCCGCGCGCTCGGAAAGTCGCTGCGTGCGCTCGCGCTGGCGGAGAATCGCATTGCGCTGCGCCTGCGCATTCGACAGCTTCGAGGCGCGCAGCCGCACCTCCAGCCCGGCAAAGCGGTCGCGCCGCTGCCGCAGCAGCGAGCGTGCGGACAGGCCGAGCCGCTCGCCGCATACGGTGAGGCGATGATCGGCCTGCGAGATCTGGCCGTGCAGCACCCGCAGCGTCAATTTTGAACTCGCCGCGGTAAACCTGCGGAAATGCGAATGCGTGTTGGCCTTCAATCCGCGCGGCAGCGACGCGCCCGCCGAATCCAGCCGCTGCCGCGGGATCGCCAGCAGATCGCCGGCCGACGGCAGCGCGCGTGCGGCGGCGCGCAGCTCGTTGCGGCGGCTTTCATGGGCACGCAACCAATAGGCATGGGTGCGGCGCCCGAGATCGGCGACCTCGACAAAGAGATCGCTGCGCACCGGCACCGCCATTTCGGCGGCCGCGGTCGGCGTCGGCGCACGCTTGTCGGCGACGAAATCGATCAGCGTGATGTCGGTCTCGTGGCCCACCGCCGAGATCAGCGGGATCATGCTCTCGCTTGCTGCCCGCACCACGATCTCCTCGTTGAACGACCAGAGATCCTCCAGCGAGCCGCCGCCGCGCGCGACGATCAAGACGTCGGGCCGCGGAATCCTGCCGCCCTCGGGCAGCGCATTGAAGCCGCGGATCGCGGCCGCGACCTGCTCGGCCGAGCCTTCGCCCTGCACCTTGACCGGCCACACCAGCACATGGCGCGGAAAGCGGTCATTGAGCCGGTGCAGGATGTCGCGGATCACGGCGCCGGTCGGCGATGTCACGACGCCGATCACCTCCGGCAGCCATGGCAAGAGCTGCTTGCGCGCCTCGTCGAACAGCCCCTCGGCGGCGAGCTTCTTCTTGCGCTCCTCCATCAGCGCCATCAGCGCGCCGATGCCGGCCGGCTCCAGCGCCTCGATCACGATCTGGTACTTCGAGGAGCCCGGATAGGTCGTCAGCTTGCCCGTCGCGATGACCTCGAGCCCCTCCTGGGGCTTGAAGCGCATCCGCCCGTGCACGCCCTTCCAGATCACCGCCTCGATCTTGGCGCTCTCGTCCTTCAGCGCGAAATAGCAGTGGCCGGAGGAATGCGCGCCGCGAAAGCCGGAGATCTCGCCGCGGACCCGGACATGGCCATAGGTGTCCTCCACCGTCCGCTTCAGGGACTGCGAGAGCTCGGAGACGGTGAATTCGGGGGCGTTGTTCAGTTGTTCCGCAGGCGGCATCGCAAACGATTCGGCATGTTGGGGTCAGACCCGACGTTAAGGATTTTCGCCTGATAGCGCCAATCCGGGGATTGATCAGAAGAGTACTCTGTAATATAGAGTTCTCTGTCATTCTTGAATCCGAGGGAGTCGAGCCATGGTGATGCAGGTGGTGTGGGGTGCCCTGAACCTGTTGAAATGGGGGCTGTGTGCGGTTGGCGTGGTGGCGCTGCTGTTGACGGCGCTGATCGCGACGCCGCTGGAGCGACCGCCGGAGATGCGTTCGGTCTCGGACTCCGCCAAGGGCATCGACTGGTCGACGCTGCCGGCACAGGACCAGTTCCAGGCGCGCGACGGCACCTGGCTCGGCTTCCGGCACTATGCGCCGAAGGGCGCGGATACCGGCCGCGGCGCCATCTTCATCCATGGCTCATCCGGCTCCTCCGCCACGGTCAATCACGCGCTGACCTATGCGATCGCCGCGCACGGCGTCGAGACCTGGGCGCTCGACACGCGCGGCCACGGCGCCTCGGGGACGCGCGGCGACATCGGCTATGTCGGCCAGCTCGAGGACGATCTGGTCGACTTCGTCGCACATGTGCGCAAGAGCGCGCCGGACCGGTCGTTGACCCTGATCGGCCATTCCGCCGGCGGAGGCTTCTCGCTGCGCGTCGCCGCCACGCCGATCATGCAGGATCTGTTCGTCCGCACCGTGCTGGTCGCGCCCTATCTCGGCTACGACGCCCCGACCAACAGGCCGCATTCCGGCGGCTGGGCCAATGCCGATCTGCCGCGCTATTTCGGGCTCGCCGCACTCCGCAAGCTCGGCATCGACTGCTGCGCGCAACTTCCGGTGCTCGCTTTCGCCGTGCCGCCGAACCTGGAGCGGATTTTGGTCTCGACCTATTCCGACCGCCTGATGCGCAACTTCGCGACGCGCGGCTATCGCCTCGATCTCGCCGCGGTGACCCATCCGATGACGATCTTCGCCGGCGCGGAGGACGAGATGATCATGTCGGACAAATACGCGGAGACCGTGCAGACCATCAAGCCGTCCATCGACATCAAGGTAATTGACGGCATCAATCACATGGGCATGGTCACCAATCCGAAGGCAGTCAATGCGATCGCCGAGGACGTCGCAACGCGCGGGGCAGGGCAGTCATGATGCGATCCGCTGGCGGCATGCCAAGCGCCTATGAGAGCGAACGATGGAGCAGCATCGGCGGTAGGCTCCCTCCCCCGCTTGCGGGGGAGGGTTGGGGAGAGGGCTGTCTCCGCACTGGGATTGTCGAGAATTGCGGAGACTGTCCCCGCATGGTGAGAACCCTCACCCGCCGCGCGCGGGACGATGCTGGCGCATCGCCCGGGGCGCGTCGGCCTCTCCCGCAAGCGGGAGAGGCGGAGCAAGCCCGCGGTCCTCGTGAATCCCTATGCGATTGCCTTGGCAAGAACCGTGCTCGCGTCCATCCTTCGCGACGCCCGGCTGCGGCGGGCCCTCTGGATGAGGGGAGTGTGTGGCGGCCAGCGTAAAGGCAAAGCTGCCGCTCAGCCTCATCCTGAGGAGACCGCGAAGCGGTCGTCTCGAAGGACGAGGCGCTTGCTCCGCTGCCACCGCGCATAACCCGCCAGCCCTGCACCTGAAAGAGCCGACATGATCGACAGCAAGGAAGCCTCCGCAGCGCTGGCCGACATCGACGACATCGTCCAGCGCGTCAAGCAATCGCAGCTCTATGAGCTCGCGAGTCTCGCAGCCATCTGGTGGGGCGTGCTGGTGTTCGCCGGCAATCTCGTCACCTGGCTCTGGCCGGTCTACGCGGTCTACGCCTGGGCTGCCGTGGACATCGTGGGCGTCGTCGGTCTGGTTGCGCTCCGCCTGCTCAACCCGCCGCATCATCCGCGCGGTGCCGGCTTCGACGTCCGCTTGCTGCTGGTCTTCATGTCGTTCTTCGCCTTCGGCTATCTCTGCACTGACGTCATCGGCCATTTCGGCCCGCGTCAGCTCGGGGCGTTCTGGCCGCTCTACTTCATGCTGTTCTACACGCTGGCGGGCCTCTGGTTCGGCTACGCCTTCGTCGCGATTGGTCTCGGCATCTCCGCGCTGACGCTTGTAGGCTTCTTCTATATCGGCGAGGCCTTCCCGCTCTGGATGGCCTTCGTCAATGGCGGCGGCCTGATCCTCGGCGGCCTCTGGATGCGGCGGATCTGATGGCCGAGCTCGACGACATCATCCACCAGCCGCTGCGGCTGAAGATCATGGCGGCGCTGAACGCGCTGCCGGTGTCAGCTGGCCTGGAGTTCGCGCGACTGAAAAAGCTGACCGGCGCCACCGACGGCAATCTCGGGGCGCATATCGAGACCTTGGCGAAGGCGGGCTACGTCTCCGTGGACAAGGCCTTCGTCGGCAAGAAGCCGCAGACCACGGTCACCGCCACCGCGGCGGGCCGCGGCGCGTTCGCGCGGCATGTGGCGACGTTGCAGGAGATCATTGCGGGGAAGCAGGTATAATCTTCGTGGTGCCGATTGCTGCGCCCTCGCCCCTTGCGGGAGAGGGCATCACCGCTGACCGCCGCGCCCTCACTTGGGTGAGGGGTTGGCTCCTCATCAAAAGTCCATCCGTGAGACCAGCCGCAGCGTTAGCAATTGAGCGAGTTCCCTAGTACGTATCTTAAGTTCTGCACCACAAGACGCGGCCATACTCGAAAACGAAGACCGCACGGTCTTTGCTGCCGTACGTAATCGAAATTCGAAAAATTCCTGCCGAATCTTCTTGAACAAGACGGTTCTTGTTGGCTCCCGCGAAAACCCATTTGGTCTTTAGACCTGCGCTCTCGCTTATCGTGACGGACCTGTCGACACTTTCTTCTAGTTTCAATTCTTCGATTCTTTGGAGGGAAGCCGCTCGGCCCCTGCTCATGCCCTTCGTAAGTGGGACCGGCTTGCCAAGAGACTTGGCTCGTTCCGGATAATTGGCGAACTGCGCCAGCGTCTGTCTGGCTTGTAGTTCACCTTCGCTAGGCCTTGACGGCAAAGCTGTTGCGCTAGCAGGCAATCCAGTGCGGAGGGCTGCGAGCCCGCCGTGACGATACCACTGCTTATAGGCGGTCCATCCTTGGACATGATTCGCCTCTTGAAGATATTTGGCGTCTGACTCGCGCACTCACTTCAGAGTCTTTCTGCATTTAGTCTTCAATGTGGCATTGCCAATAGCCGGTAAAGTCCACCGACTCGCCAGGCTTCAAAGCCAGCCCGGCAACTCGCTATGTGATCGCCACCGCCGATGGCCGCGGCTCCTTCGCTCGGCATGTGGCGATGCAGGAGATCATCGCGGGGAACCAGGTTTGATCTCCAGCGGCGCCGACTACCTACCATGCCCTTTAGGTCAGGTCTCTTGACATAGACGATCGCTGCGAATCCCTGTACGTACCTCGCCCCCCCGTTCGAAAGGTCAGCGTCGTGCTTCGCATCAACGCTGCCGAGCTGGTTATTGGCGCGGCGGCAGGAAGAGGTGAAAAACACCATTACATTCCCGTCTTCTATTCTCGCGAATGGACGACTGGGGTGAGTGGACGTCTGTGCGAATACACCCGGCCCTATAAGGAAGTGAAGCCGCAGTGGAAGCACCCAGATGCGACTGGCTACATCCGGGGGCTCTACACAGTGCCAGGTAACGAACCGGGCGTCTCTGAGTACATCGAGCGCCACTTCTTCAGGATCACCGACAACGGCGCGGCCGTCGTCGCGCAGCAGCTACGCGCGGGCGGCCCTATCGACTGGTTCAACATGGACCGCAGCTCTTGGTCGCGCTTCATCATCTCTTTGATGCTTCGCAATCCCGAGTACGTCGCCCGCATGGCGGCCGAGGTCGCGGACTTCTACGCGCAAACGGACAACGAGGAAAAGTACCAACAGCTCCGGGGACCGAACGATCCGGCTACCTTCGAGGACTATGTGGCGCAGCGGACTTTCCACCCGGCGGGACGGATGAGTGCGTATGCCTTACAAGCCATCATTGATAGTCCGACAATGGGCGGCCACTTGAACAAAATGCGTTGGAGCTTGGTGACGTTCAAGAACGAGAAGCGCACGCTACTCACGTCGGATCGACCGATCATCATGACAAACGGACTCGTCGGACCAGAAGACCATCTAGCACTCCCCGTCGGCCCGCGCACGCTCTTCATTGCCACTAACAATATCGAAACTGAGCAGCGATTTCAGACCATCGACGCTCGAATTATGATGACTCAGGTCAATCACCGCGTCGTGTCGCAGGCTCGTAGGTACGTCTACGGTCTGGACAATACGCAGCTTCGCTTCATCGAAAAGCGCCTCGGCAGAAAATGGCCGTCTACTCCGCTTGAATCGCGCTTTCCTGCATAACAGGCTGAGGGAACGGTGACAGTGCTAAACTCCAGGCATCATCGCTGTGCTGCCAACTACAAATGTGAATTGAGTCTACTTTCACCGTAATTCCCGTTCGCCATTGGGGCGGCTCGCAAATTCCGATATGGTTTAGGGAATGGACGAGGTTGTCGAAACCATTATTGCGAACGCCGAGAGGCTTTTGGCCGACGCACGAACGCTTGCCAACGCAGAGGCTTATCGAACCGCGACATCCCTCTGCATCCTTTCGTTCGAAGAGTGCGGCAAAGCTTGTCTCGTCTACTGGCAGAAGGCGGGCTTTATCACCGATTGCTCCGAACAGCTCCGACTGCACAACGACAAGCAGCGGATATTTATCGCTTACCGAACCATCGTCGCCATCAACAAGATCGGCAAGCTTGTTCCCATCGATGGCGCCGGCGAGGCGTTAGACTTTAACGATGCGGCTGTCTTTAATGCATTTTAGGAGGTTTACTACCAGCAGACCGGTCAAGATGTCGCTGGCACCAACGCCGGCATCGATGACTACTTCAAGGAGCACGGCTTCTACACCGACATTGACGACGATTTGAATGCTGTTGATTCACTTATTCCGTTCAGGCGCAGCACTTTCGATCGTTATGCGAATCGCGCGCTGGAAGCCTTGGACATGGCAAAGTCATCTTATGACGTTCACAGGGTAATGGCTGCAATTCATAATTCGGGAGCCCATCCACGCTTACCAGCTAAGCAACGCAAAGAGCTCCGAAGAGAGGTCCTCGAGGTCGTTGCACGTCTGATTGCGGGAGGTTCAGTCCGGCCGAACGAGGCACCCTAGCACTTAAGAAGGAGACAGAACTGGGGACTACGGCGACAGTACACTAAATGGGCAATTACGGTGACAGTGCTGGACTGCACCCCTGAAGTGAGACACGATAATTATAGTGACAGGCATTTTGAGGCCGAAGAGATCAACGGCAAAGCCTTCATTGATCTCAAAGACGCCCGGCGCCGGATCGACTGCTTTATCGCCGAGATCTACAACAAGGAGCGCTTGCATTCGGCGCTCGGCTACCAATCGCCCCTTAAGTTCGAAACCGCGTTCGCGCAAAACAAGGCACGATAACGCATCATGGCAACCGCACTGTCACTATAATTATCGTGTCTCACTTCAGGGGTGCAGTCCAGTGCACCAAACGGTGCCAACTGACGCTTTGGCTTTGGAATTTGGTGCACTGTCACCGTAATTCCCAATTGATCTAGGTTGGCTGCATCACTTCGGGGAATTTGCTGCTGCCTTCGAGCCGCCGCTTCCGATTTCTGTAATCGGATACACGTTCGAAATGTAAAGATAAAAGAACACCATCGACATAGCTAATATGATTACACCCAAAACGGGAGACCCAATTTTTATCCCTGACAAGCTCGCCTCGAACGTTGTCGGCTGCTCGTTCGCGCTGTCCCTCCGAACACGGCCTCCCCGATTGGTTAGATAAAACTGGAAGATAGCAAGGCCAACGCCGGCCAACACTATGAAGCAAACCAGAAAGAAGATAAGCTTCGACGTGAGTAGTTGCCACTTCAGGTTATCCCTGCGGTTTTCGAATACAAAAACGTTGTAAGCCGCTTCCGCTGATTTTACCTTCTTCACATCCTCGTCAGAGGGAGCTGTATCAGAGGGAGACGCTTTCGTTCCGGCTCCGGCCTTTGCTTCGGCCTTCTCAAACTCCTCAATAATATTTACAGCTGGCTGCAGCTTCATCGAAGAGGCGGCGGAGCAGGCCTCGAGCGCCACTACGTTGCAAATTAAAACAGCCATTACGATCCTGAAGACCCCGATCATATTCCTCTCAGTTCCGCAGCTTTTGATCAACAAAGCGCAAGAAATCAGCTCTTCGCTGCATTTTAGCCAGTGTCGACGAGTCGGCGATCTTCTGCTCAGACGCCAAGTAATCAGTAGCTGTAATCCCTAGACGCGGGTTTTGAGCTAACAAGTCCGCGATAAGTCGAAGCAGGGCTTCGGCACCTGCGGCCCTCTCTGCATCCTCTTGCCGGTTCTGTTCAGCTTGCCATCTAGAATAGAAATCCTCAACGCCGGGAACGCGATCCATTGATCCTCCAACGGGAGGACTGGAGGGAGCGTGGACCCTTATACCGAGACCAACCAAGGCTAATACTATATTCTTAGGAATTGGATTTCCCGCGAGATACATTACGCGAACGTGGGACGCTGCAAGTTGGCGCACAGGCAAGGAAGTGATCTGATTTTCTTCGAGCGAATAGATTTGCGCCTCGCCGCTCGAGATGCATTCAGGCAACGCTGTGAGCTTATTTTGGCGCAATTCAACGGAGCTGAGCCTCCTCATCGCAACTAACCAGCAGGGCAGTTGATCGAGCTTGTTTTCCGCCAGTTCCAAGGTTTCGAGTTTTTCCAATTTGGAGAGGTCGGGTAGCAACGTCAGATTGTTGCGTGACAATTCCAGCGTTTGTAGCTTTTCCGCCTTAGCAAGGCTTGGGGGTACTGCTGCCAATAAATTGTTTTCAAGCCTAATCTTTCGCAGAGACGCTGCTGTCGAAAACATGTCTGCGGGCAAGCTCACAAGCTTGTTGTCGGCGAGGTCCAATTCCTCGAGCCTGGGTCCGATTGCAAAAGTATCGGGCAAACTAGTGATGCGCCCCCAGATTCGGAGATGACGTAGCTTTGGCAGTGATCCCAAGGATGCGGGAACTTTAGATGCCTGCTTTCCGGAAATCTCCAACCACTCTAGCGATTTTAGTTCGCCTAGAAATTCAGGGAGCTCGCCGGAAGAGATATCAATAGCTAGCAATGAGAGCTTGTTCATAAACTGCAGCGCTCTAGGGACGCGCTCTAACTTCGTCCAATATGCCCACAGCTGTTCGAGTTGCGGCAGTCGCAATTCATCGTCAATGGTAGCAACTTGAGATTGGCCAAGCTGCAGGACCCGCAGCTTTGTTAGTTTGCTCAGGTCAGCCGGAATATTGCTTATTGGAGTCAAGTAGAGCCATAGCTCTTTCAAATTTGCCAGATCAAATACGACTGGAGGGATCGTTTTGAATTTCGCATAGCTAAGGTTCAAGTATTCCAGTTTTTTGAGGTCGCTTAGAGTGGAGGGTAGTGTCTCGATCGGATTTTCTTCCAAGTCAATCGCACGTAAGTTGCGCATCTTGCTGATATCAGCGGGTAGCGTGCTCAGCTTATTCATTCTGAGATTTAGGAACTCAATTTCTGGGTCATCTAGTATTGAACGAGGAATCTCTCGGAGTTCCTTTCCTTCCAGGTTCGCAATCTTGTGCTTTATCGGGCCGTGATAGAGATCATCCAGTACCGAGCTGCCCTGAGCAGAAGCGGGGTTAAGCCCCATCATTGGAGGCAAAATCAGAGCCTGTGCTATCAGAATGAGCCCAATGAGTATGCGAACGGTTCTTAGGCTCGTCCGAAGCTGAACCAACGCTTTACATGAGATGGAGAGTTTTTGCTGTGCAGCCATCGAAACCAACGAGCGCAATGAATTAGTCTAGGACGAGTTTGAAGCAAGCGTTCCATGGCGAACAAAATATGCCGCGGGAGGCGCGCCCATCGGTTGTTAGCGTCCCGAAATTTTCACCGCAAAAGTTGTCTCAAACCAGATTAACACGCAAGAGGAATCTTTGACGGAATTGAACGTTGGCGATCACACGAAATCCATAGATGTCCGCTCACGGCCCATCTGAGACTCGTGGGTCGAACCGAGTGTCCGGTTTGCCCAAAGACTGGCCGCGCTGACAGCCGTGCCGTCGCGCCCCCAACCGAGCGGCCGGCGGATCGGGGATCGTGCCCAGGCGCGCGCGGGAATGACGGGGAGTTCGGAATTACGGCGACAGTGCACAAAATGGCATGAACTGCGCGGGTTTTGGAATTAGTGCGCCGCACCGTAATACCCGAGAGAGCCTAGAGGCATCGCGGTAGCTCCGTTGCGATTGTCTCCGCCCGTGCTAACTTTACCGAGCGCGCGGAAGATTATTATTGGGAGGGCTGCATTGTGAGTTTTTATGTGTCCCACATGACGCCCCACAAGCGCGCTCGCATTCATAAGGGCTCGTGCGTTCATTGCCGTGAGGGGCAGGGCCAAGAGAATCAAGAAAAAACTGGCTCGGGGGCCACTGGTTGGTCTCCGCCGATAGCGACTCTTGCTGAAGCTGAGGCTTATATGGAGCGCGAATTTCCTCGGTTCACCGACCGGGGGAAATGCTCGCATTGCAAACCGGGAATCGATTGAAGGAAGCGTCGACAATCTTACTCGGGTTTCAGCGAAATTTTGTGCCTCTGGATGGAAGCCCTTTGCCCGGCGCTTCGCGCCACCTTCCCACAAGGCAGAAGAGACAGCAGCGGCTCCGCCGCGCCACCCGGAATGACGGGGGAGTTCGGGCCCACCCCCCCCCCCCTTGAGCCCCCCGCCGATTCATGCGACCTCCGCCCCTAGCAAAACCCCTCATTTCTGAGCCTCTTATGCACATTCTCCTGCTCGGTTCCGGCGGCCGCGAACATGCCCTGGCGTGGAAGATCGCAGCTTCCCCCCTGGTGACCAAATTCTGGTGCGCGCCCGGCAATGCCGGCATCGCGCGCGAGGCGGAGTGCGTGGCGCTCGATGTGGCCGACCATGCCGCGGTGATCGCCTTCTGCAAGACCAACGCGGTCGAGCTCGTGGTGGTCGGGCCGGAGACGCCGCTGGCGGCCGGCATCGTCGATGATCTCACCGCCGCCGGCATCAAGGCGTTCGGGCCCAACAAAATCCCCGCCCAGCTCGAAAGCTCCAAGGGGTTTACCAAGGCGCTCTGCACCGAGTTCGGCATTCCCACCGGCGCCTACCAGCGCTTCACCAATGCCGATGACGCGCGCGCCTATGTGCAGAGCCAGGGCGCGCCGATCGTGGTGAAGGCCGATGGCCTCGCCGCCGGCAAGGGCGTCGTCGTCGCCAAAACCGTGCGCGAGGCGGAGGACGCCATCGCCATGATGTTCGAGGGTGCCTTTGGCGAGGCCGGCGCCGAGGTCGTGATCGAGGAGTTTCTGGCGGGCCGCGAGATCAGCTTCTTCGCGCTCTGCGACGGCGAGACCGCGATCCCGCTGGCGTCCGCGCAGGACCACAAGCGCGTGTTCGACCACGACGTCGGCCCGAACACCGGCGGCATGGGCGCCTATTCGCCGACGCCGCTGGTGACGCCTGCGGTCCACGACGCGATCATGGCCAAGATCATTCTGCCGACGGTCGCAGGCATGAAGCAGCGCGGCACGCCGTTCCGCGGCATCCTTTACGCCGGGATCATGCTGACGACGCAGGGCCCAAAACTGTTCGAGTTCAACGTCCGCTTCGGCGATCCTGAATGCCAGGTGCTGATGCTGCGGATGATGTCGGACATCGTGCCGGCGTTCCTCGCCGCCTGCGACGGCCAGCTGAAGAACTTTGACATTCGCTGGCATCCGGAGTCCGCGCTGACCGTGGTGATGGCGGCGAAGGGCTATCCCGGCGATTACCAGAAGGGCACGCGCATCGAGGGCCTCGATGATGCCGCCGAGGTCGAGACCGTCGAGATCTTCCACGCCGGCACGGTCGAGAAAGACGGCGCGATCCTCGCCAATGGCGGCCGCGTGCTCAATGTCTGCGCGCTGGGGGCTGATGTGACCGAGGCGCAGGCGCGCGCCTATCAGGCGGTCGACCGCATCCGCTGGCCGGAGGGTTTTTGCCGCCGCGACATCGGCTGGCAGGCGGTGGAAGCCGAGAAGGTGAGGGGCTGACAGGGTTTTTTGCGGAATGCGCGCAGTTCCTGCCGTGCCCGACGGGACTCCAAAAAAACACAAGCAGGCGTTGAACTTAGCTACTGTGCATGGGGTTGTTTCTCGACTTTCATGTTGAGGCGCCCTCGCGACTGACCAGATGAGGATGCAGAAGATGTCCGATCTCGCCGACCTCTATCCCGGCTTTTCCTCCGAATGGATCAACACCTCCTTCGGCCGCGTCTTCGCCCGCGTCGGCGGCAACGGCCCGCCGCTGCTGCTGCTGCACGGCTTCTCCGAGACCCACGTGATGTGGCACCGCGTGGCGCCTGAGCTTAGCGACAAGTTCACGCTGATCATTGCCGACCTGCCGGGCTATGGCTGGTCCGACATGCCCGAGAGCGACGCGCTGCACATCCCCTACAGCAAGCGCGCGATGGCCAAGGCGATGGTCGAGGCGATGGAGCAGCTCGGCCACGTCCACTTCGCGCTCGCCGGCCACGACCGCGGCGGCCGCGTCTCGTATCGGTTGGCGCTCGATCATCCCGGCCGGCTGTCGAAGCTCGCGGTGCTCGATATCCTGCCGACCTATAATTACTGGGAGCGGATCAACTATCCTTACGCGCTCAAGATCTGGCACTGGACGTTTCTGGCCCAGCCCGCCCCGCTGCCGGAGACGTTGATATCCAGCAATGGCGAGTTCTTCCTGCGCTTCAAGATGGCGAGCCAGACCAGGTCGAAGACGCTGGACGCGATCGACAAGCGCGCGCTGGAGCACTACATCGCCCCGTTCCGCGATCCCGCCCGCGTGCACGCGATGTGCGAGGACTACCGCGCCGGCGCCACTTTCGACTACGACCTCGACAAGGCCGATTTCGAGGCCGGCAAGAAGATCACGGTGCCGATGCTGGCGCTGTGGGGCAACGCCGGCGTGGCGCAGGCCGCCGCGACGCCGCTCGACACCTGGAAGCAATGGGCCACCGATGTGGATGGCATGCCGGTGGATTCCGGCCACTTCCTGACCGAGGAGAACCCGGACGTCACCGCGAAGGCGCTGCGGGAGTTCTTCTCGGCTTAAGCCCCATCGTCATTGCGAGCGAAGCGAAGCAATCCAGAAATCCTTCCACGGAGACAGTCTGGATTGCTTCGTCGCTTCGCTCCTCGCAATGACGGAGGAGGGAGCTATCGCCGCTCGCGAAAGAACTCCTTGAGCAGCCGCGCCGCCTCGCTCTCGCCGACCCCGGAATAGACATCGGGCGTGTGGTGGCAGGTTGGCGAAGTGAAGAACCGCACGCCGGATTCCACCGCGCCGCCCTTGGGGTCGGCGGCGCCGTAATAGAGCCGCCTGACCCTTGCAAAGGAGATCGCGCCCGCACACATGGTGCAGGGCTCCAGCGTCACGTAGAGGTCGCAGTCGACCAGGCGCTCGCTGCCGATCTTTTTGGCCGCCTCGCGCAGCGCAACGATCTCGGCATGGGCGGTCGGGTCATGGTCGGTGAGCGTGCGGTTACCGGCGGTCGCGATGACCTCGTAATCCCGGACCACCACGCATCCGATCGGAACTTCGCCCGCCTTTCCGGCATTTTCGGCCGTTTTGAGCGCCAAATCCATGAAAGAGGGGGCTTTCAAGCCTCGTATCATCCGAAGAAACCTGCTAGTAGCTGCGCCTTCAGCAGAAGTGCTTATCGATTTTGCCTGAGCATGCGGCTCGCAACGAGCGCGCGCAATGCTTTCCGGCCATCCCCTGAGTGAGATCATTCATGCCTCGCGACAGCGACAAAGACAACGATTCCCGCGGCCGGCGAGGCCCGGCCAGAAGCGGCCCGCCCAAGGGCCGCTCCGGCAAGCCGCGCGGACCCGACAAGAAGTTCGCCAAGCGCGGCCCCGAGGGCAGGAGCGACGCCCGCCCGCCCCGTGGCGACCGCGACAGCCGTCCGCCCCGCGCCGATCGCGGCGATCGTCCGTTCCGCCCTCGCGCGGACGGCGATGCCCCGCGCCGCGACTTCGGCGACCGGCCGAAATTCAACCGCGACGACCGCGGTGGTGAGGGACGCGGCGAGCGCAGCTTCAAGCCGCGCGGCGACCGCCCGTTCTCCGATCGCTCCTCGCGCGACGGCGAGAAGCGGCCGTTCAAGCCGCGCGGTGATCGCCCGTCCTATGGCCGCGACGACCGTCCGCCGCGCAGGGATCGCGACGAGTCCCGTCCCGCCGGCCGGACCAGTGACAGAAAGTTTGGCGACAAGAAGCCCTACGCGCCGCGCGGCGACCGCCCGGAGCGCAAATTCGACGGCGAGCGGAAGTTTTCGCGGGGCGCACCGGATCGCGAACGCGACCGTGGGGATCGTGGGCCGCGTGAGGATCGTGGCGAGCGCAGCTTCAAGCCGCGTGGAGACCGTCCGAATTTCGATCGCGGTGATCGCGGGCCGCGCAAGGATTTTGGCGGCCGCGACCGCGGCGCAGACAAGCCCTGGCAGAAGCGCGAAGGCGGTGGTGATGACCGTCCGCGTTTCTCGCGTTCGCGCGACGATCGTCCGTCGGGCGATCGTCCGTTCCGCGAACGGCCCAAGTTCGATCGGCCCAAGTTCGATCGCCCGCGCGATGACCGTCCCAAATTCGATCGGCCCCGTCGTGACGGCGATGGCGACCGCGGCGGCGACCGCCCGAAATTCAATCGTCCGCGCGAGCGCTCCGAGGGTCGCTCCGACTGGCACGAGCATCCGCGCAGCGAAGGCGGTTTCCGCGATCGCCCGCGTCGTGAAAACGAGGATGAGAGCAGGATCTTCGAGAAGCGCCCCGCTTTCGGCGGCCGCGGCGCCTATCGCGAGCGCGACCGTGATTTCGATCGCCGGCCGCGTCGGGAGGAAGAGCCGAAGCCGAAGAAGGCCGGCGAGCGTATCGCCAAGGTGCTGTCGCGTGCGGGCCTTGCCTCGCGCCGCGACGCCGAGGAGATGGTCACGCAGGGCCGCGTCGCCGTCAACGGCCGCGTGATCAATTCGCCGGCGCTCGACATCACCTCGAATGACGTCGTCACCGTTGACGGCAAGCCGTTGCCGGAGCGTGAGCGCACGCGGCTGTTCCTCTACCACAAGCCGCGCGGCCTGATGACTACGCATGACGACCCGGAAGGGCGTCCGACCGTGTTCGACAATCTGCCCGAAGGCCTGCCGCGCCTGATCTCGATCGGCCGGCTCGACTTCAACACCGAAGGCCTGTTGCTACTCACCAATGACGGCGGCCTCGCGCGCACGCTCGAGCTGCCTGATACCGGCTGGCTGCGCCGCTACCGCGTTCGCGCCCATGGCGATGTCACGCAGGCGCAGCTCGACGAGCTCAAGAATGGCATCGAGGTCGAGGGCGTCAAATACGGTCCGATCGACGCGACGCTGGAGCGCGACCAAGGCGCCAATGTCTGGCTGGTGTTCGCGATCCGCGAAGGCAAGAACCGCGAGGTGCGCAACGTCTGCGCCCATCTCGGGCTCGAGGTGAACCGGCTGATCCGCGTCTCCTACGGCCCGTTCCAGCTCGGCGAAGTCCCCGAAGGCCAGGTCGAGGAGATCAAGTCGCGCGTGCTGCGCGACCAGCTCGGCGACAAGATCATCGAGAAGTCGGGCGCGCAGTTCGACGTCCCCAAGAAATCGTCGTCGAGCGACGACGGCGCGCCGCGTGAGGCGAAGCCCGTCAGCAAGCGCGACGTGATCAACGATCGCAAGGGTCGCCGCGTCCTGGTGCAGCGAACCGGCAGCGAGGAAGCGCGCGAGCGCAACGAGGCGGAGGCGAGCGGCTACGGTCCGCCGCGCCGTCCCAAGCGCGGCTATCACGGCAAGCGCGATCTGACGCCGAAGGAGGACTAGTTGCGCGTCGTCGGCGGTCGCTTGAAGGGGCGTAATCTCGCCTCACCGTCCTCGCGCGATATCCGCCCCACGGCGGACCGGCTGCGCGAGTCCGTGTTCAACATCCTCGTGCACGCCTATGACGATCCGATTCCGGACGCGCGCGTGCTCGACCTCTTCGCCGGCACCGGCGCACTCGGCATCGAAGCATCATCGCGCGGCGCGAAGTTCGTGCTGTTCGTCGACAATGGCGCCGAGGCCCGCGCGTTGTTGCGCAACAATGTCGAGACGCTCGGCCTTGGCGGCGTGACCAAGGTCTATCGCCGCGATGCGACTGATCTCGGCCCCGCGCATCCCGTCGAGCCGTTCTCTCTGGTGTTTCTCGATCCGCCCTATGGCAAGGGCTTTGCGGAGAAGGCGCTGGCGAGCCTGCGCGATGGCGGCTGGCTGACGCCGGGCGCATTGCTGGTGGTGGAGGAGGCGAAGGCCGCGCAGTTCGCGGCGCCGGACGGATACGAAGAGCTGGAGCGGCGGGCGTATGACGACACGGAGTTCGTGTTTTTGCGTAGGGCGGATTAGCGTAGCGTAATCCGCCATTGGCTATTTCCGCAGAGATAGAAGAGGTGGATTACGCCTTCGGCTAATCCACCCTACGGCTCCTTCACCGCCGCCCGAACAGCTTCTCCACGTCGCTCAGCTTGAGCTCCACATAAGTCGGCCGGCCGTGGTTGCACTGGCCGGAGTTCGGCGTCTCCTCCATCTCGCGGAGCAGGGCGTTCATCTCTTCGGGCCGCAGCCTGCGGCCGGCACGCACTGAGCCGTGGCAGGCCATGGTGGCGGCGACGTGCATCAGGCGCCGTTCGAGAGGAAGAGCCTCGTCCCATTCGGCCATGTGCTCGGAGAGATCGCGGAGCAGCCCGCCGGCATTGGTCTTGCCGAGCAGCGACGGCGTCTCGCGCACGGCCACTGCGCCGGGGCCGAAAGATTCGATCGCAAGACCGAATGAGGCAAGCTCCTCGCTGCGCTCCAGCAGGCGCTCCACCGTGGCCTCGTCCATCTCGACGATCTCGGGGATCAAGAGGATCTGCCGCTGTACGCCGTTCTCGGCCAGCGAGGCCTTCAGCCGCTCATAGACGATGCGCTCATGCGCGGCATGCTGGTCGACGATGATGAGGCCGTCGCGGGTCTGCGAGACGATGTAGGTTTCATGGATCTGCGTGCGCGCCGCGCCGAGCGGGCGGTCGACCAGATCGCCGACGGGCTGGCTCTCGATCCGCACGTCCGCGCTGGGCGCGCCGACATCGAATGCAGCCTGCGCACGCTCGGCGAAAACCGGCGCCGCCGATCCGTCGAATGACGGCATCGGCGCGACCGGGGCGGATGGCGAGGCGCGCCAGTCCCAGCTTGCCGGACGCGGCGGCGTGAAGGCGGGGCGGAACGAGGACAATGCGCTCTCGCCGCTGTTGGCGGCGGTGCGCCGGCCCTCGCGTGCGAGACCTTCTTTCAGCCCGTGCACGATCAGCGCGCGGACGAGGCCCGCGTTGCGGAAGCGCACCTCGGTCTTGGCGGGATGCACGTTGGCGTCGACCTCACGCGGATCGAGCGTGACGAACAGTGCCAGCACCGGATGACGGTCGCGCGGCAGATAGTCGGCATAGGCCCCGCGCACGGCGCCGAGGATCAGCTTGTCGCGCACCGGGCGGCCGTTGACGAAGAGATATTGCCCGAGTGCGTTGGCCTTGGTCAGCGCCGGCGCCGCCGCATAGCCGGAGACAACGACGCCCTCGCGCTCGGCATGGACCTCGAAGGCGTGGCTGCGGAATTCCGCGCCGAGGATGTCGCCGAGGCGCGTCAGGCGGCCTGCCGCGCCGGGCAGGGCCGCGGCCCAGGTCACCGGCGCGCGCTCTTCGCCCGCGAGCGTGAAGGCGACGTCCGGCCGCGCCATCGCGAGGCGCCGGACGACCTCGCGGATCGCCTCGGCCTCGGTGCGGTCGGTCTTCAGAAACTTGAGCCGCGCCGGCGTCGCGTAGAAGAGGTCGTTGACCTCGACGCGGGTGCCGTGGGCCAGCGCCGCCGGCATGATCTCGGACTTCTCGCCGCCCTCGACTGACAGCGCCCAGGCATGCGGCTCACTGGCATGACGCGTGGTGATCGAGAGCCGCGCCACCGAGCCGATCGAGGGCAGCGCCTCGCCGCGGAACCCGAGGGTGCGGATCTGGAGCAAATCCTCGTCGTCGAGCTTGGAGGTGGCATGGCGCTCGACCGCGAGCGCGAGGTCCCTCGCGGTCATGCCGCTGCCGTCGTCGGTGATGCCGATCCGCCGCCGCCCACCGCCATCGGTGAAGACGTCGATCCGGCTCGCGCCGGCATCGATGGCGTTTTCGACCAGTTCCTTGACAACGCTCGCCGGGCGCTCGACCACCTCGCCGGCGGCGATGCGGTTGACGACCTGTTCTGGCAATTGGCGGACGGGCATGGGGTGTTCGATTTGGATTCGCTGACGGCTTTATTCTAGGCCGTGTTGCGTCAAAAGCATGTGTTGGGCAACAGCCGTGTGGCGGGCTGGGGAAGAGGCATGCCTATCACATTGAAGACATTGGACGTTCGAGAAAATTGTGCAGCGGCCACAGGCCGATCTTCTCGTCCGCCCCCTGATTGTGGGGCGCCGGACAGCGGTGTAGCATCGTGAAAAAATGGTAACAGGACGGGAGGACGCCATGTGCCATCTCTTCGCGCACCAGCCCCAACGCGACTATGAATCCCAGACCCGGTCTTTGCGGATCGACGGTCACTGCACCTCGATCCGGCTGGAGATGGCGTTCTGGGACACGCTGGAGGAGATCGCGGCCAAGGAGAACATGAGCGTCGGAAAATTCCTGACCACGCTCTACAACGAGGTGCTCGACCACCATGGCGAGGTCAACAATTTCGCCTCGCTGCTGCGGTGTTCCTGTTTGATCTACCGCTCCAAGACGATGGCATCGGTGCAGGAGTTCAAGGCGAGCGTTACGCCCATTCTCGACGCGGCTGAGTAAAAACGACGGCGTAGCGAGCGCATGTAGCCCGGATGGAGCGAAGCGCAATCCGGGATTCGTGCCGGAAGCGACAACGGCCCCGGATTACGCTTCGCTCCATCCGGGCTACGAGATTCCATCCGCCGTCATTGCGAGGAGCGCTTGCGACGAAGCAATCCAGATTATCTCCGTGGAGATATCTCTGGATTGCTTCGCTGCGCTCGCAATGACGGAGGAGAGAGCGGTTTGCCGCCTCAAATCTCCTTCTTCTGCATCACCCCCGCAATGTAGTCCGCCTGCCGGATCGCGAGCGCGACGATCGTCAGCGTCGGGTTGCAGGCCGCGCCGCTGGTGAACTGGCTGCCGTCGGAGACGAACAGGTTCTTGACGTCGTGGCTCTGTCCGAACTTGTTGACCACGCCGTCGCGCGGCTTCTCGCTCATCCGGTTGGTGCCGAGATTGTGCGTGCTCGGATAGGGCGGCGTCGGATAGGTCACGGTGGCGCCGACGGCGTCGTAGACCGCAGCGCCCTGCTTGTAGGCATGCGCCCGCATCGCGAGGTCGTTGGGGTGGTCGTCGAAATGGACGCTCGCGACCGGCTGTCCGAACTTGTCCTTCACGCTAGGATCGAGTGTGATGCGGTTGGTCTCCTGCGGCATGTCCTCGCCGACCAGCCACATGCCGGCCATCCTGGGATAACCGTCGAGCGCTGCGGTGAACGGACGGCCCCAGGCGCCGGGGTTGAGGAACGCGGCCATGAACGGCAAGCCGATCGACAGCGTCTCCATCTCGTAGCCGCCGACGAAACCGCGCTTGGGATTGTTGGCGGCTTCGTCGCGGATGATGCCGGCCATGGTGGTGCCGCGATACATGTGCACCGACTTTTCGAACACGGCGTAGACGCTGCCGGTCATGTGCCGCATGTAGTTGCGGCCGACCTGGCCCGATGAGTTGCCGAGGCCGTCGGGGAACATGGTCGAGGCGCTGTTGAGCAGCAGCCGCGGGCTTTCAATCGAATTGCCGGCGACCGCGACGATGCGCGCCTTCTGGCGCTGCATCGCGCCGCTCTCGTCCGCATAGACGACGCCGGTCACCTTGCCGCTGGCGTCGTGCTCGATCTTGACCGCCATGCTGCTCGGCCGGACTTCGAGATTGCCGGTCGCTTCGCCCTTGGGGATCTCGGTGTACAGCGTTGACCATTTCGCGCCCGACTTGCAGCCCTGGAAGCAGAAACCGATCTGCTGGCAGGCACCGCGGCCGTCGCGCGGCTGGCTGTTGATCGCCATGTTGCCGGTGTGCACGGTCTTGTAGCCGAGCTTCTTCGCGCCGGCTTCCAGCACCTTGAAGTTATTGTTGCCGGGAAGTCCGGGGATGCCGTTGGTGCGGGTCACGCCCATCTTGTTCTCGGCCTTGGCGTACCACGGCTCGATCTCCGCGAGTGTGACCGGCCAGTCCAGCAAATTGGCACCCGGAAGATTGCCGTAGGTGCTCTTCACCTTGAACTCGTGCTCGTCGAAGCGCAGCGATGCGCCGGCCCAATGCGTGGTCGAGCCGCCGACCGCCTTGACGATCCAGGCCGGAAGGCCCGAGAAGTCTTTGGCGACGCGCCATGTCCCTGACGTGGTGCGTGCATCGGTCCAGGCGAGCTGGGAAAAGCTCTCCCACTCGTCGTTGACGAAGTCCTGGTTCTCGATGCGGGGACCTGCTTCGAGGATGACCACCTTGACGCCCTTCTGCGCGAGTTCGTTGCCCAGCGTGCCGCCGCCGGCACCGGAGCCGACGATCACCACAACGCTGCTATCGTTCAGATCGAATTTTGCCATATGCGTTCTCCTGAACCGTTGGGTGCGATTTAAGCCTTCGGCAGCCAGTCGATGTCGGCGAAGCCGCGGTTGATGTAGCCGCCATGCTCGGCGGAGGAGCCCTCGTAGCCGAACCGCGGCCAGACCTCTTTCTGGTTGTAGAGTGAGACGATGAGGTCGCCGCGCACCTTCTGGAAGAAGTCGCTTCCCTCGATTTCCTTCAGCAGCACCACGCGGTCGGATTCCCAGGGCACTTCGGCGTAGGCCACCTTGTGGCGATCCCGCGCGTTCTGATCGAGCCGCGTGATGCCGTCGCTGATCAGCGATTTGACGGATGCGTCCTTGGCGGCCTTGCCGTCCCACGGCTTGATCGCGGTGATGTAATAGCTGTCGCCGAGCACATCGTGCGGATAGATGTCGCGTGCGACCTTCAGCAGCGTCTTCATGGTCGCTGGCGAAAGCGTGCTGGCCTCATCGGCCCAGGCGTCCTCGATGCCGACGGCGACGCTGGTCGCGACAGCGACGACCGGTACGGCGGTCGCCGCGCCCTTGAGAAAGACGCGGCGGCTGTGCTTGCTTCGACGATCGACTTCTCTCATGGCATTCCTCCGTAGATTTGATTTTTGATTGATCAGTTGAAACGTCCGCCCCGCTGGATCACCTCGATCTTGTAGCCATCGGGATCGCTGACGAAGAAGAAGCGCGCCAGCGTTCTGCCGTCGTGCTTGAAGTCGCGTAGCGGCCCTGGTGCCAGCTTCTCGCGCGCGAAGCGGGCATGTTCGGCATCGAGATCCTCGACCATCACGGCGAGATGGCCGTAGCCGTCGCCGAGCGCGTACGGCTCCTTGCGATCGAAATTGACCGTCAGCTCCAGCTCGAAAGGTGAGGAGGGGTGACGCAGATAGATCAGGGCGAAGTCCGCGAATTTCAGGTGGTCGGCGACTTCGAGGCCGAAGGCGCGTCTATAGAAGTCGAGCGAGCGCGCCTCGTCGAGCACGCGGATCATGGAATGGACGGGCTTGGCCATTCAGTTCAGCTCCTTGAGATAGGTGATGATGGCGGTGCGCGTCTCCGGCTTTCCCTGCCGGTAGGCCATGACCACGCCGGGGATGACGGCCTGCGGATTGGCCAGCCACGCATCGAGCCGGGTCTCGTCCCAGGCGAAGTCAGCCTTTGCGAGGTTCTCGGAGTAACGAAAGCCTCCGACCTTGCCAGCGGGCCGGCCAACAATCTTGACCAGAGGTGGTCCCTGTCGCATCGGTTCCGACAGGCTCAAGGTGTGACACACCGCGCATTGCTGCTTGAACAGTGTCGCCCCATCCGGCGGCTTTGCGGCCGGCAAGGGCATCTGCGCGTCGGCAACCCGCACCACCAGCACCACTGCGGTGCACAATCCCAGCACGATCGCACGCATCGCCAAGAGCTCGCCCATCCACTCAAATTCAGCGTGCGCAAACTCTAGGCGTCGCCAAACATGCGGTGGTAGTAGCGGGCTGTTTCGCTGCGAGCGGAGATGCGCGTGGGTCGCGTTGTTCCGCGCTGCCGCATATGCGGAGGACAATTCCGCGAAACCGCCGTCAAATCCCTAAACGATCACCACACGAGGCAGATTGCATTGCGATCGCGCCGCTCGAACTCTCTACGCGATGAGCTGGTCTGGTGCAGGCGGGCGGCGCAGGACGCAGCCGACCCGTTCATCGCGAAAAATCCAGGAGAAATGGATGAAGTTGGTGAAGACCTCTGCAATCGCATGCGCCGTCTCGGCCCTCATTGTGACACCCGTTCTCGCGCAAGGTACGTCGTCTGGCGCCAAGCCTGGCGGCACCGTGCAAAGCAAACCCATGCAAGGCAGCACGATGGGAAGCGGCGACGAGGAGATGAACGCCCAGCCGGGCGCGGCGGGCGAGACGACGGGCATGAAGCCGACGAAAGGCACCAGGGGCACGGTCGGCACCACAGGCAGTGCTGCGCACAAAGGGACCGCCGACGATTCCGCGACGGGCGGTGCAGCCACGGGCAAGCGCTACTAGCCAATGGAGTGAAACGGCAGAACTCCGGTCGCGCTGCGGCCGGAGTTCTTTTGCTGCGCCCGCTAGTCGTCGAAATCGCGCCCGCGCTTCGACTTGACGTCGCTGCGGCGCTTCTTGCCGTCGAGCCGGCGTTGCTTGGAGGCAAAGGTCGGCCGCGTCGCGCGCCGCGGTTTTGGCCGGATCATCGCCTCGCTCAGGATCTCGACCAGCCGGTCGATGGCGTCCTGCCGGTTACGCTCCTGGGTCCGGAAGCGCTGGGCGTGGATCACGATGACGCCGTCCTTGGTCATGCGCTGACCGGCAATGCGGGCGAGCCGGATCGCCGCATCCTCCGGCAGGGTCAGCTTGCGCGTGTCGAAGCGCAGCTGGGCCGAGGTCGAGACCTTGTTGACGTTCTGCCCGCCCGGGCCGGAGGCGCGGACAAAGTCAATCTCGATGTCGTCCTCGTCGATGACGAGATCGCGGGATATCCGCAGCATGTTGGCACCATTCGTGATGCCCGGACATATCCCGGACGTTCACGTTCGGCAATGGTGCATGCCGGAAACGCAAATGGCCGGGACATGCCCGGCCATTTCTGGAGACGTCAGGGACGTCAGTTCGACTTCGTCGCCGGCGCTGCCGCTGGCTGCGCGGCGGCCTGCGGGGCGCGGCCGACGACGACGGTCAGCAGACCTTGGCCCCAGAGCCGCCTGGCGGCGGCCTTGGCGTCGTCCAGCGTCACCGCATCGACGATGGCGTTGCGCCGTTCGATATAGTCGATCGGCAGCTTGTCGTGCTGATATTGCAGCAGCGCCTGCGCGAGCTTGGAGGAGGTGTCCAGCGCCAGCATCTGCGAGCCCTTGAGGTACGACTTAGCCTCGTCGAGCTCCTTCTGCGTCGGGCCCTCTTCGGCGATACGGCGCACTTCCTTGTCGATGGCATCGATGGTGTCGCCGGCGCGGTCGGCGCGGGTGCCGGTGTTGCCGATGAAGATCGCCGAATGCTCCATCCACAGCAGAGATTCGTAGACCGAGTAGGCGAGGCCGCGCTTCTCGCGGACCTCGCGGTAGAGCCGCGAGGACAATCCGCCGCCGCCGAGGATGTGGTTGACGACATAGGCGGCCATGAAGTTCGGATCGCTGCGCTTCACGCCGGGGCCGCCGAAGGTGATGACGGTCTGCGGCACGTCGAGCGGAACGAAGGCGCGCTGCGGCGGTTTTGCCGCCTCGACGTCGGCGACCGGCGTGAGATTGGCTTTCGCGGGCAGGCTACCAAAAGTGTGGTCGAGCAACTTGCCGAGAGTCGCCGGATCGACGTCGCCGACGACCGCGACCTTCAAAGTGTCCTTGGCGAGCACGCGGCCGACATAGTCCTTCATGTCGGCGATCGTGATGGTCGGCACGCTGTCCAGCGTGCCGTTGGTCTGCCGGCCGTAGGGATGATCGCCGAAGGCGACCTCGAGGAATTTGCGGCTGGCCAGCGACGACGGATTGGTGGTCTCGCGGCGCAGGCCCGAGATCACCTGCGAGCGAATGCGCTCGACATCGGCGGTGTCGAAATGCGGCGAGGTCAGCGCGCTCCTGAGCAGGTCGAAGGCCTCGTCCTTGTTGTCGCGCAGCATGCGCAGGCTGCCGCGGAAGGTATCGCGACTGGCACTGAACGACAGCTCGATGGCGCGGCGCTCGAGCCGCTCGTGGAAGGTCTTGGAGTCGAGATCGCCGGAGCCCTCGTCGAGGAGGTCGCCGACCAGATTGGCGACACCCGACTTGTCCTTGGGATCCTGGGCCGAGCCGCCGGCGAAGGAATATTCCATGGCGATCAGTGGCACGGTCGCGTCCTGCACGAACCAGGCCTCGATGCCGCCGGGCGAGACCAGACGCTGGATCTTTGCCGCGGCCTGCGACGGCGAGATCGCGGCGAGCGCGAGCGCCGCGCCGGTGACGAAGGACAGCGCGAAGTGACGCGTGCGAAGGAAAGGATAGGTCACGAACGCTTCTCCTCGCGCTTGGTCGCGGTGGTGTCCTTGATCAGATAGCCTGTCACCGAACGCTTCTTCTCAAGCCATTTCTGCGCCACGGCGCGCACCTGATCGGCGGTGACAGCCTGAATGCGGTCGGGCCAGCTCCTGATATCCTCGACCGACAGGCCCGTGGTCAGTGCGCCGCCATACCAGCGAGCCAGCACCGCCTGATTGTCCTGAGCGTAGATCGCTTCCGCAATCAGCTGGGTCTTCACGCGCTCAAGGTCCTCGGCGCGGATCGGGTTCTGCGCGACATCGGCGATGACGCCGTCGATCACCTGCTCGACCTCGGCGAAGCTGACGCCGGATTTCGGCGCGGCCGAGACCGCGAACTGGGTCGGATCGAGCGAGATGCTCGAATAGCTGGCGCTGGCGGACACCGCGAGCGGCTTGTCAACGACGAGCGCGCGGTAGAGATAGGAGTTGTTGCCACCGCCCATCAACTGCGCCAGCACGTCGAGGGCCGCACTCTCGCCGGCCGCGGCCGTCGTTGCGGAGGGCACGAGATAATAGCGCCGCACGCTCGGCTGTTCGACGCGTGGGTCGGCCAGCGTCACGGTGCGCGGTGCAGCCGGCTCCGGCTCCTGCGGCCGGACGCGGCGTGCCGGGATTGCGGACTGGGCCGGGATCGAGCCGAAATTGCGCTCCACCAGCGGGCGGATGTCGGCGGCCTCGACGTCGCCGGCGATCACCAGAATCGCGTTGTTCGGCGCGTAGAAGCGGCGGTAGAAGGCGAGCGCATCCTCGCGATCGAGCTTCTCGATCTCCTGATGCCAGCCGATCACCGGCCGGCCGTAGGGATGGTTGAGATAGAGCGCGGCCATGACCTGCTCGTTGAGCCGTGCATCCGGATTGTTGGCGACGCGCATGTTGTACTCTTCGAGCACGACGTCGCGCTCGGGCAGCACGTTCTCGTCCTTGAGGATGAGGCCGGTCATGCGGTCGGCCTCGAACTCCATCATGGTCGGCAGCTGTTCTTTCGGCACGCGCTGGTAGTAGTTGGTGTAGTCGACCGAGGTCGAGGCATTCTCGTTGCCGCCGACGCGGAGCACGGTCTGGGAGAATTCGCCGACGGGATGCTTCGACGTGCCCTTGAACATCAGGTGCTCGAGGAAGTGCGCGAGCCCGGATTTGCCCGGCGTCTCGTCGGCCGAGCCGACCTTGTACCAGATCATCTCGGTGACCACGGGGGTGCGGTGGTCCGGGATCACCACGACCTGCAGGCCGTTGCTGAGCGTGAAGCTGGCGGGCGGGGCCGATGTCACCGTGGTCTGGGCGAGCGCGGCGCCGGCTGTCAGGACACTCGTCGAAAGCAGCGCGGCAAGGAGGCGGGCAACCGATCGGTTTGCGAACATCATGATCCCTAGTGAAAGGCCGAGCCCGGATGTCCGGCTCGGAGGCGCGGCATAGTATGCCGTGCGGCTGAGGCTTCGCATCACGAAGCAGAGAACTCAACGCATAGGCAAGTTACTGATAAGCAATTTAGGAGCCGCGTCCGGCGTGCAAGAGCCGCCGGCGCCCGGTTCGCCTCTGTCAGGCCTCGCGGCGGGCAAGGGGCGCTATTGCTCCTTGTCCTTGCCGGACATGATGTCGAAATAGGTCCGCCGCGACTTGTCCTCGCCGGCGCCATAGGCATAGCTCGGCGACGGCGTCTGATAGCCCGGCGGCGGCTCGACCAGCGACTGGCGCGGCGGCTCGGCGGTGAACTGCTTGTTCTCGGCTTTACCGCCGACGCCCTTCATCATGTTCCACAGGCCGCCGGTGAAACCGAGCTCGGCGGGGCTGAGCGACGGGTTGCCGTTGGTGCCCGGCTGGATCGGATCGTTGCTGGTGCGCTCTGGGGCAGCTGCCGTGCCGGCTTTCATTTCGGCGGGCGTCAGGGGCTGGGCCGCTTGCCAGTTCTCCGTCGCCTTGACGGCCTTTTTCCGCTGGGCGATGGCCTCCTTGCGGCGCCTCTCGTCGGGGTCCTTGGGCCAGTTCGGCGCGTTCTTGGCTTCGGTGCCGGCGGGCGGCGGCAGGTCGAGCTTGGGCGGCACCACCAGCGGCGACCGCTCGCGGTACTCGATACCCTTCTTCTCCATGTTCTTGGCACCGATGCCGGACATCAGATTGTCGATGAGCTTCTCTTCGAAGGTCATGTCGTCATCATCGCCGTCGTCGCCGTCACCGGCGCGGACCGGACCGGCCGACATGACGAGGCCGATGCCGAGCGCGACAGCGGACAATTTCAACGCCTGCCAGAGCCCCGATTTGGGGTCTCGAACCATCGAACCGCTGGTCTTCGAGCTGCGCATCACTGTACCTGTTCCATATTGTGGCAGATTGCTGCTCTTTGCCGCTCGCACGCGGCCAATCCTCGCAAAAAGCAAGGTTCCGCCTGCCAGCCCGTATCGGCCGGGATCAGGGCGCTTTTGCGGCGGGTACCCCCAGGAAGGAATCATACAATAGGGCTGCTACCCCGGCAACGATGGCCACGTCCGCGAGGTTGAAAACGTACCAATTATAGGTATTTCCGCCGATCTCGATATGGAACAGGGCGAAATCGACCACCGCGCCATAGGCGAAGCGGTCGATGCCGTTGCCGATGGCACCGCCGATGATCAGGCCCAGGGCGACGGTGGCAAGCCGGGTATGGGACCGGGCCATCCAGATCGCCAGCGCGACCACCGCGATGGCCTTGACTGCCATCAATGCGAGCTGGGCTGCCTGGCTGTCGTTCTGGAGCCAGCCGAAGCTGATGCCGATGTTCCAGGCCAGCACCAGGTCGAAGAACGGCGTCACCTGCACCACGCCCTTACGGGCGAGGTCGAACACGTTCAGCAGCCACAGCTTCGAGGCCTGGTCGGCCAGGAGCGTGACGATGGCCGTGAAGATGCCGGCGCGGAGCGGGGCCATGGCCGGGGATCAGACCCCCACCCCCAATGCCTTCCATTCGCGCAGCGCCTTGGCGTCGCGCGGGGTGACGTCGGGGTATTCGGCATCTTCGCCGACCGTCGGCGAGATCTTCCAGGACCGGGCGCATTTGGTGCCGACCGCCTTCTCCACCACGACCGCGACACCGGGCACGGCATCGAGACGGAATGCGCTGGCCGGCGCCTCGCCCTCACGCACCTCGTAGTTCGAGGTGATGCAGACCTCGGCGAGATCGATGTCGAACAGCGTCGCCAGCATATCGCGGTCGGCGACATAGATCACCGGCGAGGCCTCCAGCGACGAGCCGATGTTCTTGGCGGCGCGTTCGAGCTCCAGCGCACCGGTGACGACGCGGCGGACGTTGCGGATCGTCTCCCACTTTGCGGCGAGCTTGTCGTCGCGGAGCTTTTCGATATCTGCGGGGAAGAGGGTCAAATGGACCGACGGCTCCGCGTTCGGCCGGAACATCCGCCAGGCTTCGTCGGTGGTGAAGCTCAGGATCGGCGCGAGCCATTTCAGCAGGGCATCGCACAGCATCTCGATCGCGGTGAGCGCCGCCTTGCGCGTCACCGAGGACGGTGGATCGCAATACAGCGTGTCCTTGCGGATGTCGAAGTAGAACGCCGACAGCTCGGAGTTCATGAAGGCCGAGAGGCTTGCGACCACGGTCTTGTAGTCGAACGCGGCATAGGCCTTGCGAATGGTTTCGGCATGGCCGGCCAGCTCGTGCAGCATCAGCCGCTCGAGCTCGGGCATCTCGTCATAGGCGACCTTCTCGCTCGCCTTGAAATGATGCAGCGTTCCGAGCATCCAGCGGACCGTGTTGCGCAGCTTGCGATAGGTCTCGATGGTGTTCTTCAGGATCTCCGGGCCGATGCGCTGGTCGTCGGCATAGTCGGTGGCGCAGACCCACAGGCGCAGGATATCCGCGCCCGAATCCTTGATCACCTTCTGCGGCTCGACGGTGTTGCCGATCGACTTCGACATCTTGCGGCCGTTCTCGTCGAGCGTGAAGCCGTGGGTGAGCACGAAGTCGTAGGGCGCGCGGCCGCGCGTGCCGGCGCTTTCCAGCAGCGAGGAATGAAACCAGCCGCGATGCTGGTCGCTGCCTTCCAGATACATCACGGTGTCCTGGCCGCCGTCGACCTTGCGGACGATATTGCCGAGCTGCGGGAAGTTCTGGCGATCCTCAAGCACGAAGGCGTGCGTGGAGCCGGAATCGAACCAGACGTCGCAGATGTCGTCGACCTTCTTCCAGTCCTCGCTCGCGCGTTCCCCAAGGAAGCGCTCGCGCGCGCCGTCCATGTACCAGGCGTCAGCGCCTTCCTCCATGAAGGCTTCGGCGATGCGCTGGTTGACGATCTCGTCCTGCAGGATCTCGGCCGAACCGTCGCTCTTCTCGCGCACGAACACGGCGATCGGCACGCCCCAGGCGCGCTGGCGCGAGATCACCCAGTCCGGGCGATTGGCGATCATGCCGTTGATGCGGTTCTCGCCCGACGGCGGCACCCATTGCGTGACCGAGATCGCATGCAGCGCGCGGGCGCGCAGCGTGTCGCCCTTCTTCGCATGGCCGTTCTCGCTGATGTCCTTGTCCATCGCAATGAACCATTGCGGCGTGTTGCGGAAGATCACCGGCTTCTTCGAGCGCCAGGAATGCGGATATTGGTGCTTGAGGCGACCGCGCGCCAGCAGCTTGCCGGCCTCGATCAGCGCCTTGATCACGGCTTCGTTGGCGTCGCCCTTCTCGCCCTTGTCGTTGAGCACGCGCTTGCCGGTGAAGCCCGGTGCGTGGTCGGTGAGCGCGCCATTTTCGTCGACGGTATAGGGGATGGTGGTGTTGATGCCGCGCGCTTCCAGTTCGCGCGCATTGGCCATCCAGACGTCGAAGTCTTCGCGACCGTGACCGGGCGCGGTGTGCACGAAGCCGGTGCCGGTGTCGTCGGTGACGTGATCGCCGGGAAGCAGCGGGACCGTGAATTCGTAACCGCCGCCGACGCCTTTCAGCGGATGGGCGCATTCCACCGCGTCGAGCGTGTCGGCGGGGATGTCGCGCACCTTCTTGTAGGCGGTGACGCGGGCCTGCTTGAACACGCTCTCGGCCAGCGCATCCGCCAGGATCAGGAGATCGCCATTTTTGGCCCAGTTATCCGCGGGCGCGTTGGTGACCTCATAGAGGCCGTAAGCAATCTTCGGCGAGAAGGAGATCGCGCGGTTGCCGGGCAGCGTCCACGGCGTGGTGGTCCAGATCACGACGCTGGCCGAGGCGAGCGCGCCGTGGGCCGGAGACGTGACGGGAAACTTCACCCACACCGTGTCGGAGGTGTGGTCTTCGTACTCGACCTCGGCCTCGGCCAGCGCGGTCTTTTCGACCACGCTCCACATCACAGGCTTGGAGCCGCGATAGAGCGTGCCGTTGGCGGCGAACTTCATCAGTTCGCGGGCGATCTGCGCCTCGGCCGGGTAGCTCATCGTCTGATAGGGATGGTCCCAGTCGCCGATGATGCCGAGGCGCTTGAACTCCTCGCGCTGGACGTTGATCCAGTGCGTCGCATAGGCGCGGCATTCTTTCCGGAACGCCACCATCGCGGCGGAGTCGCGGAAGTCCGGCTTCTGCTTGCCCTTGGAGCGGTAATTCTCCTCCTCGATCTTCCATTCGATCGGCAGGCCGTGGCAGTCCCAGCCGGGCACGTAATTGGAGTCGAAGCCGAGCATCTGCTGGCTCTTGGTCACGACGTCCTTGAGGATCTTGTTCAGCGCGTGCCCGATATGGATGTTGCCGTTGGCATAGGGCGGGCCGTCATGCAGCACGAATTTGGCGCGGCCCTCGGCTTCCTGGCGCAGCTTGTCGTAGAGGCCGATGTCGTTCCAGTATTTCAGGATCTCCGGCTCCCGCTGCGGCAGGCCGGCGCGCATCGGGAATTCGGTCTGCGGCAGGAACAGGGTCTTCGAATAGTCTTTGACTTCAGAATTTTGGGACTTCTGCGGCTTTTCGGACATGATGCTGACTGGCTCGGAATGGCGCGGAAACGGATGGCGATGCGGAATCGCGGGGCGGAACGACGAAATCCCGGTCTTGCGCCGAGCCGAGAGCTCAGGCGGAAGCCGGGCCGCTAATCCCTATGATGCGCCGCGCAAACATGAGCACTCCATAGCAGCCGGCCGGGGGAAGCGCAAAGGTCGGACGGACCGGTTCGGCCTCAATCAAGCGTCCCCAGCTTCGGAAAGGCGTCCGGGGCGGCGGCCAGCATGGCGCGGGCACGGGCGGAGTCGTCGTCCATCTGGCGGACCAGGGCCTCCAGGCTGTCGAATTTCAGCTCCTCGCGGATGAAGCCGACGAAGGCGCAGTCGAGCGCCTGCCCATAGAGGTCGCCCTTGAAGTCGAACAGGAAGATTTCCAGCAGCGGCGCGCCATTATCAAAGGTGGGACGGCGGCCGAAGCTCGCCACTCCGTCCAGCCGCTCAGGCCCGCGGCCGACCCGCACCGCATAGATGCCGTGCTTGAGGCCGCAATTGGCGTCCAGGCGGATGTTGGCGGTGGGATAGCCGAGGTCGCGGCCGCGCTTCTCGCCGTGGATCACCTCGCCGGTGATGAACCAGGGGGCGCCCAGCATGGTGGTGGCCTCGTCGATCTGGCCTTCGGCGAGCGCGATCCGGATCGCGCTGGAGGAGACCGGCCGCTCGTCGATATCGATATGCGGCTGGACGTCGACCTCGATGCCGAGCCGGGGCGCCTCGTTGACCAAGAGGCTTGGCGAGCCGACCCGTCCCTTGCCGAAATGGAAGTCATAGCCGACCGCGATGCCGCTGACGCCGAGGCGCCCGATCAGGTCATGGTGAATGAAATCTTGCGCGCTGGTGCCGGCCCTTGCCTTGTCGAAGGTCATGACGACGGCGCCGGCAAGCCCGGTGCCGGCCAGCAGCCGCAGCTTGGCCCGCTCGTCCGTCAGGCGGAATTGCGGGGTGTTCGGGCTGAAAAAGCGCCGTGGATGCGGCTCGAAGGTCAGCGCCAATGCAGGGCGGCCATGCAGTCGGCCCATCTCCAGGGCCGCCGCGATCACCGCCCGGTGACCAAGATGAACCCCGTCGAAATTGCCCATGGCGACCACGGCACCCCTTAAAATCGCGGAATCCGGCGTTGTGTCGCGGATAATGGTAAAATGCGCGGCCATCAGGGGAATTCTCGAAGCGGCAGGACCGGTTCGGACCGTGGCTTGACCGGCCGGATGAAGTCAAGCGGCAGGGGCGCGGGGGGATTGAACGTGATTCAATCCTTCGGGGGCGCCCGCGATTAACGCGCTGTTTAACGCCTTGGTGCTAGTGCTTGGAATGTGGAACTGCAGGGCCAGAGCCCCGACAGGTCCGATTGTAACATTCCTGGGTTTGCGTTGGGGGAGTCGAGATGGCGGTTGATTTGTCGATGTCGGTTCTGGTGGTTGATGACTACAGCACCATGATCCGTATCATCAGGAATCTGCTGAAGCAGCTTGGCTTCGAGAATATCGATGATGCCAGCGACGGTTCGGCAGCGCTGAACAAGATGCGCGGCAAGAAGTACGGGCTCGTGATTTCCGACTGGAACATGGAGCCGATGACGGGTTACGACCTGCTGCGCGAAGTGCGTGCGGATCCGAACCTCGCCACCACGCCCTTCATCATGATCACGGCGGAATCCAAGACCGAGAACGTGATCGCGGCCAAGAAGGCCGGCGTGAACAACTACATCGTCAAGCCGTTCAACGCGGCGACGCTGAAGACCAAGATCGAAGCGGTCTTCCCGGACATGGCGAGCGCGTAAGCGCGCAATCGAAGCCATCGGTTGATTTCGGAAGGCCCGGGCGGTTGTCCCGGGCTTTCTGTGTTAATCCCGTCATTCCGGGTTCGGTGCTACGCACTGCCCCGGAATGACGGTCAGAAAATCACCACTTCAATTCGCGCATCAGCGCCTTCGGCGGGTGGCCGAACAATTCCATCACGGAAGCCGGGTCGAGCTGGTCGAGGCCCTCGAACTCCTCGGCATGGATGCCGCGGGTGACGAACAGGCAGTCGATGCCGAATTCGCGCGCGCCGGTGAGGTCAGTGCGGACGGAATCGCCGATCGCCAGCACCTTCTTCCGGTCGATTGGGTGGCCCTGGCGTTCGCCGGCCAGCCGCATCGCGCGCTCATAGATCGGCCGGTGCGGCTTGCCGTAGAAGATCACCTCGCCGCCGAGCTCGCGATAGAGCTCCGCGATCGCGCCGGCGCAATAGATCAGCCGGTCGCCGCGTTCGACCACGATGTCGGGATTGGCGCAGACCAGCGTCAGCTTGCGCTCGCGCGCCTGCAGCATCATGCCGCGATAGTCTTCCGCCGTCTCGGTCTCGTCGTCGTAGAGGCCGGTGCAGACGATGTAGTCGGCCTCTTCCAGCGGCGCGGTCGTGGCATCGAGGCCGCGATAGATCGAGTTGTCACGCTCGGGTCCGAGCCAGAACATCTTGCGGCCGGGATGCTCGGCGACATAGAGCCGCGTCAAATCGCCTGAGGAGACGATCGCGTCATAGGTCTCATCCGCGACACCGAGCTTGCGCAATTGCCGCTGCACGGAGTCGGCCGGGCGCGGCGCATTGGTGATCAGGATCACCGTACCGCCGCGGCTGCGATAGGTGTGCAGCGCCTCGCAGGCCTCCGGGAAGGATTCCAGGCCGTTATGGACCACGCCCCAGATGTCGCTGAGCACGACGTCCACACCGCCCACGAGCTCGCGCAGGCTTTCGGCGAAATGCAGCGTGGTCATGATGCGCGCGGCCGATCAGATGCGCCGCGCGAGCGCCGCGCTGCCGGTGGTGATGCGTTGGGTTGGAGGTGCGGCAGACGTCGCGCCAGATGTCGTGCCTTGGCTGGGGGAAGCGGAGCCATTGGATCCCTGAATATCCTGCGCCTGGTTCGGCGAGGCCCCGCCGGTAGCAGATGCCCCTTCGGGCCGCAATGGCCGGGGCGGCGCGAACAGGAACCCCTGGCCGAACCGCACGTCATAGTCGAGCAGGTCGACCACTGCACGTTCGCCTTCAATCCGCTCGGCGATCAGGTCGATGCCGAAGCGGCCGAGCAGGTCGGAGAGATCGGAGGGGTGGATGTCCGAGGTCGAGGCCTGCCTGGGGTCGAGCAGGAGGGACGCGGGCACCTTGATGAAACGCACGCCGCGGTCGGCGAGCTCGCGCGGTTCGATCCGCAAATCCGTGACGTGGTCGATCGAGAAGCGGAAACCGCGCTGGGCCAGCGCTGCGAGATTCTCGGTCTCGGCCGGCCCGAGATTGCGGAAGGTCGACTGCTTGAATTCGAGCACCAGCGACGGCGCCAGCGCCCGGTTGGCTTCGAGGAAGTCGAGGCACTGCGCGAAGCTGGTGGAATTGCCGAGCGTGGAGGCCGCGACGTTGCAGAACACGCCGACGTCCTTGTTGCGCACCATCAGGCGGCGCAGCACCTGGACACAGCGCAGCATCACCATGTTGTCGATGCGCCCGATCAGGCCGGAGGCCTCGGCGATGCTGATGAATTCCTCGGCCGCGATCAGCTGTTCGCGCTCGTCGCGCAGCCGGGTCACCGCCTCGTAGAAGCGGACCTTGCGCTGCGGCAGCGTCACCATCGGCTGTAGGAAGATATCGATGCGGTTCTCGTCGATGGCGTTGCGCAGCGTCGCCAGCATCTGGGTCTGGTTGCGTCCATTGACCGTCTGAACTGCATTGGCGGTCCGAACCGCCGGCGCAGGCCGTGGCGGCGCTGCGGGGAGCGGAGGAGGGGCAACCGGCCGCTCCTCAGGCATTGCAATCAGGTCGATCGGCGCCTCCGGTTCCAGCCTCGAGACCGGGATGGGGGCAGGCGCCGGCAACGGCGCGTTGCCGGCCAGCAGATCCTCATGGGTCGATACGGTGGTGGCGAGTTGCCTGACCAGCCCGCCGAGCTCGTTGATCTCGCCGATCACCGACTGCACGCGGTCGGCGTTGGTCGAGTTGGACGAGGCGATGCGTCCCTCGATCGCAGCTAACCGGCGGCCGAACTCGGCGACCTGGCGGGCGAGGTCGGCGGTGCCGCGGGAGAGGTCAGCGATCTGGCCGCCGACGTCGCTGCGGTCGCGCAGCCGCATCGACACCGCGTTGTAGAGGATCAGGAAGGTCAGGGCAGTCAGCGCCACGATCGCGGATTCGGTTCCGCTGATGCCGGCGACCGCGTAGAGCACAAGCCCGAGCGAGGCCGCGACCAGAACCATGCAAATGGCGATGAAGATCGTCGAAATGCGAATCATGCCGCGCGTTACGCCTCAAGAGCTGACTGTCTCACCCGGGAAAACACGGGTCATTGTGCGAACCCGTCACGCCTCATGCTCCCCCAATCCGCACGAGCCTAACATCATTGTTGATTCGAGGGGATAGCGGCTTCCGGCGTGCGGGTTGAGGCGGCCCGTGCAAGTCCGGGCTCCGGCGCTGGCGTGCAGGGATGGTGGAATCAGGATGGTGCGGCGGCACCGACCGTGTCGGCCGAGACGGCCTCGCGGCTGCCGAGCGGCTTGGGCCGTCCGGTGGTCGTGTCGCGCAGTGTCTGCCGCTCGATCTCCGAGTTCAGCTCGGCCCCGAACAGGATCACGATGGCCGACATCCACATCCACATCATCAAGCCGATCGCCGCGCCGAGCGAGCCATAGGTCGCGTTGTAATTGGCGAAGGCCGAGAGATACCAGGACAGCAGCGCCGAGCCGGCGATCCAGAGCACGGCAGCCGTCACGGCGCCCACGCTCAGCCATTGCCAGCGCGGTGCGTCCCGACTTGGCCCGAGCCGGTAGAGCAGCGCCAGCGCACCAAGCAGGAACAGGAGCAGGAGGGGCCAGCGCGCAATCGCGATGATCAGCTTGCTTTCGGGCGCGAGCCGGAGGTGATCAAGGGCGAGCGGGAAAGCGACGACCGCGCCGACCATCAGGAGCAGCGCCACGATGCCGCCGACCGTGAATGCCAGCGACACCATATTGAGCCGGATGAAGCCACGCTTCTCGCGTTCCTCATAGGCGACGTTCAGGGCGTCGATGATGGCCTTGACGCCGGCATTGGCGCTCCAGATTGCGAGCGCGAGGCCGAACAGGAAGGTCGTGCCCAGCTCGGCATTGCCCTTCGAGACGACGCGGGCGACCTGGTCGCCGATGATCTGGTAGGTGCCTTCCGGCAGCATCACCGCCAGCGTCTGAAGATTGTCGCCGATGGTGACGGGATCGGCGAACAGGCCGTAGAACGAGACCAGCGCGGTGACAGCCGGAAAGATCGCGAGCAGGCCGAAGAACACGACACCGGCTGCGGTGGCGAGCAGGCGATCGTCGTCGATGCGGGGATAAGTCCGCCAGAGGATGTCCTTCCAGCCGGCCCAGGGGATCGTGAACGGGTTCTTGGAGCGACGGCCACGACCGGGCTGCGCGGCCGCATGCGCTGGATTGGTCTCGGGCGAACTGGCTTCGGAATTGCGGTGGTCCGGAGTGGACGCCGGCCGGCTGAAGCCTTGGAAATACCGTTCCGCCGTCAGCACAAAGACGGTTGTGGCGGCGACCAGGAGCCAACTGTCGAATTGTCCTGGCCGCGGCGTGGACATCACGTGTCCAGTCGGTGGCTACGGTGCTTCCGCCGCACCACCGTCACGCCCAACAATCCGGCGGCTGCGACCATCAAGCCAAGCTGCAGCGGCCGGTTGTTGCGGACCGGCTTTGCCCTGCTGCCGTTACCTCTTGCGCCCGGTTTCTCATCTGGCCCGAGTGGCACCAAAGGAATGGTCGTCGCGACCTCCCTGACCGCCTGCTTGACGGTTCCGCGCGGAATGCGCGGGGTGGCGATCGCCACGCGCAGGCGACTGGCAAGCGGCACGATTGGCCTGGTCTTTCGATTCATCTGCGCCATGGCCACGCCGGCGCAGGCTGCCGCCAGCACCAGCAAGACGGAAGCCACGGCGCCAAAGCCCCAAAACTGCCCGTAGGTGATGGCAACCCAGCGGTACAGAGCGATCAGGCCGACAAAGAAGGTTGCAATCACGAACAGCCCGGCTGCCGCAAACAATCCCGCCGCGACCGCATAGGAGGTCACGTGTCCGGTGGCCTGATTGGTCCGGTCACGCAGATAGGATTGCGTGGCACGCTTGAGGTGGTTGAGTTTCAGCGCCATGCCGGCGCGCAGCAATTCGCCCGATGGCGCGAGCATGCGGACATCCTCCAAGACAGTCGTCGGTGGATGAACGTGGCGGAATTTGACTTGTTCCGCCGAGGCGGCTCGGCCGTGACGGATCAGCCGAGATCGGCGGCCGAAATCCAGAACACCTCGCCCTCGGAATCCTCGGTGTCCAGCCATAGCAGCGGCAGTTCCGGAAAGGCCTCGTCGACCAGGTCGCGGCCGCGGCCGATCTCGCAGATCAGCCCGCCCTCCGGTGTCAGGTGATCGGGCGCGTCGCGCAGGATCCGGCGCACCACATCGAGACCGTCGGCGCCGCCGTCGAAGGCGAGCTTCGGCTCGGCACGGCACTCTGGCGGCAATGCCGCCATGCCTTCGGCATCGACATAAGGCGGGTTGGTGATGATCAAATCGTATCTGCTGTCGCCGAGCGGGGCGAACAGGTCGCCGCGATGGAGCGTGACCCGCTCATCGAGCCCGTGCTCCCCGACATTGCGCGCGGCAACTTCGAGCGCGCCCTTCGAAATATCGACCGCATCGACCGCGGCGTACGGGAAATGATACGCGGCGAGGATCGCGAGGCATCCCGAGCCCGTGCAGAGATCGAGCACCCGTTCGACCGCCGTGGGATCGTCGATCAGCGCGCCCGCCCCATCCTCGCCGCCGAAATGCGTCTCCAGGAGCTCGCCGATGAAGGAGCGCGGAACGATGACGCGCTCGTCGACATAGAAGGGCAGGCCGCGCATGTAGATCTTGTTGACGAGATAGGCGGCCGGTTTGCGCGTGGTGACGCGCTGATGGATGAGATCGAGGATGGTCTTGCCTTCCGCAGCCGTGACGCGGGCGTGGGCAAAGGCCTCGAACTGGTCGGGATGCAGATGCAGCGCTTCGCAGACCAGGAAGGCTGCCTCCGCGACCGGATCGGTCGTGCCGTGGGCAAAGGCGAGCCTGGCCTCGACGAAGCGGCTCACTGCATAGCGGACGAAATCGAGCAGCGTGAGAAGCTCGCCGGGGCCGACTTTGGCAAGCTTCGGCGCGGCGCGGCCGCGCGCGGTCTTTTTCGCAACTCTTGCCATCAGGATTTGGTCCAGCGTGCGGCGGCCTCGTCGTCACGGGCGTGGGCCTCGACCCAGCCTGTTCCGGTGGCGCTCTCTTCCTTCTTCCAGAACGGCGCGCTGGTCTTGAGGTAGTCCATCAGGAACTCGGCCGCCTCGAACGCCGCCTTGCGGTGTTGCGAGGCAGTCAGCACCAGCACGATGTTCTGGCCAGGCATGAAACGGCCGACGCGATGAATGATCGTGACGCCGTTGAGCGGCCAGCGCGATGTGGCCTCGTCGGCATGGCGCTTGATCTCTTCTTCTGCCATGCCGGGGTAGTGTTCGAGCGTGAGCGCCGAAACCTTTGCGCTGTCCTCGTCGGCGCGGCAGATGCCGGAGAAGCTCACGACGGCGCCGATGTCGGTCCGGCTCTCGGTCAGGACCGCGATCTCGCGCGCGATGTCGAAATCATCCTCTTGAATGCGGATGGTGACGGGGCAGCTGGCAATTTTGGAGGTCATGGCCTAACCGCCGGTCATCGGCGGGAAGAACGCGATCTCGCGGGCGCCGGCGATGGCGGCGTCCGACTTGACGTGGGTGTGGTCGATCGCGGTGCGGATCACCTTCGGCTTCTCGAACGCATGGGCATAAGCCTCGTTCTGGCCGGACAGCCAGGCGATCAGCTCCTCGACGGTGCGCACCGTTGCCGGCGGCTCGATCGTCTCCTCGGCCTTGCCGACGCGCTCGCGGACCCAGGCGAAGTATTTCACCTTCATCCCTCATCCTCCTTGATGAGGTGATGGATGCCGGCGCGGAAATAATCGTAGCCGGTGTACATGGTCAGGATCGCCGAAGCCCAGAGCAGCGCCAGTCCGATCATCGAGACCACGGGCACCACCTCGTCGCCGGCAGGTCCCGCGAGCAGGAAGCCGATCGCGATCAGCTGGACCGTGGTCTTCCATTTCGCGAGCTTGGTCACGGGCACGCTGACGCGCAGCGCGGCGAGATATTCACGCAGGCCCGAGACCAGGATCTCGCGGCACAGGATCACGATGGCGGCCCACAGCGACCAGCCGTGGATGATGCCGTCGGCGGCGAGCATCAGGAGGCACGAGGCGACCAGCAGCTTGTCGGCGATCGGGTCGAGCATCCGGCCGAATGCCGACTGCTGATTCCAGATCCGCGCATAATAGCCGTCGAGGTAGTCGGTGACCGCAGCCGCGATGAAAATGGCGACCGCGAGCCAGCGCAGCCACAGCGGCTGATCCAGGATCGACTGCGCGTAGATGCACCCCACCACGACCGGGATCGCGGCGATCCGGCCATAGGTCAGGATGTTCGGGAGGGACATCGCGCGGCTTGTCGTCCCTCGTGTCGTGGCGATGTTCATCCGTCCTACCAATACCGCTCATGCCTGAAGGTCAACCGTCCCGCTCCCAAATGGGGTGCGGGATGCGACGACCATATGACCCTGGCCCCCTTGGGCCCCCTTTAGTTCACCCCGGCTGGGGATGGAAATAGTCGAAAATCCTGCGAGCGCTTTCGGCGCTCACCCCCGGAACCTTGCCGAGATCGGCGATCGAGGCCCGTTCGATCTCCTTCAGGGTTCCGAAATGGTGCAGCAAGGCACGTTTGCGTGACGGGCCGATGCCCGGAATCTCCTGCAAACCGGCCTCGCGGATGTCCTTCTTGCGCAGCTTGCGGTGCGAGCCGATGACGAAGCGGTGGGCCTCGTCCCGCAGCCGCTGGATGAAATAGAGCACGGGGTCGCGCGGCTCCAGCTTGATCGCCTCGCGCTCCGGCATGAACAGGGTTTCGCGGCCGGCATCCCGGTCCGGCCCTTTGGCGACCGACATCAGTGACACCTGGGTCAGGCCGAGATTTGCAAAGATTTCCCTGACGGCGTTGAGCTGGCCGCGGCCGCCGTCGATGATGACGAGGTCGGGCCATTGCGGGAAATCGTCGTCCTTGACCTTGGCAGCCTCCTCGGGCGGATTGATCAGGCGCTTGAAGCGGCGCTCCAGCACCTCGCGCATCATGGCGAAGTCGTCGCCCGGCGTGATCCCTTCCGACTTGATGTTGAACTTGCGGTACTGGTTTTTGACGAAGCCATCGGGCCCGGCGACGATCATGGCGCCGACGGCGTTGGTGCCCTGGATGTGGCTGTTGTCGTAGACCTCGATGCGCTTGGGCGCGTGGGGCAGGTTCAGCGTCGCGGCTATGGCGTCGAGCAGGCGGCTTTGGGTTGCGGTATCGGCGAGCTTGCGGCCGAGCGCCTCGCGCGCGTTGGTCAGCGCGTGGGTGACGAGCTCCTTCTTCTCGCCACGCTTGGGCGTGGTGACCTCGACCTTGTGGCCGGCCTTGATCGACAGCGCGTTGGCGAGCAGCTCGCTCTCCTCGATCTCATGCGAGAGCAGGATGTTCTTCGGCGGCGGCTTGTCGTCGTAGAACTGGGCAAGGAAGGATCCCAGCACTTCCTCCGGCGTATAGGTCTTCTCCGCGCGCGGGAAATAGGCGCGGTTGCCCCAGTTCTGGCCGGTGCGGAAGAAGAATACTTCGACGCAGAAGAAACCGCCCTCCTGGTGGACCGCGAACACGTCGGCTTCCTCCACGGTGCGCGGATTGATGCCCTGCTGCGACTGGATTGCGGAGAGCGCGGCGAGGCGGTCGCGGTAGAGCGCCGCGGTCTCGAATTCGAGCTCACCGGCCGCCTTCTCCATCTCGCCGGCAAGCTCCTGCTTCACCGCCTGGCTCTTGCCGGACAGGAAGTCGGTCGCCTCGCGCACCAGCGTCGTATAGCCGGGAAAGTCGATCTCGCGGGTGCAGGGGCCGGCGCAGCGGCGGATCTGGTAGAGCAGGCAGGGCCGGCTGCGGCTCTCGAAGAAGGAGTCCGTGCAGGAGCGGATCAGGAACGCGCGCTGCAGCGCCGTGATGGTGCGGTTGACGGCGCCGGCGGAGGCGAACGGGCCGAAATAGCGCCCGGGCCGCGACTGCGCGCCGCGGTGCTTCAGGATCTGCGGCGCCCAATGGTCGCCGGTGATCAGGATGTAGGGGAACGATTTGTCGTCGCGCAGCTGCACGTTGAAGCGCGGCCGCAGCTGCTTGATGAGGTTGGCTTCCAGCAGCAGCGCTTCGGTCTCGGTGTTGGTCGAGACGATCTCCACGGTCACCGTGGCCGCGATCATGCGCAGGATGCGCGCCGGCTGCTGCGCGCTCTGGCGCGCATAGTTGGACAGGCGCTTTTTGACGTTCTTGGCCTTGCCGACATAGAGCACGTCGGCATTCGCACTGAGCATGCGGTAGACGCCGGGCGAGGTCGGGGCGAGGCGGACCGCGCGCTCGATCGCCTCGTGGCCGGTCGCCAGCGGCTCGTCGCCGACCGCACCGCTCTCCTCCAGGATATCGGGCAGCAGCGCATCGTCCTCGTCCTCGCCACCGGTGGTGGCGGGATCGACGTCGGGCGCCGCCAGTCCCTCGGGTGGCGCGTCGGTCGCAGCAGCCCGCGGCGCTTTGCGCGTACGGTCGTCCGGATTGTCGGTGGAATCGTGAACCATGGAGCGAATTTAGGCGCTGGGGGGACCGATTTGAAGTTCCGGCCGTGCTGCACGCACAGGATGGCGGCGCAGTTCCCGGTAACGCTTGCTTAAGCCTGTTAACAGCGCGGTAACCCGGCTTAACAGGCCTTTAACTTAAAACTCTCGATAAATCTTACGCGAAAAGTTCTTGGCTCCGTAACCATGCGGTTTCGCCTCGCGCGGCGGCGCAGGCATCGCGGGGCGGGTAGTTGCGTTGGAGAGTACCGATGAAGAGGTTCGTTGTGGGCGCAGCCGCGTTGGTTGCTGCCGGCTGGACAGCTTCGGCAGAAGCCGCCGATCTCAGTTACGGGCAGCGTGCCCCCTACACCGTCAATCAGCCGCTCAACGCCTATAGCTGGGCTGGCCCCTATCTCGGCGCCAATCTCGGCTATGAATGGGGTTCGGTGAGCAACTCTCCCGTGAAGCCCTCCGGCTTCGTCGGCGGCGTGCAGGCCGGCTATAATTTCCAGAACGGGCCGTGGGTGTTTGGCGTCGAGGGCGATATCCAGGCGGCCGGTGCCGACGACACCTTTGCGCCGTGGAAATTCTCCAATCCCTGGTTCGGCACCCTGCGCGGCCGCGCCGGCTACACCTTCAGCAACGTGCTGTTCTACGGCACCGCGGGTCTCGCCTTTGGCGAGCTGCGTGCGCAGACCTTCGGCTGGACGGAGTCGCACACCAGCGCCGGCTGGACCATCGGTGCCGGTGCGGAAGTGGGCTTCGCGCCGAACTGGAGTGCCAAGCTCGAATACCTCTACATCGATCTGTCGACGAGTCAGTTCGGAATTACGGGCGTGTCAAACGGCTATAGCGCCAGCGTTGTGCGCGCAGGCGTGAACTATCACTTCTGATAGCTGAAGAAGAAAAGACCGGACAACAACCTCCCGGCCGCTCGCGGCCGGGACTTTTTTGCGCCAGGTGTTCTTCGCGCGAAGTGTTCGCTTGAAAACGCGCTAGGAGAGGATGACTAAATTGACCGCTTTCGGTCCCTTCCCCTTCTTGTCCGGCTCGACTTCAAAAGTAATGCGCTGTCCTTCGGCAAGGTCCTTCAGTCCCGCCCGCTCCACAGCAGTAATGTGCACGAAAACATCGCGACCACCGTCATCCGGTTTGATGAAGCCGTAGCCGCGCTCGCCGTTGAAAAACTTGACCGTTCCCGTCATGGCCATCGGGAAACTCCCCCTCATTGCTCCTCCGTCGCGACGCAGACTCACGTCACGACATGACCGGGCCTTACGAAGCCCGGGAGAGCTGGCCATCCTTGGGCGGGCCTCATCGGCCCGGTTGGATCTTTCTTAGGCCTTCACTCCGCCGCAACCATTCGCGGAAGCGGAACGTAAAGCCAGTCACGGAAACAGCATAATACGGTTCTTTGCAGATTGACTACCGCTACTGCATATTTTTCCCAAGAATGCCGGAGTGTTACGGCTTTGGGATCTCTAATCGGAATCTGGCAGCGCCGCCCTGGCCGAGCGGCATTTCCAGCTCTGGCAGGATCGTCTTGAGTTCGCCCTGCAGCGTGTAGGGCGGATTGACGACCAGGAGACCGGTGGAGGTGAGAGCTGCGCCGTCGAGTTGCGGCGCGACGCTGAATTCGAGGCGCAGGCATTTTCCCGGCGGCTTTGCTGCGGCTGCGAGACGCGCCACAAGCTGCGCCAGCGTATCGGTGGCGCGCCGGCTCTTGGCCGGGTACCAGATTACATAGATACCGGTGGGCCATTTCGCGAAGGCTGCCGAGAAGGCCTCGCCCAGCTTTTCGAACTCGTCTTTTGCCTCGAAGGGCGGATCGATCAGCACAAGCCCGCGCCGCTCCTTCGGCGGCACGAAGGCCGGCAGCGCCATCCAGCCGTCGAGATCGACCACGCGGGCCTGTTCGTCGTGGCGCAGCACATTGATCAGCGCTTTCCGCGCCTTTGGCTCGAGCTCGCAGGCGACGAGGCGATCCTGCGGCCGCATCAGCCCGCGCGCGATCAGTGGCGAACCCGGATAGGCCTTGAGCTCCCCCTTTGGATTGAAGGCGCGGACGATGTCGAGATAGGGCTTTGTCAGCGCGACGGTGTCGTTCGACAGGCGCGCCTGCATCAGCCGTGCGATGCCGGTCAGCCACTCGCCGCTGCGGCGCGCCTCATCGCTTTCGAGATCATAGAGCCCGGCGCCGGCATGGGTGTCGATGATGCGGAACGCCCCCGGCTTGTCCTGGAGGTAAGTGATGATGCGGGCGAGCACGATGTGCTTGATGACATCGGCGAAGTTGCCGGCGTGGAAGGCGTGGCGGTAGTTCATGGTGGAGAGTTACGACATCGCGCGATGAAAGTAACTCCCGTCATGCCGGGCTCGCGCTTCCGCGCGCCCCGGAATGACGATCGGAGAGCTTGGCCTCAACCACCCCTGATCGGCGGCATCGTCACCTGGTCGCGGCGGCAGGCGCGGCGGTCGGTTTCCTCGCAGGCGCGGAATTGCAGGTCCTTGCTGAGGCAGATGCGAACCTCGGAGAGCCGTGTCCGGTTGCAGGTGACCGAGACGGCGGCATTGCTGAGGCCCGGATTGGCCTTGATGAAGGCCTCTTCGACGTCTGCCGGCGCCACGGTCTTGGCCTGCGACAGGTCGAGATATTCGGTCGGAATCTTGATTGCGGCGCGGGCTTTCCGGATCGTCTCGAAATAATTGCGGTCGGTCAGCCCGGAGCAGGTGCCGTGCTTGTCCCACTCGTTGAAGATCAGGCCCGGCGCCGGCATCAAATCCAGCATGGACGAGACGATGTTGCGATTCAGCCGCGGCGACGGCCGCTGGCAATATTCCGGAAAACCGCTCTCATATTGCGGCCACAGCCCATGCACGACGAAAGCGTAGGGCCGTCCGCTGCACTGGATCTGGGAGCGGCCGCCGCGTTCGGCCGCCTCCTCGCAGAACGAGGGCGACCACGACAGCGACAGCACATAGAAATCGAATTCACCGGGGGCGTTCTGGCGCCTGTCCTGGGCCTGCGCGCCACCTGCCAGCGCCACGAGGCCGGCGGCAAGGGGCAAGGCGAGGGTCAGCGAGATCAACAGGCGGGAGAACGAATGCAATCTGGAATGAAACATGGCGACGCCCCTCAACTAGACTGTGTATCGAGCCTAGCAGGCGATGAGAACATTTCAAGAACAAATTTCAAGCGGCCACCGCCCGGCTCCCGAACGGACCGAATCAGGGCTTCCTGACTTACTGCCTGGCGGCGCGGCAGGCCGGATTATAGGCCCAGTCGCGGTCGAGCCCGACCACGCACCATTCGACACCATTGCCGTAGCCGGCAAAACCGCCATCCTCGATGATCGAGAAATGCACCTTGCGCATCTTGCCGTCGGTCAGCATGGCCTCACCGGTGCAATAGCGGCGCGGAATGTTGTCGGACTGCCAGGGCCGGAACGCGACCTCGCGAACGGCAGCGAAGCCCGTGATCTTCAACGAGGAATTCCAGAACGAGCTTTCCTTTTCCCAGAACTGGGTGGCGATCGTCGGCAGTGCCTTGTCACAATCGGCGACGGCGCCGTCATAGCGCGGCCCGCTCAGCCAGAAGTTCATCTCGAGCGGATTGGCGGCCCTGGCCTCACCGAGCGACAGCGCCCCGAACATGAGGCCGAGCACGGCGGCAAAGCGGAACGATTTCAGAGAAGGGGCGCGCATGGGTAATCCAGACAGCTGGTCTTGCGAAGGTTGGACGGTGCCGCGAAGGCCGGGGGAGGTCAAGTGCAACGCGGCAACACTTCGCCAGGAGTTGACCATAACGCCGCAGCCAACTGGGCTTCAGTTCTTTTCACTTCCGTCCCGGCACCGTAAACTGGTCCCAACCAATTGGAGTGACGGGAATGCGAATCATTGCGGCCGCGGGCGTTCTTGCCCTGGGTATCATGGCGAGCCAGCCGGCGCGCGCCGATCTGCTTCCTGTGCCTCCGTTCAAGGGCAACGACACCGGCGGCATCATCGCCTATTCGATGGCGACCCAGACCGATGCACGGCAGGTCGCGGTCGATCACTGCGCGCGCTACGGCAAGGTCGCCAAATTCCTCGCGATACAAGCCTATGAGGGCGGCTACATCTCGTTCTCATGTCGCTGGGTGCCCTATGGCGCCGCCGACCAGCCGATCCGCACGCTGTACTGAGGCGCTTCAAGTCCAAAGGCGTTTTGCGTAACGCCGCAATCTCTCAGCCGGGAGCTTCCCACATGACGCGCAAACTCGCTTTGCTCGGCTCGGCCCTTGTTGTGTTGTCGGCAGGCGTGGCCTGTGCCGACGATCTGCCGGTGCGCAAGGCCGGCCTGTGGGAATTGAAGATGGTCAGGAGCGGCTCGGCGATGCCGGAAATGACCATGCAGCACTGCACCGACGAGACCGTCGACAAGGAGATGAACAACAACGTCTCCCCGATGGCCAAGCAGATCTGCGCCAAGCAGGACATCAGGAAGACCGCGACCGGCTATGTCAGCGATTCCGAGTGCAGCGTTGCCGGCATCAGCACGACCTCGCACGCCGAGATATCAGGCGATTTCAACTCGGCCTATACGGTGAAGACCTCGTCGCACGCGCAAGGCGGTGCTGCCGGCGCTGCGGGGCGCGACACCACCATGACCCTCGAAGCGAAATGGCTCGGCGCCTGCAAGCCGGACCAGAAGCCCGGCGACATCGTGATGCCCGGCGGCTTCAAGATGAACGTGCGCGACGTCGACAAGCTGAAGGCGCTGCTGCCGAAGTAGAGTGAGATCGTAGTTCGTAGCCCGGATGGAGCGCAGCGAAATCCGGGGCCTTCGGTCGCGATGGAAGAGTCCCGGATTGCGCTGCGCTCCATCCGGGCTTCTGTAACGGGCCTCAGTTAGTCAATCCCTTTTTGCGTCATCCTCT
>NZ_JBXAPO010000007.1:0-323404 GCF_058804065.1 Bradyrhizobium sp. GW821-FHT13H05 | reverse complement strand
TCGGCGGCAAGTCTCCAAAAGATTTTGCCGCCGCCAAAACCGAAATCTCTCGATCAGCGAATTAGTGGACTTGCACAGCAATGACGGGCCCAAATGTCTCTTGACTTAGAGTGCGCTCGAACTCGTAGTTTCCGCGCGTCGTGATGAGAGACAGGCATGAAGATCGGCGAACTCGCGAAGCGTTCCGGGCTGACGGCCCATACGATCCGCTACTACGAGCGGATCGGACTGTTGCCTTACGCCGACCGGGACCGATCCAGCCAACGTGACTACGATGCCTCGATCCTGGTGTGGATCGAGTTTCTCGGTCGCCTGAAGACGACGGGTATGCCGATCAGGGACATGCTGCTTTACGCGGAGCTCCGGGATCGAGGCAGCGGCACCGAGGCTGAGCGGCGCGCGCTGCTGGAGCGACACCGCGAAAGCGTGCGCGCCCACGTCGACGAACTGAATGCCTGTCTTCTCGTCCTCGACACCAAGATCGGCGGTTATGCCGAAACGGAACAGAGGATGAAAGACTATGACGCAACACTTCCCGAACGCCGGCGAAAGCCGGTTGGAGCGCGGTCGTCGCGCACTCGCTGAGATCGACGGAGAGGCCGGCCATAAGGTCGTGGCGGCGCTCGGCGACATCGCCCCGGACTTCGCCACCTATGTCTTCGAATTTCCATTTGGCGACATCTACTCACGGCCCGGACTCGACCTCCGCTCGCGCGAGATCGCAACGATCGCAGCGCTCGCGGCCATGGGCAACGCCGCACCTCAGCTCAAGGTGCATATCGAGGCAGGTCTGAATGTCGGGCTCGGCCGAGAGGAGATTGTCGAGATCCTCATCCAGATGGCCGTCTATGCCGGCTTCCCGGCAGCCATCAACGGCCTGTTCGCAGCGAAGGAGGTGTTTGCGCGGAGAACTGAGCAAGGATCGGAAGCCAAGGCGTAAGCCTTCGGATCGCATCGCGCCTAGGACGACTTGTTGATCTTCTTGACCTTGGCATCGGTGGCCTCGATCGCCAGAGCGAGCTCCAGGATGGCCTTGGATAACAATTCGGCGGCCTCCTTCTGGTCCTGCGACTTGGCGGCGCGGAGTGCATAATTCCGGGCGGATGAGAGCGACATGGATTGATCTCCGTGTTTGTTCGCATACAGCGAAAGAGGTTCTTGCCAAGCAAAACCCCGCGGCTCGCACCGCGGGGTTTGCCTGATCGACTGACTGCTGCTTAGTGCGCCAGGATCGCGAGCAGCAGCAAGGCCACGATGTTGGTGATCTTGATCATCGGGTTTACCGCAGGTCCCGCCGTATCCTTATAGGGATCGCCGACGGTGTCGCCGGTCACGGCGGACTTGTGGGCATCACTGCCCTTGCCGCCGTAATGGCCGTCCTCGATGTACTTCTTGGCATTGTCCCAGGCGCCGCCGCCGGAGGTCATGGAGATCGCGACGAACAGGCCCGTCACGATCACGCCGAGCAACATCGCACCGACCGCCGAGAACGCCGCCGACTTGCCGGCCGGGCCACCGCCCGCGATCGCGTAGATCAGGAAGTAGACGACGATCGGCGACAGCACCGGCAGCAGCGACGGGATGATCATCTCCTTGATCGCCGCCTTGGTGAGCAGGTCCACGGCCTTACCATAGTCAGGCTTGTCGGTGCCCTGCATGATGCCCGGCTTCTCGCGGAATTGCCGGCGCACCTCCTCGACGATCGCGCTCGCCGCGCGTCCGACCGCAGTCATACCCATCGCGCCGAACAGGTACGGCAGCAAGCCACCGAACAACAGGCCGACAACCACGTAGGGATTGTTGAGCGAGAAGTCCGGCTTGACGCCTGCGAAATAGGCGTGGTGCGCGGAGTCCGCAATGAAGAACTTGAGGTCCTCATTGTAAGCCGCGAACAGTACCAATGCGCCGAGACCGGCCGAGCCGATCGCGTAGCCCTTGGTCACCGCCTTGGTGGTGTTGCCGACCGCGTCGAGTGCGTCGGTCGACTTGCGCACCTCCTTCGGCAGGCCCGCCATCTCGGCGATGCCGCCGGCGTTGTCGGTGACGGGGCCAAAGGCATCAAGCGCGACGACCATGCCGGCCAGCGCCAGCATGGTGGCGGTCGCGATCGCGATGCCGAACAGGCCGGCGAGGCTGTAGGTGACCAGGATGCCGGCGATGATGACGATCGCGGGCAGCGCGGTCGACTCCATCGAGATTGCAAGACCCTGGATCACGTTGGTGCCGTGGCCGGTCACCGACGCCGCCGCAATCGACTTCACCGGACGATAGTCGGTGCCGGTGTAGTATTCGGTGATCCAGATGATCAGCGCGGTGACGACGAGGCCGACGATGCCGCATTCGAACAGCGACATGCCGGTGTACTCGACGCCATCGAGCTTGCCGAAGCCGATCAGGGCGTAGATCACGCAGGCGATGCCGACCAACGACAGGACGCCGGTCGCGATCAGGCCCTTGTAGAGCGCGCCCATGATCGACTGGCTCGGCCCGAGCTTGACGAAGAACGTGCCGATGATCGAGGTGATGATGCAGATGCCGCCGATCGCGAGCGGCAGCGTCATCATGCTCATGAGGATCGGCGTCTTCGCAAAGAAGATCGCCGCCAGCACCATGGTGGCGACCGCGGTCACCGCATAGGTTTCGAACAGGTCGGCCGCCATGCCGGCGCAGTCGCCCACGTTATCGCCGACGTTGTCGGCGATGGTCGCGGGATTGCGCGGATCATCCTCGGGAATGCCGGCCTCGACCTTGCCGACGAGGTCGCCGCCGACGTCCGCACCCTTGGTGAAGATGCCGCCGCCGAGACGGGCGAAGATCGAGATCAGCGAGGCGCCGAAGCCGAGCGCCACCATGGCGTCGACGACGACACGGCTGTCGGGCGCGAGCTTCAGCGAATAGACCAGGAAGCCGAAATAGAGGGTCACGCCGAGCAGCGCGAGACCCGCCACCAGCATGCCGGTGATCGCACCCGCCTTGAAGGCGAGCTCGAGGCCGCCGGCAAGCGACGTCGTCGCCGCCTGGGCGGTGCGCACATTGGCGCGAACCGAGACGTTCATGCCGATGAAGCCGGCCGCCCCCGACAGGATGGCGCCGATGGCAAAACCGATCGCGACATAAAGCCCGAGGAAATAGACAAGCAGCACGAAAATGACGATGCCGACGATACCGATCGTGGTGTACTGGCGCCGGAGATACGCCTGTGCGCCTTCACGCACCGCTCCTGCGATCTCCTGCATCCGCGGCGACCCCGCATCTGCACTCAACACCGAAGACGTCGCCCAAATCGCGTAGACGACGGAAAGCACTCCGCAGAGCACTATCAACCATAATGCTGTCATGTGATTTTTGCCTCAGATCCTTGATGTACGTACCCCCGGCGCCTTTTGTTTTTCCGTCACGCGGTGCGGCGCCCTTATGTTGAACAGGGCCGCCCCTTGCCCGAAGGGGCGGCCCTGTTCGGTCACAAGCTTGCCAAAATCAAATTGAGGGTGCAACGCCGGATAAGGCCGAAAAGGCCGATCTCGGCAGGTATTTAGACCTAGTCCTGAGCGTCTGGCCGCTGGTTTGGAGCAATTCCTAGAAATGGCTGTAGGAGAGCCGCTTCAAGGCCAGTTCCTGGCCCTGCCCGTCCAGAAAGCGCGGCCGTTCGCCGCCCGCCACGATCGTGCCGATGGCCGTGACGGCAACGCCGACGGCTCGCCCTGCCGCGATCAGTGCGTCGCTTTGCGCCGGCGGCACCGTGCACAGCACCTCGTAGTCGTCGCCCCCGGCAAGCAGCGTCTCGACGCAAACGGCGTTGCGCGCGATCAGGCCAGCCGCAGCAGGTGACAGCGGGATGTTCGCCACGTCGATCGTGGCCGAGACGCCGGACGCCGCGCAGAGCTTTGTCAGATCGCCGGCGAGCCCGTCGGAGACGTCCATCGCGGCCGAGGCATGGTCGCGCACGGCCTCGGCCAGCGCGTTGCGTGGCTGCGGGATCCGATAGCGCGAGACCAGAGCCTTCCATGCAGCGGGATCGGACGCGAGCGCCGCGGCCACCGCGCCACCGGTGAGGACATCGAGGCCAAGTGCGGCATCGCCGATCGTGCCTGTCACCAAAATGCGGTCGCCTGGCCTTGCGCCTGTACGGCCGACCATATGCCCCTTCGGCACGCGGCCGAAGGCTGTGATCGAGATCATCTGCGGCCCCGGTGTCGAGACCGTGTCGCCGCCGAGCAGCGGGCACGCGAAGGTTTTGGCGTCCTCGCCGAGCGCATCCGCGAACGGGCCGAGCCAGGAATCTTCCTTGCTGCGCAGCGCCAGCGTCAGCACGAAGCCGGCCGGCCTCGCGCCCTTGGCGGCGAGGTCGGACAGGTTCACCCGCAGCGCCTTGCGCGCGATGGTGTCGGGCGGATCAGCGGCAAGATAATGCACACCCTCGACGATCGCGTCGGTGGTGACAACGATGTCGTCGCCGGATGAGGACAGCACCGCCGCATCGTCGACCAGCCCGAACGCGCCGGGATCAGTCGCCAGCGGCTTGAAATAGCGCGCGATGAGGGAGTCTTCGGCGGAGGGATTGTGCGGAATGGTCATCAATGTCGACCCTACACTCCACTGTCATCGCCCGGCTCGACCGGGCGATCCAGTACGCCGAGACGCCCGATATCAATAACCGCTGCCGCGGCGTACTGGATCACCCGCTCCAGTGCGCAAGTGCGCACAAGGCGGGTGATGACAGCGGAATGCGGAGCTACCCCCGCCCGAACTCGTCACCGCGAAACTGGCGGCCGATCTGGTCGAGCACGGCGTTGACCATGCCGGTCTCCTCGCGGTCGACGAAGGCGTTGGCGACATCGACATATTCGGAGACGACGACGCGGCCCGGCACGTCCTTGCGATGCTGGAGCTCATAGGCCCCGGCCCGCAGCACCGCGCGCAGGATCGCCTCGATCCGCTTCAAGGGCCAGCCTTTCGACAGCGCCTCGTCGATCAGGGGATCGAGCTTCTTCTGGTCGCGCACGACGCCGGAGACGACGTCCCGGAAGAACGCCGCTTCCGCCGGAAGATAAGTGTCGCCCTCGACCTCGTTGCCGAGCCAGTGGCTCTCGAACTCGGCGAAGATGTCGTTGATGCCCGCACCGGCGATATCCATCTGGTACAGCGCCTGCACGGCTGCGAGCCGCGCCGCACCACGCCGGTTCGCCTTCTTCTCAGCGCCGACCGGGGGCTTCTTGCTGTTGTCGGCCATCGCTCAGACCCGCGCCAGACGGCGCTTGATGCGCAGCATCGCGATCGCCGCGCGCGCGGCGTCGCCACCCTTGTTGAGCTCGCTGGCGCGCGCCCGTGCCCAGGCCTGCGCCTCGGTGTTGACTGTGAGGATGCCGTTGCCGAGCGGCAGCTTTCGCGCCACAGCGAGGTCCATCAGCGCACGCGAGGACTCTTGCGAGACGATTTCGAAATGGATGGTGTCGCCGCGGATCACGCAGCCGAGCGCGATCGCAGCATCATAGGGCTTGCCGTTGGCCGCGGCCGCATCGACCGCAATGGCCACCGCCGCCGGAATCTCCAGTGCGCCGGGAACCGTGATGACGTCATACGTCAGGCCGGCCACCTTCAGTTCGGCCACCGCGCCTTCGAGCATCGCGTCCTGGAGATCGTCATAGAACCGCGCCTCGACAATCAGCGCACGGGCGCCGGAAATGTCGGTCTGGTCCTTCAGCGGTGCGCGCCGCGCGTCTGCCATCATCTCAATCCGTTTAGTTAAGTCGCCTCTTGGGTCGGCGCGTTATGTAGTCGCCGCAGGCGCGTAAGCCAAGTTTTAAAGCATAATTCCGGCTGCGCCGGTCACTTCATTTCCGTCAGCCGCGCCGCATAGCGGGCCATCAAATCGACCTCGATATTGACCTCGGCCCCCGCCTTCCAGGCACCAATCGTCGTGACATCAAGCGTGTGCGGGATGATCAGCACCGAAAAGGTCACGTCCGCAACCGTATTAACCGTCAGCGAGACGCCGTCGAGCGTGATCGAGCCCTTGGTGGCGATGAACCGCGCCAGTTCGCGCGTGGTCGAGAGTTCGAACCGCGCCATATCAGGCAGGTCCTCGCGGCTGACAATGGTCGCGATCCCGTCGGCATGGCCGGCGACGATGTGGCCGCCGAGCTCGTCGCCGATCTTGAGCGCGCGCTCGAGGTTGAGCCGCGTGCCGACCTTCCAGTGCCTTGCCGTCGTCAGCGCCAGCGTCTCGGCGGCGGCGTCGACGTCGAACCAGGTTTTGCCGCTCGCCACGCCGGAAGCGACCACGGTGAGGCACACGCCGTTGCAGGCGATCGAGGCGCCGTCCGCGATGGTGGTCTGGTCATAGCTGCAGGCGATGCGCAGACGATGCAGTTGGCCCTGCGCCGTTGGCGTGAAGCCGACGATCTCGCCGATATCAGTGACAATGCCGGTGAACATGTTAGGCGCGCTCGTAGATGGTGAGAATATCGTGACCGAATGTCTCGCTAGCATGAACCTTGTAGGCCTGCGACTGCGTGATTTTCGACAGGGGCAATGCATCGAGCGCATCGACGCCGCCAGCGCCGACCTCTTCCACGCCGCGGAACAGCCAGATCTCGTCGACGAGGTCGGCCGCGACGAACGATGCCGCCACCCGGCTGCCGCCCTCGACCATCAGCCGCGAGATGCCCTTCCCGGCCAGCGCATGCAGCACGGCCGGAAGATCGAGCCCGGATGCACTGCCCGGCGGCATGCGCATGATTTGCGCACCGGCCGCGCCAAGCCGCGTGGCGGCCGCGGCCTCGGCGAGTTCAGAGCCCACCACCCAAAGCGGTATTTCGCGCGCGGAGCGCACGAGCTGGCTCGATGCCGGAATGCGCAGGCTCTGGTCCAGCACCACGCGCACCGGCGAGCGCGCCGCCATGCCCGGCAGGCGGCAATTGAGCTGCGGATCATCCGCCAGCACCGTGCCGATGCCGACCAGGATCGCGTCGCTCTGCGCGCGCAAGAGATGCACGCGATCGCGCACGGCTTCGCCGGTAATCGCAACCGGCCTGCCGCCGGCCGCACCGATCTTGCCGTCGGGCGAGACCGCGAGCTTCAGGATCACATGGGGGCGCTTGTCACGGATGCGGCGGAAATGCCCGGAATGGTCGAAGGCGGCCTCTGCCGCGCACAGACCCACATCCACCGTGATACCGGCGGCGCGCAACCGCGCATGGCCTTGGCCCGCGACTTCCGGATTGGGATCTTCGATCGCCGCAACGACCCGCTTGATGCCGGCGGCGATCACCGCATCAGCGCAAGGCGGCGACTTGCCGAAATGCGAACATGGCTCCAGCGTGACGTAGAGCGTGGCGCCGCGTGCTGCCTCCCCGGCCCGCCGCAGCGCCTCGGGCTCACCATGCGGGCGCCCACCTGGCTGCGTCCAGCCGCGGCCGACGATGACGCCGTCCTTGACGATCACGGCACCTACTGCCGGGTTGGGCCAGGTGCGCCCCTGCCCGCGCCGGCCGAGCGAGAGCGCCAGCTGCATGAAGCGGCGATCGGCGTCCTTGGTGTCGCGGATCTTCCGGGCGAACTGATCCTCCAGGATGCGGAAGATCATTTGCGGATCGCGGCGAGCCGCGCTTCCTCCTCACCGGAGAGCTCGCCGAGCACGTCGGCAAAATCCTTGGCCTCGCGGAAATTGCGGTAGACCGAGGCGAAGCGCACATAGGCGACGTCGTCGAGCGTGCGCAGATGCTCCATCACGGTCTCGCCGATCACCTCGGAGGAGATCTCGGCTTCGCCGCCGGTCTCGAGCTCGCGCACGATGGTCGAGACCATCTTCTCCACCCGCTCCGGCTCGACCTGCCGCTTGCGCAGGGAGATGGACACCGAGCGCATCAGCTTGTCGCGGTCAAACGGCACGCGGCGGCCGTTGCGCTTGATCACCGTGAGCTCGCGCAGCTGCACGCGCTCGAAGGTGGTGAAGCGGAAATTGCAGGCGACGCACACGCGCCGCCTGCGGATCACGGAAGAATCCTCGGTCGGACGCGAGTCCTTTACCTGCGTATCGAGACTGTTGCAGTTCGGGCAGCGCATCCGTTTACCTTGGCCTTACTGATAGATCGGGAACCGATCGGTGAGCGCCTTCACTCGTTCCTTGATCGCGGCCTCCACCAGCGGCGCCTTGCCCTCGTCGGACTGCGCGATCGCATTGAGGACCTCGGCGATCATGCCGCCAACCTGCTGGAATTCGGCCACGCCGAAGCCGCGGGTGGTCGCCGCGGGGGTGCCGAGCCGAATACCTGATGTGACGAACGGCGACTGGGGATCGAAGGGAATGCCGTTCTTGTTGCAGGTGATGGCGGCGCGAACCAGCGCCTTCTCCGAGACGTTGCCCTTCAGGCCCTTCGGCCGGAGATCGACGAGCATCAGATGGTTATCGGTACCACCCGAGACAATATCGAAGCCGTGGCTCTTCAGCGTCTCGGCCAGCGCCTTGGCGTTCTCGACGACGTTCTTCGCGTAGATCTTGAAGTCCGGACGCAGCGCCTCGCCGAAAGCGACCGCCTTCGCCGCGATCACATGCATCAGGGGGCCGCCCTGCAGGCCCGGGAAGATCGCCGAGTTGAACTTCTTGGTCAGCGTCTCGTCATTCCACAGCATCAGGCCGCCGCGCGGGCCGCGCAGCGACTTGTGCGTCGTGGTGGTGGTGATGTGGGCATGCGGCACCGGCGAAGCATGCACGCCGCCGGCCACGAGACCCGCGAAGTGCGCCATGTCGACCAGCAAATACGCGCCGACGCTGTCGGCGATCTCGCGGAAGCGCTTGAAGTCCCAAGCGCGCGAATAGGCCGAGCCGCCGGCGACGATCAGCTTCGGCTTGACCTCCTCGGCCTGCTTCTGGACCGCGTCCATGTCGATGATCTGGTCCTCGCGGCGCACGGTGTAATGCGCGGCCTTGAACCACTTGCCGCTCATGTTGACGGGCGAGCCGTGGGTGAGATGACCGCCGGCCGCAAGGTCGAGGCCCATGAAGGTGTCGCCGGGCTGGAGCAGCGCCAGAAACACCGCCTGGTTCATCTGGCTGCCGGAGTTCGGCTGCACGTTGGCGAAATTGGCGCCGAACAGCTTCTTGGCGCGATCGATCGCAAGGTTCTCGGCGACGTCGACCCACTCACAACCGCCGTAATAGCGCGCGCCCGGATAACCCTCTGCGTACTTGTTGGTCATGACCGAACCCTGCGCTTCCAGCACGGCCCGGCTGACGATGTTCTCGGAGGCGATCAGCTCGACCTCATGGCGCTGCCGGCCGAGCTCGCCCTTGATGGCGGCGGCGATTTCCGGGTCGGCCTGGTCGAGCGCGGCGGTGAAAAACGAATCGGGCGCGGAGGTGGTTTTGGCGAAGGTCATCTTGCGAATATCTCCACCGCCGCAGCCTTTTGGCGGGCTACGGGCGGGTCTGGTGTGGTGATCGGAAGCGGCGTGCGCGATCTACCACATCGCCCGCAACAGGCCAAGTAGTTGCGGGTCGGGCCTGATATTTATGCAAGATATGGTGGGGATTGGGGGATTTGGACGGGAGGACGGATCTCTGGGGATCGTCCTCACGCCTATGGCCCTGAAGGGTCCGCTCTGGACCTAAATCCTGACCGGCGCCAGCCGATGAGACGGCCAGCTCTCCCCTACAGCCCGGTATACCCCGCCTTCACCGGGTCCACGCTGCCGTCGAGCTGGCGCAGATAGGTGAGGCCGCAGACGGTCAACCTGTGGGTGTCCTTTTCGCCGGCTTCCATCAACGTCTTGAGATAGTTGGTCACCTTGGCCCGCGCCTCGGCGCTCGCCGCCGATGTGCGGTTTGCGAGCAGGTCATAGGTCTGCATGATGCGGTCAATGGCAGCGTCCATGGCACCCTCTGGTTCTCTGGAATTCTGGGAGTTTCGATCAGGCAACCGCGCGCGCCTCGAACTGCGTCTCGAACCAGGCGATCGCCTTGTTGGCGAGCCTGATCTTGTTGAGTTCACCGTGCTGGAACAGTTTTACGATGATCTCGAGCAGGCGTTCATTGGTGACGAGCGTGTCGGGGATGGCGCCGGAGCGGCGGAGGTAGTTCGCGGCGATGGCATAGGCATCGCTCACGAGTTCGACGTTCATTGCCTGCAACCCGCGCTCGACCAGCATCGCATTCTCCGATCCGGGGACACAACGCCGCAACCGGGAACTGGTTCCGCTCAACCCGCTGTTTTTTTCGCAACCGCGAAACGACAAAACGCACCGATCCGGGCAGAGCCGGGCCGGTGCGCTTGGGGAAGTCAGGCACGTTCGGGAGGCTTGCCGGTCTTGTTGCGGGCCGGCTTGGCCTCGATCCCTCGGAAAAACTCAGAGGCGATACAGGATCTGGTCGGTCCAGAACCGCTCGAGGCGGTGCAGCGACTTGTTCAGGGTCGAGAATTCCTCGCCCGAGATGCCACCGACCTGCTCGACCGTCTTGACGTGCTTCTGGTAGAGCGAGTCGACGATGCGGCGGACTTCCTGGCCCTGCGGGGTCAGACGGATGCGCACCGAGCGGCGATCAACGCGCGAGCGCTGATGATCGAGGAAGCCGAGCTCGACGAGCTTCTTCAGATTGTAGGAGACGTTGGAGCCGAGATAGTAACCGCGCGTGCGCAGTTCGCCCGCGGTCAGCTCCTTGTCGCCGATGTTGTAGAGCAGCAGCGCCTGCACCGAGTTGATGTCCGCGCGACCACGACGATCGAACTCGTCCTTGATCACGTCGAGGAGCCGGCGATGCAGCCGCTCCACCAGAGTCAAAGCTTCCAGATAGAGCGACTGCACCGAACCCTGCTGGCCGGAGACGCGCTCTGCGGTATCTGCCGCAGTTGCGACGGCTTTCATCATGACACTTCCCCTGTTGTCGTTTTTATCGACACTTATTCGACGAAACTTGTGCTCCGTCTGATAGGTCCAACTTAAGGGGGGCGTTTGAAGATCGGCTTAAATAAGAGAATAAAGAGATCATGAATTTAAGACAGTGAATTGCGGATTAAGCCTGTGCCACAAGGGCTTTTCGCAACGCTCTGTTGACCCTCGCAAGGTCCTGTTCACCCTCCGTCCGGCCCTGTTGTCGCATTCCAGAACAGCCCCGCCCCGTTTCGAAACGCGCGCGTAACAGCTGTGGCGGAACGGGCTGGTTAGCGAAAAGTTACGTCGAATTTTAAGCAACCAGCGGTCAACCAATCGCGTACAACTCCGCTCTCGTGTCCCGGACAAGCGAAGCGAAGATCCGGGACCCAGAAGCCCAAAAACGAGATGGTGGGGAGATGGGCCCCGGCTCTGCAGCGCATCACTGCGTGCTGCGCAGCGTCCGGGGCACGAGCGAGTGTGCACCGAACCGCCTGCACCCTATGGCGGCCGTTCGCGCGCGGCCATCCAGGCGAGCGCGAGATAAGCGGCGAGCATGAAGACCTCGACGCCGACCACGATCAGGCTGCCGCCGTAGATTCCCGGGAACATCAGCTCGATCACCGCCATCGACACCACGGTCGTGAGCCACACCACCGCGCCCCAGGGCGTCGCCAGCCACAGGCCAACCGCGGCGACGAGCTCGATCACGGCGAAGTAGATGGTCGAGGCCTGCCAGGCCATCGACTGGTTCTCGAACGCCTCGTCCTCGCCGCCGACGAAGCCGGTGACCTGCGCCCAGTGATAGAGGCCCTTCAGGATCGAGAGCAGTGCCATCACCCGCAGGAACAGCACCAGCCGGCGCGTCCAGACATTGTCGTCGGATTCCGGGCGCTCCGACGAGATCGCCGCCACCGACATGGCGTTGTCTCTGGCATTATCTCGGGCGGCGTCCCTGGCATTGGCGCTGTCGCGGGCCGCATCGCGGGTGGAGATCTCGGACATGGCCCCCTTCTGGCTGGTTCGCCCCGCAAAATCAATCGGCTGCCCAGTTCACTTCAATTCTGCCTTGCGGCAGGTCAAGCTGCGGTGACGGGAACCATGCGAGCTGGTATAAGAATAATTCCAGCCGGAGGAAGAGTGATGGCGATCAAATACGGACGTCCGATCGAACTGCGCGAGGTCTCGCGCCGGGATGGTGCTGGCGCCTCCCCTGCCCTCGATCTGACAATCCGTCCGCGCCGCAACCGCAAGGCCGAATGGGCCCGGCGCATGATGCGCGAGAACGTCCTCACCACGGACGATCTGATCTGGCCGTTATTCCTGATTGACGGCAACAACAAGCGTGAGGCGATCGCCTCGATGCCCGGCGTCGAGCGCCTGAGCGTCGACCAGGCCGTGCGTGAGGCCGAGCGCGCGATGAAGCTCACCATCCCCTGCCTCGCGCTGTTTCCCTACACCGACCCGTCCCTGCGCGACGAGGAAGGCTCGGAAGCCACCAACCCGAACAACCTGGTCTGCCAGGCGGTGCGTGCGATCAAGAAGGAGTTTCCCGAGATCGGCATTCTCTGCGACGTCGCGCTCGATCCCTTCACCAGCCACGGCCATGACGGCCTGATCTCCGACGGCAAGATTTTGAACGACGAGACGGTCGCCGTGCTGGTGCGTCAGGCGCTGGTACAGGCGGAAGCCGGCTGCGACATCATCGCGCCCTCCGACATGATGGACGGCCGCGTCGCCGCGATCCGCGAGGGGCTGGACCGCACCGGCCTGCTCGACGTGCAGATCATGGCCTATGCGGCCAAATACGCCTCCGCCTTCTACGGCCCGTTCCGCGACGCCATCGGCTCGGCCAAGACGCTCACCGGCGACAAGCGCACCTATCAGATGGACAGCGCCAACACCGACGAAGCACTGCGCGAGGTCGAGCTCGACATCGCCGAGGGCGCCGACATGGTGATGGTGAAGCCCGGCATGCCTTATCTCGACGTGGTCCGCCGCGTGAAGGACACCTTTGCGATGCCGACCTTCGCCTACCAGGTCTCCGGCGAATACGCGATGATCGCAGCGGCCGCCAACAATGGCTGGCTCGACGGCGAGCGCGCGATGATGGAGAGCCTGCTCGCCTTCAAGCGCGCCGGTGCCGACGGCGTGCTTAGCTATTTTGCGCCGAAGGTCGCGGAGAAGCTGCGCACCCAGGGATAAGGCCGCAGGGTGGGCAAAGCGCAAGCATGCCCACCATTCCATCCACCGTGCGCCACAGCGGGCGCTTGGGGCCTTCCGCCGCCCCCGAATCGCCGGAATATTTCGGCTTGGTAACGTCCCTGCGCCCTTGGCACGGGGATGACTTATTCCCATGTCCTGCCACGGGAGTTTTCCCTGTTTCCCCCTTGGGAGGACGGACGATGTCGTATGACTCGGGTAGTTCGGGCGCCTGGCGCAGCGACGGCGCGGCTCACGCCTACGATCCCTATTTGCACCCGGAACTGTTTCGCGGCGTGGCGACGCGGCGGGCGTTTGCCTTCCTGATCGACATGGTCGTGATCTCCGTTCCCGTCATCCTCGGCTACATCTTCATCGCGCTGTTCGGCGTCGTCACCCTCGGTATCGGCTGGGCGCTGTTCTGGCTGGCCTGGCCCGCCTCGGTGATCTGGGCCATCGTCTATTACGGCGCCTGCATCGGCGGTCCCTCGTCCGCGACGATCGGCATGCGCCTGATGGATCTGGAGCTGCGCACCTGGTACGGCGCTTCAGGCTATTTCGTGCTCGGCGCCACCCATGCCGTGCTGTTCTGGGTGACGGTGTCGTTCCTGACGCCCTTCGTGGTGCTGGTCGGCCTATTCAACGGGCGCCGGCGCCTGCTGCACGATTTCGTGCTGGGAACGGTCGTGATCAACAATTCCGTCCGCGCGCCCGTCCCGCAGGCGGCCAGAACTTACTGATCAACGACCTACTAACCGGGATCCACTAGACTGGTTGCTGATCTGACCTGCCGAGCAGGACAATTGACCGGGGGCTTCCGTAGCGCGATGCTTATATTCAGTTCGGAGGCCCACGACGTCCCTTGACCCAGCACTCGCGCGATACCCCACAGTTTTACCTCACGGCGCCCTCCCCCTGCCCCTATTTGCCGGGCCGGCATGAGCGCAAGGTGTTCACGCACCTCGTGGGCGATCGCGCGGGCGACCTCAACGACCTCCTGACCCATGGCGGGTTCCGTCGCAGCCAGTCGATCGCCTACCGGCCGGCCTGCGACCAGTGCCGCGCCTGCGTCTCGGTCCGCGTCGTCGCCAACGAGTTCCGTGCCTCCCGCAACTTCCGGAAAGTCATCGCGCGCAACGCCGACATCATCGGCGAGCAGCGCAGCGCCGTGCCGACCTCCGAGCAATATTCGGTGTTCCGCGCCTATCTCGACTCCCGCCACCGCCACGGCGGCATGGCCGACATGACCGTGCTCGACTACGCCATGATGGTCGAGGACAGCCATGTCGAGACCCGCATCATCGAGTACCGCAAGCGCGGCCCCGACAGCGGCATCACCGGCCGCGGCGAGGAGCTGATCGCGGTCGCTCTCACTGATGTGCTCAGCGACGGCCTGTCGATGGTCTACTCCTTCTTCGAGCCGGGCCAGGTCAGCCGCTCGATGGGCACCTTCATGATCCTCGACCACATCGCGCGCGCGCGCCGTCAGGGCCTGCCTTACGTCTATCTCGGCTACTGGATCGAAGGCTCCAAGAAGATGGACTACAAGGCCCGCTTCCTGCCGCAGCAGCGCCTCGCACCCTCAGGCTGGCTGCGCATCGACGCGCAAGGTGACGCGGCGTCCGAGCCGCAGGATTAAGAAGCAGTGGTTCGTGCGGCGAGCAGGAGCCTGTGCTTGCCGTCCGCAATTTCTGTCCTGTTAGCACTCGCGCAGATCATCCCTTCGAGCATCGACGCTCATGCCTGCGACGCCGGCGGCAAAGAGTATTTTGGTCGCTGCATCGGGGTGACGCCTCTGTCCCCGAAGCTTCGGACGTTCCTCAAGGACTACGGCCAGCCAATCGGCAAGATCGGCGAGGTCGCTGATCTCTTCGCACCAGACGTTCCCTTGTTCGACAAGCCCGAGCCTGGCCGCAAGATCATTCACACGTGGCGGCGCCCGAACGCCGACGTCGAATCCGAAGCCCGGATCGAGGGCGTTCTTCCCGATTTTTATGTCGTGACGGTGAGCGTGTACGAAGGCCCGACATCGTGCGGGATCGAGGAGTTCAAGCAGAAGGGACCGAAGGCGAGGTTGCGGGGCTACGTGCCGAAACACAGCCCGCAAGGATTGCCGTCGCTCTGGAGGTTCAAGCACATGAGCGGGCTGTGCTAGTGGCCACGGAAACCCTATGGGCCAACGCTTGGCGCAGACCCTGCAGGGTTGCCGATATCGATCTTGACATCCTGCGCGCTAGATATACATATTTTCTTGTGTATATCCAACGGAGGTGACATGCAAGTCGCCAAATGGGGAAATAGCCTTGCAGTCCGCCTTCCCGCCACGGTCGTCGAGGCGCTTCAGCTGAAGGAAGGCGATGAGATCGAAATTCACGTTGCTGGAGAGCGGGAGTTCGGTGTGGCACGCAAGCCGGACCGTGCAGAGCTGCTAAAGCGTCTTCGTTCCCTTCGGGGTAGCCTTCCTGCCGACTTCAAGTTCGACAGAGAGGAAGCGAATGCCCGCTAGCTTCTTCGACACCAACGTCCTCGTCTATCTCGTATCAGGCGATGCGACGAAAGCTGATCGCGCCGAGCAAGCTCTTTCGCGCGGGGGCGTGATCAGCGTGCAGGTGCTCAACGAACTTGCCAACGTAGCCCGCCGGAAAACGCAATTGTCGTGGCGGGAGACACACACTTTCCTGGACGCGTTACGCGGGCTGCTCACGATTCATCCCGTCACGCTGGATATTCATGATACCGGCCTGAGCCTCGCCGAACGTTATGGAATGGCGACCTACGACGCGATGATCGCAGCCTCGGCGCTTCACGCGGGATGCCAGACATTGCTGTCCGAAGACTTCCAACATGGGATGGTATTGAAGGAAGGCCTTCGCATCACCAATCCCTTTGTGTGAAATCACCGCAGGGCCGGACGGTCCCCTAGCCCTCACCCGAACAGCGTATCCGCCAGCAGCTTCACATTCAGAACCACGATCACGCCCGCGACGATCCATGCGATCGCGGCGACGTACGGCGGTATCGCGAACTGGCCCATCTTGCGGCGATCCGAGACGAAGCGGACCAGCGGGATCACCGCGAAGGGCAACTGCATCGACAGCACGACCTGGCTGAACACCAGCAGATCCGCCGTGCCGCGCTCGCCGTAAATTGCGGTGACGACGATCACGGGAATGATGGCGATGCCGCGCGTCAAGAGGCGGCGTGCCCAGCTCGGCAGACGCAGGTCGAGAAAACCTTCCATCACGATCTGACCCGCGAGCGTCGCCGTCACCGTCGAGTTGAGGCCCGAGGCGAGCAGCGCCACCGCGAACAGCGTCGAGGCGATGCCGAGGCCTAGCAGAGGCGAGAGCAGCTCGAAGGCCTGGCCGATCTCGGCGACATCGGAATGGCCGCTCTTGTGGAAGGTCGCGGCGGCGACCACGAGGATCGCGGCGTTGATGAACAGCGCCAGCATCAAGGCAATGGTCGAATCCGTCGTCGCCCATTTGATCGCCTCGCGGCGCCCGGTGTCGTTGCGCTCATAGGCGCGCGTCTGCACGATCGACGAATGCAGGTAGAGATTATGCGGCATCACGGTCGCACCGATGATGCCGATCGCGATGTAGAGCATCTCGGGGTTGGTGAAGATCTCGGTCTTCGGCACAAATCCCCTCAGCATCTCGGCAACCGGCGGCGCTGCCGCGGCAAGCTGGACCGTGAAACAGATTGCGATCACGACGAGCAGCGCGATGACGAAGGCTTCGAGGAAACGGAAGCCACGATTCATCAGGATGAGCAGCAAAAAGGCGTCCAGCGCAGCGATCAGCGCGCCGCCGATCAGGGGAATGCCGAACAGCAGCTTGAGCGCGATCGCCGTGCCGATGACTTCGGCAAGGTCGCAGGCGATGATCGCCGCTTCGCAGGCGAGCCAGAGCATGAAGTTCACGGCGGGCGAATAGGTCGCGCGACAGGCCTGCGCGAGATCGCGGTCGGTGACGATGCCGAGCCGCGCCGCCAGCGACTGGAGCAGGATCGCCATCAAATTCGAGAGCAGGATGACGGATAGCAGCGTGTAGCCGAACTTCGAGCCGCCAGCGAGGTCGGTCGCCCAATTGCCGGGGTCCATGTAGCCGACCGAGACCAGGTAGCCTGGACCGACGAAGGCGAGCAGCCGCCGCCACCACACCCCTGCGATGGGGATGGCAACGGAGGCATTCACCTCGGCCAGGCTTTTGGTGGTCGGCGCATCGGTGCGCCAGCCGGCGGCGTCTCGGGTCAGTTCTTGGGTCAGATCGGGCGATCGGGCATCCATGCTGGCACAATACCGAAGTCGAAGCTTATTGCAACTCATTTGCAACTGCATCTAGCCGCATGGGTTCCCGCCGCGGCCCTGTTTTGCTCCACCCTGTCGGGAAGCGGGTGGGTTTGGCCGTCCCCGGAGGCAGATACTGGCGCCAATCCGACTTTGCAGGAAATGAGCCATGTCAACGACGCCCCGCCTCCCCGACACCTTCAGCCGCCTCGCCTGGTCCAATCTCGCCGCACAATCGGCCGAGCAGATCGCGCTGGCTGCCGCCCCCATTGTCGCCGTGCTGACACTCGGCGTCGCCGAAGGCCAGACCGGCGTGCTCCAGACCGCGCTGACCCTGCCCTTCGTGCTGTTCGCCATTCCGGCCGGCCTGCTCGCCGACCGCATCTCCCGCCGCGCGCTGATGGCGGGAGCCGAGGCGCTCCGGGCCGCTGCCCTCACGACCATCGTGATCCTGCTCGCATGCGGCGCGCTCAATCTGCCGCTGCTGGCGCTGCTCGGCTTCGCTGCGGTGTGCGGCACTGTCGTCTACAGCGTGGCTGCACCCGCGCTGGTGCCCTCGCTGGTGAGTTCGGACCTGTTGCCAGCCGCCAATGCCCGGATCGAGCTTGCGCGCACCATCGCCTTTGCCAGCGGGCCTGCGCTCGGCGGCGCGCTGGTCGGCTGGTGGGGTGCAAGCCCGGCCTTCGGCTTCGCCGCGGCGCTCTCGGCCATCGCCGTGGTGCTGCTTTCCGGCATCTACGAGCCCGCGCGTGCGCCCTCACCACGCCGCCATCCATTCCAGGACATCCGCGAGGGCGCGGCCTTCGTGTTCCACCATCCGCTGCTGCGGCCGGTGTTCATCACCCAGTTCATCTTCAACACCGGCTGGTTCCTCCAGATCGCGGTGTTCGTGCCCTACGCCGTGCGCCATCTCGGCCTGACCGCCGCCGGAATCGGCACGGTGCTGACCATGTACGGCGTCGGCATGGTGATCGGAGCGTTGTTCGCCACCCGCGTGATGAAGCGGATCGCCTTCGGCACGGTCGTCGGCCTCGGCCCGGTCACCGGCTTCGTCGCCTCATTGGTGATGGCGCTGACGGTGCTGGTGCCCTCGCCCTGGCTTGCGGCCCTGAGCTTCTTCCTGCTCGGTGTCGGACCGATCCTGTGGGTGATCTCGACCACGACCTTGCGCCAGTCGGTGACGCCACCGCGTCTGTTGGGGCGCGTCTCCGCCATCAACATCATGAGCTATGGCGCCCGCCCGCTCGGTTCGGCGTTGGGGGCAATCGTCGGCGGGTTGTACAGCGCGGAGGCGTGCCTGTATCTGGCAGCGGCGGTGTTCGGCGCGCAGGCATTGGTGATCCTGCAGTCCCCCGCGGCGGCGCTCGACCGGCAGCCGGACATGGTGGGCGATGAGGTGGCGGTGCGGTGCTAACCAAAGCGTCATTGCGAGGAGCTCTTGCGACGAAGCAATCCAGACTGCCTCAACAGAAAGACTCTGGATTGCTTCCGCCTTCGCTAAAGCTTCGGCGGACAAGTCGCTGCGCTCGCAATGACGGAGTATGTTGAGATAGCCGGGCTAGTTCGCCAGATACCGCTCGTAGCTTCCCGTCACCGGCTCGCTCGCGTCGACCTCGGGATCGAGCGTGTAGAGATCCTGCGCGTGGCCGATGCCGCGCAGCGCGTAGCGGCCGGTCGAGACGAGGTAGCGGCGGCCGGCGGCGTCGAGTCCCCGGTAGAACTCGGACGAGGCCAGCAGCTCGCGGTCAACCGACCGGCTCATCGAGGCGATGCGGCTGACCTCGTTCACGGTCGGGCCCACCACCGTGAAATCGAGCCGGTCCTCGCTGCCGATATTGCCGTAGAAGACCTCACCGACATGCAGGCCTATATAGGCGGACGTGGTGGGACGGCCGTCGGCTGCCCGGCGCGCATTCAGCGCAGCGACGTTCTGGCGAGACAGATGCTCGGCACGGAGCGCTGCACGGCGCGCATGCGCCATGTCCTCACCGGTGAACATCGCCAGCACGCCGTCGCCGATCAGCTTGAGCACGTCGCCACCGGCATCATGGATCGCGTCGATCACGGCCTGGGCATAGTCGTTGAGGAACGGGATGATCTCGTCGGGGCCGATGCTCTCGCTGATCCCGGTCGAGCCGCGCAGATCCGAATACCAGAGCACGGCGTTGATGCGCTCGGTGACGCCGCGCGAGATGCGCCCGCCCAGCACCTGTTCGGAGGCGCCGCGACCGAGATAGACGCGGCCCAGCGTGCGGGCGATGTCGACCTGCTGGGCCGACTTGATCGCAAGCCCCAGCACCGGCACGAGATCGCGCAGCGCCACGAGCTCCGGCTCGGAGAAACCGCTGTCGCGGCGCGTGGTCCAGCAGGAATAGAGGCAATCCATCAGGCCGAGCGCGCCGTTCTCGCCGAAGCGATGCACGAAGGCGAGATAGTGCTTGTGGCCCTTTTCGGCGAGCTCGCCGAGCTGCGAGAAATCCATCGATGGCGCATCCGCAAGATCGATCACCATCTCGTCGTGGCCGTGCTCGAGCATGTGGAAGAACACGGAGCGGCGCCAGTGCTGGGCGGCGTCTCCCTCGGCGGTCGAGCCGTATTCGAACGCGTCGCTCTCGTTGCTCGCCCGGTCGCTCCAGCGGAAGCCGCGGCCTTCATAGATCGGATGCAGCGTGTCGATGACGACCAGCCCGCGCGAGAGTTCCAACCCCTCGGCGCGGCAGCGCTCGCAGAAGCCGCGGAGCAGTTCATTTTCGGGCAGGCCGGTGAGCCCCTGGCCGGTCAGCCAGTTCATCAGCGCGAGGCGCGAGGTCAATTGCATACGCCATTATGGCGTGCATTCGTGACGAACGAAAGGCCGCGCGCAGACCGCATGCAGCCAAGGCTCCCGCCCGTAGCAGGTCGAATATGCCGCAGGCGCTGTTGACGCGCCCGCGCCGCAGGCTGCAAATGATCGCCGATGACAGAGCCGACCAGAAACACCGGCATATGAGCCAGCGCCAGCTCCCGATCGTCCTGGCGCTCGGCACCACGCAGACCCTGGCCTGGGCTTCCAGCTATTATCTGCCGGCGCTGCTTGCCGATCCCATGGCGCACGACCTCGGCATCTCCTCCAACTGGATCTTTGGCGCGTTCTCGGCCTCGCTGGTGATCTCGGCCATGCTGGGCCCGCGGATCGGGCGGCAGATCGATCTCGTCGGCGGCCGGCAGGTGCTGTCCGCCTCCAACCTGATCATCGCCGCCGGCCTCGTGCTGCTCGGCTTCTCGCAATCCACGGCGGTGATGGCGATCGCCTGGCTCGTGCTCGGCATTGGCATGGCGATGGGGCTCTATGACGCCGCCTTCGCCGCGCTCGGCCGCATCTACGGCGCCGAGGCGCGCAGCCCCATCACCGGCATCACGCTGATGGCGGGCTTTGCCTCCACCGTCGGCTGGCCGCTCACCGCCTGGGGGCTCGCCCATATCGGCTGGCGCGAGACCTGCTTTGCCTGGGCCGCCGCCAACATCCTGATCGGCCTGCCCCTCAACTTCTTCATGCTGCCGGCGATCAAGGGCGCCAAGCAGGCGGCGGCGACGGCCGAGAAGCCGCATCTGCCGCTCGACCGCAGCATGATCCTGCTCGCCTTCGTCTTCGCCGCGGTCTGGACCGTCACCGGCGCGATGGCCGTGCATTTCCCGCGCATTCTGGAGGCAACGGGCGCGACGCATGTCGAGGCGATCGCGGCCGGCGCGTTGATCGGTCCGGCGCAAGTGGTCGCGCGTATTCTCGAAGCGAGCGTTCTGAGCCGCTTTCATCCGCTGTGGTCGACGCGGCTCGCCTGCCTGACCCATCCGATCGGCGCTGCCGTCGTCGCCATCTTCGGCGGCGCCGCGGCGAGCGCATTTGCGCTGCTCCACGGTTCGGGCAACGGCATCCTGACGATTGCCCGCGGGACGCTGCCGCTGTCGATCTTCGGCCCGAAGGATTTCGGCTACCGCCTCGGCATCATCGGCGCGCCGGCGCGGATGGCGCAGGCGGTGGCGCCACTGGCCTTCGGCCTGCTGATCGACGTCATGGGCGCCAAGGTGCTGATGGTCTCGTCCGCGCTCAGCCTCTCGGCGCTGGCCGCGTTGTTTCTCGTCCGCGCGGAGCGGCGGCCGGATTGACCGCCCGGCTGCTTTCGCGCACAAGCGGGCCATGACCGAAGACAACAGCCCGCCCCGCACATTCAAAGGCCTTTTGCGCTGGGCGATCACGCCGCCGCAGGCCTGGGGCGTCTATCTCCTCGCCATCATCCTGGTGTGGCTGCTCTCGTTCTATGCCGGCACGCTGAAGCCGAAGAAGACGCCGGAGGCGAGCCCGCCCGCGATCACGGCGCCGCGCTAAAGGTCATCGCGCTTTAGGCGGCCCGGACGTCCTCGACAAAGCTGCCCACTTCGCTTGTCAGCTGCACGGCCTGTCGCGACAGGCCGTCTGCCGCGCTCAGCACCTCGGTCGCCGCGACGCCCGTTTCCGTTGCCGCCTTGCTCACACCACCGATGGTCGCCGTCACGTCCCTCACCGATTGCGATGTCTGCTGAACGTTGCGGGCGATTTCCGCCGTCGCCACGCCTTGTGCCTCGACTGCCGTCGCGATCGCATTCGAGATCGAGCTGACCTCCTCGATGGTGCCGGTAATTCCACGGATCGCGTCGACAGCTTCCTTGGTGGCAGCCTGAATTTGCGCGATCTGGGCCCCGATCTCCGCCGTCGCCGTTCCCGTCTGGGTCGCCAGCATCTTCACTTCGGAGGCGACCACCGCAAAGCCTCTTCCAGCGTCGCCAGCCCGCGCCGCCTCGATCGTCGCATTCAAGGCCAGCAGGTTTGTTTGCGCGGCGATGGCCTGGATCAAGGTGACCACTGCGCCGATCTTCTCGGCCCCCTCAGCCAACGTCTGCACGATCTTGTCGGTCCGCTGCGCATCGGCCACCGCCCGGCCGGTGATCGTCGACGATTGCGCGACCTGGCGACTGATCTCGCTGATGGATGCCGTCAGTTCCTCGGCCGCGGAGGCAACCGTGCTTGCGCCCACGCTTGCTTCCTCGGCCGCCGCCGCGACGGTTGTCGCCTGCCCCTTGGTCTGCGTCGCGGTCGAGGACATGGATCGCGCTGTCGTCTCGAGTTCGGTCGCCCCCGACGCCAGCAGCGCCACCATGGCTCCCGCCTTGGCCTCGAAGTCGCGAACCAGGCCTTCGAGACGCGCCGCGCGCTTCTCTTTCACGACCCGCTCGGCGGCCTGTTCTCCAGCCAGTCGATTGGTGGTGGCCATGGCCTCCTTGAAGACCTGCACCGCAAGAGCCATGCCGCCGATCTCATCCTTGCGGGCGGCAAATGGCACTTCGGCCTCCTCGTTGCGGGCAAGCCGGGTCATCACCTCCGAAAGCTTCGAGATGGGCGTGAGCAAGTGGCGCACGAGCAGCACTGACGATGCTGCGGATAGTCCCAGAACGACCAGAATGGCCGCACCGGCGAACAAGATGCCGCCCAGCCCGCTGGCTTCGTCCTGTTCGGCTACGGTCTGCGCGTCGCGCAAGGCGGCATCACGGATTCCCAGCAACGAGGCGTTCGCGCTGGTGGCGGACTTGCGCCAGTCATCGACCGACACCGCGTAAGGCGTGCCGTCGAATGCGGCCTTGGTCAGCCCGTCGCGCAGCGGCTTGTCCGAACCGAAATAGCGATCCCTGGCCGCAGCGACGCTGGCCCGCGTGTTCTTGGGCGCGTGAACGTCATCGCCGCGATCGAGGATTTCAGCCCAGAGCCGCGTCATCTGGCCGTTCGCAGCGCTCAATTCGTCGCGCTCCGCCAATGTTGCCGGACGGCCTGACGTCACGAGCCCCGAAATCAGCAGCGAGACCTGGCCGGCGGTCTGCCGGATCACCCAGCCCTTCTGCGCGACATCGAGCAAATTTCCCGCCGTGGTGCTCAGCCGCATCGTCGCCTTGATGCCGGTCTCCAGCAGCTCATTCAGGCTCGCCATCGCCTCGGCGTAGTCTCGCATGGCCTTGGCAGCGATGCCGCCGGGACGTTCGGTCAGCGGCTTCTGCCAGTGTGAGGCGGCCTCCTCGCGCGCGGCGGCGATCCTGGCCGCGGCCGCCTTGACCCGCTGCGTCAGATCCGCGTCGCCGCTGGCGAGCGTCTGCAATTTCTCCAGTGCCTCGTCGCTGGTTCGGCGATTGGCGGCGAACTCCTTGAGCACCGCATCATCCGCCGCGGACTTCCCGAGCAGCGCCCGATTGACCGGACCACGCTCGATGGTCAGGCTGCCGACAGCATCGAAGCCGGCAGCCAGACGGGTCTCCAGGGCGTGTGCCGCGATGGCATTCTGGTAAGCGCTCCAGCGCTCGCTCAGTTGCAGGCCTGACGTCAGAACGACGACGCCCGACATCAGTGCCGCAATCGCAATTCCCGACCGCTTGATCGACATGCCCCGCTCCTCATTCGTATTTCTGCCCGTGACGTGAGGCCGGCCCCCGCCAGTCCTCACGCCCACACGCGGTCTATTTCAGTTCGAACTCGACCAGCTCGACGGTCGACGTCCCCGCGTTTCGCATCGTCCGCACCGGCCCCGTAGTCTGCCAGGCGAAGTCGCCATACTTCAGGTTGAGCTTGTGGTCCGGCTTGCCCTCAATGCCCTCGACCAGCATGCCCCCCTGTACCACGATCCGCACGCCGGGCGCCGCCTGCTGCATCGCCGGCGCGGCCTCGCCCGGCTGCAGGATCAACCGCCAGGCCTGGACCCGGTGATTGTCCATCACCGGGACGTAGGGCGCGGGGCGAGCAAGCGGCGTGAAGCGCCCGGGCTCCGAATCGAAGATCTCGAACCCCATGATCCGGAAGTCGCTGGAGCCGACATTGGCAACCTGATGCACCCCCGGCTTCTTCGTGTAGTTGGTGAACAGCACTTCGCCGACCTTGCGCGGCGTGATGGAGGGCTTGCCGCCAAGCGGCGTCCCCTCCGCATCCGAGACAGCCATATACACCTGGGCAAAATCCCGGGTGTGGCTGTGATAGGCCGCGATCTGTCCAGGCGGGATCGTGACATTCATGAACTGAAGATATTCGTTCTTGAATGTCTGATCGTGAAAGCTCGCGAACTCGATCGGGACGATATCTGGATCGCCTGCGGCGCTCACGCGCTGCGGCAGCACAGTCGCTCCAAGCACCGCGCAACAACCGCACAAGAACTGACGCCGCCCCATCGAATTACGCATATCCTTGCCGTCCTGTTGAATTATGCACGCCTGCATGCATATCGGCCGACTCTTTAAAGCCCGCTTAAGTGAAGGCCTGATCGGGATTTCAGAAATGCATGCCCGTCGCCCCAAACGGCATGCCTGATGCACCGCCGATGATCGTTTTGACGAAACTATAGGCAACGCGATGACAGTGCGCCACTTCCACTTGCATTCAGCTGCACGAGGTACTCGGCGAGAGCGGATCATTGGTAGAGTTCGCCGAAATTTTTAGTCCGTCGCGCTACGCGGGGTTGATCAATTCGGCTTCGCCTCGCCGGTCGCAATCCAGATTCCGGCGAAGACAGCGATCAACCCGATCAGAAGATTCGGCGTGATCGGCTCGCCGATCAGCAGCGCCGCCAGCAAGGTGGCGGCGATGGGATTGACGGTCATGGTATTGGCGACGCGGGTCGGCGTCGCCCGCGCCAGCGCCATGACCCAGAGGATGAAGGCGAGCGCGCCGCCGCCGGCGCCGAGATAGATGCCGGCAATCCATTGCGCCGTCGTGAAGTGTTCGAGCGCGGCAAAACTGCCCTTCACGAGACCCGCCAGCACCAGCACGACGGCGCCTGCGCCCATACCGACCGTGAGAAAGCCGAGCGCGCTGGAACGCTGCATCAGCGGGCGCGACAGTACGTTGTAGAACGCCATGCAGAACACCGCGCCGGCCATGATCAGTTCGCCGCGCCAGGCCCCCGGCGGGCTCTGCGCCAGGCCCGCGGCGAGCGCCGCCGTCACGCCGAGCACGGCGATGCCGACGCCGATGATCTTGCGGGCCGTCAGCCGCTCCACGCCAAGGATTGCGCCGACCACCATCGTGTGGAGCGGCAATGTCGCCAGCGCGAGACTGGCGCGCGCGGCGGTCGTGTAGGACACCGCGATGTTGTAGAGGATGAAGAACAGGCCGAAGAAGCAGATGCCGAGCAGCGCCACGGCCGGCCAGTCGGCGCGCTGCGGCCAGCGCACGCCGAGCAGCAGCGCACACGGCAACAGGCAGAGAAAGCCGATCCCCCAGCGCAGGATCGCGAGCAGGACCGGATCGGCGCCGACGACGAGATAGCGGGTGATCGCCGCGGCGGTGCCGCCGAGGCTGCTCGAGACCAGCGCGATCGCAACCCCGAGCCACTCCCCCACGCTTCGTCTCCCGTCCCGGAGCCCACGGATGCGGCTAACACAGCCCTGCTGCCACCAGTGTGGCAACAGGGCCGCTTGACGAGGGCTAGTCGTAGAACTCCGGCGACATCTTCTGGCTGTCGCGCTGGGCCTTGTCGTGGTTGATCCAGAGCTGCGCCTTCTCCTTGGCGAGCGTGTCGGCGATCTTCTGCATCGAGGCCGCGCTCAACTCCTTGTTGGCATTCATGCTGGGCACGCGGCGGTTGTCCCAATTGTCCTTGAAGTGCACGGCATCGCCGGACAGCACCACCGCACCCGTCTTCGGCAGCTTCACCAGCAGCGACTGGTGACCCGGCGTGTGGCCGGGTGTCGACAGGATGGTCACGCTGCCGTCGCCGAACACGTCCTTGTCGCCGGACAGCAATTCGACTGGATGTGACGGCTTGAAGCGCGGCTCGTTGTTGGCGCCGGGCCAGTCATACTCGGCCTTCTGCACGTAGAGCGTGGCCTGCGGGAACAGCTCGACATTTCCGGAGTGGTCGGGATGGGTGTGCGAGACGGCCATCGCCTTGACGTCCTCGGGCTTGACGCCGAGCTGCTCAAGCTGGGCCTGGAGCGTCTTTGGCCGCCGCCAGGTCACGGCCTTGGGATCGGCCGGCGGCAGGCCATTGGGCATCGCAGCGACGGAATCGGCGATGCCGGTGTCCCACAGGAACCAGCCCTTGGCGTGTTTGACGAGGTAGCAGCTGTCGACGAAGTCCATCGTCTTGCCTTCGTTCAGGCCGGGCGTCCAGCGCGAGATGTCACCTGCGATGCCCTCCCCGCAATTGAGCACGTAGAGCTTTTCGACGCCGGTTTTTTCCGACTGCGCCATCGCCACATGAGCAGACAGAGCGAGCGCGGCGGCCGCGAGAGCGAGCTTGATTCTGGGCATCATCCTTGGTCCCTCCTTGGCAGCGATTGGGGCAGCTGCGACCGAGGATCAACCCCGGCCACGCCGCAGAATTCCGCCTGCGCGGATCACATCAGTGCGGGCAGGTCTCGACCTCGACGGTGACGTGGCTGAGGCCCTTCAGCCCGGCGAGCCGCTTCTTGTAGACCGCCGGCTGCTTCGGCTTGTCCGACACCACCGACACCAGCACGGCGCAATGGCCGGGGCCGACTTGCCAGAGATGCAGGTCGGTGACGCGATCATCGCCGACCTCCATGCGCGCCCGGATGACGCGCTCCAGCTTCTCGTCGGCGCGCACGTCGAGCAGCACCGCGCCTGACGTCTTGATCAGGCCGAACGCCCAGCTCGCGATCACCGCGCTGCCGATCAGGCCGACGGCCGGATCGGCCCAGACCCAGCCCGAATACATCGCGACCGCGAGCGCGCCGATCGCCAGCACCGACGTCGCGGCATCCGCCATGACGTGGACATAGGCCGCGCGGAGATTGTTGTCGTGATGATGGTGGTGGTGATGATCATCGTGATCATGATGCGCATGGCCATGATGGTGATGATCATGGCTGTCGCGCAACAGCCACGCGCTGGCGAGATTCACGCACAGCCCGAGCGCGGCCACCGCAATCGCCTCGCCAAAGGCGATCGGCATCGGCGTGATCAGCCGCAGCACGCTCTCATAGGCGATCTCGACCGCGATCAGTCCCAGGATGATCGCGCTGGAGAAGGCGGCGAGATCGCCGAACTTGCCGGTCCCGAAGGTGAAATGCGAATTGCCCAGGTGCCGGCGGGCGAAGCGGTAGGCGAAGGCGGCAATGCCGAGCGCCGCCGCATGCGTGCCCATGTGCCAGCCGTCGGCGAGCAGCGCCATCGAGCCGAACAGCGAGCCCGCGATGATCTCGCCGACCATCATGACCAGCGTCAGGATCACCACGAGCCAGGTGCGCCGCTCGTTCTCGTCGTGCTTCTCGCCGAGAAAGGCGTGGTCATGGGTCCATTGTTCGATGGAATGGGAGTGCATGGAAATAGCTCCGAAAGGTCCGGTCCGTTGGCCGCCAATATAGACCTGCGGCGCCGGCGGACAAAATCGACGAAACGAGCCGTTGACAGTTCACGGCGGTTTCGGTGTATTAGCGTCCATGGGGATTTGAGCGATCTCCCCACGAGGCGACATGCCCAAGTATCGCGTCCCGTTTGTTCTTACGAGGGCGCATCATGTCTTCCTATACGACGATATCTTCCGACAAATTGGCACGGCTGATCGGCACGGCGAACGCTCCTGCCCTGATCGACGTGCGCACGGACGAGGATTTTGCCGCCGACCGGCGGCTGATCCCGGGCTCCATCAAGCTCAACCATGACAACGTACCCGACTGGGGCGCAGCCTTCGCCGGGCGCTCGGCCATCGTCGCGTGCCTGCGCGGCGCCAAGCTCGCCCAGGGCACGGCGGCCTGGCTTCGCCAGCTCGGCGTGCAGGCCGAGACGCTCGATGGCGGCTTCGAGGGCTGGAAGGCGGCGAATCTTCCGCTGCTCGACACCCGCAAGCTGCCACCGCGCGACGCCAAGGGACGCACCGTCTGGGTGACGCGGGCGCGGCCCAAGGTCGACCGCATCGCCTGCCCCTGGCTGATCCGACGCTTTGTCGATCCCAACGCGGTATTCCTGTTCGTGGCGCCGTCCGAGGTCGTCGCCGTCGGCGAGCGCTTCAACGCGGCGCCCTTCGACATCGAGAACGTGTTCTGGAGCCACCGCGGCGAGCTCTGCACCTTCGACGTGATGATCGAGGAGTTCGGGATCGCCACCCCGGCCCTGCTCCGGCTCGCGACGCTGGTGCGCGGCGCCGACACCGCGCGGCCCGACCTCGCGCCGGAGGCGCCGGGCCTGCTCGCGGCTTCGCTCGGGCTGTCACGGATGTATGATGACGACCTCGAACAGCTCGAGGCCGGCATGACGCTCTACGACGCCTTCTATCGCTGGTGCCGCGACGCCACGGCCGAGACGCACAATTGGCCGACCAACAAGGCGAAGGCGTAATGGATACCCGTAACGTTCAAGCGGAAGCTGATGCCGGTCACGGCATCAGCTTCAATGAAGCTTTCCGCGTCTGGCTTCGCGTCGCCTGCTTGAGCTTTGGCGGGCCCGCGGGCCAGATCGCGGTGATGCACCGCATCCTGGTTGAGGAGAGGAGGTGGATCTCCGAGGGCCGTTTCCTGCATGCGCTGAACTATTGCATGCTGCTGCCGGGACCGGAGGCGCAGCAGCTTGCGACCTATATCGGCTGGCTGATGCATCGCACCGCCGGCGGGCTGATGGCGGGCGGGCTGTTCATCCTGCCCGGCATCATCGCCATCATGGGCCTCAGCTACATCTACGCCGCCTACGGCAATGTCAGCTTCGTCGAAGCGCTGTTCTTCGGCCTCAAGGCCGCCGTGCTCGCCATCGTGGTCGAGGCCGTGTTTCGGGTCGGCAAGCGCGCGCTGAAGAACCGCATCATGATAGCGCTCGCCGCGATCGCCTTCGTCGCGATCTTCTTCTTCGCCGTCCCCTTCCCGATCATCATCATCGCCGCCGGCGTGATCGGCTATATCGGCGCCAAGCAAGGCCGCCCGGAATTTGCCCCGGCCGGTCACGGCCCGAGCGGCAGCAGCGCCGCGATCGACAGCATGCTCGGCGACGCCGTGCCCGATCACGTCCGCCCCAACACGGCGCGCGCGATCCGCGTCGGCGCGCTGTGGCTGGCGCTCTGGCTCGTGCCCGTGATCGCGCTGCTCCTGGCGTTCGGCCAGGCCAACGTGTTCAGCCAGATCGCGCTGTTCTTCTCGAAGATGGCGCTGGTCACCTTTGGCGGCGCCTATGCGGTGCTGGCCTATGTCGCCCAGCAGGCGGTCGAGCATTATCACTGGCTGAAGCCGCACGAGATGCTCGACGGCCTCGGCATGGCCGAGACCACGCCGGGCCCGCTCATCATGGTGCTGCAGTTCGTCGGCTTCATGGCGGCCTATCGCGATCCGGGCGGGCTATCGCCGATGCTGGCTGCAATGTGGGGTGGCCTGCTTGCGACCTGGGTCACCTTCACGCCCTGCTTCCTCTGGATCTTCGTCGGCGCGCCCTACATCGAGCGCCTGCGCGGCAACACCGGCCTTGCCGGCGCGCTCAGCGCGATCACCGCCGCCGTCGTCGGCGTCATCCTCAACCTCTCGATCTGGTTCGCGCTGCACACGCTGTTCCGCGAGACCGTGCCGGTGCACGCCTTCCCGTTGGACTTCGACATGCCGGTGCTAACGAGCGTCGACATCCCCGCGCTCGCGCTGGCAATCGCGGCGGCGACTGCGATCTTCCGGTTCAAGCTGGGGATGCTGACGGTACTGGCGGGCTCTTGTGCGGCGGGGGTGGTGCTGAGGTTGGCGGGGGTGATCTAGGACACTTGCTCGCGTCCGGTTTGCTATTGGATGACGGCCTCCGGCCAGTTGCGGAACTGCGGCTGGCAATTTACCGAAGGTTAGTGCTCATTGGTGCACAACCACGGGATGTTGCCCCCTTCGCGAACAAAGCATGCCGGCGCATGAGAACGCTGCTCAAAATTGTCCTCTTGGCCGCTTGCGCTGTAATCTTGACCGCAGTGCTACTGATCACCGTCTTGGCAGGCATCCTTGGGATGCAATGGAGCAGCACGCTGCAAATACTGAGTTCTGCGACGGGGCTGTACGCCCTTCCTGCGATCATCCTCGTCGAGTTCTACTTCTTCACGAACGACTTGTTGGCTTATGTTAGTGAGAAACTCGCGCTGAACTTCGGACTGCACTTCTCCGAGATCCCATTCAAGTTCGACCTCGACAATCTTGAAACATCCATTCCGCTCAAGACGAAGCTGGTTCAGCTTTATCCCCTCACCATTCTATTGACCTTATTTGGGTTCGTCGCCGCACTGATGACGCGTCAATAACACGTGGTCCCTTATCTGTTTCGGGTCACAAACGGCCGATGACCACTAAGCGGGACGACGTCCACGTCCCCTCTCAGACTCTGCCATTGCGCCCTTTGGGCAAGAGCTCGTCACCCAGCGACGCCCTCGCCATTTGCTCCGTCATTGCGAGCGCAGCGAAGCAATCCAGACTGCCTCCGCCGAAAGATTCTGGATTGCTTCGCTGCGCTCGCAATGACGTGGATGGAGCCGTTCCCTCAAGATGAAGAGAAGAGCGGGTTCGACAATCGAACTATCGCATCATCATACGCGCAATCGCTTCCCCGATCACCACCGTCGTGAAATGCGTATTGGCCCGGCAGTCCGACGGCATGATCGAGGCGTCGGCGACGCGCAGGCCACTGATGCCCTTCACACTACCGTCGGGATTGACGACGCCATCGGCGTCATTGACGCCGCTCATGCGGCAACTGCCGGCGGCGTGCTGGATGTCGCCGGTCTCGCGGCGCAGCAGCGCATCGAGTTCGTGATCCGGCAGGCTGGCTGCTTGAGGAAATGTCAGATCGGTGTCGGTCAGCCGGATCCAGTCGGCGATGCCTGCGAGCGCCGGTTGCGAGGTGATCACCGCGAGCCGCTTCACCGCATCCCTCATGCGCATCACGTCGCGGGGATCGGCCAGCATGTTCTCCTCGACGATGGGATCGATCGACGGATCGGTCGAGGCCAATTTCAGCGTTCCACGAGAATACGCGTTGAACAGCCCGGCGCCGATGGCTCCGGGGACGCCGATGCCGCGGTGATTGAACGCGATCAGGATCATGTCGCGCTTGCCGCCATCGGCGAGGCCCGAGGAATAGGTCACGCAGCAATTGGTGTGACGGGTATCAGGATCGGTCGGCCGGAGATTTTCGTGAAGCTGGATCGTCGCGCGAAACAGCGGATGATCGAAAAAGTGACGGCCGACCGGCAGGTCGCGCTCGACCGCGATCCCCATCGCCTTCAACTCTTCCGCAGGTCCAATGCCCGAACGCAGCAGGATCGCCGGACTATGAATGGCGCCGGCGCATAGCACGATCTGCCGCGCGCTGATCTCTTGGGTGCCCTGCCCCTCGATGTGGACGCGGAGGCCGGTCGCCCTTCCGTCACTGATCAGCACGCGATCGACCAGCGCATGGCCACGAATTTCCAGATTGGCGCGGCCGCGCGCGGGCTCGAGATACCCCTCATTGGTGGTGATGCGGCGGCTGTCGCGGCTGTTGATGGGATAGCAGGCGACGCCCTCTCCGTCCGGGCCGTTGACGTCGGCGCACCAGGGATAGCCGCTGGCGAGCGCAGCATCGCGCAAGCCGCGGTCGATCGGGCCCCATTTTTCGGGCGGTGCACGATAGACCGGCAGAGGTCCGCCGCGTCCATGTCCCGCGGCGTCGCCGAACTCGAAATCGTCCTCGATCACCGAGAACAGCGGCATCACCTCTTTCGCCGACCAGCCGGTGCAGCCATTGGCCGCCCATTCGTCGAACGCGTCAGCAACGCCGCGGATCGCGATCTGGCCGTTCATCATCGAGGAGCCGCCGAGCCCCTTGCCGCGCCAGTAGAAGCGCGGCTCCTGCCCCGCCACCCGGCGCGTCAGCAGATCCGGCCACTGCCATTTCTCCTGATACTCGCGCTTGTGGATGATCGGGATCGGGTTCGGCGTCCTCACCTCCCAGGGTGCCTCCTCGGCGCGCCAGTCGAGGCCCGCCTCGAGCAACAGGACGCGCCGTGCCGGATCTTCCGAGAGCCGGGCCGCAACAGCGGCACCGGCGGAGCCGCCGCCGACAACAATGACATCGTACATGGCGTTACTTCTCAACGTTCCAGAACACCGGGATGGCGGACGGTATCAGATTGCGAAGCGGCGCGCGATAAAGTGCCGGCTGCGCGAACTGGCCCCACGGGATCGCGGGCGCCTGATCGTACATGACGCTTTGAATCTCGCCCGCGATCTTCTTGCGGTCCTCCTCGGCGGGTGCCTTGGCGAAGGCTTCCATCAAGGGCGTGATGCGTGCATCGCATTGCCAGCCGGTGAAGTCGACGCAGTTGAAGGCGACCATGACGTTGGTGAGCGGCGAGCCGAGGTCAAAACCGCCGGCATGAACGCCATAAACGCTCCAGCCCTCCTTCTTGGCGCGGCGCGCCAGCACGCTCGCCCAGTCCATCACCTGGAGGTCGACGTTGAATCCCGCCTGCTTCAGCCGCTCCGCCAGCACCTGCGCCGAGACACGCGGGGCTTCGAGATCGTTGGCCTCCATGACGACGACAGGTTCGCCGGCATACTTCGTCGCCTTCAGCGCGGCCTTCGCTGCTTCGATCGACGGCTTTGCCGCAGCGTCCGTGCCGGCCTTGCTCTCATAGGTGGTGCCGCAGGTGAAGAACGTCGCGCAGGGAGCGGCGTATTTGGCATCGAGCCCGAGCGCATCCAGCACCTCGCGCTGGTCGACCAGCTTCCACAGCACGCGCCGGATCGCGGGATCGTCGAACGGCTTCGAAGCGGCGTTGAGGCGATAGGCGCCCGCGAACATGTTGCCGCCGGTGAAATTGACGAGTTTCACGCGAGAGTTCTTCTCGAGCGCCGGCAGCAGATCGAACGGCGCATATTGCATGAAGTCGACTTCGCCGGCTTGCAGAGCGGAGGCGGCGGTCGCACCATCGGGAATGACGCGGATCTCGAGCGTGTCGATGTTGACGCGCTTGCCGCCGGCGAGGAAGTCGGCGGGCTCGGGACGCGGCACATAGTCGGCGAATTTCTTCAGGATCATGCGATCGCCGGTGCGGTGATCAGCCTTGCTGTAGACGAACGGACCGGAGCCGATGATCTCGGTGATGCGCTGGTCGCCGGGTGTCTTGGCAATGCGCTCGGGCATCATGAAGGCGACCGGGCTGACGGGATTGCCGAGCGCGTCGATGACGAGGCCGGACGGCTCCTTCAGCGTCAGCACGAAGGTTTTCGCATCGGTCGGTTCGAGCGAGGCTGTGATCGCGAAGATACGGCGGCCGAGCGCGCTGCGCGTGCCCCACCGGCGCAGCGACGCCACGCAATCGGCTGATGTGACCGGCTGGCCATCATGCCATTTCAGGCCGTCGCGCAGCGTGAAGCTGTAGGTCAAACCGTCGGCTGAGACCTTCCAGTCCTGCACCATCTGCGGCTTGATGTCGCCCTTGGAGTCTTTCGCAAACAGCGTGTCGAACACCATGTAGCCGAACGTGCGCGAAATATAGGCCGTGGAGAAATGCGGATCGAGCGTGACGATCTCCGCCTCGAGCACCGCGACGAGATTGCCCGCCGCATGCGCCGGCGCCGCCACCAGCGCGAGTCCGAACAGCGCCGGAATGAAAGCCTTCAGTCTGAACATTGGTGCCTTTTGCTTTTTCTTGAGAGTTCATTTGCAGGCAAGAAAAAGCAATGTTCGTGCCCGATCAACGCAGGCACTTATGCGCTCACGACTATCTGCCAAGCGTTTGCACCACACTCGCTGTCATCGCCCGCGAAGGCGGGCGATCCAGTATTCCAGAGAGGGGCGTGATGAACCGAGAAGCCGCGGCGTACTGGATGCCCCGGTCAAGCCGGGGCATGACACCTGTGTTGTGGCGTCCCGGCTCTGCACAGCAACGCCATAAGCGCGTTTACGCGCGTCTTCGACCCGCTATGGAGCGTTGCAGCGCGTCCGGGACACGAGACTACCCTACCCGATCCCCCGGCCGAACTTGTTCGACTTCGGGAAACCCTTCGGCGGCAGGCGGCCGGCATCCGCGCGGGTGCCTTGCCACTCGGCGAGCTCCTTCATGGTCGCGGAGAACTCGCGGCCTGCGGAGTCCTTCCAGGTCAGGCCCGCCTTGGCCTCGAACACGGCGATGTCCGAGAGGCCGCCGTCCTTGTACTTCTGCAAGCGGACGCCGCGGCCGCGGGCCATCTCCGGCACCTGGTCGAGCGGGAACACCAGCATCTTGCGGTTCTCGCCGATGACCGCGACGGTGTCGCCGATCACCTCGGTGACCGTACGTGCCTCGTTCGGCATGTCGACATTGAGGACCTGCTTGCCCTTCTTGGTGGTGCCGACGCAATCGTCCTCGTTGACGACAAAACCCTGGCCCTCGTGGCTCGCGACCAGGAATTTGCGTCCGCCCTTGTTGACGAACAGCGCGACGGGCGCAGCCTCCTGCTCGAGGTCGATGAACAGGCGGATCGGCTCGCCGTGACCGCGCCCGCCCGGAAGCTTGGCGACATCGAGCGAGTAGAACTTGCCGTTGGTGGCGAACAGCAGCAGCTTCGAGGTCGTCTCCGCGAAGAAGGCGAAGCCGAGCTTGTCGTCCTGCTTGAAGGCAAGGCCCGAGAGATCCTCGACATGCCCCTTCATGGTGCGGATCCAGCCCTTGTCGGACACGACGACGGTGACCGGCTCGCGCTCGACGAGGGCTTCCTCCATCGCGGCGAGATCGTGCTCGGGCGCATCGGCAAAGGTGGTGCGGCGCTTGCCGAGCGGCGTCTTGGGTCCGAACATGTCGCGGACCTTGCCGACCTGCTCGCCGACCTTCTTCCACTGCTCGGGTTCGGAGGCGAGGATCGCGTTGATGCCCTTGAGCTCGTTGCGGAGGTTCTTGTCCTCGGTGCGGATCTCCATTTCCTCGAGCTTGCGCAACGAGCGCAGGCGCATGTTGAGGATGGCTTCGGCCTGCACCTCGGTGAGCTTGAACGCCTTGATCAGCGCCGGTTTCGGCTCGTCCTGGGTGCGGATGATCCTGATCACCTCGTCGAGGTTCAGATAGGCGATCAGCAAACCGCCGAGAACTTCCAGCCGGTTCTCGATCTGCGCCTTACGGTAATTGGTCCGGCGGATCAGCACGTCGCGCAGATGGTCGAGCCATTCGCGCAGGCACTCTGCAAGGCCCACGACCTTGGGCACGCGGCCCTTGATCAGCACGTTCAGGTTCAGCGGAATCTTGTTTTCGAGCTCGGTCAGGCGGAACAGCGATTCCATCATCAGCGCTGGATCGACGTTCTTCGACTTCGGCTCGATCACGATGCGAACGTCTTCGGCCGACTCGTCCCTGATATCGCCAACCAGCGGCAGCTTCTTCTGGTCCAGCAGCTCGGCGATCTTCTCGATCAGGCGCGACTTCTGCACCAGAAACGGAATCTCGGTGACGACGACGACCCAGGTGCCGCGCGTGCCCTCTTCCTGCTCCCACCGGGAGCGGACACGGAACGAGCCGCGGCCGGTGGTGTAGGCCTCAGCGATCGCCTGCTTGGAATCGACGCAGATGCCGCCGGTCGGGAAATCCGGGCCTTTCACCCACTTCAAGAGCGCCTTGGATTTCGCGTCGGGCTTCTCGATCAGATGCAGCGCAGCGTCGCAAAGCTCGGCGGCGTTGTGCGGCGGGATCGAGGTGGCCATGCCGACCGCGATACCCTGTGCGCCGTTGGCGAGCAGGTTCGGGAAGCCACCAGGCAGCACGACCGGCTCTTTCGACTGGCCATCGTAATTGGGACGAAACTCGACGCCATCCTCGTCGATGCCGTCGAGCAGAAGCCGCGCGACATCGGTCATGCGCGCTTCGGTGTAGCGATAGGCGGCGGGATTATCGCCGTCGATATTGCCGAAATTGCCCTGGCCGTCGACCAGCGGATAGCGCGAGGAGAAGTCCTGCGCGAGGCGCACCATGGCGTCGTAGATCGCCTGGTCGCCGTGCGGATGGAACGAGCCCATCACGTCGCCGACGATTTTTGCGGATTTCTTGAAGGCCGTGCCGGGGTCGAGCCGGAGCAGGCGCATGCCGTAGAGAATGCGCCGGTGCACCGGCTTCAGGCCGTCGCGCGCGTCGGGCAACGCGCGGTGCATGATGGTGGAGAGCGCATAGGCGAGATAGCGCTCTTCCAGCGCTTCGCGTAGCGGCACATCGTGGATTTCGGCCGGCTCTTCCGGCGGAACTATTCGCTTGCCCATTAGGCCTTTACTTTCAAAGACTTCCGGTCAGATTCCGGCTGATTGCCGGAAAACATGGCCAACTCTCCCCCGCTGGGGCGCGATTCGGGCGGATATATAGCAGGCTGGACCACGACATGCGCCCCCTGCCCTGTGCCGGGGCCGCTGCGCGAGTTATCCACAGCGCCGGGCGGTATGGGGGGCCGGTCGCATCGAAATCGCCAAAGGCCGCGCCTTCAGGCGACGGTCGACAGATAGAGCTGCGCGTCAAAGTAGTCCGACGCACGCACTGATCCGGTGACGCCGGCGTCCGTCATGAAGAAGTCGCTCACCTGCTGGAGCCATCTCACGACGGTCCCGTCCGAATAGAGGCGTCGCCATTCGCGCGAGGAATACAGCTTCTGCGCCTTGAAGGCCTCGATGATGTCTTCCGGACGCGTCTGCTGATAGTGGGATCGCTGCAAGGCTTCCGCCGCCACCGCGGGATTGCGGACCATGTGGTCATTCGCATCCGTCCAGGCGCGGATGATCCGGCCCAGCACCTCCCTGTTCTGCGCATAGTAATCGCTCGTCGCCGCCCAGCCGCCCAGCACGGCCGATTGCGGGTAGAAGGCCGAAGCATCGACCAGCTTGATCGCCTCCGGCACCGCCCGACGCACGGCGATGTTGAAGGGGACCCAGAGCGCCACGGCCGGCACGTCTCCGGCTATGAACGCCTGGACCGCGGCGGGCATGCTGCGATTGACGATCTCGATCTCGGACGGATTGATGTTGTTGGCGCGCAGCGCCCTGTCGAGGAAGATATGCGCCGTCGTCTTCGCGGTCGTTGCGATCCGTTTTCCCCGGAGGTCGGCAAAGCCCTTCACGCCGAGCGTCGGCCGGATCCACAGCTGCGCCGTCGCGATCTCGATGTCGTTGATCAGAAATCCGCGACCGCGACCGAGCGCGAGATAGTTCGAGATCACACCACCGGCCGACACGACGTCGAGATGTCCCTTCCCCATCGCCTCGAAGACCTCGGGTCCGCTGTTGAATTCGTTCAGCTCGAAATCGATGCCTTCCCGATCGAATGAGCCGCGATCGAGGCCGGTCCACAGATGTCCGTCCACGGCGACCACGTGGAGATAGCCGAGACGGATGCGGCTGCGGGCCTGCGCCATCGCGGGCGTGCCGAGCATGGACGCAGCGGCCAACGCCGTTCCATGCCGCAGCAGTCGCCGGCGGCTGAGATCGCGGGCGCTCACGCCGCCTCTCCCGGGTCCTGGGCCGCGCGGCGAAACCGACCCGCGTGATATTGCGCGATGCCGTCGCGGGGATAGTCGAGCAGGAAGCCCGAGAGCCGGACCATGGCCGTCTCGCCCGCGCCCTCCTCTGCGATCGCGGCAAACACCTCGTCCCAGCGCCGGCACATCGCGACCTCGGCCTCGTCCGCCTGCGCGAGCTCGCCACGGAGCTCGCTAACCTCGATCGCATCGGCAAATCCCTTGGGCCTGATGCTGTCGATGCTCCGGAACAGGAATGCGTCTCCCGCGCACGCACGGACGGCCGCGCTGACCAGCACGCGCGTTCCATAATTCTTGTTCAGCCCTTCGAGCCGCGAGGCCAGGTTGATGGTAGCGCCGAGTGCGGTGTAGTTCATCCGGTCGCTCGAGCCGATGTTGCCGACCACGGCGTCGCCTACGTGAAGGCCGAAACGGGTGTCGTAAGGCGGCCAGCCCTCGCGGCGAAATTCCTTGTTGAGCGCTTCATTCGCGGCAACGCACGCCAGGATGGCGCGGCAGGCATTGACGGTGTGATCGGGGTCATCCGCAGGCGCATTCCAGAACGCCATCACGGCATCGCCGATATATTTGTCGACCGTGCCGTGGTGCCGCATGATCTCGTCCGACAGCGCGGCGAAATAGCGCGAGGTGTGGATCATCACCTGCGACGGGTCGGCCCGTTCGGTCTTGGCGGTGAAGTCGGCGACATCGGTGAACAGCACCGTCACCTCGCGCCGGCTTCCGCCGAGGCTGAGCGAAGAACCGGTTTCGATCAGCTGCCGCACGATCTGGCGCGGGATGAAGCTTGAAAAGCTGCGGACCACGCTGCGCATGGTGAACACCGAACGGCCGAGTTCCTCGATCTCGGCGATGACGGAATGGATGCGCGGCCGCTCGGCGATCTCGAACCGTTGGATCGCGTCGGTCTGCTCGACCAGCTTGCGCAGCGGCTGCGCCATCAGCGAACCCAGCCAGAATGCGAACGGAAGCGTGGCGCCGACGAAGGCGAGCGCCAGCGCAAACAGCGTGCGGCGCTCGCCGATGATCTGCGCGTAGAACTCGTCGAGCGGCGCGACCAGTGCGAGCCGAACATTGGCCGAACCGGCCGTGTCGAGCCTGTGAACCGCCGCCACATAGGTCCGGCCCGACGCGTCGGTGAAGAATTGCTGAGCGGGTCCACCGTCCCGCCAGGACCTGATGATCGGCACCAGCGCGGGAAACTTCAGCGCGCCGATTTGCGGCAGGTCGTCCTGCCGCTCCGGGATCTCCGCCATCAGGCGGTTCATCTCGGGATGGCCGACGATGCGCTCGGAATCGTCGAACAGAAAGGCGAGCCCCGACGGGCCGAGCTTCTGCTGCGCCAGCATGTCCTCGAACCGGTTGAGCAGCACGTCGCCGGCGACGACGCCGCGGCGGCCTTCCTTCAACGGCGTCCGCAATGTGTAGCCGGGCTCGCCCGTGGCGTAGAAGACGTAAGGCCCCGTCAGCAGGGTCTTGTCGTTCCTGAACGCCTCGACATACCAGGGCCGTTGCCGCGGATCGTAACTCGCGGGGCCGGCGACCTCCGCGACCTGAATGAGGTTCTCGGACAGATATTGCGTGACCGGCGCAGCTCCCGCCGTGCGCGAGATCAGGACCAGGCGGAATGCCGCATCCTCGCCGACCTTCAGGCCAGTCCTGAAAGCCGGCTTGGCGCGATCGATCACATCCATCTCGATGAACGAGCCATCCTCATAGCCGACATAGAGATTGAAGAGCTGCGGATTGTTGCGCAGCATCGCCGCCATCAGCCCGTAGAGCCGTGAGTTGTCGGCGATATCGGCCTCCTGGATTGCCGGCAAGCCGGACAGGATGTCGAGATTGTCGCGAACGTTCTTGAACTGCTCGTCGACGTGATCGGCACCGAGCTGTGCCACCTTCTCGGTGAAGCCGGAGGCCGCCGTCTTCGTGATCACGGTGACGCGCTCGAAGCTGAGATAAACCAGCGTCAGGCCCACGAGCAGCACGACGCCGACAAACACCGTGATGATCGATGTCTGGAAGCCGATGCGAAGTTTGCGCTTGCTGGTCCTGTCTCCGGTCATCGGAGCTGTTGCAGCCTCCCCTCAGTATTTTCGCACGATGGGCTTCGTCGCGGCCGGCGCGGGCGCGGCCGGCGAGACCGAGAAAGTGACCCAGGTCGACCAGCTGTTCGGCCGGTTCTCGGTCTCGAGGTCCTTGTAGCCGCGGACATTGAGATAGCCCTGATAGCCATCCGACAACGGGATCATGAATCCGATCTGCGGACCGATGCCGACCGCCTGCCCCTTGAAGCCGCCGAGCCTGGCGCCGGGACCGCTGTCATCGGTGAGCTGCTGGAAGAAGTAGCCGGCGATGCCGATATGGACGTTCTTGCTGACGAACTGCGAGGCGGCCCAATCGACATGGAAGTCGATGCCATTCTGGTACTGGAGCGCGCCGTTCATGAAATTATAGGTGAGACCGCCGACAACAGAGAATTCGTGGCCGGTCTTCGGATCGAGATAGGTGTAGCCGCCTCCGGCGTCGATCGCGGGAAAACCAAAACTCAGATTCGCGAGCCGGCTGGAATCATAGGTGCCGCTCGGGATGTTGCCGGTGATGTAGATCATCTCGTTGTGGACGCCCTGATTCCATTTCAGCGTGCCCTGGTAGAACACGTCGGTCAGAGTCGTGCGGTTATCGGTCTTGCTGCCCGAGATGGTGTTGCCGAGCGGACCGGTCAGCGTCGCATCGATGCCGACGCCGATATTGCCGGGCGCGGTCAGCAGCGTGAAGGCTGCCTGGCCGCCGAGCACCGGTATCGGCGAAGTGTAGGTGATACCCTGGACCAGCACGTCCGCATGCGCGTTGAGGCCGGCCGTCACCGAGCCGGGGATACCGCCGCTGGTGACGAAATTCTGCCCGCCTCCCGCTTTCTCATTCAGATGGATGTAGATTGTGGAGTAGGCCCAGCCCGGCGTCACCGGCACGGCGGCAAGACTGCCGAAGATGCCGGGAAGCCAGAAGCTGACACCGGAGGAATCCGCGAGCGCGGGCTGAGCGGCAAAGCTCGCCATCGCCAATGTGGTTGCAAGGCCAGCCGTCCGCAAATGTCCCGTCATGTCATGCCTCCTTCGTCCCAACGCGTCTCCACCCGAACAGGTCGCGCCGTGCGACCTGCGCTCATTTCGTCGCGCTGCCGATCGTGCTCGCTCCGACCTCCGTGAAGTCGCCGGGCTTCCAGCTCTTGCCGAAGGCAGCTTGCTCAGGGCCGTAGATGCGGAAGTAGGCGAACCAGCCCTTGCCCGGCTGGGTCTTGATCCAGTGCGCCTCGCTACCCTTCGGCGCATCCGGGCCGAAGAAGAGATCGGCGGGTGTCGTGCCCTTGATATCCCTGAGCTCGAACATCGAGCGCAGCGCGCCCTTGTCCTGATCGGTCTGCACCTGCGAACGGGTCTGGGTGTCGTAGATGGTGACCGACCAGAACAGTTTTCCGGGCACCGGCTGCGGCACGCTGAGCTTGTAGTTCTTGCCGCCGTCGAGGAAGGCGCCGGTGTCGTCGCGGACACTCATCCAGTACAGCGAGCCCGCGCCGGCCGAGCGGCGGAACATCGCCGGCGAGGTCACGATCGCCTGCGCGAACCAGCGATCGCGAGATTCGAGATCCATGCCCGAAGCTGTCTCGAACTGCGCACTGCCGGGCGTGAGGCCGACCCATTCCCATTTGCGGTCGGGCCAATTGATGCGATCGGCGCGCGCGCTATCGAAGGCCGAGACCAGCATCTGGTCGCGTCCTGCCCTGGCGGCGCGCGCGAGGACGTCGGTCATCCGCGCATCGGGGGCGAACGGCTTGCCCTTCTCGATGCCAAGCTCGGCGAGCAGTCCGTACATCGGCAGGAAGGACGGAACGAGAGGCTCCTCGTCCAACACCTGCTTCAGCGCCGTCCAGAACTTGCCGTTATCCTCCCAGCGCAGTGAGGAGGCGTCCAGCTTTTCCTTCGTCATATCGACGATGGCGACGTTGCCGCCACCGCTGAGCGGATGAATCTTGATCGCTCGCAGCGCGTCCATCGCCTTGTTGACGTCACCGCCGACAGGCAGGGCACGCACAGCGAGGAGGTTCTTATAGGATTTCGACTGGCCGACGTGATAGCCGGCCGGGACCTTGCCCTTGTAGTCCGGCGGCAGCACCAGATGCTTGCCGCCCTTCCCCGCGTCAGGCCCCGGCAGTCCGAGATCCTGCACCCAGCCCTGGTTATGGTCGTTGACGAGGCCGATATAAGGACCGGCCGGCAGCTCGATGACGACGGGACCCTTGCTGAGGTCGATGACTCCGGAGCCGTAAGGCGTATCGGAATTCAGTGTGAATCCAAGCTGCCGCGGTCCCGCCGCAACGATCCCCATCTTCTCGCCGTCCTTCAGGCCAAGCTCGCGATTGCCATTGAAGATGCCCTCGACCGAGACGGTCGGATACCAGAACCGATAGGCCGTGATTGCGCGCTGGAAGTCGGCATCGTCACGCGCGCGTTTGGTCGTATCGGACGCAGGATAGCCGCGCTCGAACGTGTAAGTCGCAGCATTCTGCGCAGTGGCCGGCTGGTGACAGAGGATCGCCAGCGTCGCGGCGGGAAGAAGAAGCTTCGTTCGCATCGTCTTGACCCTTCTTGCTCTTGAGTCTGTCCTTCGAAACCGTGGTGGTCGTGATTGGTTACTTGGCGCCTCCGATTGTTGTCGCGACGCGCTCGACGTCAGGCAGCACCCAGGTATGGTCGAACAGCGCCTTGGTCGGCGCGTAGGCGCGGAACATCAGCTCGAACTTTCGGCTCGGATCCGTCGGCACCCAATTTGCGTCCTTGCCCACAGGCGCTTTCGGGCCGAAATAGATATCGACTGACCCGTCAGCATTCCTCTGCAGCTCGGTGATTTGCGAGGACCGGCTCGCGCGGGGCATGTTCTTGATCAACGCATGTGTCTGACGGTCGTAAGCCGTGACCGACCAATATTGCTCGACCGGCGGATTGGCCGGAACGCTCAGGCGATAAGTTTGCCCTCCTGCAAACGACTGATTGTCCTTGTCCCTGATCGAGATCAGATAGAACTGGCCGGCGCCGAGACGCTTGATGCCAATATAGGCGTAGCTATAGGCCATGCCCCGCTCGTCGATCGGGTATTGGTCCAGATCCGCGTAGCCGCTCTGTGTTGCCTTGATGAGCTCTTGCGGCGCCGGGAAGGTCCAGCGACTCGTTGGCGAAAAGAACGGTGGCAGGCCGGCGTCGTATTTCGTCTCCAGCAGCGCGCCGGCCTCGCGCACGGCACCGGTGAGCACCCTCTTCGTCGCATCATCCGGCTTGAACGGTTTTCCCTTCTCGATGCCCAGCGATTTGAGCTGGTCGATCATCGCGCGGTCGCGCTCCAGCCAAGGCTCGCTCTGGATGATCCGATCGAGATGCTCGAAGAATGTCCCGTCGTAACGGATCGTTGAATCATAATTGACGTCCTCGACGTCGGTGAAGACCGTCGGCGGTGGATTTCCTGCCTGCGCGAGCGGATAGACTTTGAGCCGCTTGCCGTAAGCGATCGATGTCTCGACATCGGCCGCGCCATGACTCCTGAGGTTGGAGCGGAACAGCATGTAACCGCCGAACGTGTCGGATTGCAGCGCGACGTAACCGTCCGGCGCCTTGCCGGAATAGCCCGGCGGCAACACCAGATACTTTCCCCCGCTTCCCTTGTCGGCGCCGAGCAGTCCGGCATCCTCGAGCGGCATCTGCCAGACCGTGACGATGTTGCCGTTGAACGAACCGTCCTTGTCGCCCGGCGGCAGGTCGAGCACGACGGGGCCGTCTTTGGTGTTGAAGAACGCCATGAAATAGAGCGCGTCCGGATTGGGCGTCAGGGTCTGATTGCGCCAGTCGAGTGGACGGCCCCAGTAGATGACCTCTCCCACCTTGCCCGGCGTCTTCGTCAGCATCTCCTGGAGCATCAGGTCATAGTTGACCGCCGGCATGCCCCAGACGACGGCTTCGACGGCGCGGCACTGGATGTTGCGCGCCGCGAGGTCTTCCGAAGACATGCCTTGCGCCAGCGCACTCATGGTCATCAGGGCGACGATGGCGGCTCCGGCGATGATCCTCATCATGTTGCACTCCCTCAGAACGGATTGACGTAATTCAGGATCGCGAGCTGGCGCAGCACCACGCGGCGGACGATGTGGGCCGGCCTGACATGGTCGGTGTAGATCGCCGCCGTGCCGGCGCTCCCCGCAGGCAGGCGCCTTGTGAACTCGGCGTCGTCGAGCCTGACACGCACGACGAAGGGCGCGGCCTCGATCGCTTTCGGCAGCACCGCCGTGCCCGATGTCTGCGCCTGCCCCGGCGCGATCGCCTGGAGCACGCTCTCGACCTTGCCGGCGTAAATCTGCCCGGGCGCAAACTTGAAGGTGGCCTCGACCTCCTGCCCGGACGCGACGAAGCGCGCATCAATCTGGTTGATCTCGACGCCGATGATGGTGCTCGATGTGTCGACGAAGGCCATCACCGGCGACAGCGGCAGGTTCGCCACCCGCGCACCTTTGCGCAGCGCGAGGTTGGTGACGTAACCGTCGGCCGGCGCCCGCACGATCGTCTTGTCGAGATTCCATTGCGCGGATTCGAGCTGGCCGGAGAGCTGGTCTACTTCCGACTGGCGCTGCTCGACGTCGAAGCCGCGGCCAGCGTCGCGCTCGTAAAGCTGCGTCATCTGTCCCAGACGCGTCCTGGCGAGCTTGAACTGGGCGTCGATCGCCTTGACCTGCGCCGCATAGGGCGTCGGGTCGATCTTGAACAGGACATCGCCGGATTTCAGCGGCGCGTTCGCGAGGACCGGAACATCCGTCACCTCACCGGCGACGTCAGGCACAATAGAGACGGCGTTGCGCACCACCAGCGCACTACCCTGCGGCGCCCCCCACCCTATCGGGATCAGCAGCCCAAGCAGCACGACCACCATGACGATCGCCGGCGAAACCTTCCAGAACAGGTTGAAGCGCACGATCTTGAAATGCACCAGCAGGAACAGCACAGCCAGATAGGTGTTGAGGATCGCGATGGCCATCACGCATCTCCGGCCTTGCGTGCGGGCACGTCGAGATAGGCCCAGATGAAAGCGATCGGCCACAGCGCGAAGCCGAAGAACAGCGTGATCCAGCCGGCGACCGTCACGGCTTGCGCATGCGGATGGTTGCGCGATTTGGCGATATGTCCGGGCAGCCAGCCGGCGATGCAGACCACGCCGATCGCGCTGGCGAGCAGGATCACCAGCACGATCCAGGCGAAGATGTCGTAACCGCTCATGACGGCCGCCCCGTTGTCACCGCAGCGCCGCCGTCACTGGCAATAGTCCCAGAAGCCCTGGGTGCGGGACGGATCGGTGTAGTACCAGCACATGCCAGGTGCGGGCGGCGAGCCTGCCCATGCGGCTGCCGTAGCCGCCGACACGAACCCGATCGCGGCACCGGCGGCGATGGCTCCTCCCACCGGCCAGCGGTACGGCCGAGCCCAGCCGCCACGCCCCGCCACGACCGTAGTGCTGCGAGCGGCAACATTGCCGCGCGGCCCCCTGACGACCGTGCCGCCGCGATAGGCCGCGCCGCGTGGTCCAACGACGGCGCCGCCGCGATGAACCACCGCGCCGCCTCGTGGACCGACCGCCGCCCCGCCTCGGCGACCGGCCGCGCGCACCTCGATGAGATCGGGTGAGGCCGTCACATCATGCTGGATCGTGACGGGGTGCAGTGGCGCCGCTGACACCGTTGCCAGAGAAGCTGACATGCCGGTCGCGAGCGCCAGAATGCAGCTCGCCAAACGCGTCAGATGAGTATGATCAGACATTGCCATCCCCCTTGTTGCGTTCCTCATTGCGATACTCCCGTGTTGTCGCGCTCGAACGCGAATACCGTCTTCCAGTCCTTCGCCATGTCGACGACGGTCCAGCCGCGTTGCACCGCCTCGTCCCAGGCCTTGTCGAGCTTTCCGACTCTGGATTGCCGGTCGTAGGCGTATTCACGGGGGGCGTCGGTGTGATGGACGATGCCGAGGAAGCGCACGCCGGGGCCGGCCGCGGTCCATTGCAGCATCTGCTGGTCGCCGTCCGAATTGCCGAAGGCGAGAATCGGGCGGCGGCCGATGAAGCGGTTGATCCCCGACGGCTTGCCGGGACCGTCGTCAATGAATTCGACCTTGGACAGCTTCATCAGCACCGGCTGGCCGTCGGCGCCGATCTTGAACCGCGTGACACCGGAGGAGCCAACCACTTGCTCCGGCGGAATGCCGTAAGCCTTCTCGGCCCACACCCGCAGAAATTCGACCCCGCCGCCGGAAACGATAAAGGTCTTGAAGCCGTTCGCGCGCAGATAGGCGAGCAGCTCCACCATTGGTTGGTAGATCAGCTCGTTGTAGGGGCGATTGAACCGCGGGTGTCTTGCCTCAGCAAGCCAATCGGACACCGATCTGGCGTAAGCCTCCGTCGTCATGCCGCTATGCGCGACCGCGAGCAGTGTGAGCAGGCCTTTCTGGCCTTGCGCGGCGAGCCTGCCCTTGTCATTCGCAAGAAACGCCTTGAACGTTTGCTGCTGATTCCATTCGGGATGCTGCGGCGCCAGCGCCTTGACCTGGTCCAGGCCGAACGCAAACTGGAAGTAGATCGGCTGCTCGCACCACAGCGTGCCGTCATTGTCGAACACGGCAATGCGCTCGGCCGGCGGAACGAAATCCGGGCTGCCGTCCTTGCTCACCCGCACGACGAAGGCGGTGATCGAGCTCTTCGCCACACCATCGTTCCAGGACGGCAGCGGATCTGAGTGCGGCGACTGAGCCGCCGCACTGTTCGCATAGCATCCGACAATCAGCAGGACGGCAAAAACCGCGCGGATGATCACGGTCATCACCATCAATTGCTCTGCACCGATTCGAAGCTCTGCTGCATCTTCTCGACCATCTGGTCGATGCTGAAGCTGGACGGCCGCTGGCTCGGCGGATAGTCTTTGAACGTCGCCAGGAACTTCCCGACGATGGCTGGCCCCGCCACAATGACGCCCGCCGCATCTGACATCAGCCAGTCGTAGTAGACATTGGACGTGACGTCGGCGCGCTCATAGGGATCGGAGCGGAGGTTGAAGAATTTCGGGACGCGCAGCTTGGTGAATGGCTCGGCCCAAATCCGCAGCGTTCCCGTTGCGCGTTGCTCCTCGAACACGATCTTCCAGTTCTCGACGCGGGCCGCGACAACGTCACCGTCGTCGTTGAAGTAGATGAACTCCTTCCGCGCACTGCCCTGCTGCTGACCCGTTAGATAGGCAAGCTGGCTGTAGCCATCGAGGTGAACCTTGTAGGTCTTGCCGCCCGTCTGATAGCCGGTGAGAAGTTTCTGCTTGATGTCGGGATCGCCGGCGGCAGCCAGCAGTGTCGGCATCCAGTCGAGGCCGCTGAACATCTCGTTCGATATGGAGCCGGCGGCAATACGGCCGGGCCATCGGGCCAGGCATGGCACACGGAACGCGCCTTCCCAATTGGTGTTCTTCTCGCTGCGGAACGGAGTGGTGCCGGCATCGGGCCAGGAGTTCTGGTGCGGCCCGTTGTCGGTCGTGTAGATCACGATCGTATCGTTCGTGATACCGAGATCGTCGAGGGTCTTGAGGACCGTGCCAACGGTCGCATCGTGCTCGATCATACCGTCCGCATATTCCGTACGCGAGGTCAGTCCGGGCTTGTCGCGATGCTCGGCGCGCACATGGGTACGAAAGTGCATGCGGGTGGAATTGAACCAGCAGAAGAACGGCGTGTTCGCCTGGGCTTGCCGCCTGATGAAGTCGATGGCGGCGGTCGATGTCTCGTCGTCGATCGTCTCCATCCGCTTTTTCGTTAGCGGACCGGTATCCTCAATGATCTGCTTGCCGACCCGTCCGAAGCGCGGATGCTCTGTCGGATCGTCGCGATCGCTCGCCTTGCAGCGCAGCACGCCGCGCGGTCCGAACGTCTCGAGAAAGCCGGGATCACGCGGATAGAACCGGTTCTCGGGATCCTCCTCGGCGTTGAGGTGATACAGATTGCCGTAGAATTCGTCGAAGCCGTGGACAGTCGGCAAATATTCGTTGCGATCGCCAAGATGGTTCTTGCCGAACTGGCCGGTTGCGTAGCCGAGCGGCTTGAGCAGCTCCGCAATCGTCGCATCGCGCGCCTGAAGGCCGACAGTTGCGCCGGGAATGCCAACCTTGGACAGTCCCGTGCGCAGCGTGCATTGCCCGGTGATGAACGATGATCGCCCCGCCGTGCAGCTTTGCTCGGCGTAATAATCGGTGAACATCATGCCTTCCCTGGCAATGCGGTCGATGTTCGGGGTGCGATACCCCATCACGCCGAAGGAATAGGCGGAGATGTTGGTCTGGCCGATGTCGTCGCCGAAGATCACGAGGATGTTCGGCTTGCGTCCGGAAGGCGTCCCCGCCGCCGGACTTGCTGCCGGTGCGGGCGCGGCCTTCTGCGCCTGCGCCAGGACCTCCGAGGTCAGCGTCGCCGCGGCGACGATGGAGGACGTCCCCAAAAGAAGATTTCTGCGATCGATCGACTTGTCAGCCCGCGACTGATTGTTGTCGTTCTCCAATTCGTTACTCATTCCCGACTCCCTACGTTGCTGTACGTCCTTCTTGTTCGTGTTGAATGGAAAGCGGTGACCGCACCACACATCTGAATCCGACATGGCTCGTCGAGGTATCGATCGGCTCTGCGTGCCGTGCCGCCGGGCGATAGCGGCGGCAATAATTAGGCGCACAGAGATGCGAGCCGCCTTTCAAGACTTTGCGTGGAATGCGGATGTCTGGTTGACACAGGTCGTAGCTCGCATCCTCCCGGCCACCGCGCGGATTTTTCGGGATGCAGCATGGCTTCGCAGCCTCGGCCGCGTGTCTGGACGACCACCAGTCCGAGGTCCATTCCCAGACATTGCCGATCATGTCGTGGAGACCGTAGCCGTTCGGCGGAAAGGCCATGACCGGCGAGGTACGCTCGAACCCATCCTCGCCGAGGTTCTGGACAGGAAAATTGCCCTGCCAGATATTGGCCATGTGCTTGCCGCCCGGCATCAACGCGTCGCCCCAGGCGAATTCCTCACCGTCGAGACCGCCGCGCGCGGCGAACTCCCACTCCGCCTCCGTCGGCAACTCCTTGCCGGCCCAGCGCGCATAGGCACTCGCGTCACTGTAGGAGACGTGCACCACTGGGTGATCGTCGAGGCCCTTGATATTGCTGCCCGGGCCATAGGGATGGCGCCAATTGGCGCCGCGCATGAACGACCACCACTGGCTCCAGTCAGACAAATCCGTAATGCGCGGCAGCGGCGAGAACACCAGCGAGCCGGCGTAAAGCATCTCCTTCAGCGCGCCGGGATAATCCTTGGGGTCGGGGACGACCTGCGCCTCCGTGACATGGCCGGTGGCGTTGACGAACTGCTTGAACTGCCGGTTGGTCACCGGCGTTCGATCGATCCAGAAGCCGTCGACGCAAACGCGATGGCTCGGCGCTTCCTCGGGATAATGGTGATCGGATCCCATGCGGAAGGTGCCGCCGGGAATGAAGACCATCTCGCCGGTCTTCAAATCATCCGGTAACCACTCGCAGTGATCCAGGTCCGCCCGCAGCATGGTGGAAACTCCGATACGCGCATCCCACCAATTGCTACCGCACGGAATTCAGCGGCCGTCGACGACGGCAAATTTTCCGGCACATCGGACGCATTGTCTGGTCCCCTCTTCTTGGCGCTTGGTGGCTGGAGATGAAGATGCCGTGTTGCGTCAACATCTCTTCCGCTTTCGCGCGCACATTTTCGCGCGCGCGGCAAACCAGCTGCCGCATGCGCTCTGCCATCTGCAAGGCGCTTCCGCCCGGTATCGCTTAAGTTGCAAACGGTATCCGAAGATTGAACGGCTGTGATGTGCAGTTTGTGCCAGTCCAACGCGGCGAACGGTGAGGCTTAACGACACATCTCGCAAATCCCTCAATCCGCAGCGTTATGTAGGAATTGGTTCACATCAAATTCGACGATCTTTCGCCTCAAAACGCGAAGTCAGTTCGCTGCATCCACCTCGCGTTGTAGTGGTGGTTGCTTGCTGTCTGCCGCATAATTGTCGCGCTTCAGTACAAGGGTACAGCCATGGGGCAGTTCCTTCTGGTTGATTCGCGGAAGCTCGACGGATTCGAGGGCCTTCACCAGGCCGTGCACGGCTCTCACGTCGACGTCATGCAGCTCGGACGCGGGCGGCTGCGCGGGACGCTGTCCCATATCGGCATCGGCAATTTCTCTCTCAGCATCGGTGCCTTCAACGTCGGCATGCGCACGCAGCGCACCTCCAGCGACGACAAGCTGATCATCGGAATGCTGCTGGCCGCCGAGCAGCGCGTCGCCCACTGGTCGTTCGACATGCAGCTCAACGACGTGCTCGTGATACCGCCGCTGCTAGAGCATGACGGCGTCTTTCATGGCGCATCCGCTTACGCCGCGATGCGCTTCGATCTCCATGAGGTAACGTCGCTGTTCGGCGGAGAGGCACGTCTGAGCAATCCCGACACATGGCGCAGCCGTGGGCATTTCCGCGCGGATCTCGACACCGGTGCGGTCGCCTCGCGTCGTCTGGTGCGGATCATGTCGCATCTGCGCAACCACACCGACGGACTGACCCCGTCGACCGCCGATTTCTGGAAGCGATCGATCGTCGAATGCATGGCGGCCAACGTCATCTCGTCAATGCCGCCCGACGACAGCGGCTGGCTTCCTTCGGCAAGACGACTGATCCGCAGGGTCGAGGAGTATCTGGACGAGGCCGGCACGCGGCCGGTGCATGTGTCCGAGATTTGCGCCACATTCGGTGTGTCGCGACGCACGCTGCATCGTGCCTTTCAGGAGGTGTTCGGGCTTGGCCCGGTGACCTTCCTGCGCCACAAGCGCCTGTGCACGATCCACTCCATCCTGCGGGAGAGCCCGCCGGGCACGACCACGGTTGCAGCGGTCGCCATGCAGCAGGGCTTTTACGAACTCGGACGCTTCTCGCAGTATTATTTCGCGATGTTCGGAGAGCGTCCGTCGCAGACCTTGGGAATCATGTCGCTCCCCGTTTCAACAGGCGGGCTGGCCCAAGCTTAAGCCCGGCTCCCTCGGAGGGGAGCAAGACGCACCTCCTCAAGCAATCGCCTTCCGGTGCCGCCCGGTTAAACCGTGGCAGCGATCCGGCAACGATCGATCGGTTCCCTCGATTGGTTCCCTTGGACGGCTACTGCCCGGCCCAGCCAGCGGTCACGGTCTGCTGCGTCTTGGGCTGCGCCGGCGCCGGTGCATTGGCCACACAACGGCGAGCCGTTTCGATTTCGGCCTCGGTTGCCCCATGGGATCGGGCCCATGTCTCTGCGGCAGCAGCCGAATATTTCGCCACATAATACCGGACGACGGTGCAGGAGGCCCGTCGAAAGACGCCGGGCTGCGGCTCGCCTGCGATTGCATCAGGCGCGAAGGCAAACAGCGCCGCTGATAGCGCAAATCCCCTGATTAACATTTAGGCCGTCCCCGTAATGGAACCTCCCCGGCCAACGTCGCTGAGCAAATTTCGTTCCGGGGAACAGCATGCTCTCAGGCAATGCAGAGGCGCGATCAGGTCATGGCGCCGGAAGCGCGGCCTTCGCCTGCTGCCGCGTCAGCGCATTGATGAAGCCGGCGCGCGCGTCGGAATGGGCCTGCCCGCGCGGTTCCAGCACGTGGCGCAACAGGAACAGGCCCGTGAGCCGAAAGCCATCCTGGAGATCCTCATCCGTGAGTTCGCGCGCGGTTTCGCCCTGGCGCAGGAACGGCGGCAGCCGCAACAGCCGGTCGCGCCACGGCTCGCCCGCACCGCGCGACACCGCGCCGCCGGATTTGGGCGAGACATAGATCAGGTCCGTGGTCTCCCCGGTTACCGCGCAATTCTCAAGAGCGAGCCCGAAGCCGAGCTCGGCGAGCATCGCCAACTCGAAATGAATGACGTGCACGGCGGCGCTGCCGATGTCGTCGAAATCATCCAGCGAATGTTCGAGCTGCGAAAATATCTCCTGGTGCGGATCGCGTTCGGGAAGGAGCCGCGCAATCGAGGCGAGGTGAGTAACGCCGTAGACCCCATGGGACGATCCCAGCAGCGTCGCCGCGCGCAGCTTCAGTCCCTCGATGGCGTAGGTGCCGAGATGCTCGTCAAGCCGCGCCCGCCAGATGACGCTGACGCTGTTGCCGGGTTGCAGCAAGGGGCGCATCCGCGAGCCGGCGCCGCCGCGGACAAGGCCGAGATGCCGGCCGTGTGCGCGCGTGAGCAGCTCGACGATGGCGCTGCTCTCGCCATGCCGCCGCACGCCCAGCACGATGCCCTCATCGGTCCATTCCATGGGAGGAAGTCTAGCGCAATTCGAGCGATCGCAGGGTGGACAAAGCGAAGCGTGCCCACCAATTTTGATCATCTGCGATTAGAGTGGGCACGGCGCGCAACAGCGCGCCTTTGCCCCGCAAAAGCTCACGCGTTGAACCAGCCCTGGGCGTCGCCGCTGAACGAGAAATACAGCCCCATCGTCGTCAGCACGCAGGAGACGATCTCGATGGCGCTGTCGAGCTCCATCCCCTTCTCGCCGATGATCTGGCCGAGCGAGATCACCGACAGCACCAGGGCTGCGGCCAGCACCCAGCGCGGCCAGTTCTTGCGCCAATGCGCAGCGAGCCAGACAAAGTAGACGAGCAGCAGGATCATCCCGCCGGCGAGCATCGTCGCCGTCATGATCATCTGCTCCGTCATCTCGGCACTGGGCGTGCGATCCTGCACCGCAACCGAGACCGCATCCAGCATCAACGATGCATAGAGCAGCGCTTCGAAGCGCCGGACGTTCGTGGGCACGCTCATCGGATACCGATCTTTTCTTGGTTATTCTTTGGGAAATTCCAGGCCCATCTCGCGATAGCGATCGGGATCGTCGCCCCAGTTCACGCGCACCTTGACGAACAGGAACAGATGCACCGGCACGCCCAGGATCTCGCCGATCTCCTTGCGCGAGTCCGCGCCGATCGACTTGATGGTGGCACCGCCCTTGCCGAGCACGATCTTGCGCTGGCTTTCACGCTCGACGAAGATCGTCTGCTCGATCCGCACCGACTTGTCCTTGCGCTCCTCCCACTTGTCGGTCTCGACCGTGGACTGATAGGGCAATTCCTGGTGCAGCTTGCGATAGATCTTTTCGCGGGTGATCTCGGCCGCGAGATGTCGCATCGGCGCGTCCGACATCTGGTCTTCGGGATAGAGGAACGGGCCCGGGGCCACCATCTCGGCAAGCGTGCTGCGAATGTCGTCGACGCCGTCGCCCGAGATCGCCGAGACCATGAAGGTCTTGGCGAACTTCATGCGCTCGTTGGCGGCCTGTGCCAGCGCCAGCAGCTTCTCGCGCTGGACCAGGTCGACCTTGTTGATGACAAGGATCTTGTCGTGATTGACGCTCGCGGCCTTGGTGAGGATCGCCTCGGCTTCCTCGTCGATTCCGGCCTTGGCGTCGATCAGCACACAGACCAGATCGGCATCATGCGCGCCGCTCCAGGCGGTCGAGACCATGGCTCGGTCGAGTCGTCGCTTGGGCAGGAAGATGCCGGGCGTATCGACCAGGATGATCTGCGCATTGTTCTCGATGACGATGCCGCGGATCAGTGCGCGCGTGGTCTGCACCTTGCGCGAGACGATCGTGACCTTGGCCCCGACCAGCGCGTTGACCAGCGTGGACTTGCCGACATTGGGCGCGCCGATCAGCGCGACGAAGCCGCAGCGCGTCGCGGCGGCCGCCTCACCGCTTGTTTCAGCCGTCATTGCCGCCGCCAACGCCTTCTCGTTCGATCATGACTGAGGCCGCCACCTTCTCGGCCGCTCGTTTGCTGCCGCCGACACCTTCCGCGGGCGCCAGTCCCGGCAGGTCCACAGCGACGCGGAATTGCGGATCGTGATGCGGGCCGGTACGCTCGACCTCGCGGTAAACAGGCGTCGGCAATCCCTTCCCCTGTGCCCATTCCTGCAGCACGGTCTTGGGATCGCGCAAGGGACGCCGCGGCTTGTGCATGCGCTCGGTCCAGTTGCGCTTGACGAACTCGGATGCCGCCGCATGGCCGCCGTCGAGGAAGATGGCGCCGATCACGGCCTCGCAGATGTCACCGAGTATGGATTTGCGCAGGCGGGCATCGGCGCTGGAACCGACCGAACCGAGCTTGATGTCGTCGAGCAGACCGAGCGACTTGGCGACATCGGCGCAGCTTTCCTTGCGCACGAGTTCGGCAAGGCGCTTGGACAGCTCGCCCTCATCGGCGTTCGGGAAAGCGTGATAGAGCATGTCGGAGACGACGAGGCCGAGCACGTGGTCGCCGAGGAATTCAAGCCGCTGGTAGCTGTCGCCGCGCTTGCGACCAGACTTCAGCGCCGAGACATGCGTGATCGCCTGGATCAGCTGGTTCGGATCCGCAAAGCTGTAACCAATGCGCGCCTCGAGTGCCGCATTCGCGTCAGTCGCCTTGGCCTTGCGTACCCGCTTCTTCTTCGCAGGCGTCTTCGGTGCAGCTTCGCCCTCAGGAGCGGCTTGCGCCTCGATCGTTTGGGTCGCGATGTCCTTGGCTTCGTCTTTCATCGGACGATTTTGAAGAACCGATTCCAGCGCACCGACCACGGCCAGCGCCAGAACATCCAGGCATGCTCGCCTTCGCCGATGGAGAAGAAGATCATCTGGGCGCGGCCGATCAAATTCTCCTGCGGCACATACCCGACCTGGCCAAGGAAGCGGCTGTCGGTGGAGTTGTCGCGGTTGTCCCCCATCATGAAGAAATGGCCCGATGGCACCGTGTAGACGTTGGTGGTGTCCATGTAGCCGTTGTCGGCGCAATCCAGCGTCTCGTAGGACACCCCGTTCGGCAGCGTCTCCTTCCAGCGCTTCACCCGCGAAATCGCGCCGCTTTCGGCGCCGCAGGGATCCTCGCCGACATATTCGCTCATGCGCTGCCGCTCGACCGGCGTGTCATTGATGTAGAGCAGCCCGTCCTTCATCTGGACGCGGTCGCCGGGAAGCCCGATCACGCGCTTGATGTAGTCGGTGGAGTCGTCCTTGGGCAGGCGAAACACGACGATGTCGCCGCGGTTCGGGTCCGAGCCCCAGATCCGCCCCGAGAACAGCGGCGGCGAGAACGGGATCGAGTAGTGGCTATAGCCGTAGGAATATTTCGAGACGAACAGATAGTCGCCGACCAGCAGCGTCGCTTTCATCGAGCCGGACGGGATGTTGAAGGGCTGGAACAGAAAGGTGCGGATCACCAGCGCGATCAGGAGAGCGTGGATCACGACCCGGATCGTTTCGCCGACGCCGCTCTCAGTTTTCGTTCCCGAAGTCACGCTCATTGCTCTCTCAATTCCGGCCGGCGGTCACAGAGCGCCCTCCTCCCGCGAACAGCCCATCGTTCGCAGCCCAAGGAGATTGTCCTGATTCTGATAATGAGGGCCAATTCCGGCGTAAAGCCGAATTCGCCCAGCCTGATTTGCGTCCGCGGACTTTTAGACGGTTGTCGGAGGTCACGCAATCAAGGATCGCATCAAAACTGCATAAAGCATTGATTTTTAATACGAATTATAAAATTCACGCGCGACGGTCAGGGCTTGGCCAGCGGGACGGCCGAAATGACGACGAAGGCCTGGGCGAGCGGCCAGTCGTCGGTGATCGACAGGTCGATCCGCGCCTCGAAGCCGTCAGGGGTCAGGGCCTGGAGCCGGGCCAGCGCCCCGCCGGTCAGCTGCATGGTCGGCCGCCCTCCCGGCAAATTGACCACCCCCATATCGCGCCACCAGACGCCGCGCCGGATCCCGGTGCCGAGTGCCTTGGAGCAGGCCTCCTTGGCGGCGAAGCGCTTGGCATAGGTCGCCACCACCATCTTCTCGTTCTTGGCGCGCCGCTCCGCCTTGGCGCGCTCGGCTGCGGTGAAGATGCGGTCGAGGAAGCGTTCGCCATGGCGCTCGATCACCTTGGCGATGCGGGTGATGTCGATCAGGTCGGAGCCGATGCCGATGATCATGCCCGGCTCCGGCCGCGGTCCATCGCCGCGCGCATGCTGCGCACCGTCTCGGCAAGACCGACGAACAGCGCTTCGCCGATCATGTAGTAGCCGATGTTGAGCTCCATGATGTCAGGCAGCGCCGCGATCGTCTCCGCCGTCGCATAATCGAGCCCGTGGCCGGCATGAACCTCGAGCCCCGCATCCTTGGCGAGCTTCACGCCCGCAACGATCCGCTTCCACTCCGCCTCGGCCTTCTCCGTGTGGCCGTCGACGACGGCATCGCACCAGGCGCCAGTGTGGACCTCGATCACGGGCGCACGCAGCCGCGCCGCCATCTCGATCTGCGCGGGATCGGCGGCGATGAACAGCGAGACGCGGATGCCGGCATCGTTCAGCCGAGCGATATAGGGTGCGAGTGCATTGTGCTGGCCGACCACATCCAACCCGCCTTCGGTCGTCACCTCCTGCCGGCGCTCGGGCACGAGGCACACCGCGTGCGGCTTGGTGGCGAGCGAGATGCGCATCATGTCATCGGTCGCCGCCATCTCGAAATTGAGCGGCTTGGATATCCCGGCTTTCAGCCGCGCCATGTCCTCGTCGCGGATGTGCCGGCGATCCTCGCGCAGATGCGCCGTGATGCCGTCGGCGCCGGCCTCGATCGCCAGCAGCGCGGCGCGCACCGGATCGGGATGGCGGCCGCCGCGTGCATTACGGACGGTCGCGACGTGGTCGATATTGACGCCGAGGCGGAGCGGAGAAGCGGGCATTGCAAGGCTCACAAATTCAGAAGGACAGACGGATACGACAGGCGTCTATCCATTAACACGTTCGACGCGGGCGACGACGGCCTTCGCGCGCAACTGGGCCAGGATCGCGCTCAGGTGCTTCAGGTCGTAGACTTCGAGATCGATCGTCGTCTCCGTGAAGTCAGGCGAACGGCGCTGCATGCTGATGTTGTCGATGTTGCCGTCATGCTCGGCGATCACGGTCGCGATCTGCGCCAGCGCGCCGGGCTCGTTGACGTTCTCGACCTTGATGCGGGCCGGGAAGCGCTGCGGCGCGGAGTCCTCGATGTCCCAGCGGACGTCGAGCCAGCGCTCCGGCTCCTCCTCGAAATCCTTCAGCGCCGGCGCCTGGATCGGATAGATCGTGATGCCCTCGCCCGGCGTGACGATGCCGACGATGCGGTCGCCGGGCACTGCGCCGCCGTTCGGCGCGAACTTCACCGGCAGGTCGGAATTGTTGCCACCGATCGGAATGGCGACCGGGCTGCGCGGCGGCTCCGGCGACTTCTCCTTGAGCTTGGCGGCAAGCCCCTGCCCCTTCTTGACGCCATAGCGCGCGATGCGCTCCTCCTTGTAATCGGGATACATCGCGCGCGCGACGTGGGAGGCCTTGATCTCGCCGCGCCCCACAGCCGCCATGACGTCCTCGATCGAGGTGCGCGCGAGGCGCGGCAGCGCGCCCTTGAGCTTGTCGTCGGCGTATTCGATCTTGGCGCGCTCGAACAGGCGCTCGACGATGCGCCGGCCGAGGCCGACATACTGGTCGCGCACCGCGGTACGTGTGGCGCGTCGGATCGCGGCGCGCGCCTTGCCGGTAACCGCGAGCGTTTCCCAGGCCGACGGCGGCGCCGATTGCGCTTCCGAGGTCAGCACCTCGACCTCGTCGCCATTCTGGAGTTCCGAGGACAGCGGCGAGAACTTGCCGTTGATCTTGCAGCCCACCGCGCTGTTGCCGACGTCGGTATGCACAGCATAGGCAAAGTCGATCACATTGGCATGGCGCGGCAGCGCGATCAGCTTGCCCTTTGGGGTGAAGCAGAACACCTGGTCGTGGAACAGCTCGAGCTTGGTGTGCTCGAGGAATTCCTCCGGGTTCGCGCTCTCCGAGAGGATGCCGATGGTGTGCCGCAGCCAGGCAAACGCGGTGGACTCGCGCTTGAGAAACTCGGTCGGCGATCCCACGCCTTCTTTATAAAACACGTGCGCGGCGATACCGCGCTCGGCGATCTGGTCCATCGCCTCGGTGCGGATTTGCAGCTCGACCCGCTGATTTCCGGGGCCGATCACCGTGGTGTGGATCGAGCGGTAGTCGTTCTGCTTCGGCGTCGAGATGTAGTCCTTGAAGCGCCCCGGCACGACCGGCCAGGTGGTGTGGACGATGCCGAGCGCGCGATAGCAGGCCTCGATATCGTTGACGACGACGCGAAAGCCGAAGATGTCGGACAATTGCTCGAAGCCGACCGACTTGCGCTCCATCTTGGTCCAGATCGAGAAGGGCTTCTTGCGACGGCCATAGACCCGTGCGCCGAGGCCGCGGTGACGCAGATTGTTGGAGAGCTGGTCCTCGATCTCGCCGATCAGATTGCGGTTGCGCTCGGCGAGCGCGTCGAGCCGCTGCATCACCACCGAATAGGCTTCGGGATCGAGGGTGCGGAAGGACAGGTCCTCCAGCTCCTCGCGCATTTCCTGCATGCCCATGCGCCCGGCCAGCGGCGCATAGATGTCGAGCGTCTCCTCGGCGATGCGGCGGCGTGATTCCGTCGGCACGAAATCCAGCGTGCGCATGTTGTGCAGGCGGTCGGCGAGCTTGACCAGCAGCACGCGAACATCGTCGGCAATGGCCAGCAACAATTTTCGCAGGTTCTCGGCCTGCTTGGCCTCCCGCGACACCAGCTCCAGCCGCTTCAGCTTGGTCAGGCCCTCGACCAGTGCGCCGATCTCGGGCCCGAAGATCTGGTCGATCTCGGCCCGCGTCGCTTCGGTGTCCTCGATCGTGTCATGCAGCAGTGCAGCCACGATGGTGGCGTCGTCGAGCTTGAGGTCGGTGAGAATCGCCGCGACTTCGAGCGGGTGCGAGAAATACGGATCGCCCGAGGCCCGCGTCTGCGAGCCGTGCGCCTTCATGGCGTAGACATAGGCGCGGTTCAGCAGATCTTCGTTGGTGTTGGGATTGTAGGACCTAACGCGTTCGACGAGGTCATATTGACGCATCATGCGCGCGCGGGGCTTCGCCGGACGAGCCACCGGCGCAGTCGGAGCCACCGCAACCGATTCGGTTGCGGCCAGCATCTGCGTTGGTCTCCGGCGCCGATACACCATGCCATCCTGCCTTCAAACGGACCACGAGACAGTCCGTTGTATACATCCTAGCTCCGATCACGCGCGCGTCCGATCAATTCGATGACAGATGCGCGGCGCGAACCGGCAACGCTATGGTAACCACGAAAACGCCAACAAAAGCAAAGGCCCGAACGCGGGTTCGGGCCTCTGATAAGATCACAAGAAGTCGACGATTGCGACGGGACGATTTACTCGTCTTCCTCGGGCTGCTCTTCCGGCGGCGCGAGGCCTTCGAGGCCCTTCAGGAGCTCCTCTTCGGTCATGCGCTCAACGGCAACTTCAGTATCGTCGGCATCGACACTGGCGCCGGCGGAACCGATCAGCGGCACCGTATCGGGCTCGGGCTCGTCGACTTCGACGAACTTCTGGAGCGAGTGCACCAGCTCCTCGCGGAGGTCCTCCGGAGAGATGGTCGTGTCGGCAATTTCACGCAAAGATACAACAGGGTTCTTGTCGTTATCGCGGTCAACCGTTAGTTGTGAACCTGACGAAATCATGCGGGCACGGTGGGCGGCCAGCAGGACCAGGTCAAACCGGTTGTCGACCTTGTCGATGCAATCTTCTACGGTGACGCGAGCCATGGACTGTCGCTCCGTTGTGGGTGGGACGAAATATGTGGATGATTGGGGCTAGTTATAGGGACCGGGGCAGTTTCGCAAGGCCAATTTGTGATTTGGCCTCGCCAAACGGCTCTGCTACCCCCACATTGGGGCTGGGACGGGTGGTTTCCCGGGCTGCCATCGAGGGTGGCGCCGGGTGTATGAGCGTCCGCCATAACTATACCTTGATTGCCCCGACTTCTCCGGATTTGCGGTTTCGACGGGACTCGGCGGCACTTTAGGACTGCGCGGCTTGCTGCCGCCAACAATAAACGATCAATCATGAACTCTACGCGAGCAAACTGAATGTCACCTTCCTCTACCGACAAGATCGCGCTCTTCATCGATGGAGCCAATCTCTACGCGACGGCGAAAACTCTGGGCTTCGACATCGATTACAAGCGACTGCTGAAGGAGTTTCAGAGCCGCGGGACACTGTTGCGGGCGTTCTACTACACCGCCATCATCGAGGATCAGGAATACTCCTCGATCCGTCCCTTGATCGACTGGCTCGACTACAACGGCTACACCGTTGTGACCAAGGCGACCAAGGAGTTCATCGACGCCTCCGGCCGCCGCAAGGTCAAAGGTAATATGGACATCGAGCTTGCGGTCGACGCCATGGAGCTCGCCGAGCACATCGACCAGATGGTGCTGTTCTCGGGTGACGGCGACTTCCGCTCCCTGGTCGAGGCCGTACAGCGCCGCGGCGTCCGGGTCACGGTGATCTCCACCATCGCCAGCCAGCCGCCGATGATCGCTGACGAGCTGCGCCGCCAGGCCGATGTCTTCACCGACCTCGTCGAGCTGCAATCCAAGCTCGGCCGCGACCCGTCCGAACGCCCCGCCCCGCGTGATCGCGGCGATCGCGAGGCCCGCCACCACGCCCCGCAGTTCCTCCAGCGCGCAACCACGATGGCGCCGAGGGGTGATGACGACTTCGAGGAGTGAGGCGGCCCGGTCAACCCGCCAGCCCCCCACCCTCGTCCCCGACCGTGACTGTCCGCTCTGTCCGCGCCTGGTCGCCTTTCGCGAGGCGAACCGCGCGCGCGAGCCGTTGTGGCACAACGCCCCGGTCCCGCCCTTCGGCGACATCAAGGCACGTCTGCTGATCGTTGGCCTGGCGCCGGGCATGCAAGGCGCCAACCGCACCGGCCGGCCGTTCACCGGCGACTACGCCGGCGACCTGCTCTACGCCACGCTGCTCGAATACGGCTTTGCCAAGGGTAACTATCAGGCGCGGCCCGACGACGGGCTGAAGCTGGTCGACTGCCGGATCGCCAATGCCGTCCACTGCGTGCCGCCGCAGAACAAGCCGCTGCCGGTCGAGATCAACACCTGCCGTCAGTTTCTCGCAGCAAATCTCGCGACGATGCCGAACCTGCGCGCGATCGTGGCCCTCGGGCGAATTGCGCACGACACGGTGCTCAAACCGCTGAATCTGAAGGCCTCGCAGGCGCCTTTCGGGCACGGCGCGGTGCACCAGGCCGGTGCGTTCAAGCTCTACGACAGCTATCATTGCTCGCGCTACAACACGAATACCGGCGTGCTGACGACCGACATGTTCCGGTCGGTGTTCGCGAAGATCAAGACCGACCTCGACTAGCCCTGAGGCTAGGCCTTGGCGGGATTAGCCTTGGCAGGATTGCGCTTGAGCCAGTCCAGAACATCGCCGGCATTCCGGTCGGGCGGAAACACCGGGTAGAACACATGCGAAATCCTGGCATCGTCGATGATCAGCGCGAGGCGCTTGATCAGCGTCAGGCCCGCGACGTCCATGGTCGGCAAATTCAGCGCGCGCGTCAGCGCCAGCTTCTCGTCCGACAGCACCGGAAACGGCAGATGCAGCCGCGACGCCATCTCGGTCTGGTAGGCATTGCTCTGGGTCGAGAGGCCGAACACTTGCGCAGCGCCGGCGGCCTTCAGCTCGGCAAACAAATCGCGAAACGCGCAAGTCTGCGGGGTACAGCCGCGCGCGCCCGGAATCATGTCCCAATCGTCCACCAGGGCGATCTTGCCGGGCTCGCCGGTGCGGGGATAGGCAAACACCACGGTTCGGCCGCGCAGCGCCGACAATGTCACTGAGGTATCGTCGGTCGCGAGCAGGCTGACCGAAGGAAAGGTCAGGCCCTTCAGATGCGCGGCGCCACCGTCATCGGTCGGCGCGGGAATCTGGGTCCAATCGACCTCGAGCAGGTTCTTCTGCGACATCCGCAATCCTCTTGCCGCTATCCCCTCGCCCGCATCAGGCGGCCCTTCTCTCGGCTCCAGTCGCGCTTCTTCTCGGTTTCGCGCTTGTCGTGCAATTTCTTGCCCTTTGCAACCGCGAGCTGCAATTTGGCGCGACCGCGCTCGTTGAAATAGAGCTTGAGCGGGATCAGCGTCATGCCCTCACGGTCGACCGCGCCCATCAGCTTGTTGATCTGCCGGCGATGCAGCAGCAGCTTTCGCGGCCGCTTGGGCTCGTGATTGAAGCGGTTGCCCTGGAGGTATTCGGGAATGGTGGCGTTGATCAGCCAGATCTCGCCGTCCTTGGAATCGGCGTAGGACTCCGCGATCGTGCTCTTGCCGTTGCGGATCGACTTGACCTCGGTGCCGGTCAGCGCAATGCCGGCCTCGATCGTATCCTCGATCGCATAGTTGAAGCGGGCCTTGCGATTCTCCGCCATGACCTTGATAGGACGTTCGTTCTTATCGGCCATGACGGACAAACCTGATCGAGATGCGCACGTAAGCTAACAGTTTGGATGAAGCGCGCGCGTCACTTCTTGAGGAGATCGCGGATCTCGGTCAGCAGCTCGACCTCCGCGGACGGTTTTGGCGGAGCCGCGGGCGCCGCCTCCTCCTTGCGCTTCAGCGTGTTGATGGCGCGGATCACCAGGAACAGCACGAAAGCGACGATGATGAAGTTGATCGTCAGCGTGAGGAAGCTGCCCCAAGCAAGCACCGCACCTTGCTTTTTCGCGTCCGCCAGGTTGGTCGCGGTCACCGCCTTCGACAATGGAGTGAAGTAGTTCGAGAAGTCGAGGCCGCCAGTGATCGCGCCGATGATCGGCATGATCACGTCGCCGACCAGCGACGTGACGATTGCGCCGAACGCCGCGCCGATGATGACGCCGACCGCGAGATCGACGACGTTGCCCTTGACGGCAAACTCGCGGAACTCCTTGAGAATCCGCGTGCCCTTTTCCTCGACGCTCATGAACAGCTCCCCGGACGCGCTAGCGCATCAATTGATCAAGCCAGCGTGCACCATGGCACTGCGCACGGCAACGCGCGTCGGCTCGGTGACCGGCACCATCGGCAGCCGCAGCGTCTCGTCGAGCTTGCCGAGCAGCGACATCGCGTACTTGATCGGCGCCGGATTGCTTTCGATGAACAGGTTGTTGTGCAGCGGCATCAGCTTGTCGTGCAGCTTCAGCGCGGTGGCGTGATCGCCCTTCGCCCAGGCGGCCTGGAACTCCGAACACAGCCGCGGCGCGACATTCGAGGTCACCGAGATGCAGCCGTGGCCGCCATGCGCCATGTAGCCGAGGATGGTCGCGTCCTCGCCCGAGAGCTGGTTGAAGTCCTCGCCCATCGCGGCGCGCTGCTGCGAGACGCGAACCATGCTGGCGGTGGCGTCCTTGACGCCGGCGATGTTCTTCAGCTCCCACAGCCGCTTCATGGTGTCGACCGACATGTCGATCACAGAACGCGGCGGGATGTTGTAGATGATGATCGGAATGCCGATCGCATCGTTGATCGCCTTGAAGTGCTGGTACATGCCTTCCTGGGTCGGCTTGTTGTAGTACGGCGTCACGATCAGCACGGCATCCGCGCCGGCCTTCTCGGCGTGCTGGGCGAGCTCGATCGCTTCCTTGGTCGAGTTCGAGCCGGCACCGGCAATCACGGGCACGCGGCCCTTGGCTTCAGCGATGCACCATTCGACGACCTTCTTGTGCTCGTCATGGCTGAGCGTCGGGCTCTCGCCGGTGGTGCCGACCGGGACCAGGCCGTTGGTGCCCTCGGAAATCTGCCAGTTGACCAGGGAGCGGAACGCCGCCTCGTCCAGCGAGCCGTTCTTGAACGGCGTGACCAAGGCGGTGAACGACCCCCGGAATTTCGTCTTGGCTGCCATGGACTTCCTCCGTACGCGGCAATCTTGAGAGCAAGCCCCTTTCATACCGGGTCTATCCCGCCGGTAAAAGGGCCGCTTCCGCGTGACGCACCGTTTAGGCCGCGATTTTGCCGCGGTGGTGGTGCAAACCCGGCAAAGGTAAGCGGCTGTTGGTATTTTGTCCGCATATTCAATCAAATACAGCCAGATCTTGTACAGATAGATCTTGAGCCACATCACTGATTCGGGGCGACGAAACGCCGTGACCTCCTTTCCTCGTGCCGCATGGCGATCCGCAGGTCTGGTTGTGAGCCTGATGGCAGGGCTGTCGATCGGCTGCGCCGCGCTGGCCAAGTCCAACGAGACGCCCGCGGAAGGGCCCAAGGACACTGCGAAGCCTGCAGCCAAGGACACAGCGAAGGGATCGGCCAAGGGAACCACCCAGGGAACTACCAAGGGAACCGGCAAGGACGCGGCCAAGGGAGCAGACAAGGGAGCGAACAAGGGAGCGGCAAGCGCCCCCGCCAAGGATGCTGCGAAGAAGCCGGCCAAGGACGCCGGTAAGGATGCCGGCAAAAGCGCCGGCAAGGATCCCGCGAAGGACAAGCCCGCAGCCGCGGCCCCCGCGCCAAAATCAAAACCGACCGCCAGCGGCTCGCCCCCCAAAGCCGCACCCGCGCCGGCCGTGACGGCCACCGTCAGGCCGACCGCGCCGGCAGCCGCCGCCAAACCAATTCCAGCGCCCGTCCTCGCGCCCGCGACCCGTCAGCACGCCGCACCGCGCAAGCCGGTCACACCGGCCGCCGTCGCGGCAACCTCGTCGACGTCGCAAGCCGACAAGGACACGCTGGAGAGCGTCATCGAGCTCGTGCGCAAGCGCAAGCCGGGCGATGCCACCAACGAAGCAGCCTCGATCTCGGATCCGGTCGCGCGAAAGCTTGCGGAGTGGATCATCCTGCGCAGCGAGGACAATGGTGCGACCGTCGAGCGCTATCGCGCCTTCCTCTCCGCCAATCCGAGCTGGCCGTCGCAGACCTTCCTGCGTCGCCGCCTCGAGGCCGCCATGTGGGACGACAGGCGCGACGATTCGGTCGGGTGGTCGTGGTTCGAGAACGAATCCCCCGTTTCCGCCAAGGGCCGCTTCACGCTCGCCAGGGCGATGCTGGCGCGTGGCGACCGCGCCAATGCCGAGCGGCTGGTGCGCGAGGCCTGGCGCAGCGATCCGATGTCGGAAGATACCGAGAACAATGCGCTTGACCAGTTTGGCGCGTTGCTCACGCCGGGCGATCAGAAGGCGCGGATGGACACGCTGCTCTATGGCAGCGAGAACGAGGCCGCGCTGCGCGCCGCCAAGCGCCTCGGTGCCGGCTATGTCGCACTCGCCAAGGCCCGCATCGCCGCCGTCAAGAAGGCGCCAAACGCACACGCGCTGCTCGAGGCCGTACCGCGCGAGCTGCACAATGATCCCGGCTTCATCTTCAGCAAGATCCAGCTCTTGCGCCGCGAGGAGAAGTTTGCCGAAGCCGCCCAGCTCATGCTGTCGGCACCGAAGGATCCGAACCGGCTCTACAATCTCGACGAATGGTGGATCGAGCGGCGCCTGCTGGCACGCAAGATGATCGACACCGAGGAATTCCGCAGCGCCTATCTGATCGCGCGCGATGCGGCCCTGCCCTCGCGCGACATCTACAAGACCGAGCAGGAGTTCACCGCGGGCTGGATTGCGCTGCGCTTCCTCAATGATCCCGCCACCGCCGCCCAGCATTTTGCCCGCATCGGTGTCAGCAGCGTCAATCCGACCACGCTGGCGCGCGCCGGCTACTGGCAGGGCCGCGCGGCGGAAGCCGCCGGCCGCCAGCAGGAGGCGCGCAACGCCTATGCGCGCGCCGCCGAGCAATCCACCAGCTATTACGGCCAGCTCGCGCGCGCCAAGCTCGGCCTGCCGCAGATCGAGCTCAACAGCCAGCCGCGCGGCCGCGGCGCCGAGCGGCTCGAGATCGTGCGCGCTGCGCAACTGCTCTACGAGCTCGACGAGCGCGAGATGGCGGTGCCTGTTCTCGCCGACATGGGCGAGAACGGCGATCCCGAGGCGCTCACCGGCCTCGGCGAGCTGACCCAGCGCTACAGCGACGCACGCGGCATGCTGCTGCTCGGCAAGGCCGCGCTGAACCGCGGCCTGCCGTTCGACTTCTACGCCTATCCCGTCAACGGCATTCCACAGTTCACGCCGATCGGCCCCGAGGTCGAGCGCAGCATCGTCTATGCCATCGCGCGGCAGGAAAGCGCGTTCAACCCCGCCGTGGTCTCGCCGGCGCAAGCCTACGGGCTGATGCAAGTGACGCCGGACGCCGCGCGCTATGTCTGCAAGCGGCACGGTGCGACCTACGACCTTGGCCGGCTGAAGAACGATTCGGTCTACAACGCCACGCTCGGCTCGGCCGAGCTCGGCGGGCTGCTCGAGGATTATCGCGGCTCCTACATCATGACCTTCGCCGCCTACAACGCCGGCCGCGGCAGCGTGAAGAAGTGGGTCGATCGCTACGGCGATCCGCGCGACCCCAAGGTCGACGCGGTCGACTGGGTCGAACTGATTCCGTTCTCCGAAACCCGCAACTACGTGCAGCGGATCATGGAGAACCTGCAGGTCTACCGCGCCCGCTTCGGCGGCGGCACGCGCTTGCAGATCGAGGCTGACCTGCGCCGCGGCGCCGGCACCGTTGAGTAGCGGCGCCGTCTTTCGAAGCGGAAACCCGCCCCGTCATCATCCCCCGCTGGATTGAGCGAGACACGCGATGCTCGCCTTGATAGCATCCGTTCGGGATGGACATCTGCTGTCCCGGGCAACAAAAAGGAGGAAGGCTAATGAAGATGCTGGCAGTGTCCGTTCTGTCTCTTACCGCCCTGTTGATCGGGCCGATGAACGCCGCCCCCATTCAGCAAGTCGCGGCAAAGACAAGCAACAGCCCCTATGTCGGGTGCTCTCTTTCCGGTGCGGCGGTCAACGGTTGCAGAAACGTTCTCAACTTCAAGACCTTCTACGAGTGCCGAAGTAACAGGATGGAGAGGGGCTGGACGGATATCGAGAGCTCCTATTATTGCCGGGCCCTCGATCTGAAATAAGAACGGTTTCGGCTTTGACTCCAGGAGGCCGCCTCTTTTGGCGGCCTTTTTCGTATCAAGAGCCGACACCGCGATCGTCTTTGCTACTCTTGCCGGGCGACCACCGTCCGTCCCTCGACCACCAAAGCAACCCATCAAAAAGAAAAGCCCCGGCGGTTTCCCGCCGGGGCTTCTGTCAGGTCGTTAGACCGAACTTACCAGTTGCGCTGAGCGCGGAGGAGCAGAACGAGCGAGTCCTGATCCTTCAGCTCGTAGGTCGCAGCCGGCTTGGCCGGAACAGCGATCAGAGCGGCCGGGGTCACCGTGCCAGAGTACTTCTGGTCGAGGTGGGTCCAGGCGAGGTCAGCCGAGAACGTCAGGTTCTTGACCGGGGTCCAGCGGGTGATGATACCCACCTGGCCGATCGCGAAGTCCGGGTTACAGCCAGTCACGCCAGCAACACCACCGAACACACCGCCGGTGCCAGCCGCGCCGCAAAGCGTGGTCTTGGCGAGCGTACCGTACTGAGCCTGAGCGTAGGCACCGTAGATCGCGGTGTTCCAGTAGGGATCCCAGTTATGGGTGTAAGCGCCACGGAAGCCCCAGGTCTTGACGGTTTCCTGCGAGCTGCCGGTCACGTACACCGTGTCCGGAGCGGTGGCGAAGCCAATGCTCTGGTAGGCGATGCCCGAGCTGCCGAACATCGAGTAGGTGCTGCCCGCCAGGTTCTGGAAGTTGTAGCGGGTCGCGCCGTCGGTGTAGACGCCCGAAATGTTGATCACGTCACCCGCACCAGTCGGGATGTTCTTGATCGACAGTGCCAGCTGAACAGCCCAACCCCACTTGTCGTCGGGATGGCCGGTCGGCTCGGAAGCGCCGTAGTAACCAACGTGGTTGTCATGCGCAGCAACCGACGCCTGGAAGAGACCCCAAGCCTGGTCGACACGCACCATACCAACGAGGTTCGGCGAACGCGTGCCGCCGATGGCGTTGGTGCCGTAGGCACCCTGCAGCATGCCGTATGCGGACGCGCCGGTCATGTTGAGGTTGCCGGCCTGATAGTAGGAGGAGACGTCTTCAGCCGAGAAGGCCGCCGTCACGCCCTGACCGAAATCAGCGGTGTAGGTGAACTGGTTGACACCAGTGACCGTGCCGCTGCCGCCGACGAGGCTGTCGAAGTTGTTGCCGGGATAGTTGGTCCAGGGCGCGTCGAACTGCGACACGGCCTTACCCATCGTGAAGCCGGCGAACTGGATGAAGGCATAGTACACGCCGAGCGAACCGCCCGAGGTGTTGCTGTCCGTCTGGTTGACGGACCCCGAGGCCGAACCATACAAGGTCGTAGCGCCGGTGAGCGGGTTGGTGCCAGCAGCCAGAGCGCCGCTGTAGACGGTGCCGCCGGTTCCGCTGTTGCTGCCGGCGTAGTTGCCGGTCGTCCAGGAGAACACGCCGTCGAAGAAGGTACGGACGACGCCGTACTCGGTCGCGGTGCGCGTGTCGATGTTGAGATCTTCACGAGCGCGAGCGGTGTAGTAGTTCGTCAGACGGTTGCGCGAACCGTTGGCGTTCTGGCTCGAAACGTTGAGACCGCCGCTGTAGTCCGAGTTGGTGCCCAGCGCGACTTCAGCGCGCAGGTAACCACCCAGCTTGATGCAGGTGTCGGTGCCCGGGATGTAATAGAAACCCGCACCGTACAGGGAGCAGATCTTCACGTATTCGACCGCTTTGGCCTTCACGGGGAGATCGGCTGCCTGTGCTCCGCCAACAGCGATGAGACCCGCCGCTGAACCGAGCAAAAGGCTCTTAACCAACTTCATGTTAAACCTCCAAGTTTGCTCTATAGGGAAGGTTCCGGATCCGCTGGGTGAAACACCCTAAGGTTGGTTCCCTTGTCCCTTAACTCACCGCTTAGTCGCTTCGCGCCTTCGGACACACCCGCTGAACGCGAGGGACTTAAGCGAACCACCTAAAACGGGACGACCTCGGGATGCCCCCCTCCGTCGCTCAGTCACAATTACCGAACGTCCTTGCACACACAACAACAGAACGCTCCGAAACGGGCCAATGAAGCTTGTTTTCCGGCGGGTGTTGCACAAATAACACGCAGATGTGATCGGACCGACCTCGTAAGCCGTTGTTTTAATTTGATTTTTTTATGCGGTTCCATTTGCCTTCAAAGTTCCTCACTTGAGGCACCGCGGGCTGGAGCTTGGCGTGCACGGGCTCTGACACGCTCGAATCGTGGAATCAGAAGGAGATTCAAGGAGACGACACAGCCTCCCCTTCGCGAGCCTTTACCTGGCGCAAGCGCGGCCACGGCAGCGCCGAGGGCTGCGCGGCGAACACTCTATACGGATAGCGGGGATTATCGGGATCGGGGCAGTTGGGCTGATGGAGACGGCGGGATTCGCCCTCGACACAGGCGCGAGCCGTCCCATCTCGATCTTGCAGCAAATTCAGTGCCTTAAATGAGAGAAAAGCCTCTCATACGCACAAACTATCCTTGCCGCCCGCACCGGACGTTCCAGACCTGTGTCCATCATCGCGACGTTACGCTCTCGCCCCGCGAGAAAACCGTCGTGTTTCGAAGATCGCTGGGAATATTCGAGCGAAAACACACGCTTCCAAATTGACCGGCCCAACGAATTAGATGCATAAGGCTCGCACCGGAGAGGTGGCCGAGTGGCTGAAGGCAACGCTTTGCTAAAGCGTCATACGGTCTCAAGCTGTATCGAGGGTTCGAATCCCTCCCTCTCCGCCATCACCTGGCAGCAGAATCGAAATCCGTACGCTCCTTCAGCTGAAAGCTGACAGGTAGCCGGCCTCGCAAGCCTCACGAAGGATTCGCGTGCTGCCGGGGCCAGGCGATTCGCACAGTCTCTATATAGATGTGTCCGCACCTAGCGGCCGGACCGCCAGATCCGCCAATGCGAAGGCGCGATCAGCACCGCCTCGCCGGCCCAGACATTGAACCAGACGCCGGCCTTGCGGCGGCATGGGAAGGTCAACGGCAGAATGCCGGTCTTGTGCGGCCGTCCGAGTTCCAGATCGCAATCGTCGGGGGCGATCTGAATCGGCAGCCACTGTTCATTGATATCGAAGTCGCTCATGCCGCGCGGATGTAGGTGGCGGCACGATGCAGGAACTTGATTCAGCGCAACCGGGCTCGCCCGTGAAAACACGGGTGCGGATGCGGCGCTCAGTTCAGTGAGCAGACACCCACGCCCTCGCCTCACGCTGCGCGGCCGAGATCTCGGACTCCGACATCTGCCCGGCAACTTCCTGGCGCAGCGCCACGGCGTCCTTGCGGCCCTTGAGGGCGGCGAGGTTGAACCATTTATGCGCGGCGACGAGATCGACGAGGCCGGAGCGGCCGCTCGCCCAATAGATCCCGCGCTCGAACAGCACGTCCGACAGCGCGCCCGCATCGATCGGCGTTGCCGTATCGAGATCGAAAGTACCCTGAAACATAACGCATCCCCTTTTTTCTTGTGCCGGCTCGTTCCCCCGAGCGCGGCTCCCGTCCAACTTTGATTTGCATGATCCCTTCTGGGACCGTGCGCTGTTCAACTCATCCCCGATGCCGTTTGCCGGCTTGTTGGAGGTGATGATGGCGGGCAAATTTGAATGGCAGTTTAAGTATCGCGATGAAGCAGACGTAAACGCGAGCGCGCGGCGCCCGCGTGGCAAATGCAAGAAGTCCCTGTTTTGCAAACACTTCTGCAGTTCGTTAGATTCGGTTTACCCTGGGATTTTCGGAGAACGATAACCATCGCGCGCGGTGGCTGGCCCAACGCCGCCCATTGTCGTCACCCGCGACCCGGCTACGCCAAGGCTTCGCCGGGACTTGCGGTCTCGGCACGCCGAAGCTTCAGCGAAGGCGCCAAGCGGGTGACCCGGCATGCCAGAGACAGCCGTCGTCACTCGGGAAGCTGCGGCGGACTGGATCGCCCGGTCGAAGCCGGGCGATGACACCGCGCATGGAGAGACGGCGCACAACGCCGCAGGCGCCCTCGCCTGCCCAAAGGCAGTACGGCCAACGCAGCGCGGCCACGTCGCAATCAGATCAGCGATGTCGGGAATGGGAATGCCGGCAATACCCCGGCCTCAAACGAACGAGGGCGTCGGCGAACACGTCAGGACCAGATTCCACGTTGGCCCGAAGGCCGCCTGTGAAATTGCAGAACCGGAGAACCGGCACCGCACCGAACGAAGAAAACTCGTTTCTTCTGCCGGACCGTGCAAGAGAACGATCCGACCGTTGACCTGATGTCTCGCCGACACCCTCTATCGTCGACCAGAACCTCCAGGAGGCGCTGATGACGTGCCGGCTCTCAGGGAGCCGGCAACTTCAGAAGTCGAAGTTACTTCTTCTTCTTCGCGACCTTGCGGGTCTTCTTCGCAGTCTTCTTCACTGCGCTCTTCGCCTTCTTCGCCTTCTTCGCTTTCTTGGCCATGTTGCCCTCCGATGTGTGAGATGGCTTTAATCGCTGCATGCAGTCGGGGATCGAATGCACACTCATCCCGAATACACCAACACAACGAAAAAAACAGCGTCTCGCTTAAAGAAGTGTTGACGCAGCAAGGCACGTGCGCTTGGCGAGCGCGACGCAAGCGCACTGCACGACGTGTTCGCGCGATCGCGGAGAGTGGGCGCATCATCGGTGTTTGCGAGAGTAGTGATTGCAGGAAAACACTATGCAGAAAGTATTTTCCTGCACTCACGCATTGCGCATGATCGGCGCGGTGACGCATGTCGCGACGCGCGAGATCGCCTCGCAAAGGCGCTTCGCGGACTCTGAGTCGCGAGTTTTGGCAACGAAAATATTTTCATGATTAACGGCGCGAGCGCTCGTCGGAGCGTGTTCAAGCCGCCGTTTTGCGCGAATCGCGCGACGGCGATTCGGCCGCCTTAGCGCTGTCGATCGGGATGAAGTTTGCCGCCGAGGACGCGCGCGAGCGTCGCATCGCGAACCGAACGCGAGGTGACGAAGCGTGTCCGTCACCTCGTTCGAACGTGTGAGGCTAGATGCCGAGCTTGGACTTGAGCAGGTCGTTGACGCTCTGCGGGTTGGCTTTGCCGCCGGACGCCTTCATCACCTGGCCGACGAACCAGCCGAGCGACTGCGGCTTGTCCTTCACCTGCGCCGCCTTGTCGGGATTGGCCGCGATGATGTCGTCGACCACCTTTTCGATCGCCGAAAGATCCGTCACCTGCTTCATGCCGCGGCTTTCGACCAGCGCGCGGGGATCGCCGCCCTCCTGCCAGACGATCTCGAACAGATCCTTGGCGATCTTGCCGGAGATCGTGCCCTCGCCGATCAGGTCGACGATCGCAGCCAGCTGCTCGGCGTTGACGGGGGAGCCCGTAATATTCCGGCCTTCCTTGTTGAGACGGCCGAACAGCTCGTTGATCACCCAGTTCGCCGCCATCTTGCCGTCGCGCGCGCGATTGCCGAGCCTGTCGAGCACGGTTTCGTAGAACACCGCGCTCTCGCGCTCGGCAACGAGCACGCTCGCATCGTAGGCCGACAGGCCGAAATTGGCGACGAAGCGCGTCTTCTTCTGGTCCGGCAGCTCCGGCAGCTCAGTCTTCAGCTCGTCGACGAAGCTTTGCGAGAACTCGAGCGGCAACAGGTCGGGATCGGGGAAGTAGCGATAGTCGTGCGCCTCTTCCTTCGAGCGCATCGAGCGCGTCTCGCCCTTGTCGGGATCGTAAAGCCGCGTTTCCTGGTCGATCGCCCCGCCGTCCTCGAGGATTTCGATCTGGCGACGTGCCTCGTACTCGATCGCCTGGCCGATGAAGGTGATCGAGTTCATGTTCTTGATCTCGCAGCGGGTGCCGAGCGGCGCGCCCGGCTTGCGCACGGAGACGTTGACGTCGGCGCGCAATGAGCCCTTCTCCATGTCGCCGTCGCAGGTGCCGAGATAGCGCAGGATCGAACGCAGTTTTGTCACGTAAGCCTTGGCCTGCTCGGCGTCGCGAATGTCCGGTTTTGATACGATCTCCATCAGCGCCACGCCGCAGCGGTTGAGGTCGACATGGGACATGGTCGGCGACTGATCGTGCAGCAATTTGCCGGCGTCCTGCTCAAGATGAAGGCGCTCGATGCCGATGGTCGCGGTCTTGCCGCCATCCAGCTCGACCTCGACCTCACCTTCGCCGACGATGGGCGACTTGTACTGGCTGATCTGGTAGCCCTGCGGCGAGTCCGGGTAGAAATAGTTTTTGCGGTCGAACACCGAACGCAGATTGATCTTGGCGTTGAGGCCGAGCCCGGTCCGGACAGCCTGTCTGACGCATTCCTCGTTGATGACGGGCAGCATGCCCGGCATCGCCGCGTCAACCAGCGACACGTGGCTGTTCGGCTCGCCGCCGAACGCGGTGGAGGCGCCGGAGAACAGTTTTGAGTTCGAGGTGACCTGGGCATGGATCTCCATGCCGATGACCATCTCCCAGTCACCGGTGGCGCCTTTGAGAAGCTTGTGCGTGGCCGTGCTCATGTCGTGCTCCCGAGCAGCGTGGCAGCGATCCGCTCCCACTCCGCTTCCAATGAATCCTTTGCTGCGGGCTGGCCGGCCTGGCGGTACCAGTAGCCGGCATTGCCGAGATCGCCTTCGACGCGGTGCAGATAGGCGTGCACCCAGGCGGCGTCGCGGCCATTGTCGTCCTGAACGATCCCGTGCGCCTGGTCCCAGTCACCCTTGCCGGCCCACCAGAGACCGGCGAGCGGCGCGTTCAGGCCTGGCGCGGGCGCAGCGCCGTCGAGGCTTGCGATGAAATCAGCGACATTCACCACCACCTCGCGGGCGTGAAGCGGCCGGCGGCCTGCTCGATCACCTCGCCGAGCGAGAACAGCGTCTCCTCGTCGAAGGGACGGCCGATCAGCTGCAGGCCGAGCGGCAGGCCCTGCGCGTCCTTGCCGGCGGGCACGGCGATGCCCGGCAGGCCCGCCATGTTCACGGTCACCGTGAAGATGTCGTTGAGATACATCTCGACCGGATCGGCGCCGCCCTTCTCGCCGATGCCGAAGGCCGCCGACGGCGTCGCCGGCGTCAGGATCGCGTTGACGCCCTTGGCGAAGCAATCCTCAAAGTCCTTCTTGATCAGCGTGCGCACCTTCTGGGCGCGCAAATAATAGGCGTCATAATAGCCGGCCGAGAGCACGTAAGTGCCGATCATGATGCGGCGGCGCACCTCGGCGCCAAAACCTTCGGCGCGGGTGTTCTCGTACTGCTCGATGATGGTCTTGCCCTGCTCGCGCAAGCCGTAGCGCACACCGTCATAGCGCGCGAGGTTCGAGGACGCCTCCGCCGGCGCCACGATGTAATACGCCGGCAGCGCGTATTTGGTGTGCGGCAGCGACACTTCGACGAGCTCGGCGCCGGCCGCCTTCAGCCACGCCGCGCCCTCGCTCCAGAGCTTTTCGATCTCGGCCGGCATGCCGTCGAGGCGATACTCCTTGGGGATGCCGATCCTGAGACCCTTCACGGACCTGCCGATCGCCGCCTCGTAATCCGGCACGGCAACGTCGACCGAGGTCGTGTCCTTCGGATCGTGCCCGGCCATCGAGCGCAGCAGCATCGCCGCATCGCGCGTTGTGCGCGCGATCGGGCCTGCCTGGTCGAGCGAGGAGGCAAAGGCGACGATGCCCCAGCGCGAGCAGCGGCCATAGGTCGGCTTGATGCCGACGGTCGCGGTGAACGCCGCCGGCTGGCGGATCGAGCCGCCGGTATCGGTCGCGGTCGCGCCCATGCACAGCAGCGCCGACACGGCCGAGGCCGAGCCGCCGGACGAGCCGCCCGGCACCAGCGTGGTGTTGCTGCCCTCACGCCGCCACGGATTGCCGACGGGACCGAAGCACGAGGTCTCGTTGGCCGAGCCCATCGCGAACTCGTCATTGTTGAGCTTGCCGAGCATCACCGCGCCGTCGCGCCAGAGCTGCGAGGTGATGGTGGACTCGTAGGTCGGCACGAAATTGCCGAGGATCTTCGAGCACGCCGTGGTGCGCACGCCCTTGGTCGCGAACAGATCCTTGATGCCGAGCGGGATGCCGGCGAGCGGGCCGCCCTCGCCCTTGGCGATCTTCTCGTCCACGGCCTTCGCCATGTCGCGCGCGCGATCGGGCGTCTCCATCACGAAGGCATTGAGCACGCGCGCCTTCTCGATCGCGCTCAGATGCGCGTCGGTCAGCTCGAGTGACGTGAAAGTCTTGGACGCGAGACCCTTGCGGGCCTCGGCGAGCGTCAGCGATGTCAAATCGGTCATTTATTGATCGGGCTGCAGAAGAATGGAGACAGGGTCTTGTCGTTGGCCGGGTCGTCTTTTTTCTTGACGTTTTTCTTGGCGGCGGCATTCGCAGCGGCCTCGATCTCGTCGAGCACGGCATTGACGGCGACATTGGGGTCGGCAGCCTTGCCCTGCCGCTCCATCTTGTCGAGGTAATTCATGTAGGCCTGATAGGCCTTCTCATCGTCGCAAAGCATGCACATCGGACGGCGTCCTGAATTGAATTACTCAACAACCTTGGGCACCAGGAAGAAGTGACCTTCGGTCGCGGGCGCGTTGGCAACGATATCGTCGGCGATCTCGCCGTCATTGACCACGTCGAGCCGTTTCTTCATCTGCATCGGGGTGACCGAGGTCATCGGCTCCACGCCCTCGACATTGACCTCCGAGAGCTGCTCGACAAAGGCGAGCATGGCGTTGAGCTCGCCCTGAAGATGCGGAACCTCGTCCTCGGAAACCGCGATGCGCGCCAGATGCGCGATGCGGCGGACGGTAGCGGCGTCGACGGACATTATATAAGGCCTCTCACGGCGAAATCTAACTGCCGTATAGCAGAGGCCGGTTTTGCGCCGCAACCGGCGCTTTCCCGTTACCCAGCCAGCGCTTTCATGCGTGCCAGCGCCGATTTGGCGAGATCGCGGGTCAATTCGGCTGCGGGGACCTCACGGCCCAGCGCAATGGCCTGGCCGGCCCAGAGATTGGTGAAATCCACCCTGCCCTGTTTTTCGGCGGCCGCCTTCAGCGGCCCCAGCGCGGTTGCCGCATGGGGGAACGGCGGCGCATCCGGCGAGATCGGGCCCGCCTCACGCATCAGGCGGTTCTGCACCCCGCGTGCCGGCCGGCCGGTCATGACATTGGTGATGACGGTGGAATCGTCCCGCCCCTCGGCCAGCGCTGCACGGCCCGCCGCGCTCACCTTGGACTCTGGACAGCGCAAGTAAGCGCTGCCGATCTGGACGCCGGACGCGCCGAGCGCGAACGCGGCAGCAATGCCGCGCCCGTCGGCGATACCGCCCGCCGCGATAACAGGCACTTTCACCGCGTCGGCGACCTGCGGCACCAGCGCGAAGGTGCCCGGCTGCTCCGATATCTTATCGGTCAGGAACATGCCGCGATGGCCGCCGGCCTCGGCGCCCTGCGCGATCACGGCGTCGACGCCGTGCTGCTCGAGCCAGACCGCTTCCTTCACTGTCGTCGCCGACGAGATGACGAGGCAGCCCGCCGCCTTGACGCGCTTGAGCAGTGCCGGCTCCGGCAGGCCGAAATGAAAGCTGACGATCTCCGGCTTCAGCTCCTCGACGACCTCGCAGAAAGAGGCGTCAAACGGCGCACGGTTCGCCGCATTGATCGGCGCCGCCGGATCGAGACCGTGCTCAGTGTAATAGCTCGCCAGCCGCTGCTTCCAGCGCGCCTCGGCCTCCGACGTGAGATCGATCGGCGTGTGGCAGAAGAAGTTCATGTTCACCGGCGCCTTCACGCGCTGGCGAATGATGTTGACCTGCTCGCGCGCCTTCTCCGGCGACAGCATCGCGCTTGGTAGTGAACCGAGCCCGCCGCCCTCTGCCACGGCGATCACCAGCTCCGCATCCATCACGCCGGCCATCGGCGCCAGCACGATCGGGAATTCGGTCTTGAAAAGGTCGATCAGTCGACGGTCAGGCCACATGGTGCTGTCTCTCATGGTTCAGGCGACGGACGTGATGGAGTTGCGCCGGCCGGCGAGATGCTGCTCGGCTTCGGTCGCAATCCGTTCGACGATCTCGGCCGCCGGTGGAATATCATGGATCAAGCCGACCGCCTCGCCCGCGATGACGGCGGCGATATCGAAATTGCCGGTTTCTTTCGCAGCGATATAGTCCGCCGCGACTGCGGCAACATTCTGCATCAGCTCGACCTCGCGCCCCATCCAGCGCCTGGCATGGTCGTTGATGAGACACCTTCCCGTGAACGGCGCCGGCCAGACATTGTTGCGGGAGAGATCGAAGATGATGCCACGCACGGTGGAGCCGCTGTTCGCCGCGCAGATGCGCCGCTTGGCGTCCTCGGCGCCGTCGGCCTCCTGGCTCGCATAGAAGCGCGTGCCGAGCAGCACACCGCCCGCGCCCAGCATCATCATGGCGGCGAGCCCGCGCCCGTCGGCGATACCGCCGGCCGCGACGACAGGCACGCGGCCCGCCGCGAGATCGACGATCGCAGGCACGAGATCGACGGTGGTGCGTGACGCGCCATGACCGCCCGCCTCCATGCCCTGCGCGATCAGGATATCGGCGCCGGCATCGAGCGCCTGCCGCGCCATCGTCTCATCCTGCACCTGGCAGATCAGCCGTGCGCCTGTAGACTTGATCCTTGCTGCGAACGGCGCGGGATCGCCGAACGACAACATGATCGCGGATGGTTTTGCGGCGAGCGCGACGTCGAGCAGCTCGGGCCGCTTGGCGAGACTCCAGGTGATGAAGCCGATCCCGAACGGCGCACGCAGCTGAGCGAGCTTCGCGGTCTCCTGCTCCAGCCACGCCCTCTCACCATAGCCGCCACCGAGAATGCCGAAGCCGCCGGCACGGCTGACCGCCGTCACCAGCCGGCTGCCCGCGACGATATCCATCGGCGCCAGCAGGATGGGATGCCTGATCTCCAGCAGTGTGGTCAGCGGCGTCGCAATGGGCATGGCCCCTCCCGATCTGGACAGTGAGAGTAAGCGCGACTAGCATTCTCGAAAAATGAATTGTTGCGAACGCTGCCATCACAAAAGTGAAACGACGCCATGGAACTCAGCGATATCCAGACCTTTGCCGCCGTCGCCCGCACCGGCGGCATCACCCGCGCAGCCGAAGAGCTGAACACGGTGCAGTCGAACGTCACCCAGCGCGTGAAGGCGCTCGAAGCGGAAATCGGCACACCGCTGTTCGAGCGCCACAGCCGCGGCATGACGCTGACCGGCGCCGGCAAACGCCTGCTTCCCTACGCGCAACGGATGGCCGCGTTGTCGCGCGAAGCGGTGCTCGCCGCGCGCGACGATGGCGAGCCGAAGGGACCGCTGGCGATCGGCTCGATGGAGACAACGGCCGCCGTACGGCTGCCGCCGCTGCTGGCCGATTTCCACCGCCGCTTCCCGGCCGTGCGCCTCTCCTTGCGTACCGCAACCACCGCAGACCTCGTCGCCGGCGTGCTCGAAGGCACACTCGACGGCGCCTTCGTCGCAGGTCCCATCGCGCATGCCGACCTCACTGCGACAAGCGCCTTCCGCGAAGAGCTGGTGCTGGTCAGCGCACGGCGCTGGAGCTCGCTCGCCGAGCTGCGCGCCGGCACGCCGGAGTCCGGTCCGACCGCATTGGTGTTCCGCACCGGCTGCACCTATCGCCAACGGCTCGAACAGGTGTTCGTCGAGTTCGGCTGGCCGTCGGCCGCACGCTTCGAGCTCGGCACGCTCGACGGCATGATCGGTTGCGTCGCCGCCGATATGGGCGTGACGCTGCTGCCGCGCGCTGTCGTCGAACGCAGCGCGATGAATGGCAGCGTGTCGATCCACGCGCTGAGCCCATCGCACGCGCGCGTCGAGACACTCTTCATCCAGCGCAGCGCCGGACACCAATACAGCGCGCTGCAAGGTTTCATCTCCTGCTTAAAAAAAGACGATCAGGTCATCGCGGCCTGACACCGGCGCAGCGTTCCATCGCGCGCAATTCAATGTCACAAATCTGTCGTACTTGAATCATCCCGCGCTGCGCGCGGCCGATGCCGCGTTCAGCCGTCGCAGCACTACAGGTCGAAAAGTTTTGAAGCCCGTAGGTGTTCTACGTTAGGATGCGCGACTGGCCGGCGCAAAACCATAACGAAGCAAAAACATCGGGAGGACTATCGATGCGCAATACGCTCGTGTTGTGCTGCATCGCCGCGTTGTCGGCGATGACTGGAACTGCAAGCGCACAGGACTGGACCAAATCGAAATGGGGCCCGAACGACGAGATCGGCGCCGCCAACTACATGACGCCCGAACTCGTGCTGAAAGCGGCCTCGCTGGTGAAGACCGGCAAGACCTACGCCCTCGGCATTCCCGTCACGCCGCAGACGCCCGCCTACCCGCCGCGCGCCTTCAAGCTCACCATCGTGCAGCCCGGACAGGCCGGCATCCCCGGTCTCGGGCCCAACAAGGCAACCTATAACGACGATATCCTCGACACCTGGGTCGGCATCGGCAGCCAGCTCGACGGTCTCGGCCATCTCGGCGTCGAGCACGTCTATTACAACGGCAACAAGCTCGCCGATTTCGCCGACCCGAACGGGTTGAAGAAGCTCGGCATCGAGAAGGTGCCGCCGATCGTCACGCGCGGCGTGCTGCTCGACATGGCCGCCTATTTCAAAACCGACATCGTGAAGGAAGGCACCGCCTTCAACGTCAAGGAGATCGAGGAAGCCGCCAAGCAGCAGAACGTCGAGATCCGCCAGGGTGACGTCGTCCTCTTCCACACCGGCTGGCTCAGCCTGATCGGCAAGGACGACAAGCGCTACTCGGCCGGCGAGCCGGGTCTTGGCGTCGAAGGCGCGAAGTATCTCACCGGCAAGGGCGTCGTCGCGATCGGTGCCGACACCTGGGCGCTCGAGGTGCTGCCGTTCGAGTCCAAGAACATTTTCGAGGTGCACCAGATCCTGCTCGCGATGAACGGGACCTACATCCTCGAGAACATGGACACGGCCGCGCTCGCGAAGGACAAGGGCTATGAGTTCCTGTTCGTGCTCGGACAACCGCGCTGGTCCGGCGGCGTGCAGGCCATGATCAACCCGATCGCGATCCGCTGATCTGACATCCGGGCGAGGAGCCGCCTGCCGCCGGCAGGCCCCTCGCCCGAACTATCTCTGCGGCCTGAGATGCCAGCGCCGCAGCGCAACCAGGGCCCAGATCGCCTCGACGAGCCCGAACGGCCAGGCGCCTTGTAGGAAGCCGTAGGCCGAGCCGAGCGCACAGGAGATGGCGAACAGCAGCACGAACCAGTGGCTGCGGTCCTCCATCGCATAGCAGACCAGCATCGCGGTGACGGCAAACAAGCCGAATAACGTCAGTGCATCCATGTTCCGGGTTCACTCCGCAGCGCGACGCGTGATATGCGCTAAAACCATGCCTGCTCTTATCCTGCCCCTGATCGATGCCGCAACCCACTGGCCCGAACGCGGCGGGCTGGTCGGCCTTGATCTCGGCACCAAGACCATCGGCGTCGCCGTATCCAACCCGGATCGTCGGTTAGCCACCGGCGTCGAGACCATCCAGCGCAAGGCGTTCAAGCAGGACGCCGCCCGGCTGCTCGCGATTGCCACCGAGCGCAAGGTGGTCGGCTTCGTGCTCGGCCTTCCCATCAACATGGACGGCAGCGAGGGCCCGCGCGCGCAATCAACCCGCGCCTTCGCCCGCAACCTCGCCGGCCTGACCACACTCCCCATCGGCCTCTGGGACGAGCGGCTGTCGACCGCGGCGGTCGAGCGCGAGCTGATCGGCATGGATGTGAGCCGCGCCAAGCGCGCCGAAGTGATCGACGAGCACGCCGCGATCTTCATCCTGCAAGGCGCACTCGACCGCCTCGCGAACTTGCGCAGCGGAACCGGTTGATCCCATGGCCGTCGTGATCGCGGCGCTGCTGCCGGTCTTCATCCTCATTGTGCTCGGCGTCGTGCTCCGGCACAGCCTGATGCGGCTGGACACGCAATGGCACGGGCTGGAGCGGCTGACCTATTTCGTGTTGTTTCCGATGCTGCTGATCCAGACGCTGGTGAAGGCTGATCTCTCCAAGGTACCAGTCGCGGGCGTCGGCGGCGCATTGCTGCTGTCGGCGCTCGCGATGTCGCTGCTCTGCCTCGCGCTGCGCCCGGCCCTGGCGCGGCTCGACATCGACGGCCCCGCCTTCACCTCGATCTTCCAGGGCGCGACGCGCTGGCAGACCTATGTGGCGCTCTCCGTTTCCGCCAACATGTTCGGCGATGTCGGGCTGGCGCTGGCCTCCGTGGCCATGGTCGCGATCATCCCGCTGGTCAACGTGTTCAGTGTCGCCGTGCTGGCGCACTATGCCTCACCCGAAAAACAGTCAGCCCGCGCCATCGTCATGACGGTGATCCGCAATCCCCTGATCTGGGCCTGCGTCGTCGGCCTCATCATCAATGTCATCCATCTGCCGCTGCCAAAACTCTGGCACGAAGTCGCCGATGCACTGAGCCGTTCCTCGCTCGCGATCGGCCTGCTCGTCACCGGAGCCGGCCTGCAGCTCAACGGCCTGCTCCGCCCGAGTGTGAGCGCAACGCTCGGCGTGACGTTCAAGCTGGTCCTGATGCCCGTGCTCGCGCTGGTGCTCGCCGTCTGGTTCGGCCTCTCGGGTGACAGCCTCGCGATCGTCGCGATCTGCGCGGCGGTCCCGACCTCACCCAGCGCCTATGTGCTGGCCCGCCAGATGGGCGGCGACGCGCCGCTGCTGGCGCAGATCATCACGCTGCAGACGATTCTGGCGGCCATCACGATGCCGATTGCGATCGCGCTGGTGGCTTGAGGCCGGAGCGGCATAGCAACTACGCCGCCCGGATATCCCTGAAGAAGCGCTCCACCTTGTCGCGCAGGCTCATCGACTGGCGCGACAGCGAGCCGGCGGCCTCGAGCACCTCATCTGCGGCCGAGCCGGTTTCGCGAGCGCGCTCGGTCACGTCCTTGGCGCTGTTGAGCACGCTCTGCGTGCCGTCCGCCGCCTCGTTGACGTTGCGCGAGATTTCCTGCGTCGCGTTGCGCTGCTGCTCGATGGCGAGCGCGAGCTCGCCGGAGATACCGTTGATCTCGGCAATGACGGCGGCGATGTCGCGGATCGCCGTGACCACGGAGTTGGAGACGCCCTGCATCTCCTCGATCTGGGCGGTGATCTCCTCGGTGGCGCGGGCAGTCTGATCGGCGAGGCTCTTGACCTCGGAGGCCACCACCGAAAAGCCCTTGCCGGCGTCGCCTGCCCGCGCCGCCTCGATGGTCGCGTTGAGCGCGAGCAGATTGGTCTGGTTGGCGATGTCGCGGATCAGTTTGACCACCTGCCCGATATGCTGGGTGGTGTCCACGAGGGTCCGCACGGTGCCATCGGTCGCAGCCGCGGCGTCCGACGCCCTCAGGGCGATCGTGCGCGAGGAGTCCACCTGGCGCGCGATCGCGTGGATCGACGCGGCGAGCTGCTCCGAGGCGGCTGCCACGCCATGCACATTGGCCGATGCGCTTTCGGCCGAGACCGCCGCGCTCGATACGCCGTTGGCGCTCCTCTCGGCCGACACCGAGAGCTGGCGCGCGGTCGTTTCCAGCCGGTCGGCCGCCGCGGTCGCCGCGCCGAGCACGCCGGCCATCTCCTGATCAAAACTAACGAGCAGCCTCTCGATCGCCGCCGCCTGCCGCTCCTTGGCCGAACGCGCAACGGTTTGCGCCGTTTCCAGCCGGGCCCGCTCCACCGCGTTGTCCTTGAACACACCGACGGCCTTCGCCATCGCGCCGATCTCGTCCTGTCGCCCGGCGTCGGCCAGATCGATGTCGAGGTCGCCGCGGGCCAGACGGTTCATCACCGAGATCAGCCGTCCGATCGGCCTTGCGACCATCCGGTTGAGGCTCGCGCCCAGGATCAGAATGATCAGAATCACGGCCGCGACAGTCGCGACCCCGGCGGAGAAGCGCGCACGCCTCAGCTCGGCATAGGCGGTGGCGGTGTCGACCGAGAGGCCGACGAACCAATCGGCGCCAGGCAGACCGGGGATGCGCACGAACCGCACGAGCTTGGCCCGCCCCTCCTGCTCGGCCGGATAGAGTCCCGGCCCGATCGAGGGCGTGCCGACAGGATAGGCCTCGGCCAGCGTCTTGCTGATCAGGTCCCGCTGCGGATGCACCAGAATCCTGCCCCTGGAATCCACCAGGAACATCTGGCCGAGCCCACCGAGATTGTTCCCGCTGAGCATCTGGGCCAGAGCCTCGACGTTGAAATCGCTGCCGACCACGCCGGCCAGCGCGCCGGCGCGACGCACCGGCACGGCGACGGTGACGATCAGCTCACGGCTCGACGCCGAGACGTAGGGCGCGGTCAGCCCCGTGGCGTTGGTCTCACTCGCCATCTTGTACCAGGGCCGCAGCCGCGGATCGAAGCCGGACGGGATCTCCGTCTTCGGCCATTTCGTGAATTTGCCGTCGGCCGCGCCGAAATACGTCAAGGCGAAATTGTCGATCAGCGTCTTCTGGGCGAACAGCGGCGTCGGGTCGGCCGACGGATCGAGGCCCGAGACCAGCGAGGCGGCATATTCGGTCAGCATGACCCGGCCGGCGAACCAGGCGGCGACATGGTGGGCCGTGCTGTCACCGATGGTCTTCAGCGACGTATCGAGCTCGGCATCGGTGGCCGCGCGCTGCGCGATGTCATTATAGACCGCGAAGCCGGCGAAGATGATCACGACGACCACGGCGACGATGGCCTGGATGCGCCGCATGACGCTGGTCCGCCTGGCATGGCTAGCTTGGATCTCCGACATCGATTTCCTTTTCGGGATTGGGCTGATTTGCCGGGTCTCGACGCCGGCGGCATGGAAGCTTCAGGGGATACGCGCTGTGTCCGGCGGCACCGGAACGGGGCAAGCGACGGGCATCGAGGCCGCGACCGCGAACCTGGCGGGCCGGACGCGGCCGAAGCCGCGCAGCCGACGCGTCGGCCGGCCAGACAACTGCGAGCCCTTCATCATTCCCCACGCGCTTGAAGCGGAATCCCCACGCAAATTAGACCAGAATCGCCCCGTTCCCGGAACGATGTAACGGTAACATCGATGGATGTTACCTCTCTGGTTCGCTGCAAAGGCCGGCGCGGCGGCTCGGATGCCAAGCTCTGGACGCCAGGCTCTGGACGTTACGGGATTCGCGATCGCACCGGCGCCCCGGATCGCGCTGCGCGGCCGGACGTGGCGGCGTTGAGCCGCTATCTGCCGGCAGGCGTCAACTGCCGAGCCACATCGTCAGCACCACCGCGGTCATGTTGTTCAGCGCATGCAGCACGATCGTGAGCCAGAGCGAGCCCGCGCGGTAGCGCATGTAGCCGAACCACAGGCCGATGGAGAAGACCTCGGCGAGGAAGTACAGGTCGTACTGGAGATGCACCGCCGTCCACACCAGCGACGACAGGATGATCGCGCCGGGCACGCGCAGGAAGCTCGCCGACCAGCCCCGGAACATGAAGCCGCGCGCCAGCACCTCTTCCGACATCGGCGCGGCCACGCTGAATGCGAACAGCAGCATGAGCGCGGCGCCCTTGTCGCGGCCGGATTTCAACAGATCGGTCATGAAGCCCGGCGTCGCCTCGCGGCCGAGGCTCCGCGACATCGTCTCCCAGGCGACCACGATCAGGATGAGCCCGACCGCGCCGAACAGGAGTTGCTTCCAGGACGGCCAGTGCAGCGCGAGGTAGTCGACGAACGAGGCCCTCTTGATGCGGATGGCAAGCCACACCGCGGCCAGCGTCGCCGGCAGGCCCATGGTCACCGACAGCGCGAGCGCCGCGGGCTCGCGGCCGACACGCTGGATCGACATCAGGTCGAGGGGATCGCCACGGTCCCAGACCAGATAGAGGATCGCGCCGACCTGGCCGAGGAACATTGCGACGAAGATGAGCAGGCCCCACACCGCCGTGCCCCAGAACATCCAGACCCGAGGCGGCGCAGGAGTCACGGTGAGCGGCGGGGGGTCTGGGACATCGGGGGTCGCGAAGCTGGGCTCAGTCATGGTGCTTTCTAGCAGCCGGAATCAGTTCCGCCGCGGCAGGATCGGGAAATCATAGGCCGCCCCCCCTGCCCCCGGCAGGGAAAAATGCCACCACTCCTTCGCATAGTTCACAAAGCCTTGCTTTGCCATCGCAGCCACCAGCTGCCTGCGCCAGGCGCGCTGGTCCGACGTGATCGACGGTGCAGAGGTATGCCCCTTCGTATCCGTGCAGTCATAACCAGTGCCCATGTCGACGCTGCCTTCCGGCAGCCGCGCCTCGACCGGCGCCGTGCAGTCGGCATAGGTTTTCGATGGATCGAACTTGGCGGAATTGTCGGCCTTCAGATCGACCAGCGTGAGATCGAGCGCCGCGCCCGTCGAATGCTGCGAGCGGCTCGCGATGTAGCCGAGGCGGAACAGCTCGGTCTTCGGGATCTTCGGATTGTAGCGCCGCTCGGCTGCCGTCTCGTGGCCGTTCTGCGACCACTTGACCATGTCGAGCGAGGCCCGCGCCGGCCGGTAGCAGTCGAACATCTTGAGCGAGAGATTTTGCGCCGCCAGTTCCTGCTGAACCGCCTTCAGCCGCAGCCCGACCTCGCGCTTCACCACGCATTCGCCGGCACCGTAGCCGGCGAGCGGACGGCCAACGAAATTGTTCGATGTGGCGTAGCGGATGTCCTGGACGATGCCGGGATCGATGTCGCGCAGATAGACGAAGCCGCCGGGGAGCGATTGGGCGTGGGCTGGCATGAATGAAGTGATCGCGAGAAATGAAATCAAAATTGGTCTAACGAAGCGCATTCGTTCTCCCCTGTCATTCCGGGGCGGCTCGAAGAGCCGAACCCGGAATCTCGAGATTCTCGGGTGCGCAAGGGCGCACCCCAGTTCGATGCTTCGCATCGCCCCGGAATGACGACAAGGCTACAGATCAGGGGATAACTCCCCACCCCGGCATTGGCCCTTGCCCCCCCAGCCATCCGCGCCTATAGCTCTCGCTTTAATGACATCGAAATCGACCTTCGTCCTCGGCCACCGGCATTTGCTGGGCATCGAGGGCCTTTCCGCGGCCGACATCACCGGCCTCCTCGACCTGTCCGAAGAATATGTCGAGCTCAACCGCCAGGTTGACAAGAAGCGCACCGTCCTGCGTGGACGGACGCAGGTGAACCTCTTCTTCGAGGCCTCCACCCGAACCCAATCCTCGTTCGAGCTCGCCGGCAAGCGGCTCGGCGCCGACGTCATGAACATGTCGGTGTCTTCCTCGTCCATCAAAAAGGGCGAGACGCTGGTCGACACCGCCATGACGCTCAACGCCATGCACCCGGATATCCTGGTGGTTCGGCATCACGCGTCGGGTGCGGTGGAACTGCTGGCGCGCAAGGTTGACGGTTCCGTGATCAATGCCGGCGACGGCGCGCACGAGCATCCGACCCAGGCGCTGCTCGACGCCCTGACCATTCGCCGCAACAAGGGCCGGCTCGAGGGCCTGGTGGTCGCGATCTGCGGCGACGTGCTGCATTCGCGCGTCGCCCGTTCCAACATCATCCTGCTCAACACCATGGGCGCCCGCGTCCGCGTCGTCGGCCCCTCCACGCTGCTGCCGCCCGGCATCGAGCGGATGGGCGTTGAAGTCGCGCGCGACATGCGCGAGGGGCTCAACGGCGCCGACATCGTCATGATGCTGCGGCTGCAGCGCGAGCGCATGAACGGCTCGTTCGTGCCGTCGACCTCCGAATATTTCAACTATTTCGGTCTGGACCAGAAAAAGCTCGCCTACGCCAAGCCGGACGCGCTCGTCATGCATCCCGGCCCGATGAACCGCGGCGTCGAGATCGACACCGCGGTCGCCGACGGCGCGCAATCGCTGATCCGCGAACAGGTCGAGATGGGCGTGGCCGTACGCATGGCCGTGCTCGAAGCGCTCGCCCGCAATCTGCCGAACGCGTGATGCTCATGCTGACTGACCGACGTCCCATCCTGCTCGCCAACGCCCGCGTCGTCGATCCCTCCAGGGATTTCGACGGCCCCGGCGATGTCCTGATTGCCGACGGCATCATCCGCGAGACCCGCCGCGGCATTGGCGCTGCCGGCGTCCCCGAGGGCACCGACGTCGTCAACTGCGCCGGCAAGATCGTGGCCCCCGGCCTGATCGACATGCGTGCCTTCGTCGGCGAGCCCGGCTTCAGCCATCGCGAGACCTTTGCCTCCGCGAGCCAGGCGGCTGCGACCGGCGGCATCACCACCATCATCTGCCAGCCCGACACGGAGCCCGTCATCGACAATTCGGCGACGGTCGACTTCGTGATGCGCCGCGCCCGCGACACCGCGATCGTCAACATCCTGCCGATGGCGGCGCTGACCAAAGGGATGCACGGCGAGGAGATGACCGAGTTCGGCCTCCTCAAGGCCGCCGGCGCCATCGCCTTCAGCGACAGCGACAAGAGCGTGACCAATGCGCAGGTGATGCGCCGCGCCCTGACCTACGCCCGCGATTTCGACGCGCTGATCGTGCACTACACCGAGGATCCCGATCTCGTCGGCGAAGGCGTGATGAACGAGGGCGAATTCGCCTCGCGGCTCGGCCTGATGGGCATCCCGAACGCGGCGGAAGCCGTGATGCTGGAACGCGACATGCGCCTTGTCGCGCTGACCGGCGGGCGCTATCACGCGGCCTCGCTGACCTGCATCGACTCACTCGACGTGCTCAAGCGCGCCCGTGACGCTGGCCTCGCCGTGACTGCCTCGGCCTCGATCAACCACCTTGCGCTGAACGAGAACGATATCGGGCCCTACCGTTCCTTCCTGAAACTGTCGCCGCCGCTGCGCACCGAGGACGACCGCCGCGCGCTGGTCGCAGCCGTCGCCTCCGGCCTCATCGACGTCATCATGTCCGACCACAATCCGCAGGACGTCGAGGTCAAGCGCCTGCCGTTCGCGGAAGCAGCACCCGGTGCCATCGGGCTTGAGACCATGCTGCCCGCAGGCCTGCGATTGGTGCATAATGAGGAACTGGACCTGAAGACGCTGATCCGGGCGATGTCGACCCGACCGGCGGAACTTCTGGGCCTACCGGGCGGAACCCTGCGCGCCGGCAGCCCGGCCGACGTCATCGTGATCGACCCGGATGTTCCCTGGGTGGTCGATCCCGCCGACCTCAAATCGCCCTGCAAGAACACCCCGTTCGACGAGGCCCGCTTTACAGGCCGCGTGGTGCGCACCATTGTCGGCGGACGGACGGTGTACGAACATGTCTGACGGGCGAATTCATGCGTGGCGTCGCAGTTCAGCATGGGGATGCAGCCAAGGACTTTGCAAACATGGGGCTTGAAGCCTTCCTGCCGGTGGCCTTGGTCATCGGCTACCTGCTCGGCTCGATTCCGTTCGGGCTGATCCTGACCAGGCTTGCCGGCACGCAGGATATCCGCTCAATCGGCTCCGGCAGCATCGGCGCCACCAATGTGCTGCGCACAGGACGCAAGAGCCTTGCCGCGGGCACCCTGCTGCTCGATGCGCTCAAGGGCACCGCGGCCGTGATCATCGCCGGCACCATCGCAGGACCCAATGCTGCCATGGTGGCAGGCCTCGGCGCCTTCCTCGGCCATCTCTTCCCGGTCTGGCTCAAGTTTAGGGGCGGCAAGGGTGTCGCGGTCTATATCGGCATCCTGCTCGGCCTGTTCTGGCCGGCCGCACTGGTGTTCTGCGTGCTTTGGCTGGCGACCGCCTTCACCACCCGCTACTCCTCGCTCTCGGCGCTGGTGGCGTCCTTCATCACGCCGCTGTTCCTGTGGTGGTTCGGCCATCTCGCTCTGTCGGCGCTATCGGCGGTGCTGACGCTGCTGCTGTTCTACGCGCATCGCGAGAACATCAGGCGATTGCAAGCGGGCAAGGAAAGCCGGATCGGCGAGAAGGCCTAGAGCTTTTTCGAGCGAAGTGCGTCAAGAGAATGCGTCAAAACAAATCTGACGCCGGAAAAAAAAGTACGGATACCGACGCGCCTCGACCGTATTATATGCCAATTCCTGTTCGCAACCTCCGCATTACGCGCGGCAGGTAGTGGCGAACAGGTTCCATGCCTGTCATCCTGACGGCGGAAATGGCGATACGCGGTTGCTCAGAATGAGCGAGAAGATTGTCGGCGCGCATATCGACGGTGGTTCGCAAGGTGCTGCGCGCACCGCGGCGAGCCAACTGCTCTCGACGACCAACATCTGGTCCGATGCGCCCTCGCCGCCTCCCGTCCCGGAACCTGCGCCCGCTGCTCCACCGGCACCGCCTGCCCCCGTGGCGAAAGCTGCCGCCCCGGTCGAATTCGTGCCCCCGGCCGAGCCCGTCACGCGCAACCGGGCTCGCCCTGGACAATGGCCGCCGCGCAAACTCTCGCTGGCGCTCCAGGGCGGCGGCACCTTCGCCGCCTTCACTTGGGGCGTGCTGGAGCGGCTGCTGGAACAGCCTGATATCGAGATCGACACCATCAGCGGCGCCAGCGCCGGCGCCGTCAACGCGCTGCTGCTCGCCTGCGGCCTCGCCGAGGGCGGCCGCGAGGCTGCGCGCGCGCGGCTGAACCGGTTCTGGATCCGCCTGATGCACGAGGCCTCGTTCCGCTCGTTGATGCTGGTCGGCGGCTTTTCGCCGGCCGGAAGCTCGGTCGCGTTCGGCCTGACGCTGCGCTCCGGCCAGTTCGATCCGTTCGATCTCGATCCGCTGCGGCAGGCGCTGTCGCGCGACATCAATTTTGCGACGCTGCGCGATGCGGCCTGCCCAAAGCTGCTGATCGCGGCGACGCGGATCCGCGACGGCCAGCAGCAGATTTTTCGCAACGACGCCATCACCGCCGACGTCGCGCTGGCCTCGACCTGTCCGCCGCTGGTTCACTGCGCCGTCGAGATCGACGGCGAGGCCTATTGGGACGGTGGCTATGGCGGTAATCCGCCGCTGATCAAGCTGGTGCAGGAAACGGCGGCAATGGATGTGCTGCTGGTGCAGCTCACCCCGTCCCGTGACAGCTACGTGCCGATCACGCTCGCCGCGATCGACCGCCGGCTCGATCAGATCACCGCGAATGCTGTGCTCAATGCCGAGATTTCGACGCTCGAATGGGCGCAGTCGCACACGCAGCCTTCACTGCGGCTCTCCAGGATCGCAGCAGAGGACTCCGTTGACGGGCTTGCGCACCGCTCGTCCACCGATCTCGGCCGCGGCTTCATCCGCCTCCTGCACCGGAGCGGCCGCGAAGCCGCCGAACGCTGGCTCGGCCAAGGCGCAGATGGCAGTGCTGCGCCGCCAGCATCCGGCGAGCGCATCGTTTCGGCCGAGCCCGTGCTAGCCTGATTTCGCCAGCGCATCCTCCAGGAACCACGCCGCCGCAAGCGCGACGGGATCATTGCCGAAACGGGCGATCACCTGCACGCCGATCGGCAGGCCGCCCACTTTCATTACGGGCACGTTGACGCAAGGATTGCCCATCAGCGTCCACAGCCGGTTGTAACGGGGCGAGCCGGTCGAGGCGAGCTCCTTGGCCGGCGCGGTGCCCGGCGCCGAATAGGTCAGCAGCACGTCGAAACTTTCGAACAGCTCGCCGAGCTCGCGGCGGCCACGACGGGCGACCCGGCGTGCGTCGTCATATTCCGTGGGCGTCAGTCCGACGGTCTCATCGAGGCTGGCGCGCAGCATCGGCGCAATCTCGTCGTGATGCTCCGAAAACTCCCAGGCGAGCGCGCGATGCGCCTCGAAATCCTGGATGATGGGATGGATGCGCCAGGCCTCCTGCACCGCTTCAGGCAGGTCGATGGTCTTCACACTGGCGCCGGCCTTCTCGGCCGCCTTGATCGCGGCCTGCAGGCCCTCCTCGGCCGCAGGCTCCACGGCCTCGGCAAATTCCTGCCTGACCACGCCGATGCGCGGCGCCTTGGCCGCGGCGATGCCGTCGAATTCGCTGCGGCCGGTCATCGCCAGCAGTCCGCGCGCAAGATCCTCCGCACGCGATCCAAACAGGCCGACCGTGTCGAGGGCCCACGAATAGCACTTCACGCCGATGGTCGGCAGCATCCGGAACGACGGCTTGATCGCAGCGGCCCCGCAATAGGCGGCGGGGCGGATCACCGAGCCGCCGGTCTGGGTACCCAGCGCCAGCGGGATCATGCCGGCGCCGACGGCCGCCGCTGAGCCCGAGGACGAGCCGCCCGGCGTATGGCCAACATTGTGCGGATTGAGTGTCGGGGTCGGATCGCGCGAGGCAAACGCCGTCGTCGTGGTCTTGCCGATGATGGTGGCGCCTGCCCGCTTCAGCATCATCACAACAGGCGCGTCGCTGCGCGGCTGCCAGCCGCGATAGATCTCCGAGCCCATCTCGGTCGGCATGTTGGCGGTGTCGATGATGTCCTTGATGCCGACCGCGATGCCACGCAGCGGCCCGGTGGCTTGCGCCTTCGCCGATTTGTCGTGACGGACGAAGGCGCGAACGTCCTTCTCCCTGGCCTCGATCGCCGCGTGCGACTGGGCAATGGCGGCATCGGGCGAAAGCTCGCCCGCTTCAATGCGGCGCTGGAGGTCGGCAAGTGAGATCATGGCAAAACCCTTCTTATTGCCATCGCTTTTAGCATCGGAGCGAGACCGCGCAAGCACACGAAGCCGTTGCGCAACGCCCTCAGGTTGTTCCATGCTGCCCGCACAAGGAGATGCCGTGGACGCCATCAATCCCAGCATAGAGCTGACCGAGCTAGAGCGGCTCGACCGCCTGCGGCTGATCCGCTCCGACAAGGTCCGGCCTCGCGGTGTTAGGGCGCAAATACCACCGGGCGGTCCATATACGCCGGGACGGTTGCATCTATTCAGATTCTTCCGCCCCTAGGTTAAGTTGTCATAGGGGGCGTTTTCTATGCTTACTGGAGAAGACCTCGTTATCCAGCTTTTCTTCTGGACCTCGGCTTTTTTGGCCGTCGTGGAAGCTGTGAAGGCGGCGGGTTGGCGGATATGGACGTTCGTAGGGCTGGCGGCCGCCCTGTTTCTTGTTGGATTGCTTTGGGGCTTACTCAAGGAAATCTACCCTCCGCTAACCGGTTGGATCACTAGCGTCGCGACCAACCCTCAGTCTTGGTTTCTCCTACTCGTGCTATTTTTTGTTCTAGTCGCCTTCACCGGCCGCGCAAAAAAGAGAGCCTTGGCTGAGACCAATCCCACGACGGAAGCTCTGAATAAAGCACTCCAAGGGCTGCTTGAACGAGTCGATAGAATTGAGACGTCACCTGCATCCGCCATCTTGGAGGATCATAGCAATCTCGTAACCACAGTAGCAAATCTGACGAAAGAAACCGACGCGCGAATAGATCGGCTAGCTTCGAGTCCGCAATTCAATCGCGATATCCTGCTTCTGATGAACTATGCGCTTTATCAATCCGCAGCGCTTCAGTTGGAGTCGATACTCAAAGTAGCTCCTGTGAACAGCGTTGACAGCCCGCTCCAACTTGGCGGGTCGTTCGACGTGGAGAATAAATCAAAAACTGAATTCTTAGAGTTGGTAAGGCGAAAGCTTGACGCAGGCGCAGATAGGAGAGGAAGATTCGAAGGCATCGTAAAATCTGCGGGGTACGCGGCGGAAGATGAGGTCGAACGAACCCCCATGGAACATAGACCGGCCGGTATTGATCCATTGGCTCTCAGAAAATGGGCAATTGTTCACCGTCAGTGCACACGGGCTGTGGCCTTTCTCGAACGCGAAAAGCAGCAGATAGAGGAAGGCCTTCTTTCCCAGCGTCACAATTTGCTAGAGCGATTCTACGAACTTAATAAATGAGCTGCAGCTCATATCTCCTTCAACTGTTCGAATTCCATTGCGGCAAGGCAAGTCAGAAAGAACGTCGTCCCCCGCCTTGGGAAAGCGTTGGCACCTAACGCCGTTCATCCGCGAAATGGACGATACCCGCCCGACTTCTAGCCATCATCGGTGCGGTTATGTTCACCCCATTGGATAAACTGAGCGCTCATCCGGTCTCCTCGGACCGGCCGGCTCAATCTGAGCTGGTAGCACCATTCGGTGAAATGGGGCTTCCCAAAAACATCCTCGTAATCGGCCCGCCCCCAAATGAACATCATTGGGGACGGCGGCAAAGGGTTCATAACCCAATTGATCAACGCCTGGGTTCCGGTCATCTCAACGTAGTCGCTGGGCTCTACGGCCTGAGGGCCGAGAAAATACGGTGTCGCCTCTTCTCTGTATTCGAATTCAGGCTGCATAGGTCCTGAGGGGCCTCGCCAGTTCACTCGGATTTTTAGCTTCCTTGCCGGGGTCGTGCCGCTGTTTTTCCATCTTGGCTGGGCGGCAAAACGAGTGATGACGAGGCCCGGGTCGGCTTTGTACCTGTCGGAAAGATGCGCTTCCGCGGCATCGTTTCTCTCGCCGTCCGCCAAAGTCGTCAATTCGACATTAAATCCGTCAATGAAGACAAATGCCCTTTCAGTAGTGGTCAAGGCGCGCTTAGCGACTGCTACGCTTCCATGAGCGGCTTCATTGGCGCTTCTGTCGGACATCCTTTGCAGATAGGCAGCTCGTTCAGAGCTACGTCGCTGCCGACCCGCGATCATCTCACTACTATGCCGTTGTTTTTCACCAGCTTGCCAAAGCAAGATGGTGGAAACCGTCAAACCGCCAGTGAAGATAACGAGCCACAATGTAAAGAAGGCTACAGGATCGGAAGTAGCCTTCTGCCAGAAGGTTTTGCACTCGTCAGTCTTGTGGCCAGACTTCTCAGCGACCTCATAACATTTTTGCTTCTCAACATCCGTCGGAGCATCGGCGGCTTGCCACGCGAGCACTCCTGCCCAAAACACTGTTCCGATCAGAAATCCAAAAACAATCTCAGAGCGGAGGAGTTGCCAACCGCGAGCTAAAAAAAGCCACATCAAATACCCGCCAGCTTCAAATCTGTTTCAATACTACCTGTTGGAGTTCAAGGGCTGCAATACAAGCTATGAAGAATATCGCGGAAAGGGCCTCCGTCGCAGCCTCATATGATCCTGCACTTGGTCCCTTTGACGCAATGGGCTTCAGTCGTTTGATCAACTCGGCAAAGATCACGTCGGCTTTCCCGCCGAGCGGAACGCGTCAGCCTGTGCCCCATTCGTCCTTTGCTTTAGTCGGTTAAGGCAGCAAGTGCAGGGAGTTCTTGCCCACGCCCTCAGGTTGTTCCATGCTGTGCCTGCAAGGAGACACCGTGGACGCCATCACCCCCAGCGTGGAGCTGACCGAGACCGACCGGATCGACCGCTTGCGGCTGATCCGCTCCGACAATGTCGGACCGCGCACCTTCCGCTCGCTGGTCGATCATTTCGGCAGCCCGCGCGCCGCACTGGAGCGGCTGCCGGATCTGGCGCGCCATGGCGGTGCGCAGCGATCGGGGCGCATCTGTAGCGCGGATGAAGCCAGGGCCGAGCTTGCCGCGAGCCGCAAATTCGGCATCGCCTGGGTCGCGCCGGGCGAGGATGGCTATCCGTCACGGCTGGCGATGATCGACGATGCGCCGCCGCTGCTCGCCGTGCGCGGTGACAACACGACCCTGATGCGGCCGATGATTGCGATCGTCGGCTCGCGCAATGCCTCCGGCGCCGGCTTGAAATTCGCCGGCCAGCTGGCCCGTGAGCTTGGCGAGGCCGGCTTCATCGTCATCTCGGGGCTGGCGCGCGGTGTCGACCAGGCCGCGCATCGCGCGAGCGTCGCAAGCGGCACCATCGCCGTGCTCGCCGGCGGACACGATTGCATCTATCCGCCCGAACATGGCGACCTGCTCTCAGCGATCCTCGACCATGCGGGTGCGGCGATCTCCGAGATGCCGCTCGGCCACGAGCCGCGGGCCCGCGATTTTCCCCGCCGCAACCGGCTGATCTCGGGTGCCTCGCTCGGCGTGGTCGTGGTGGAGGCCGCGCACCGCTCGGGCTCGCTGATATCCGCGCGCATGGCGGCCGAACAGGGCCGCGAGGTGTTCGCCGTCCCCGGCTCGCCGCTCGATCCGCGCGCGGCCGGCACCAACGATCTGATCAAGCAGGGCGCGACGCTCGTCACGGAAGCTGCCGACATCATCAACGCGGTTCAGCCGATCATGGAGCGGCCGCTGATGGCTCCGATGCGCGAACCCGACAGCGAGCCGTTCGAGAGCGATCCGCAAGGGCACGACCGCGACCAGATCACCGGCCTGCTCGGCCCCGTGCCGATCGGAATCGACGATCTCGTGCGGATGTCCGGCGCCTCGCCCGCGATCGTGCGCACCGTGCTGCTGGAGCTCGAACTCGCCGGCCGGCTCGAACGTCACGGCGGCGGATTGGTGTCGCTGCTCTAGCCGCCGTTCCGCTCGTCAAAGCGCATCCGCGCCGATGCGATCTGCTCCTGATGCTCCATCGCCCATTCGCCGAGCGCCTTCACCGGCTGCTGAAGCCCGCGGCCGAGATCGGTCAGTTCGTAATCCACGCGCGGCGGAATGGTCGGAAAGATCGTGCGCGTGACGAGCCCGTCGCGCTCCAGTCCGCGCAGCGTCAACGTCAGCATCCGCTGCGAGATGCCGTTGATCATCCGCTTCAGCTCATTGAAGCGTTTTGGTCCGTCGCTCAGCATCATGATGACGAACACGCTCCATTTGTCGCCGACCCGCGCCAGGATCGAGGCGACCCCGCGGCAGTCGGAATGGTCGCGATCCAGCAGCGGCGCGGCAGGCAAATCGGTGTTCTCAGGTGTCAATGATGTGCCCATGGCTCAAAAAAGTGCGTTCTTGCGGGGAATTCGACAGTCACTCATGTAGCGCTGGTTACAAACATATACCATGGGTGACCCAAATGAAACTGCTCCATCTCGACTCCAGCGTGCTCGGCCCCCACTCCGTCTCCAGACAGGTTTCCGCCGCCATCGTCGACCGTCTCAAGCAGGCGACGCCCTCGCTCGACATCGTCTACCGCGACCTGACCCAGACCCCGCTCGCCCACCTCTCCGGCTCGCATCTGGCGGCAGCCCAAGGCGCGCCTGCGCCGGCGGAACTCGGACCGGACCTTGCCGCGAGCGCGGCTGTGCTGAACGAGTTCCTGGCTGCCGACATCGTGGTGATCGGCGCGCCCATGTACAATTTCACGCTTCCGAGCCAGCTCAAGGCCTGGATCGACCGGGTCCTGGTGGCGGGGAAGACGTTCAAATATGACGCGAACGGCCCGCAGGGCCTCGCCGGCGGCAAGCGCGTGATCGTCGCGATCTCGCGGGGCGGCTATTACGGCGCGGGCTCGCCGGCCGCAGCGCTGGAGCACCTTGAGACGTATTTGCGCGGCGTGTTCGCCTTCATGGGCATTACAAATCCTGAATTCATCATCGCCGACGGCATCCAGGTTGGCCCGGAGCATCGTGAGAAAGCGATTGCCGGCGCGCTCCAGGCAGCCACCAGCCTGCACGCGGCCTAAAGACCACGCCAACCGCAACAGCCGCTGCCGGTTTCCGGCGGCGGCTGAACAGGCCGGCCGGGCTAAAACCAGGCGCCCTGCACGCCGAGGATGACGGCCATCAGCGAAATGAACAGGCCGATGCCGGAAAAAATCGCGACCCCGATGAATTCGGATGTGTCGGAGCGCTTTGCGGGAATGGCGGAACGTTCGGTGTAAATACGCGGTTCTGAAATCGACGGAAAAATGCGAGCTGCCTTTGGCATCACGGGCTCCCTTGAAATGAGTCTTATGACCCCCTGCCCGTAAGAGGGTCTTGGCAGCGCATGCGAAGGTTCAACACCTCACGTAAAGGTTCGGAAAATACGTCTCGCAAGACGAGGGAACCGGCCGGCGCAACCGATGTCGTCGCGCCGACCGATTCAATTTTCGCAAAGATCGATCAGCCGCGATAGATCGGCGCGCCGGCTGGCGATCCTGTCGAGCCGCCATCGACGAAGATCTCCGCACTCGTGACGTGAGCAGAATCGTCCGAGGCGAGAAACAGCACCGTCTTCGAAATGTGATCCACTTCACCAATACGCCCGAGCGGAGTCGTCTTGGCGATGCGGCCTTCCAGGACGGCGAATGCCTGTTCCGTCGGTGCGGCGCCCTTCCAGATCGGCGTACGGATCGCGCCTGGCGCCACCACATTGACGCGGATGCCGCGCGGCGAAAGCTCGGACGCGAGCACGCGCGCCATCCCGCGCACGCCAGCCTTGCTCGCGGCGTAGGCCGCATAGCCGGGATTGCCCAGCACCGAGATCACCGATCCGTTGAGGATGATGGATGCGTTGTCGTTGAGGTGAGGCAATGCCGCCTGCACGGTGAAGAAGACCGAGGTCAGGTTGGTGCGGATCACCTGCTCGAACGCGGCGAGCGTGGTGCCGCCAACGGGTGTGTTGCCGGGGATGCCTGCATTCGCGAACACGATGTCGAGCTTGCCGAATTTCTCGACCGCCTGCGCGATCGCCTTTTCCGTGGCCGCGATGTCGGTGATGTCGGCTTCGACGGCAAGTCCGTTCGCCCCGAGCTCCTTCGCGGCAGCCGCCAGCGTCTCCTTGTTGCGCCCGGTGATCACCACCTTCGCGCCCTCCGCCACGAACAGTTTTGCGGTCGCCAGGCCAATGCCGCTGTTGCCGCCCGTAATCAGTGCCGTCTTGTTCTTCAGTCTCATGCTCGCCTCCAGTGGTTGCATCATAAAACTATGTTGCCATCTAGGCCATTTGGTTTTATGATGCAACCACACAAGCGCGTGATCGCCGCCGCAATCGGGCGAATGCGACAGGACCAAAGACGATGGTGAAGAGAACCAGCTTCGAGGGCGATTCCTGCCCGATCGCACGCGCGCTGGAAGCGATCGGCGACTGGTGGTCGCTGCTGATCATTCGCGAGGCGCTGTTTGGCCTGCGCCGCTTCGGCGAGTTTCAGAACAAGCTCGGCATGGCCAAGAACATCTTGTCGGCCCGGCTGCGCTCACTCGTGGACCACGGCATTCTCGAAACCGCCCCCGCCTCCGACGGCAGCGCCTACCAGGAATATGTGCTGACGCCGAAGGGCCGCGGCACCTTCCCGATCCTGGTCGCGCTCCGGCAATGGAGCGAGGCGTTCGACGATCGGCCAGAGGAAATCGCAACCATCCTGGTCGATCGCGAAAAAGGCCGCCCGGTGCGGAAGCTGGAGCTGCGCGCGGAGGATGGGCGCTTGCTCAGTCAGACGGATACGATGGTGAAGCTGCGGCCAGCGCCGCGACGACGGTCGGCCTGATAGGCCGCAACTGCCGCCACCCCGTCATTGCGAGCGCAGCGAAGCAATCCAGAATCTTTCCACGGAGATAGTCTGGATTGCTTCGCTGCGCTCGCAATGACGACGTAGTGGGGCTTGTACAAAATATCGACGGCGTCAAAGATGGCTAGACACCGCAAAATGGCACCGCCATGCCCCTGCTCGCCATCGTCTATTTTTCCATCTCCGGCACCACCGAGAAGCTGGCGCACGCGGCGGCGCGCGGAGCGGATGGCCTGGCGGACATCGCGCTTTGTCGCGTCACAGGCGACGACATCGTGTCGGGCCGGTTTCAGAATGAGAAATTGCTGAAAACGATTGACCGCGCCGGCGCGGTCGCATTTGGCAGCCCCACCTACATGGGCGGACCCGCGGCGCAATTCAAAGCGTTTGCGGACGCTTCGAGCGACAGATGGAGCAAGCAAGCCTGGGCCAACAAGATTGCAGCGGGATTCACCGCGGGCGCTTGCGCAAGCGGCGATCAGCTCCACACATTGACCTACTTCTCCATTCTGGCCGCGCAGCACGGCATGCTCTGGTGCGGACTGGATATTCCGGGTGGGGAGGATCCGAGTGGGCGAAATCGTCTAGGCAGCCAGCTTGGCCTGGCGACACATTTGGTCGACGGCGCGTTGCCACCGAGCGACATCAGCACGGCTGAATATCTCGGCCGGCGATTGGCCAAAATGGCTATCCGCAACGGCTAACCACGCCGTCATTGTGAGCGTTTCCCGCAGCCCTGATGCAGCGAAGCGAAATCGCCACTACGACAGCTTGCGCTTGCTCCGCAGCCGCAGGTGCTCGTCGGCCTCCAGCTTGGTCATCCCCAGGAGATAATGCAGCACATCGAGCTTGTGGCGCTCGGCGAGCTTGCGCAACGCCCCGACCTGCTCGGCGATGAAGGCGACCGCCTCCTCGACGCCGCCCTCCCCCGGTTCCTCGTTACGCGAGCCCCCCGGCGCACCCGATCCCGAGCGCGCTCGTTTCTTTCCTGGCTTTGTCACCAGACCCCACCCGAATCCATGCCCCGTGGGAACTCTACGCTGACACCAGCCACAACTCCAAGGTGGTATTTCGCAACTTTCTCGATATGAAACTTTTCCCATTCGGGGGCCCTTCAACACCCTTCGATTTGACAGCGAGGGTCGCACCACCCATGTTCGGGTCGAAAGGGCCGGCGCGAATCTCGTCGAATTCGGCCCAGATTTTCCCCGTAAGTTACTGGAACTACATGAATATCGTCATTGTGGAGTCGCCGGCGAAAGCCAAGACGATCAACAAGTATTTGGGCTCGTCCTACGAGGTTCTGGCCTCGTTCGGCCATGTCCGGGACTTGCCCGCGAAGAACGGCTCCGTCGATCCTGACGCCAATTTCAAGATGATCTGGGAGGTCGACCCCAAGGCGGCCGGCCGGCTCAACGATATCGCCAAGTCCCTGAAGAATGCCGACCGCCTGATTCTGGCGACCGACCCTGATCGCGAAGGCGAGGCCATCTCCTGGCACGTGCTGGAGGTGATGAAAGAGAAGCGCGCGCTGAAGGATCAGAAGATCGAGCGCGTGGTGTTCAACGCCATCACCAAGCAGGCGGTCACGGATGCGATGAAGAATCCGCGCCAGATCGACGGCGCGCTGGTCGACGCCTATATGGCGCGCCGCGCGCTGGACTATCTCGTCGGCTTCACCCTCTCCCCCGTGCTGTGGCGCAAGCTGCCCGGCGCCCGCTCGGCCGGCCGCGTGCAATCGGTGGCGCTGCGCCTGGTCTGCGACCGCGAGCTCGAAATCGAGAAGTTCGTCGCGCGTGAATACTGGTCGCTGATCGCGACGCTGCTCACCCCGCGCGGCGATGCCTTCGAGGCCCGTCTCGTCGGCGCCGACGGCAAGAAGATCCAGCGCCTGGACATCGGTACCGGCGCGGAAGCCGAAGACTTCAAGAAGGCGCTGGAGGCAGCCGCCTACGCGGTGACCGCTGTCGATGCCAAGCCGGCGCGGCGCAATCCGCAGGCGCCCTTCACCACCTCGACGCTGCAGCAGGAAGCCAGCCGCAAATACGGCTTTGCACCGGCGCACACGATGCGCATCGCCCAGCGCCTCTATGAGGGCATCGACATCGGCGGCGAGACCACCGGACTCATTACCTATATGCGGACCGACGGTGTGCAGATCGATCCGTCCGCGATCACCCAGGCGCGCAAGGTGATCGGCGAGGATTACGGCAACGCCTATGTGCCTGAGGCTCCGCGCCAGTACCAGGCCAAGGCCAAGAACGCCCAGGAAGCGCACGAAGCGATCCGCCCGACCGACCTGTCCCGCCGCCCCGACAGCATGAGCCGCAAGCTCGATGCCGATCAGGCGAGACTCTATGAGCTGATCTGGAAGCGCACCATCGCGAGCCAGATGGAATCGGCCGAGCTGGAACGCACCACCGTCGACATCACGGCGAAGGCCGGCGGCCGCACGCTGGAGCTGCGCGCCACCGGTCAGGTCGTCAAGTTCGACGGCTTCCTCGCACTTTATCAGGAAGGCCGCGACGACGAGGAAGACGAAGACTCCCGCCGCCTGCCCGCGATGAGCCCGAACGACGCGCTCAAGCGGCAGTCGCTCGCCGTCACCCAGCATTTCACCGAGCCGCCGCCGCGCTTCTCGGAAGCATCGCTGGTCAAGCGCATGGAAGAACTCGGCATCGGCCGGCCCTCGACCTATGCCTCGATCCTCCAGGTGCTGAAGGACCGCGGCTACGTCAAGCTGGAGAAGAAGCGCCTGCACGGCGAGGACAAGGGCCGCGTCGTGGTCGCGTTCCTCGAAAGCTTCTTTGCCCGCTACGTCGAATACGACTTCACCGCCAATCTGGAAGAGCAGCTCGATCGCATCTCCAACAACGAGATCTCCTGGCAGCAGGTGCTGAAGGATTTCTGGACCGGCTTCATCGGCGCCGTCGACGAGATCAAGGACCTGCGCGTCGCCCAGGTGCTCGACGTGCTCGACGACATGCTGGGCCAGCACATCTATCCGCCGCGCACCGATGGCGGCGATATCAGGCAGTGCCCGAGCTGCGGCAACGGCCGGCTCAATCTGAAGGCCGGCAAGTTCGGCGCCTTTGTCGGCTGCTCGAACTATCCGGAATGCCGCTACACCCGTCAGCTCGCCGCCGACAGCGAGACCACCGCCGACCGTTCGCTCGGCCAGGATCCTGACACCGGTCGCGATGTCTGGGTCAAGGCCGGCCGCTTCGGCCCCTATATCCAGCTCGGCGAGCAGAAGGATTACGAGGAAGGCGAGAAGCCGAAGCGCGCAGGCATTCCGAAGGGCACCTCGCCCGGTGATGTCGAGCTCGAGCTTGCGCTGAAGCTGCTGTCGCTGCCGCGTGAGATCGGCAAGCATCCGGAGACCGGTGAGCCGATCACCGCCGGCCTCGGCCGCTTCGGGCCGTTCGTAAAGCACGAGAAGACCTATGCCAGCCTGGAGGCCGGCGACGAAGTCTTCGACATCGGCCTCAACCGCGCCGTGACGCTGATCGCGGAGAAGGTCGCCAAGGGCCCGAGCCGGCGCTTCGGCGCCGACCCCGGCAAGGCGATCGGCGATCATCCGACGCTCGGCACCGTCACCGTGAAGAGCGGCCGCTATGGCGCCTATGTCACCGCAGGCGGCGTCAACGCGACGATCCCGGCCGAGTTCGAAAAGGACGCCGTCACGCTGCCGCAGGCGATCGCGCTGATCGACGAGCGCGCGGCCAAGGGCGGCGGCAAGAAACCGAAGAAGGCGGCCAAGCCTGCCAAGGCCAAAAAGGCCGCGGACGGCGACGACGCCGCGCCGAAGACCAAAAAACCGGCCGCCAAGAAGGCGGCCAAACCGAAAACCGAATCCACCAGCAAGGCGCGCGCAGCCGTGTCGTCGACGGCCAAAACGTCGCCGACCAAGGCGGCTGCCGCCAAAGCTCCGGCCAAGAAGAGTGCCGGCACGACTTAAGAGGTTAAGTGAAACGCAAGAATGACCGTGGCTTTCCCGACCGGGCAGCCATCGTCGCCTTCATCAAGGCAAATCAGGGAAACGTCGGCACCCGCGAAATTGCGCGCGAGTTCGGCCTGAAGAACGCCGATCGCATCGAGCTCAAGCGCATGCTGCGCGAGCTCGCCGACGACGGCACCATCAAGAAAAAGCGCCACAAGGTCTCCGAGCCGGACGCGCTCCCGCCGACGCTGGTCGCCGACATCAGCGGCCGCGATACTGACGGCGAGCTGATCGCCGCCCCCACCGAATGGGACGAGGTCGAAAGCGGCGAACCGCCCAAAATCCTCGTCGTACTACCGCGCCGGCCCAAGCCCGGCACCACGGCTGGCGTCGGCGATCGCGTGCTGCTGCGCGTCGAGCCGACCAATGAGAGTGAAGGCCCGGCCTATCGCGGCCACATCATCAAGGTCTTCGACAAGACGAAAAGCCGCATCCTCGGCGTCTTCCGCGTGCTTCCCGAAGGCGGCGGGCGGCTGGTCCCGATCGACAAGAAGGGTGCCGACCGCGAGCTCAACATCGCCGCCGCCGACACGCACGGCGCGCAGGATGGCGACCTCGTCAGCGTCGACATCGTCCGCACCCGCAGCTTTGGGCTGGCCTCCGGCCGGGTCAAGGAGAAGCTCGGCTCGGTCAAGTCGGAGAAGGCGATCAGCCTGATCGCGATCTACGCGCACGACATTCCGCTGCAATTCCGCCCCGCGGCAGAGCGCGAAGCCGAAGCGGCGGAGCCGGCCAATCTGAAGGGCCGCGAGGACTGGCGCGACGTCCCGCTCGTCACCATCGATCCGCCCGACGCCAAGGATCACGACGACGCGGTCCACGCGCAGCCGGACGACGATCCCAACAACAAGGGCGGCTTCATCGTCAACGTCGCCATTGCCGACGTCAGCTTCTACGTCCGGCCGGGCACCGCGCTCGACCGCGATGCGCTCGACCGCGGCAATTCGGTCTATTTCCCCGACCGCGTCGTGCCGATGCTGCCCGAGCGCATCTCCAACAATCTCTGCTCGCTGGTCCCGGGCGAGCCGCGCGGCGCGCTCGCGGTGCGGATGGTGCTCGGCCCCGACGGCCGCAAGCGGTCGCACACGTTCCACCGCATCCTGATGCGCTCGGCGGCGAAGCTGAGCTACGCGCAGGCGCAGGCCGCGATCGACAGCCGGCCTGACGACACCACCGGCCCCCTGCTCGATCCGATCTTGAGGCCGCTCTACGCCGCTTATGCCTGCGCCAAGCGCGCCCGCGACGAGCGCGATCCGCTCAATCTCGATCTGCCCGAGCGCAAGATCCTGCTGAAGAGCGACGGCACGGTTGATCGTGTCATCGTCCCTGACAGACTCGACGCGCATAAATTGATCGAGGAGTTCATGATCCTCGCCAATGTCGCGGCAGCCGAGATGCTGGAGAAGAAGTCGCTGCCGCTGATCTACCGCGTGCATGACGAGCCAACGCTGGAGAAGGTCCACGCGCTCGCAGAGTTCTTGAAGACGCTCGACGTTCCCTTCGCGAAATCAGGCGCACTGCGCCCGGCTTTGTTCAACCGCGTGCTGGCCCAGCTCGAAGGCCACGACCACTTCCCGCTGGTGAGCGAGGTCGTGCTGCGTGCCCAGGCACAGGCGGAATACTCCTCGGAGAATTATGGGCACTTCGGCCTGAACCTGCGCCGCTACGCGCATTTCACCTCGCCGATCCGCCGCTATGCCGATCTCGTCGTGCACCGCGCGCTGGTCCGCGCACTCGGGCTCGGCGAAGGCGCCCTGCCCGACAGCGAAACGCCGGAAACCTTAAGCGAGGTCGCAGCCCATATCTCGGTGACCGAGCGGCGCGCCATGAAGGCGGAGCGCGAAACCGTGGACCGCCTGATTGCGCATCACCTTGCCGACCGTATCGGCTCGAGTTTTCAGGGCCGCGTCTCCGGCGTCACGCGCGCCGGCCTGTTCGTCAAGCTCGCCGAGACCGGCGCCGACGGCCTGATCCCGATAAGGTCCCTCGGCACGGAATATTTCAACTATGACGAGGGCCGCCACGCCCTCGTCGGCACGCGCAGCGGCACCATGCATCAGCTGGGTGACGTGGTCGACGTCCGTCTGATAGAAGCAGCCCCCATCGCAGGCGCGCTGCGGTTCGAGCTGCTGTCGTCGTCATCGACCGGCGAGACCGCGCCGCGGGGCCGCAGACCATCCGGTCCGCAGCGCCGCCCCTCGTTCAAGGCGCATCCCGGACGCAGTCCGGCGAAGAAGCACAAGCCGGCGAAGCAAAAGAAGCCCGGCAAGGGTAAGAAGAACAAGGGAAAAGGCGGGGGTCAGAAGGGCAAGGCATGGTGACGATGAGCACGGCGCCAAAAATCTGGACGCGCGAAACCGGCCTCGTCGAGAAGCGCGACGTCTGGACGGCCATGAAGCGCGGCTTTCGCGGCCGCTGCCCGCGCTGCGGCGAGGGAAAACTGTTCCGTGCCTTCCTGAAGACGGCGGACAATTGCTCGGTGTGCGGCCTCGACTTCACGCCGCACCGCGCCGACGATCTGCCCGCCTATCTCGTCATCGTCATCGTCGGCCACATCGTGGTGCCCACGATCCTCTGGATCGAGACCAACTACACCACGCCGGTCTGGATCAGCTTTGCCGCCTATCTGCCCTTCACGTTCTTCGCCTCGCTCGCGCTGCTCCAGCCGGTGAAGGGAGCTGTGGTCGGCCTGCAATGGGCTCTGCGCATGCACGGCTTTGACGAGAACCCTCCGGATGGTATTCCGCCGGTGTAAGGAAAATAAGCAAAAGCGGTTTGGGTGAGGACATGACGGATACGGCGCAGGCGGAAAAGGCAAAAATCCACGAGGGCAAGGAAGCCGACCATCATCCCTATTTCCGCCCGAAGGATGCGGCGACGCTGATCCTGGTCGATCGCAGCGGCGCCATCCCCAAAGTGCTGGTCGGCAAGCGCCACGACAAGGTGGTGTTCATGCCCGGGAAATTCGTCTTCCCCGGCGGCCGTGTCGACAAGGCCGACTACCGCGTGCCGTGCGCTGCCCCCATCACCGCCGAGCTCGAAGCCAATCTCGCCAAGGGCAGCCCGAAGACGCCGGCCTCACGCGCAAAATCGCTCGCCATCGCCGCGATCCGCGAGGCCTGCGAGGAGACCGGCCTCTGCCTCGGCCGCAAGAGCGAGGGCAAGGCACCGAAGCTCGATGGCGCCTGGAAGCCGTTCGCGGATGCGGGCCTGCTGCCTGATCCCTCAAGCCTGTTCCTGATCGCGCGCGCGATCACCCCGCCCGGCCGCGTCAAGCGCTTCGACACCCGCTTCTTCACCGCGGATGCCTCCGCGATCACCCACCGCATCGACGGCGTGATCCATGCCGATGCCGAGCTGGTCGAGCTGGTCTGGGTCGAGCTCGGCTCAAAGCCGCTCGCCGATCTGCATCCGATGACGCGCAACGTGCTCAACGAGCTCGACACCCGCCTTGCAACCGGCCCGCTGCGCCACGACGCGCCGGTGCCGTTCTTCCATTTCTACGGCGGCAAGATGCAGAAGGATATCTTGAGCTGATCGAGCCGATCTCTCCAGGCTCGTTCACGCGATCAGCAAACTCAGCGCGGCACCTCTGAAGGCGCGGTCTTCGCGGCCGCCTTGTCCGTGACCGATCGCCCAGTGCCGCGGCCACGCAAGCTGCTCCAGCCCTCGCGCCGTCGCTGATGTGAAGGACGACCAACGCTTGGAGTCGTGATGGCGGTAGAGCAGACCGCCGGGGCCCATATCCGGATAGATCGCGATGTGAATATCGAAGCGTTCGCCTGCCGGAAGGTCAGGTCCAAGCCAATAGGATGGACTGCGTCCCGGCTCACGCCCCACGATGGCTGTCAGAGTTTGCCTCGGTCCCCGAAGCCCAAGCCAGAACGGCGCGATCGAACCAGGCGCGAAAGCCGTGAAAATCGTCTGGGCTGATGCGACATCGGTCGCAGCGCTTTGTCCCACCAGTCTCAGCTCGATGCTCTGTCCGCTCTCCACACATCCGCTGAACGGCGCTTCGGCTTCCCCGGGCGGCAGCGCCCTCCACCGGGCGGGATCAGCATCGCGCAGCGGCCATTCCAACGTCTCCCTGACCGCGCCGTGAACGTCGAGCACCTGATAACGCAGGCCCTCCTCGTCAAGCGCGGCCTGAACGCAATGCAGATACTCGACACCTTCCGGCATCCGGTGAGCCGTTCCCGCGCCCGCCGTGCAAATCTGCAGGACGCCGCGATGCGCCTGCACATCGAAGGCGAGGATGTGGCTGCACAGATAGGCCAGCACGTTGTGGTTCACCAGGATGTCCCAGAACGGGCGCGCATATTCGTGGCCGATCTCCCGCTGATACGTCGCCGTAAAGCCGTTGATGGGAAACACCGGGTGATGACCAAGGACGAGCTTGTGCCGGGCATCACCATGCTCTCTGAGCGTTGCTTCCAGCCACGCGAGCTCGAGATGGCCTTCGCCGCCAAGGCCACTCCAGAGCGTGTTGACGAACACCATCAGGAGGTCGCCGCGCCGCACGAAATAGGAGAGACCCGCCTGCCCCGGCGGCCCATTGTCCGGCATATCAAGCGCTTCGCGAAACACCGCCTCGCTCATCACATCGTAGGTGGTGTGATTGCCGGTCGTGTGCCACATCGGAATGGCCGCACGGTCGAGCCATGCCATTTCCGTATCCAGCCAATGGCGCCACTGCGCGCGCAGCGCGTCCGGATCCGGCGTCAGCCCGATGATCTCGTCACCCGGAAACAGAATGAATTCAGGCTGCGGTCTCAGGCGCTGAACGACCGAATTGACCTCGGCGAAGGTCCTTTCGTGCAAGGCCCCCGGCACGCCCGAGCAGGAGTCGCCGTACAGGAGAAACTGATGGCCCTTGCCGCGCGGTCGAATCGCAGGGATCGAATTATTCGCTGAGGTCATGACCTTCCATCGCGGTTTTCAGCCGCGAGGATGGCAATTTCCGGAACGGGGAGCAACAGGCCGTGGCCGGACTTGCTCAGTCCGCGTCCGGCTCGGTGCCGACATAATTGCGCGCCGGCAGTTTGAGGACGCGGCCGACCTCGCTTGCGAACCTGCCGGCCTCCTCGCGCCTGGTAAAGCTCATCAGCGTGATCGGCTCGGTGCCCTTGTTGCCACAGAGATTGACCTCATAGGTCGTCAGATCCGCGTCGTAATCGTCGGTGATGCTGATGAAATGGTAATCGGCGAGATCACGGTGCTTGCGAAGATTCAGCGGGCCGAACTGCCTGGTAATGACGATCTGGCGCAGCGTCTCGTTGAGCACGACGAACGTGCGGAACGTCAGCAGGATCAGGCCGGGAATGCCGACGAGCAGCCCGAAGACCGTAAACACCAGCACCGGCACGAGGTCGTCGGCGAGCCTTCCAAAACCGGAAAAATCCTGACGCAGGCCGAGCGCGACATTCCACAGCAGATACCCGCTCGCCGCCAGCAGCGGAAACGACAGCAGCCGGCCGATCCAGGGCATCGGCCGGTCGATGCGGACCATGCCGCCATCCACTGTCATTGCGCCGGCCATTGAACGCTTCCTCACGGGTCTTGGCTTGGTCGGTGTGAGCGGCGGATCGGTTCGATGCGGAGCGTCCTCCCTCCCGTCATTCCGGGGCGCGCCACTTGGCGCGAGCCCTGGAATGACGCGATTGTGCTGAGCTGACTGCGAAAAACAAAAAATTCTTCCCGCCCGCCCCAATGGCGGAGTTCCCCCGCGTGCCTATGTGTTGATGAACGACACCCAGAACGGAATCAGGGCGCGATGGCACAACGGCAACTCAAGCTTGGCGCGTTCATGCGCCCGATCAGCATCCACACCGGCGCCTGGCGCTATCCCGGGGCCTGGCCCGATGCCAATTTCAATTTCGGCCACATCAAGACGCTGATCCAGAAGCTCGAGGCCGGCAAGTTCGACGCCTTCTTCATGGCCGATCACCTCGCCGTGCTCAACATGCCGGTCAATGCGCTCAAGCGCAGCCACACCGTGACCTCGTTCGAGCCGTTCACGCTGCTCTCGGCACTCTCGGCCGTCACCGAGCGGATCGGCCTGATCGCCACGGGCTCGACCACGTTCGACGAGCCCTATCACGTCGCGCGCCGCTTCGCTTCGCTCGACCATCTCAGCGGCGGCCGCGCGGGCTGGAACATCGTCACCACCTCGAACCCGGACGCGGCGCTGAATTTCGGCCTCGACGACCACATGGAGCACGCCGAGCGCTACAAGCGCGCGCGCGAGTTCTACGACGTCGTCACGGGCTTGTGGGATTCCTTCGCCGACGACGCCTTCGTCCGCGACGTCGAGAGCGGGCTGTTCTTCGATCCCTCGAAGATGCATGTGCTCGACCACAACGGCAAATATCTGAAGGTGCGCGGCCCCCTCAACATCGCCCGCCCCGTACAGGGCTGGCCGCTGATCGTGCAGGCCGGCGCGTCCGAAGACGGCCGGCAGCTCGCCGCCGAGACGGCGGAGGCCGTGTTCACCGGCGGTGGCAGCCTCGCCGACGGACAAAAGCTCTATGCCGACATCAAGGGCCGCATGGAGAAGGTCGGCCGCGATCCTGAACATCTCAAGATCCTCCCCGGCGCCTTCGTCGTGGTCGGCGACAGCGTCGACGAGGCCCAGGAGAAGCGCGCGCTGCTCGACAGCCGCGTGCATTACGACAGCGCCATCGCCTCGCTGTCCGTCATCCTCGGCACCGATGCGTCGGGCTTCGATCCGGACGGGCAATTGCCGGAGATCCCGGAAACCAACGCCAGCAAGAGCGGCCGGCAGCGCATGGTCGACCTCGCCAAGCGCGACAAGCTGACCGTGCGCCAGCTCGCCCAGCGCGTCGGCGGCTATGGCGGCCTGTCCTTCGTCGGCACCGCCAAGACCATCGCCGACCAGATGGAGGAATGGCTGGTCGGGCGCGGCTCCGACGGCTTCAACATCATGTTCCCGTTCCTGCCCGCCGGCCTCGACGATTTCGTCGACAAGGTCGTCCCGGAGCTGCAAAAGCGCGGGATTTTCCGGAAAGAATATGAAGGGTCCACTTTGAGGGAGAATCTGGGCCTGCCGCGGCCGAAAAACCGGTTCTTCGAGGGGTAATGGGCCCGATTTGAGTAGTTTTTCGGCCCAAAAATCTTGACATCAGGCGGTTTCTGGCTAGGTTGCCGGCCAACGCGGGCCGTTTGGCCGGCTCCAGATTCCCCCTTTTCCTGAGGTTCTGAACATGGCCAAAGCGGTCACCATCAAGGTCAAGCTCGTGTCCTCGGCCGACACCGGCTTCTACTACGTCGCCAAGAAGAATTCGCGCACCATGACCGACAAGCTGGTCAAGAAGAAGTACGACCCGGTGGCGCGCAAGCACGTCGAATTCCGCGAAGCCAAGATCAAGTAAGAAGATCAAGTAAGATCGCGGAATAGACTACGGACTTTGACGGGGCCCTCGCGGGCCCCGTTTTTATTTGTGCGCTCTCGTGTCCCGGGCGCGCTGCAACACGCTAGCGTTGCCGCGCAGAACCGGGATCCGGAATGCAACACAGTACGATGCCGCAACATGGGCCCCGGCTCTGCAGCGCACCGTCGAAGTGACGCTGCGCTGCGTCCGGGGCACGAGAGCTGAGCTCTGCATGGCGAGTCATCGGCAAATATTCTATCAACCCCCGGTTGCTCACTTCGGAATGCATGTTACCGTGCACTTATCGGGACGGCAGTTCCGTCCCGGATTTGGGGAAGGACATGGTCATGAGATTGTCGCCAAGCCTTGTCGTGCCTTCAGCCATCGCCGTCGTGTCAACTGCCTTGCTGTGCGGCCCGGCCGCGTCGCAAATCCCAACAGGCTCCGCCGCCACGCTTCCGCCCGTCACGGTCGACGCGCCGAAGCAGGTGGCAAGGCCACACGTGACAGAGCGGGGAGCAAACACAACGGCGCCGCGTCGGACTGCGTCAGCAGCTCAAACGTCAACCGCGCGCACGCCGTCGTATGCGCCGGGTTCTGTGATGGGGAGGATTGCCAGCCTGGAGAAAGTCGCCAGCAGCTGCAACGGTGGCTGTGCATCAAGCTTCCGGCACGGCAACGAGCCCTGGATTGGATGCAGCGAGTCGGGCGGCAATATCAATTATGGACCTTTCTCGCCGACGTGCCGAGACACCATCACCCATGCGTCCTACGAGAATTGCGTCGAGACGAAGGTGTTCCTGGGTGAGAATCGAAACAGAGCCCACTGGTTCTGCAGCAGCCTGGCCGCCGGCAACAGGTTTAAGGTGGCAGAACTCAAGCGGTCAGGACGTCGCTAGTCCTGCTGGCGGCTTGCTGCGGATGATTGTCGACCCCGTTTGTCGGCCAACGTTTGCAGCGGGCCACCGAACTTCTTTCTTGCGCCCCGGACGCGCTGCAGCGTGGAACGCTGCAGCGCTGCGTCCGGGGAACGAGAGCTGAGGGTAAAGCTGCCCTGCCCTTTGGTGTGCACGTCCGGACCACGACGGACCAAGTGTGACCCACCTCAAAGAGCTGGGTGACGGGATTCAATATCTCCAGCGGGATCGTTGCATGAATTTGGTCCATTCCCGTGAAGAGCCATTTGCCGTTGCTGGATTCGCTGCGCTTCGCCGCCGCCTTCGGAGTCGCCATTTTTCACCAGATGTTCTGGTCCTGGGCCTGGGTTTCGATTGGTGTCCCGGGTTTCGAGCGCACCGTCGCCGCCGATGTTCTCTACCCCTCCGCCGCGCCCTTCACCTGGTTCGGCTGGGTCGGCGTCGAGATCTTCTTTGTCATTTCCGGGTTCGTCATCGCAAATTCCGCAAGCCAGTCTTCGCCGGGCGCGTTTCTGCTTGGCCGCGCACTCCGGCTTTATCCGGCAGTCTGGGTTTGCGCCACCGCGACCTTTCTCGTTCTGCTGCTCTTCGGCAGCGGCCCGGCCTCCGAATTCATCCTGCCCTATATCCACGCCATGCTGATGGTTCCCAAGGGCGTCACGGCTCAATGGCTTGACGAGGTCTATTGGACGCTTGCCGCCGAGACCGCGTTCTATGGCCTCGTGTTTTGCGCGATGCTCACGAGGACAATCACGCTGCGACACCTGGCTTTCGGTCTCACCATCTACAGCGCGATCTTCAATGCCGCCGCGCTGCTGGTCGCGTCCTGCACGACGTCATCCGACCTGCCCTATCTGATCATCCTGATGTTTCGGGTGCCGTGCGCGGCGTTCCTGTTGAGCCATGGCTGCTTCTTTGCGCTGGGGATCTGGCTGTTCATTTCCGCGAACAGACAATTGACGGCGCTCGAACAGGTCGCCGTTGCGATCGCGTGTCTTTCGGGCGCTGCGGAAATCGACTTCTTTGCCTCGTTCTTTTTGACGTCCATCCCCGCCATCTCGGATCAATCGGCCCTCGTGCCGATCATGGTGTGGGCGACCGCGGTGCTCCTCATTGCCCTTGCCGCGAACCGGAGCAGGCGCTCGGCGGGCATCGCATCCCCCGAAGCACCGGCCTATCTGAGAACGCTCGGACTGATCACCTATCCGCTCTATCTCACCCACAACGTCATTGGCACGGCGATCATTCGTGCCCTGGTCGTTTCAGGCCTGGATGCCACCGCGGCCGTATGGATCGCGCTGGGCCTGCTCGTTCTGGTCTGCTGGTTGATTTGCGCGAAGATCGAGCCGGCCGTCAGATCCGCGCTGATGCAAACGCTCGCGTATTTCGGAAAGCTGCCGGAAAGGCGGCCGGCATCGAGACATCAGGCATTGGCTCGCGGGCTACGCCTTCCGCTGCCCGTCCCGGTGAAGGTGAACGTTGCGGCGTCGTAACGCCGTTCGCAATCCTGCAATTATCGCTTCCCCTCCGCCGAAGGCTCGCAAATTGGGCCTACGCGATGCCATGACCTGCTTATTCGATCACCTGATCGGCCGTTGCGAGCAACGCTGTCGGGAGTGTTAGTCCGAGAGCTTTCGCGGTCCCCATATTGAGCCACAATTCGATTTGAGTTGGCTGCTCGACCGGCAGATCGGCGGGATCGGCCCCGCCCAGAATTCGCTTCACATAGTAGCCCGCCCTGACCAGAAATTTCTTCCGCGGAGGACCATACGCAAGAAGGCAGCCGAATCCGACGATGGGTGGGAAAGTCGAAAACATCGGAATGCGCTGTTCCCTGGCAAATGCGGAAATCCGGTCGCCGAGATCAAGGTTGGCTGCATCCTGAAGCAGATGAATCACCTCGGGCTTTGTGGCAGCGAGAGATGCAAACGTGCTGTTCATCTCTTCCGGCGCGCTCAACGGGACGGGCTGAACACTCATCCCCATCGCCCGCGCACGGTTCGTGAAATTCTCGAGGATGCGCGGGTGTGACGGATTGGCGGGATTGTAGATTGCGCCGAGAACCTTCGCCTCGGGCACGATCATCTGCTGATATTCCAGCATCTTCGGTGACAGGTCCTGGGCCAGGGTGGCCAGACCCGTGGTGTGGCCACCGGGCCGCGCGAGGCTTCCGATCAGGCCGTTGCCCACGGGATCGTTGACGCCCAACATGACGACGGGAATCGGCGGCGACAGACCCTGCGCCGCGCGCGCAGCCGCAATCGTGTTCGCGAGCAAGATCCTTGCATTGCTGCGCGCCAATTCCGTCACCAAGGCGGGAAACCGACCGTATGCTCCCGCAGCAAACCGCCATTCAAGGACGTAGTCGCGGCCCTCGATCAAACCAGCGTCACGCAAGCCCTCGCTGATCTCAGCCAAGGATGCCTTGGACTCGGGCGATCCCTCGGCGCCTGCGGAGAGAACTCCGATGCGCGGAGGCGCAGTCTGCGAGGCAACGGCAATCGGCCACGCCGACACCACTGCACCCATGACACCAAGAAATTCGCGCCGCCGCATTCAAATGCCCCCGGTGAAGTGCTTTCGACATAGCACTACACGGGGCCGGAAGGCTGCGATAGCCCGCCTTGGCGCAAGTGCCGCGGCCTCATGGGGAGCCTGGCGACGCGGCGGCCAGATCGGCGCGACGCCGATGCGCCAGGCCATGGTGCAGGAGCCCAGCGCGTCGTAGAGCACCCCGCCTCCGTAGCACCGAGGAAGCATGCTTAAATCTTCAAGCACTTGCCGCCCGTTCTAAACTGGCCGGCACAATCACGCGATGAAACGGTGCTATCGTCGTAAGATAAATACGCCCCAGTCGGTTATGGCAATGCACCACGGTACCCGCGACCAGTTCGCGCCCATTTGCTGCATCGGCGCGAAGTTGAATGGTGACGCGGAAGTCGAGATGCCAGTCATCCGCGCCGACGACCAACTCCGTCGCACTCTTTGACAGCACCGGGAAGAAGCCGATGACCGGCCCACGCGCCGCTGCGGCAAGACCGACGGCGCGCGACGATTTGACGGCGACTGTCGCCATCACCACATCGCGAACATGCGTGAGCGCACGAATCCACCACGCCTGTCGCTCGAGCGCGGCGCGTGCCAGCACCTCTACATCATCGCTGGCGCCCGCCGGCAGTTGAATCGCAAAGGCGTCCAAAAGGTCCGCGCCCGCGTAAAGCGGCGCAAGCACGCTGTTGCTGGGCATCGGCACGGCGCGCGCTTTGGTCATGGGACTAGATACCGGATGCCGGGGAGGAGCGTAGCGCAGTTGGCGTTGCGGACGATCTTGCTGCCGTAGTCCTTTTTATATGCACGCGCTCCGCATCGCAACAATCCTGCGGCGCACATGTCTCAGTTGGGTCAAGATGCGAAGAGCTCAATCTGAGCAAATCTTGTCCGCCATTCCCCCATAAGCGGACCTCGTGGAGGGGTGCCGCCACTTCGCCGATGGGTCAGAAGCCGACTTATCCGCCAAAGCCTTGGCGGCAGCAGTCAGTTGCCTTCAGCCAGTTGCTCATGGAAGAACCGCGCAACGCTCTCGTTAAATTCGCGATGAAACGCTGACCTGTCAAATTCCGCGGGCTTGTCGGTGCAGATGCGAGGCAGCGCGGCCCTGAGTTGCGGGGAGCATGGCGCTAGGAACGCAAAGTGGCTGGCAGGCACGCTGTGGACCTCCGGCTTTCCCGGTAGCGCACGGGCGACCCGCGCCGTGCCGTCCGGATCGATAATCCCGATTCCGACCTCCGCTCGCCAGAACTGCACCGGAATCCTGATCGCGGCCAGATTGGATTGCGTGAAGAAACCTGGTATCGGATCGGCGATCACAGCGGCGCGAATGCGCGCATCTTGTGCCAAGGCGGGAATGTCGCCGCTTCTAAGTTGCTCGCAGAATTTCGACGCGTCCGTGCAACCGAGCGCATAACGACTGAAGTCCGGTGCGGCACCGATCAGTGCGAGACCAGTGTAGCCTCCCTTGGAGAATCCAAACAGTCCAATTTTCGCGGGATCGACGACGGCCCTATCTTTCCAGTCTTGAAGCATGAAATCGAGCAGACGGACCATGTCTGTCGGACGCAACACGAACGATGACAGATCGTCTTTTTTTGAGGAATCGTTCGCGTTGTCACCCGGATGATTGATTGCCGCGACGACGAATCCAGCATCTGCTAGCGCAGCTGCCGTGTCATGGTACCCGCCGAACCATCCGACATAACCGTGGGAGACGATGACCAGCGGCAGCTTTGCCCCAGTGACGGGGCAATCCTTCACACCGACGAGACCATAGTCGACACCCACCCCCAGGTCGCCAAGCTCCACATCTTTCGGTTTGGCCTCGCAGGGATACCAGATCGCGCCCGTCAAGTTAGGGGCATGGTTGAAAAGCTGGATGCCAGCGGCATCGGCGGAACAAGCCAAGCAAGACAGCACAACAGCTAAAGACCAAAATGCTTTGCGCAAGTAAGTCTCCCAAGCGTTGAAAAGGGAAACAAGCGAAGAAACGCCGGCTAAATTATGTCCGCTGCGGGTCACAAGCAGCCCATCGCGACCAAGCAGCGCGGCGTTCGCTCAAAGCCAGCACGTTGATCATTGCGACCAAGCGCCCTCTACGCCGTCCGCAACACCGGAGTCGACGGCTGCGACGGCCTGATCAGCGCGAATGCGACCTGGATGATGCCGCCGGCAAGACCGAGCGCCACGCCGATGCGCCAGGCCATGGTGGAGGAGCCGAGCGCGTCGCACAGCACCCCTCCTCCGTAAGCGCCGAGGAAGCTGGCGAGTGGTGGCTCGCCGGAGTTGTTGCATCCGGTATGCGCGCAGAAACGACGTTGAAGTCGGACGGTTCGATGTCCGTCTTGGGTCAACATACGAAGACCTCAGCCTGAGTAAATCTCGTCCGCCATGCCTCGGTGAGCGGACCTTGGTGGAGCAATGTCACCACTTCGCCGAGGGGCCAGTCGCGGACCTCAGCAGTGGCTCTGACCACGTTCCTCGCTAGCCCTTCTCATTCCAGGTCGTGCAGGTCCTTGCCGAGCGGCGGGGTCATACGAAACTCCGAAAAAACCACCCGCAACCCTGCCCGTTCCGGCGTGCAGCTCATTGGTCCAACAAGGTAGGAGGAGTTATTGGCAAACGGCGCAAGCCGCATGAGAGGCCAGAGCTTGCCATCGTCCGATGCCTGTAAACGAATAACGCCTTGTGCAACCGTTACCCGCAACCGGAAGTCTCGTGCGTCATGCTCGTAAGGTGCAGTCGCCCAGTCCGAGCGCCCATCGGTCAATACGCTCGAAATCATCGCGCGCCCATCCGCAAATTCGATCCCTGCTTTGAGCCATCGCTGCGCGTCTATGCGCACCATGATGCCGGCTTGATCGTAGAGCGCTCGGAAGTCACCTTGGACGCGCACTTCGGCGGTGAATGCTCTCGGTGCCTGAAAGCCGAGAAAATGTCCGTTGTCGCGGACAAAGCCGTAATGCGTTTCGCGCCAGAAATCAGTGGCATTGTCCGTGACCATTTCGAGGCTGGTGCCGTTCTCGGCCCAGAGTTTCGGCTCATTCAGCCAAATGCCGTCCGTTCTGCCAAGCATCATCATAACCTCAAGCGAATATGTGCTGGTCGAGATGAAGTCGTTTGGCCACCATACCGAAACTGCTTTCTGACTATCAAGAGGCGCTGGTAACCCTGACCCGCTTAATATCCGCTTCGGGCCACAAGCGGCGCCCATCGCGGCCAAGCAGCGCGGCGTCCGCTCAAGGCCTACGCCGTCCGCAACACCGGCGCCGGCGGCTGCGACGGCCTGATCAGCGCGAATGCGACCTGCACGATGCCGCCGGCAAGCCCCAGCGCGACGCCGATGCGCCAGGCCATGGTGTAGGAGCCCAGCGCGTCATACAGCACCCCTCCTCCGTAAGCACCGAGGAAGCTGCCGATCTGGTGGCTCATGAAGGCGAGGCCCTGGATCATCGCCTGCCAGCGCAGGCCGAACATCTCGGCCACCGCGCCTGCGACCAGCGGGCCGACACCCATCCACAGGAAGCCCATGATGGCGCCGAACAGCAGCGTCGAGAACGGCGTCGCCGGCAGCATGAAATACCAGGCGAGCGCGAGCGAGCGCAGGATGTAGATGCCCCCTAACAGCGCCAGCTTGTTCCAGCGCTGGCCGGCCCAGCCGAAGAACAGCGAGCCCAGCACGTTGAAGCCGCCGATCATGCCGAGCGTCTGCGCGCTCAGCATCGGATCGAGGCCGCAGATCGCGAGATAAGACGGCAGATGCGTGGTGAGGAAAACCAGCTGCATGCCGCAGACGAGATAGGCGCAGGTCATCACCACGAAGGAGGCGTTGCCGAACGCGGTCTTCGCCGCCGTTACGGCGGTGGCATCGCCGATGTCATCGGCGGCGGGCTTCGGCAGCGGAATCGCGTCGACACGGCCGGCATACCAGGCGGCGGGAATCATCAGCACCGACATGATGACGAAGCCGGCGAGCCCGATGCGCCAGCCAAATCCTTCGTTGAGCATCTGCCCGAGCGGCGCAGACAGCAGCGCGCCGAGCGAGCCCGCGCCGGAGACGATGCCGAGCACGGTCGAGCGCACCGTCGCGGGCACGGCACGTGCGGCCACCGACATCGCGATCGCAGCCGCGGTGCAGGCGAGCGAGGTGCCGATCAGCACGCCGGCGCCGATCATGATGGCGACAAGACCGTTCGCGGTCGCCATCAGAATGAGGCCCACGATGTACATCAGCGCGCCCACGATCATGATCGGACGAAAACCGTAGCGCGTGGTCATCGCGCCGGCGAGCGGCTGGAGGAAGCCCCAGGCGAGGTTCTGCACGGCCAGCGCCAGCGTGAAATCCGAGATCGAAATGTGGATGTCATGCGTCAAGGGCTGCATGAAGATGCCGAGGCTCTGCCGCAACCCCATGCTCAGCGTCAGCATGATCGAGGCGCCGATCAGGATCGGCAATGTCGGACGCAGGACCTGCAACAGGGGCATTTTCTTCTCCCTCGTGGGCACGGCGCGCGCGCCGGCGTCTGCAATATCAGTTGATTTTGGTTACACAGACCTGTGTACTTAGGCTATGAAAGGTGCACGCTGTCAAGCGAACAGGACGCATCCGGCTACATGGCTCCCCCGACGACCCCACAGACGATGAAAGAGCGGATCCTCGAGACCGCCGACAAGCTGTTCTATCTGCAAGGCATTCGCGCCATCGGCGTCGATACCATCGCGGCCGAGATCGGCATCTCCAAGCGCACGCTCTACAACCACTTCCCCTCCAAGGACGCGCTGATCGCGGCCTACCTCGAACGCCGCTTCGTAGCTCAGCGCCCCTCCGACAAACCGCCCGCCGAGCAGATTCTGGCGACGTTCGATTCGCTGGAGCGGCGCTTTGCGGCGAAGGATTTTCGCGGCTGCCCGTTCGTGAACGCGGTCGCCGAGCTCGGGCCAACGGATCGCGCGGTGAAGAAGATCGCCATCGCCTTCAAGGAAAGCCGCCGCGTCTGGTTTCGCGACCGGCTGAACGAGCTCGGTGTTGCGAATGCAGAGGCACTCGCGACGCAGCTCGTGCTGCTGGTCGACGGCTCCATCGCCCAGGACCTCGTGCGCGACGACCCCGCGATGGCGCGCGCCGCGAAGGACGCGGCGATGGTGCTGCTGCGGAATGCGGGGGTGGATGTGGGTGGTGATGCGGTGAAACCAGCGGCGTCAAGCAAGCGGTCGCCGCACTGAACACTGTGGCCACTTTACTCGGTGTCATCACCCGCGAAAGCGGGTGATCCAGTATTTCAGAGGCGATTGTCATTGAACCGAGAGGCCGCAGCGTACTGGATTCCCCGCCTGCGCGGGGAATGACAGTTGAGTTTACGGGGCTGTCGCGATCCTACCAACATACTCCTGTTTTGCCCGACGGGTCAAGCAAGACTTCCAATAATCCGAATATCGTGTATGCGGCCGGTAAGCCATTGATCCGACTACCGCCGGCTACTGTGCATGGGGTTGTTTTCGCATTTTTGTGCGGGCGGCCTCACGCCGCCTGCGACACCACCCGGTTGCGCCCATCATGCTTGGCACGATACAGCGCGGTATCGGCGCGCTTGAGGACGTCGGCCACCGCCTCGCCCTTCTGCTCCAGCGTGGTGAGCCCGATCGAGATCGTGACCTCGATGCGCTTGGTGCCCTTGTGGACCGCGAACGGCTCGCCCGCGATCGAGCGGCGCAGGCGCTCGGCGACCATGCCGGCGACGTGCAGATCAGTCTCCGGCATCACGATGACGAACTCCTCACCGCCGTAGCGGCAGGCCAGATCGATGCCGCGGATCGACTTGCGCACCCGCACCGCGAACTCGCGCAGCACGTCATCGCCGGCATCGTGGCCGTAATTGTCGTTGATCGACTTGAAATAGTCGATGTCCAGGATCATCAGCGCCAGGGGCTTGCCGCGGGTCGCGGCCTGCTCGGCGAGGGTCGCCAGATGACTCTCCATGTAGCGGCGATTGTGCAGGCCGGTGAGCGCATCCGTGATCGCCATCTCGATCGAGTTCTGCACGTTGTCGCGCAAATGATCGGTGTAGCGGCGACGGCGGATCTGGGTGCGGGCGCGCGCCAAGAGCTCGGTCTTGTCGATCGGGCGCAGCAGATAGTCGTTGACGCCGATCTCGAGGCCGCGGAGCAGCCGCGTCGAGTTTTCGGGATCGGCGATCGCCAGGATCGGCACATGGCGCGTGCGCTCCAGCGAGCGCGCCTGGCTGCAGAGCCGCAGGCCGTCGAAATTGTTGAGGTCGAGCGAGACGATCAGCAGGTCGTAATTGCCCTCGGCGGCGTGGAACAGCGCTTCCGTCGGATTCGGCTCGACGTCGATGGTGTGCTCGGCGGCGAGGATCGTCGCCAGCCGCTCATAGGAGGACTCGCGGTCGTCAACGAGGAGGATGCGGCCGCCCTTGCCGGTGTCGGAGACGGCGCTGCGCTCGGGCGCCTGCATGCCGATCTCGAGCGAGGTGATGGCGCGCATGCGCAGCTCGTCCGTCATCATCTTCAGCCGCGTCAGCGAGCGCACACGCGCGATCAGCACGACGTCGGAGACGGGCTTGGTGAGGAAGTCGTCAGCGCCCGCCTCCAGCCCGCGGTTGCGGTCGGCGGGGCTGTCGAGCGCGGTCACCATCACGACGGGAATGTGATGCGTCGCCGGATCAGTCTTGAGGCGGCGGCAGACTTCGAAGCCGTCCATGTCGGGCATCATCACGTCGAGCAGGATAATGTCGCATTCGGCGCGGCGGGCCAGCGCCAGCGCGTCCGTGCCGTTCGAGGCCGTCATCACGTCGAAATATTCGGCGGACAGGCGGGCTTCGAGGAGTTTGACGTTGGCAGGAACGTCATCGACAACCAGGATACGCGCGGACACTTTGAACTCACTTCCTATCCGATAAAACGCCGGACCGTCTCAATGAATTTGCCGACCGAGATCGGCTTGGACAAATAGGCCTCGCAGCCGCCCTCGCGGATGCGCTCTTCGTCGCCCTTCATCGCGAACGCCGTGACCGCGACGACGGGAATGGAACGCAGCTCCGGATCGTCCTTGATCCAGCGCGTCACCTCGAGGCCCGAGACCTGCGGCAATTGGATATCCATCAGCACGAGGTCGGGCCGCATCTTGCGAACCAGGTCGAGCGCCTCATAGCCGTTGCTGGTGCCGGAGGTCTGGTAGCCGTGCGCCTCCAACAGGTCGCGGAAGAGCTTCATGTTGAGCTCGTTGTCTTCCACGATCAGGACGGTCTTAGCCATTCCGTCCTCCTGATTGGCACGAAGCCCGATACATATGACGCCTCAGGCGCCGCTCGCCGGCGCTTCGAAAACTGGATTCAAACTAGCCTCAGATTCGCTCTAGTTTCGTTAAACCCGAGGGGCCACTTTCTGCGATGTGGTTTCCAGTTGCTTGCCTGGGGTCGCAAGACTCAGGGCCGAGACTCGGGCATATTCCAAAGTAGACACTGAAAGTTAACGGAAAGGCAAACCGGGCCCTTGAAAAAGCCTGTTCACAACCCCCGCGAAGTCGCTGAAATCGTTGCGATTCAGGCCCTGTCCTTCGTCGCGAGCGAGCCCGAGCGGCTAGGCCTGTTCCTGGCTGAGACAGGCGTCGGTCCGGAGACCCTCCGGAATGCCGCCTCGGACCCGAATTTCCTCCTCAGCGTGCTCGATTTCGTGCTGCGCGATGACGCCACCGTGAAGGCCTTTGCGAAGGCCTCGGAGCTGCATCCGACCAACGTCGCGGCGGCCCGGCAGGTCCTCGGCGATGCGCTGGGCGACCGCACCTGGGAGCGCGACGTGCCGTGAGCGCCCCGGAGGCAGCCGGGCCCCGCTGCTTCTGCCGGGACTGCCTGGCCGATCTGGATGTTAACGTGCAGAACTTGGGCGTGCGGCGCTGTCCCGCCTGCGGCTCCCCTCGCCTCGTCCGCCATCGGGCGCTCGCGAGCCTGACCATCGCCCACATCGACTGCGACGCCTTCTATGCGACGGTCGAGAAGCGCGACAATCCTGAGATCGCCGACAAGCCTGTCATCATCGGCGGGGGCAAGCGCGGCGTGGTGTCGGCCGCCTGCTACATCGCGCGCACCTATGGCGTCCGCTCGGCCATGCCGATGTTCAAGGCGCTAGAGGCCTGTCCGCATGCGACGGTGATCCGGCCGGACATGGCGAAGTATGTCCGCGTCGGCCGCGAGGTGCGCCAGGCCATGCAGGCGCTGACGCCGCTGGTCGAGCCGCTCTCGATCGACGAGGCCTTTCTCGACCTCTCCGGCACCGAGCGCGTGCATGGCATGATCCCGGCCAAGGTGCTGGCGCGGTTTGCCCGCGATGTCGAGCGCGAGATCGGCATCAGCGTCTCGGTCGGCCTGTCCTGCAACAAGTTCTTGGCCAAGATCGCATCCGACCTCGACAAGCCGCGCGGCTTTGCCACGCTCGACCAGGAGGAAGCGCGCGTGATGCTGGCCGAGAAGCCGGTCGGCTTCATCTTCGGCGTCGGGCCCGCGACGCAGGAGCGCCTGGGGCAGCGCGGCTTCCGCGTCATCGCCGACCTGCAAAAGGCCGACGAGATCGAGATGATGCGGCAGTTTCCGAGCGACGGCCGCCGGCTGTGGCGGCTCGCCCGCGGCATCGACGACCGCCGCGTCGAGCCTGATCGGGGCGCCAAGACGATTTCCAGCGAAACCACCTTCGAGAGCGACATCCGCGACTTCGCGACGCTGGAGAAGATCTTGTGGCGGCTGTGCGAGAAGACGTCATCGCGCCTCAAGAGCAGCGAGCTCGCCGGCTCAACCGTCACGCTGAAGCTGAAGACTTCAGATTTCCGCCAGCGCACGCGCTCGCAATCGATCGCGGCCCCGACGCAGCTCGCCGCGAAAATCTTCTCGATCTGCCGCGAGATGCTCGCCAGGGAAATCGACGGCACCGCCTTCCGCCTGATGGGCGCCGGCGTCAGCGCGCTGCGTGAAGGCTCCGCCTCTGACGACACCGACATGCTCGACCGCCGCGCCGCCCATGCGGAGCGCGCGGTGGACAGCCTGCGCAAGAAGTTCGGCAGCGCCGCGGTGATCCGCGGGATTGCGTATGACGGGCCGGAGAAGGCGCAGGAGTGATGGCGGGTGAACGCGATCTCAACGCACTGCTGAGAAACATGAAGCCGGAGCTGCGGCCAGGCACCTTCGTGTTCTGCACGGTCCCGACACGCGAGAGCAGTCCCGCAACACTTGATCCGCTACTGACGTTTCGCGAGCAGGAAGGCACCACGCTCGTGATTTTGCGCGAAGAGGCCGAAGCGGCAGGTCTGCGCCATGCCTTCGCCTCGCGCCTGATCACCCTGACGGTTCATTCCGCGCTCGATGCGGTGGGCTTCCTGGCAGCCATCACCGCGCGCCTCGCCGATGCCGGCATCAGCGTGAATGCCGTTTCGGCCTTCCACCACGACCATCTCTTCGTGCCCGTCGACAGGGCGGACGAAGCGATCGCGCTGCTGCGCCAGATGTCCGAAGCGAAACACTCGTAGCCCGGATGAAGCGCAGCGCAATCCGGGGCGGTTCATCCTCGGTGACGGGTCTCCCGGATTTCGCTTCGCTCCATCCGGGCTACGGACTGGGCCGCGCACACAGCGGAAGCAATTGATCCCGCGTCAGAGGTGCGAGCTTCACAGCTCCAGGCGAGGACGGGTCGAGCCAGAGAATCTCCTCGATCTCGGCTCCGGGAGCGACCGGATGTGCGATGACAATCCGGAAAACTTCCGCATCGACCAGCCGGCCCGGCTCGTGCGCGGCAGGCGCCGTGTATCGTCCGACATAGGTCATGTCGTTCGGATCGACCTCGATCCCGAGCTCTTCGGACAATTCCCGCCTCAGCGCGGCTTGCGGATGCTCGCCGGCCTCGATCTTTCCGCCGGGCTGCATGAAGCTTTCAGTCGCCTTCTTCCTGACGAGCAGGACGCGCCCGTCGCTCCTGCTCATCAATGCAGCCGCGATCCGAATGGCACTTTGCGAAGTCATTCCGTCAACACCTCAATCCGCGACCGCGATCGCCTCGATCTCGATCAGCCATTCCGGCGCGGCGAGCGCGGAGACGCCGACGAGGGTCGAGGCCGGCGGCTCCATGCCTTCGAAGAAGGCGGAGCGGGCCTTGCCGATGATCGGGCGCAGCTCCGGCTTGTAGCCGACCACGAACGTCGTGATCTTGACGATGTTGGCGTAGCTCGCGCCGGCCGCTTTCAACGCGTGGCCGAGATTCTGCATCACCTGCGTGGTCTGCGCGGCGAGATCGCCCTCGCCGACGATCCGTCCCTCTTCGTCGGTCGAGACCTGGCCGGAGATGTAGATCGTCCGTGCGCCGGAGGCGGTGACGACATGGGAGTAAGCGGGATTGTGATGCAGGCCGCTGGGGCGGAGATGGTCGAGCTTGGGCATGGCTGGCTCCCGGAGTTTGTGGTTGGGAGCGAGCGTAGCCGCAGAGTGCGACAAGAGCTAGACGTCTCGCCCTCAATTGCAGGGCTTGCTGTCCTTGACGTCGAACTTGCCCATCGCGCCGGAGATCACGAAATCATTGTAATCGAGCACGAGCTGGCGCGAGACGCCGTTTTCGTACAGCTCGAACGCCATCGCATAGACCGGCGTCTGCTCGCCTTCCTTCTGCTGGGACTCGCGGTCGAAATAGCTGACGGTGACGGGCCAGCGCTTGAGCGATTTCATGTGCTCGTCCGAGGTCGACGCATCGGGTGAGGCGGTGCGGTCGGCTGGGATTGGCTGGCCGATCACCGTCAGCGTGTTGTAGACTTTCTGGCCGTCGTCGGAGCCGTCATAGACCGAGAGCTCGAGCAGCGACTTGCCGTCCTTGGCCGCGGCGATGATGCGCTGGATCTGCTCGGTCGGGAACACGATCTTGCCGTCAAGCGTAAAGCTCTTCGGGGACGGCAGCTTCAGCTTGACGTTGATGTGGTCGCCATCGCGCTCCGCCGAGCCATCGACCTGGCCGGCATCGGCCTCGTTCATCCGCGTCTCGATCTTGAAGCGGTAGCTTTTTCCCGCGGCGTCCTCCCAGGAATTGGAGCGGAGGTCACTCAGCGTGATCTTGCCCTCGCCGCTGTCGAGCTCGGACACCTGGCGGAATTCGGAGGTGTAGCCTTCGCAGGAGCTGCCGGCGAAATTGTAGAGGATGCGGCCGCGCGCGCTGTTGACCGAATTGGACCGAGATTTGACGAGGCTGAGGTCGTAGAGCGCCTGATGCGCCAGGAAGGGACCGTTGGCGGCCTGCACCATGCCGCCGGGGCCGAAAGCGGCCGCCGCGAGCGCCATCACACCGAGCGAAGTCCGGAAAAGGTGCATCATATCTATTCCCTGGGGAAAGCGCAGATTCGGCATTTTAATGACCGTTCCATTACGCCGCAACTGAGGCCGTTTCACGTAAAGTTGCACCCCTCCCGCTGAACCTCCGGCCTGCCTCGACAAAATGCAGCGCCGGTGCAGCCGCTTTGCAGCCCCTTGGGGTTGCTTGCATGTGGCGGCACGATGGGCGAAACAGGGCGCGCCCGGCCCCCAAAAAGGACACGCCGGGGCGGATGATTTTTTTGGACAATGAGGTCGAAGATGGCGGGCACGGTCGAGCAGAAACTGGCGGAACAGGGCATCAAGCTGCACGAGGCCCCCACCCCCGTGGCCAACTACGTGCCGTTCGTCCGCACCGGTAATTTGTTGTTCGTCTCTGGCCAGGTCTGCTTCGCCCCCGACGGCAGGCTGATCGCCAAGGGCAAGCTGGGCGCCGGCGTTTCGCTCGAAGACGGCGCGGCGGCAGCCCGCGGCTGCGCTGTCAACCTGCTGGCCCAGGTCAAGGCGGCGCTCGGCGATCTCGACAAGGTCGTGCGGGTGGTGCGCCTCGGCGGCTTCATCAACTCCGCCCCGGACTTCCTGGACGGGCCGAAGGTGCTGAACGGCGCCTCCGATCTGATGGTCGCCGCCTTCGGTGACAAGGGCCGCCATGCCCGCACCACGGTCGGCGTGGCCTCGCTGCCCGCGGATGCGGCGGTCGAGGTCGAGGGCGTGTTCGAGGTCGCCTGACGCGCATGCGCGCTCCTGATTGGCTGACAGCCCGGCCGGTCGCCCATCGTGGCCTGCATGACATTTCCCGCGGCGTCGTCGAGAACATGCCTGGCGCGGTGCAGGCCGCGATTGCGGGCAATTTCTCGATCGAGGTCGACATCCAGCTCTCCGCCGACGGTGAGGCCATGGTGCATCACGACCATGCGCTCGGCCGCCTCACCGAGGCGACCGGCGAGGTGGTCGAGAAGACCGCGGCGGAACTGAGGGCCGTCAAGTTCAGGGATACCGACGAGCAGATGATGTCGCTCAGCGACCTCTGCGCCATGGTCGCCGGCCGGGTGCCGCTGGTGATCGAGGTGAAGAGCCATTTTGACGGCGACCGCAAGCTGGTGAAGCGGATGGCCGAGGTGCTGGCGTCCTATCAGGGCCCCGCGGTCGGCATGTCGTTCGACCCCGACCAGGTTCTGGCTCTGCGCGAGTTGCTACCCTCCCGCCCGCGCGGCATCGTCGCCCAGCGGTCCTATGAGGACGAGTACTGGGCCAAGCTGACCAAGGCGCAGCGCGACAGCATGCTGTACCTGCGCCACGGCTTCCAGACCCAGCCGCATTTCGTCGCCTTCAAGGTCGATCATCTCCCGGCCCCCGCCCCCTGGATCGCCCGCAACGTGTTCGGCTGCGCCCTGCTCGGCTGGACCGTCCGCACGCCCGAGCAGCGGACACGGGTCGGGCAATATGCGGACCAGATGATTTTTGAGGGGTTCGTGCCGTAGGGACCGCCGTTGCACAGCGCCCGCCCTCGTGTCCTGGACGCGCTGCAACGCGCAGCGTTGCTGCGCAGAGCCGGGACCCAGCAGGCAGCACACAGAGCTGAGAGATGGGCCCCGGCTCTGCATCGCACCGCTGCGCGCTGCGATGCGTCCGGGGCACGAGACCTGTGTTCCCACCTCTTGAAGTCGCTGCTGCAATGCACGATCTTGGGCGCGATGGCATCATCTGAAATCACACTCGAGGCGGTACCGTCCATTGACGAAGTGCCTGCTCAGGATTGGGACGCCTGCGCCAATCCCGGCAAGGCTTGCAACGGGCATGGCGCAGGAACCTCATCCGCCCTTCCAGGCGATTCTCTCGGCCTCTTAAAACCCGCCTATAACCCGTTCGTCTCGCACGCCTTTCTTTCCGCCGTCGAGAAATCGGGTTCGGCGACGATCCGCACCGGCTGGGGGCCGCGGCATCTCGTGGCCAAGATCGACGGGCGCGTCGCGGGTGTCGTCCCCTGCTATCTGAAATCGCACAGCCAGGGCGAATACGTCTTCGACCGCGGCTGGGCCGATGCCTATGAGCGGGCCGGCGGGCGCTATTACCCAAAGCTCCAGGTCTCGGTTCCCTTCACCCCTGCCACCGGGCCGCGGCTGCTGGTCCGCGACGGCGTCGACCGCGAGCGCATCACGGAGGCGCTGGCGAGCGGGCTGGTGGCGCTGTGCGGCGTCAGCAAGGCCTCCTCGGTGCACGTCACCTTCGCGCGCGAGGCGGAATGGAAGCTGCTCGCCGAGCACGGCTTCCTCCAGCGCACCGACCAGCAGTTCCACTGGCATAACGAGGGTTTTGCCAGCTTCGACGATTTCCTCGCCACCCTGAACTCGCGCCACCGCAAATCGATCAAGCGCGAGCGGCGCGACGCGCTCGCGGCCGGCATCACCATCCACTGCCTCACGGGCAAGGACATTACCGAGGATGCCTGGGACGCCTTTTTTGAATTTTACATGGAGACCGGCTCGCGCAAATGGGGCCGTCCTTACCTCACGCGCGAATTCTTCTCGCTGATCGGTGAGACCATGAGCGAGGACGTGCTGCTGGTGATGGCCCGTCGCAACGAGCGCTGGATCGCCGGTGCGATCAACTTCATCGGCTCGGACACGCTGTTCGGCCGCAACTGGGGCGCGGTCGAGCATCATCCCTTCCTGCATTTCGAGGTCTGCTACTATCAGGCGATCGACTTCGCGATCAAACGCGGCCTGCGGAATGTCGAGGCCGGCGCTCAAGGCGAGCACAAGATCGCGCGCGGCTACCTGCCGCGGACCACCCACTCCGCCCACTTCATCGCCGATCCCGGCCTGCGCCGCGCCATCGACGATTACCTCAAGCGCGAGCGGGCCTATGTCGCGGAAGCCGGACGGGAGCTCGCCGAGCTCGGCCCGTTCCGCAAAGGCATCGACGAGGCGCCTTGACGGTTCGCATTGGCTGATGACAGTAAGCGCAAATTCTAAGCTCAAAATTCTTGGGAGCCGCCGCCATGACCGCCTACGACCCCAACAACATCTTCGCAAAGATCCTGCGCGGCGAATTTCCCTGCCACAAGGTCTATGAGGACGAGCATGTGCTCGCCTTCCTCGACATCATGCCGCGCGTGCCGGGCCATACGCTGGTGATCCCGAAGGCCCCTGCCCGCAACATTCTCGACATCAAGCCTGATGACTACGCCCATGTCGCCCGCGGCGCGCACAAGATCGCCGCGGCCGCGATGAAGGCGTTCAAGGCCGACGGCATCACCGTGCAGCAATTCAACGAGCCCGCCGGCGGACAGGTGGTGTTTCATCTCCACATGCACGTGATGCCGCGCCACGACGGCGTCGCCATGCTGCCGCCCGCCAGCCGCAAGGAGGACGTCAAGGTGCTCGAAGAGAACGCGACCAAGCTGATCGCGGCGTTGAAGGCGGGCTAGTCTATCCACCCGTCATTGCGAGCGCAGCGAAGCAATCCAGAATCCCTCCGCAGAGGCAGTCTGGATTGCTTCGTCGCAAGAGCTCCTCGCAATGACGGGGATAGAGGGGAGCGCTCTCACTCCGTCTGGAAATCCCCGGCTTGCGGCGCCGCCAGCGGCGTGAACTCGCAGCGGTCGGGCTTGATGTCGATCAGCGGCGTGTGGTCGATGCAGTCGAGCCCGCGAACGAGAATCGCATTCCCCTCGATGCCGACCAGCTTGACGATCGAGGTGCCGATCGGATTGGGCCGCACCGGCGAGCGCAGCGAAAACGTGCCGCGGGTCTTCTCGTTGTTCTTGGGGCTTTGCAGGACGATGTCGCGGCGCGACTTGTCGAGCCAGTACAGCACTTCGAGATTGCTGTAGAAATCGACACCCTTGATCGCCGGCACGAACGGCTCGAAGATCTCGAGCCGGCAGATCGGGCCGTCGTGCCGCCCCTGCCGCGGCGTCTCCAGCCGCGAGGTCCAGGGCGTGCGGATGCGACCAATGAAGACGAGGCCGGCATCCTCGGTGGACGGCAACTCGATGGCGACCTCGCCCTCGCGGAGCTCGTTTTCGCGAACCATATTTCCTGTTCCTTAAAGCCTGTCGGAAGCGGTTTTAGCCCAACCACCACTTGCCGGCCAGCATGAAGACTTCGCCCGTCACCACGCCCGCGAAGATCGAGCGGCGGGTCAGCAGGAAGACGACGAGGCCGGCCGCCACGGCGCCATAGCGCAGGGCATCCGGCACGCTGGCGAGCGCCCCGGGGGGCTCGACCACGATCTGGGCGATGACGCCGGCCAGGATCGCGGTGGCAACCGCCCTCACCCAGACCAGCAGCTCTGAGCCCTCGTCGATGCCGCCGCCGAACCAGAGGCCCAGCATGCGCCAGATCTGGTTGGGAACGACGCCGGCGACGAACAGCACCGCCAGCGCCTGCCAGTCGCCGATGAGCTGCGCAAAGCTCATGCGCGCACCTCCCGCCACCAATGCACGCCATAGGCGATCGTGCCGGCGACAAGGCCGCTGACGAGAATGTCGAGGCCCGAGTTCATCTTTGCCGCCAGCGGATAGAGCAGGACACCGAGCGCGAGCGCGACGACATCGGCGACCTCGCGGCTGTTGCGCGCGGTCGAGAACAGGAAGGACAGCGGCGTCAGCAGCAGGATCGCCGCTCCAAGCGTCTGCGTCAGATTGGCGGCAAGGAAATAGCCGACCGTGTTGGCGGTGAGGCACACCGAGACGAGGCCGCAGCCGAGGCCGTGGACGAAGGCGATGCGCCGCTCGCGCGGCACCTGCGGCAGGAAGCGGTGGCATTCGACCCACAGCGTCACGGCGGTGAGATGCGCGGCAAAAACCATCTCGCGCCGTTTCGTCGTCGGCGTGCGCATCAGCGGCAGCACCGAGACCACCATCGGAAACAGGCGGATGGCGCTGACGGTGACCGCGATCGCCGACTGGATGACGGTGGCGCCCGAGCCCAGCGTCGTGATCAGGATGATCTGCGCCGGACCCGCCCAGACGAACAGCGTCGAGCAGAGCGCCCAGAGCAGGCTGAAATGCGTGTCATGGGCGAGCGCGCCGATGCCGAGATAGGTCGCAAACAGGACGAGCGTGAGGATCGTCTGCGTGATCGAGCGCAGCCCCCACGCAAAGGCACGCCAGGGACTTTGCCATTGAGGTGAATCGAACGGAGGAAGCGCCACGGGAGTTCTGGTCGGAGTTGCGGAATCGTGCCCGCATAACGGGCAATGCGGTGGCAGACGTCAAGGAAGCGCGCGGCGGAGCTGGCATGCGTGCGGCGAGAGACCGCCCTACCCGTTCACACCCCGGTTCTTCAGCACGAAGCAGGCGCCGCCCGCCTTCCGGATGCGGCCACACAGATCGTCAGCCTCGTTGCGCGTGTCGGCGCCGATGCGCACCTGGTAGAACGCGCGCGTGCCGCGGCTGCGCATCACCGAACTCAACAGGCTCGGATCACGCCCGCCGATCACCGCGCTCAGCCGCGTGACGGCGCGGGAATACATCGCCAGCGCCCGGTTGCGGTCAAAGCCGGCCGCGAGCTGCACGCCCCAGATTTTTGCGGCGGCAAGCTCGACATGCTGCTCGAGCTCGGCAACGAACGGATTCGGCGCACGCTTCAAGAGGGCCATGAGATCGCGGCAGCTCGTCGGCGGCGCACTTGGTGGCCCCTTGCCGGTGCTGCCCGCCTTGGCCCACGCGTCCACCGTCGCGCCGGTGATGGCATAGACATAATTGCGGGTCTGCTCCGGCATCGGGCCGGTGCCGGCGAGCCATTCCTGCACCCGGCGCGGGCCGGCATTGTAGGCGGCTGCGGCCAGGCCGAGATTGCCGAACTGGTTGCGTAGCTCGTTCAAGAACTCCGCCGATTTCGGCAGCGCTTGCACCGGATTGAATGGATCAAGCAGTCCGCGTTCGCTGGCGGTGCCCGGCATGAACTGGGCGATCCCCTGCGCATGCTCGCCGCTGCGCGTCATCGGCCCCACGGCGTCGGCCTGGAAGCGGCTTTCCTGCCAGATCACGCGGGCGAAGAATTCCAGCGGCAGATTGGCATCGCGCGCGGCCGCCTCGACGATCAGGCAGATCGATTCCCGCGTATCGCTCTCGCGCGCATCCGCGGGCTTTTGCGGCGGCATCGCGAGCTCCTCGACGCTCGGGACTGCGACGTTGGTCTTTGCGGGCGAGCTGTCCCATGCCGCGACCTCTGTCGCAGAGGCCAGCAATACGGCAAGGAGGAGTGATGCAATTCGCGCCAACACTGCCCAAGCATCGCTGTGGCGCACACCGGCGCGGCATGCGACAAGATGATCCGCCATGTTGTGGCATCGTGCCATGGTTCGACGAGTTGCCAATATATGCTGCCTGACCTGCTTCTCCCAATGCGCATCCCCGCCAAACGGATCCGCGCGATCCTTGCCCTCACCGCCCTCGTCCTGTCCGCCGCGCCGGCCATGGCGCAAGTCAGCTGGCGGATGACCACGGAATATCCGCAGAACAACATTTCCGGGATCGGCCTCACCACTTTCGCCGATCGCGTCGCAGCGCGTACAAACGGTTTCGTGACCCTAGCTAACGCCTTCGACAACGAGCTCAAGATCAACTCGGGCGAAATGCCGCGCGCTGCGCTGGATGGCCGCATCGCCGGCGGCGACGCCTTTGCCGGCGCCCTGTCCGGCCTCGATCCGGTGCTCGGCCTCTCCACTTTGCCCTTCCTGGTGCAATCGGTCGATGTCGCCCGCGCCACCAATGCGCGGGCGCGCCCGCTCTATGAGAAGGCCTTTGCGGCGCGCGGCTTGAAACTGCTTTATCTGACGATCTGGCCGGCGACCGGCCTCTGGTCGGATCACGCGCTCGCGGGCACCGACGATCTGCCGAAACTGAACCTGCGGGCCTACGATGCCAATTCCAGCGCGGTGATGCGCGCGGCCGGCGCCAATGCGCAGTTCCTGCCGATGGATAAAGCGCTGGCCGGATTGAAGGAGCACCAGCTGAACGCGTTCCTCACCTCCGGCGACGGCGGCGCGGGGCGCAAGCTCTGGGACTTCCTGCCGCATTTCACTGCGATCAATTACGCAATGCCGGTCTCGATCGCCTTCGTCCGCAGCGAGATGTTTGCCGCGCTGCCCGAGCCGATGCAGCGCGAGGTCATGGCAGCCGCAGCCGAAACCGAGCAGAGCCAGTTCGCGCTGCTCGCACATCGCACCGCCGAGAACTATGCACGCATGCGCGACAACGGCGTCACCATCGCCGAGCCCGCACCGCAATCCCTCGTCGCAGCCCTGCGCAACGCCGCGACAAGCACGATCGCCGCCTGGGAGGCCCAGGCCGGCACGGATGCCGCGGCGATCGTCGCATGGGCCCGGCAGCAATAGGGGTCGCAACCAACGGCATGCGACGGCTCCCTGCGACGAGACCTCGGTCGGTTTCGTCTTGAGCTGCTTCAGTTCGTGACGGGAATCGGGTTTTCGCCTCTGATGGCGCGGTCGAGGGCATCGATCAGCGCCTGGATCTCAACGAACTTGTTACGCGCCCGCTCGGCGGTGTCGCGCACAAAGGGAGCCGCCAGCACTTTTGCATGCGCGTCCCTGTCTTCGATCATACGATCACGGGCCTTCTTCAATGTTTCAAGTCGCTCGCTCATCCGGGCTCTCCTTCAGATATTGTCGTGATTGCAGCCCAAGGTAGCCCAAGGCGGCCAAGACGGCCAAAGGCTCAGTCGAAGCCCGTCGGAAGCTCGCCCTTCCGGAAGAACACCGTAGGCTCATCGTCGTAGTCACCCATTTCGGGATCGCCGCTCGACGAGAACGCAACGACGCCGAGTTTGCTCAAGGCCAGCCTCTCCGCGGTTCGCAGCGCGCCGCCTTCCGACTTGCAGACGATGGGAGAGTCGGGCTTGAGATTGCCTCCCTTGCCGGCGTTGAAGGCCTGCACGACAAAGGTTGTTTCGCGGACCATGAGGGCTTCCTTTGGCGGGTGTGACACGTGGGTGAACAGTCAGCCCTCAACAGCCACGGCAGATGTTCTTCAGCTTCGCTGCGGTTTTGGCCTCTTCGGCTACAAACGGGTCTTTGTAGGCAGCGCGAGATGTGTCGTTCTGCACAGCCGCGGGCTTCTTTACCTTCGGAGGAAATGCCGTGTCGTAGCAGGCCAGACGCTCGCTCGTGCTTTCGATCGCGCGGCAGTCGGCCTCCGCGCCTCGAGCCAGTGCGCCGAGTGCCAATGCGACGACCACCGGCGGCACGATCCAGCCGGCGAGGCGAAATCTAGGCATGCGCGCTCCTCCTCAGTCGGCGGGAGCGCGGGTGACCCTCAGTCACCGGTGGATGCCATAAAAATACGGTGATGGCCCGACTCTACGCCGACACCCCGCCAATAGCGAGCCTTAAAGCGGTCCGCACGCGTTGCCTTGGCCGGCCGTCTCGTCTAGGTCAAGCAGCGGCGGTATCAACACGAGCGCGGCTGGCATGACGACCATCTTTTTCGATCTCGACGGCACGCTGACCAACCCCAAGCCCGGGATCACGCGCTCGATCCAGTACGCGCTGGAGCGGCTGAGCCTTCCGGTCCCGAGCGAGGACGAACTGACCTGGTGCATCGGCCCGCCCCTGCATGCCAGCCTGAAGAAGCTCGCCGGAAGCGACGAGCTGGCCGACCGGGCCTTGCTGCTCTACCGCGAGCGATTTGCCGATATCGGCCTGTTCGAGAACGAGGCCTATGCTGGCATCACCGACACGCTGACGACGATCGCCGCGACCAGCCAGCGCATGTTCGTGGCGACCAGCAAGCCCGCGGTCTACGCCACCCGCATCGTCGATCATTTCGGCCTGAAGCCGTATTTCGAGCGCGTGTTCGGCTCCGAGCTCGACGGCACGCGCGTCGACAAGCGCGATCTGCTGCGCTACGCGCTCGACGAGGCCAAGGTCGGTCCCGCCGGTGCCATCATGATCGGCGACCGCAGCCATGACGTGGTCGGCGCCCGCACCAACGGCATGACCGCGATCGGCGTGCTCTATGGCTATGGCAGCGAAGCCGAGCTGCGGGATGCCGGCGCGCATCACATCTGCGCCGCGCATCCCGAGTTGCTCGGCCACTGTGTGGCCTAAGCGCTGACCGTTTCGACCGCCGCCAGCATGCCCGTTTTCGGGTGGCAGTTGAGGTACTCGAAGAACTGCTCGTCCGCGGCCGCCACCGTGACCTCGTGATAGAGCCGCAGCTTTGCTGACGGCCCGAGCGTCGAGAGATACTTCATCGCCGCGCCAAAGATCCTGACATGGGTCGGATGCGATTCCGCCCAGCGCTCCAGCGCGGCAAGGCTCTTCCACCAGCTCTGGCCATAGGACTTTTCGCTCACGCTGCCGTTGGCCGCGAGCACCTGCATGTAGCGATTGGCGTAGCAGCCGATGGCAAGCCCATCGTCGCGCAGGAAATCCATACCCTCGCGCAGCACCGGCTCGACGTCGTCGAGATAGAGCTTTCGCTCGGATGCCTCGGTGTCGCTCCAGTCCTGCCCCGAGCGGATCAGGCAGAGATTGTCATGCGCCTTCACGCGCAGGCGTGCGCCGTCGCGGATCAGCTCGGGGTTGCCGCCGGGCGTCATCGCATCGGTCTGCGACAACGGAATGCGGTCGCGCATGCCGCCCCAATAAGCGTGCTCCTGCACCTCGCCGCTCATGCCATCGGCGATGACAGCTACGCCCTCGGGCCGGCCGGGCGAGGAGAACAGTGTCTCATGCCGCGCGACCGCGGGACGCAGCACCTCGACGAAGGTGCCGATGCCCTCGCGCGTTTTACCGGTCCAGGCGTCGCGCCCCGACGCAAACCAGGTATCGAAGCGCGCGGTGTCGTCCCAATAGGCAACCGAAACGATGGTCTCGTGGCCGGACTGGTCGACATAATGCGCGCGGTCCCAATGCGACGGACCGTTTCCCGCGGTGAAGCACCCTGCAATTTCTTTCAGTGCCTCTGTCGCGGCCGCCAGTGCCGCGCCGCGATACTGCACGCCGAAATAGGCCATCACGACGCGGCTCACGGCCGGCTTGTAGCGCGCCACGAAGGACGGATATGGCGGCTGGTAGTCATCCGGCACGCGCTTGTGGCGCGTGCGCGTGGTTTCGAGATGCAGAGGAATTGCGGATTCCATGGGCGTGCCCTCCCCTCGATCCCGGCGATCAGCTTGCCGCCGCAGCGATATCTGTAGGTTCGACGGTATCAACCGGCAGCGCGAACGGCTCGACGCGCTGGTACCGCTTCTTGTTCAGCAGCAGCCGCGTGACATCAGGCCGCGAATAATGCCCAGCCGGGTCCGCTGCGTTCTTGGCGACGCCGATGGCACCGAGGTCGATCTCGGCGATCAAGAGCCCCTCCTGGTCCGGCGCGAGCTTGTCGCCGATCTGGCTGCCGTCGGGGCCGTAGATCGCAGCAAAGCCGCCGCCGACGTGCAGCAGCGCGTTCTTGTCCGGCCGATCACAGAGCTCGTCGATCATCGCCTGCGAGACCGTTGCGCACGGCGCCAGCACGAAGCACGAGCCTTCGACCGCATAGACGCGCGAAGCGGCATTGTTCACCTCGGCGCCGAGCGCCGGCGCGAAGGGATCGTACAGCGAAAAGCTCGGCCAGGCCGCGACATGCACCTGCTCGTTCTGGGCGTACATCGCATATTTCGACAACGGCTGCAGATGCTCCCAGCAGCACAGCGCGCCGATACGGCCGATGTCGGGTCGCGCATGCACGGCGAGATCGCTGCCGTCGCCCTCGCCATAGACGGTACGCTCGGCGTGGGTCGGCCGCAGCTTACGGCGCTTTGCAATGGTCTCGCCATCGGGGCCAATCAGCCATTGCGCCAGATAAAGGCTGCCGCCGTCGCGCTCGGACAGACCGAGCACCGCCGTCAGCTTCGCCTTGCGGACGGCATCACGCAAGCGCTCGGCCTGCGGGCTGTCATAGGCCAGCGAATTGTCGAAATAACGCTGCACGAAGCCGCGGCCGATCGCCCAGGCCGGCGAGTCCATCCAGATATGCCAGGGGTAGCCGGGGATGAAGGCCTCAGGGAATGCGATCAGCTTGGCGCCCTTCTCGGCGGCCTCCTTGATCAGCGCGATCGACTTGTCGATCGAGGCGTCGAGATCGAGCCAGGCCGGCGCCGCTTGCACCACCGCCACCTTGTATTTCGGATGTTCGATGCCCATTGCCGCCTCCATTGCCGGTTGATCGGAAGCCACGTCCGATGCAGTCTATTTGGCCAAACTAGGCGGCCGGGCGCTCGACCACCGCGGAACAAAAACTCGACCGGACGGGATCGCCGCCCCGGTACGGAACTTGCCTGCGGTCAGGCTGGATCTGCGCCAATATGCGGTTTTGCGGGAAGTGACAGGGAGGCTTGCCGATGCCAATCCAGTTCACGACAGACGGCAGCCCCGGCTACCGGCGGCTTGCGCTCTGGCAGGACATCGTTTGCGACGTCTTCGTCGGGCTCGACTGCAAGTCCGACCTCGGCAACGCCTTTCACGGCTCGGTCACGCAGGCGCCCCTCGGCAAGGCGGTGTGCTCCGATGTCAGCTCCGACCGCCAGCACGTGTTCCGCACGCCCTCGCGCATCGCCCGCTCGGATCAGGATTATGTTCTCATCGCGCTCGGCAATCGCGGCGACGGCGGTGTGGTACAGGACGGCCGCGAAACCGTGATCCATCCCGGCGAGTTCGCTCTGTATGACACCACGCGTCCTTATGAGCTGAAGTTCAACGACAGTTTTACGCAGACCATCTTCAAGGTGCCGCGCGAGATGTTGCAGCGGCGGCTGGGCGGCACCGAGACGCTCACCGCGATCGCGTTCGGCGCCGACGCCCCGCTCGAACGGCTCGCCTATGATTTCATCTTCAAGCTTTGCCAAAGTGCGGACCGGCTCGCGCCAGGCAATGCCGCCGCGCTGTCGGAGCAGGCCGTCGATCTGCTGGCACTGGCGCTGAGCGAACGGCTCGGCACGACGTCGCTGCCGTCCTCGACCCACCGCTCTGCCCTGCTCTACCGGCTGAAGGCGCACATCCGCGCGCATCTCGCCGATCCCGACCTCTCGCTGGCGGAGAGCGCGGCCGCACTCGGCATCTCGCCGCGCTATGTGAATGATCTCCTCGCCGACGAGGACATTTCGTTCCAGCGCTTCGTCCTTGCCGAGCGCCTTGCCCAATGCCGGCGCGACCTCGCCTCGCCCGTGCTCGCCCATCGCCACATCAGCGAGATCGCGTTTGCCTGGGGCTTTAACGACCTCTCGCATTTCGGCCGCGTCTTCCGCGAGCACTTCGGGATGTCGCCGCGCGATTTCCGGCAAAGCCAGTTGCGGCACTGAGCAGCCATCTTCCCGAGCCTTCGTCTGGGGCGATGGCAAGGCTCGCCAATTCCAGATTGTCTTGTCACGCTGCGTGCCTCAGGCTGGCACGCATGAGGACTCACGCGACGATAAGCGGAGCGGAGCTGCTGCTGAGCGTGATCGCAATCCGGCTCGCAGTGCTGGTCGTGGTAGGCTGGGGCCTGGCGCTCCTGCCGCAACAGGTGCGCGACGCTGAGCTCGCCTGCACGTCCTCCTTCGCAAGGGACGTGCAGCAGCCGCCGAAGACGGGCAGCAACCCGAATGTTGCCGATCCCGCCTTCGCCGACATGCTTCGTCACGATTAGGGCGCGAGGACATCGCTGGGAGATGCGACGCGGGCCTTCATCGCCTCGCTCATGGGAAGCTGGAGGTTTTGTCCCTTCGGCGGAATCGGTGCCTCGAACCATTTCGCGTAGAGCTGGTCGAATGCGCCTGATACCATCTTCTCCCTGATCGCGGCATCGACCAGCGCCTTGAACTCCGGATCGTCCCTGCGGGTCATCAGCCCGTAGTAAGACGGCGCATAGGTCGCTGCCAGTATCCGGAATGCCCTGGGATCGGACGCGTTTGCGACGAGCCCGGCGATCAGGATATCGTCCTCGAACCACGCCGCGGCGCGGCCTGTTCCAAGCATCAGGAGCGACTCGGCGTGGTCTTTTGCCTGCACGAACATCACATTCAGTTTCTGGTCGTCGACGACCTTCTTGGCGACCGCGAAATTCAGCGAGCCCTGCGTGATGACGACCGTCTGCCCATCGAGACCTTTCGGCTCCGTCACCCCCGAGGCGGCCGACACCAGCCAGCGCGGCGACGCCACATAGGTCGCAACGGAGAACGAGACCTGCTTCTGCCGCTCGGCGGTGTTGGTCGTGCTGCCGCACTCGACATCGATCGTGCCGTTCTGGAGCAGTGGAATCCGATTGGACGCATTCACCGGAACGTATTCGACGCCCAGCTCCGGCCGCTGCAACGCGATCCTGATCGTGTCGGCCACCGCTGAACAGAGGTCAAGTGAGAGACCAGCCGGCTTCTGATCCGATCCAAGATAGGCGAACGGAATAGAAGCTTCCCGGTAGCCGAAGGCTATCTTGCCGGTCTCCTTGATCTTGTCGAGGGTCGGACTCGCGGCCTGCGCCGCCGGCATCTGGAACAGCGCGAGCGACGCGGCGGCAAGAACGAGCGTGGACGAACATTTGCGGATCATGTCAGCCTCCGGACTGTGCTTAAGCGGTGCGGTTTCGCGACAGCTCGTCGAGGCTTTCCCGCAAGGACCGATCCAGGATCTCGACCGCGCGATCGATCTCCTCGGTCGAGACCGTGAGCGGCGGCGCGATGCGCCATACCGATCCGCGCTCGGGGCGGCGCCGGATGTTCATGCTCAGCCCGTATTCGAAGCACTTTTTCGTGGTCAGGCCGCCGAGCTGGTGAGCCGCGCGCCGGCTGTTGCGATCGGTTACGAGCTCGACGCCAAGCAGAAGGCCCATGCCCCTGATATCGCCAATCTGCTCGTACTTCTGCTGAAGTCCCTCAAACCGGCCGCGCAGATAGGTGCCCATGACGTTGGCCCGCTCGACGAGCTTCTCCTCGGTGATCACGCGCAGCACCGCGAGCCCGACCTCCGCCAGCAGCGGGTCGGAGACGTGGCTGGTGTAGTAAGTGAAATGATCGTCGTGCAGCTTGCTTTCGATCGCTTCGGTGGTCGACACCGCCGCAAGCGGCAGCCCACCGCCGAGCGTCTTCGACATCGTCATGATGTCGGGCACGACGCCGAAATATTCCGATCCCGTCTTTTTGCCGATTCGCCCGAACGCGGTCTGGGCCTCGTCGAAGATCAGCAGCATGCCACGCTCGTCGGCGGCCTTGCGCAGCGCCTCCATGAACGCCTTCGGCGGCACCAGCACGCCGCCGGCGCTGATCACGGGCTCAGCAATGATCGCCGCGCCTCGCCCGCTCGACTGCATGTCGAACATCTTCAGGGCAAGCTCGAGATTGGCGAGCGCGGATTCCTCGTCGCTGCCCTTTGCGATATAGGGCCTGTAGGCGTTCGGCTCGGGGATCACGAACACGCCGGGCGGCGGCACGCCATAGCCCTTACGGTCGCTCGCCATGGAGACCGAAGCTGCACCACCGGTGATGCCGTGCCAGGAGCCGCCGAGGACGAGGACCTCGTAGCCGCCGGTGTACATCTTGGCCATCCGGAGCGCGACTTCGGTTGCTTCGGAGCCGGTGTTGATGAAGATCGAGCGCTTGAGATCGCCGGGCAGCCAGTCCTTTGCCAGCACCTGTGCGAGTTCGGCCACCACTTCGGGAATCATCCCACTGAAGAGATGGAACGCCTTCTTCCCTGCCCTCTCCACCGCCGCGACGATCGCCGGGTGGTTATGGCCGATGGTCGCACACATCTGCCCCGAGGTGAAATCGAGATAGTCGCGCCCGTCGCTGTCGGTGACGATGGTCCCCTTCGCGGAGGCAAAGAGGTTCGGAAACACGTCTCCGCCATATCGGACCAGGAATTCGTCGGCGGCCTGTTTCAGCGCTGAAGTCATGGGGTCTCCTCGGGCAAGCGGCATCCGCCGCACAGCTGCGCGGCGCGGCGATGCACTCGCCGTTGTCGGGTTGATTTTGGGCACGAAGCTGTTGCGTCAGGGCGTTCGCGGTACGAGAATTGCCTGAGCAACGCGGCAATTCGTATCGGGCGGGCATGATGGGCGCCAGTTCAAAAAACTCAGCAGCCGATGAGCTGGAGTCAACGGAGCGGCCGCGAATGCCGCCGCTCAAGTCGCTGTCCGCGTTCGAGGCCGCCTCGCGGCACGGCAGCTTCAGCCGCGCCGCAGAGGAACTTGGGGTCACACCGTCGGCAATCAGCCATCACATCCAGAAACTCGAGGATTTTCTCGGCGTGCGCGTGTTTTCGCGGCATGCCGGCCGCGCCGTGCTCACCAATGCCGGCCGCCTCTATGCCGGCGAGATCGAGCGCGCGTTCGGTACGATCATGGGCGCGACGCGGCTGGTGGCACCGCAATCGCAGCGCGATCATCTGTTCATCGCAAGCGGTCCGAGCTTTGCGGCCAAATGGCTTCAGCCGCGGATTGGCAATTTCATCGGCCAGCATCCGGAGATCGGGATCAGGTTGTCGACCATCGCCGATCTGCGCGACCTCGAAACCATCCGGTTCGATCTCGCCATTGCCTATGGTCGTCCGCCCGTCCTGAACGGATGGCAGATCGAGCCGCTGCTGGCCGAGCGACTGCGTCCGCTCTGTAGCCCGCGGTTGATCGAGCAGCTCGGGCTTCGCGAGCCCGGCGATCTCGCCCGCGCCACGCTGATCCATTCCTCGAACGCGCTGACCTGGACCGACTATCTGCGCAAGGTCACCGGAGCGAGTATCAAGGCGCGTCACGAATTGTGGTTCGACCGCTCCACCATGGCGATCGACGCCGCCGTCGAGGGTCTCGGCGTCGTGCTGGAGAGCGAGATCCTCGCCGCCGAGGAGCTGCGCAAGGGCACGCTCGTCGCGCCGTTCCGTCAGCCCGAGTTCGAGGTGGAGACGGTCTCCTACTATCTCGTGCGCTCTGCGGAGACGAAAGGTCGCGGCCATGTCGGCGCGTTCGAGGCCTGGCTGCGCGCCAAGATCTCTGCCGCGAACTTGCAGACGACAAGCGTCGCCTAGCGAATACGAACCGCGCAAGGCAGAGCCGCTATGTGAGCGCGTCGTAGGACAAGGCGCGCGCTTGCGCTAACTTCGGCAACAAGGCCGCACCGATCAATCAGCGGCCAGCCGAGGAGCAGATCGATGGAATACCGACGCTTGGGACGGTCCGGCCTGATGGTGCCTGCTTTGAGTCTTGGCACGGGCACGTTCGGCGGCGTCGGCCGCCTCGCTGCGTGGGGCACGACGGGCGCCACCGAGGCGCGGCGGCTGCTCGATATCTGCCTCGAGGCCGGCGTGTCGATGTTCGACACCGCGGATGTCTATTCGCTCGGCGAATCCGAGCGTGTGCTCGGCGAAGCCATCAAGGGCCGCCGCGACAAGGTACTGATCTCGACCAAGGCGACGTTCCGCCTCGGCGACGGCCCCAATGACATCGGCTCGTCACGGCAACATCTGCTCGCGGCCATCGACGGTTCGCTGAGCCGGCTCGGCACCGACTACATCGACCTGTTCCAGCTCCACGGCTTCGACGCCTTCACCCCGCCAGAGGAGGTGCTTTCCACCCTCGACGTGCTCGTGCGCGCCGGCAAGATCCGCTACGTCGGCGTCTCGAATTTTTCGGGCTGGCACCTGATGAAGTCGCTCTCCGTTGCCGACAAGCACGGCTTCCCGCGCTACGTCGCCAACCAGACCTACTATTCCCTGATCGGGCGCGACTACGAATGGGAGCTGATGCCGCTTGGCCTCGACCAGGGCATCGGCGCGGTGGTCTGGTCGCCGCTCGGATGGGGGCGCCTCACTGGCAAGATCCGCCGGGGCCAGCCGAAGCCGGAGGTAAGCCGCCTGCCGAAGACCGCCGATTTCGGTCCGCCGGTGCCGGACGAGCACGTCTATCGTGTGGTCGACGCGATCGACGAGGTCGCCAAGGAAACCGGCAAGAGCGTGTCGCAGATCGCGCTGAACTGGCTGCTGCAGCGTCCGACAGTCTCGACGCTGATCGTCGGCGCGCGCAACGAGGCGCAGCTGCGTGAAAATCTCGGCGCAGTCGGCTGGTCATTGACCAAGGACCAGGTCGCAAAGCTAGATGCCGCCAGCAAGGTGACGCTGCCCTATCCCTATTGGCACCAGCGCACGACCTTCACCGACCGCAACCCGCCGGCGGTGTAGGGCGCGATGCGCCCTTGAGCTGCATCAAGCCCGCTTGCGGCGGCCGTGGCATCCTGCGGCCCTCGCGAGGCTGCCGATGCGCCGATTTGCCATGAAGGCCCTGTTCACGGTCCTCAATCTGAACCGCGCCGGGCGACCCCGGATCGACTGGGATCGCACCGTCCTGATCGTTTCGACGACGGTCACGCTCGGGCTCATTGCGCTCTACGTCTTCGGGAAGTCCACAGCGCGCTGGTGAGACGCTGACACGGGAACTGCCCGTGTCCTGCCGGGTTGCGGTTCATCCTGCAATTTCCTAATCCGGGGACGAAACACGGCTCGAATCAAGCGCGCCTCCATCATGTCGTCCGCTCCAACAGTGCATGCCGACGGCCTGCCGCAGCCGCAGCGCAACCAGGCTGTGCTGACCATTGCGCTCGGCATCATCATGGCGGTCGTCGACAGCGCCATCGCCAATGTGGCGCTGCCGACGATCGCGGCCGACCTCAACGCCAGCCCGGCCTTCTCGATCTGGATCGTCAACGGCTACCAGCTCGCGATCACGATCTCGCTGCTGCCGCTGGCCTCGCTCGGCGAGATCGTCGGCTATCGCCGAGTCTATCTGGTCGGCCTCGTGCTGTTCACGCTCGCATCGGCCTTCTGCGCGCTGGCCCATACGCTGCCGCTGCTGACGGTCGCACGCATCGTCCAGGGCTTTGGCGCCGCCGGCATCATGAGCGTCAATGCGGCGCTGGTGCGCTTCACCTATCCGCGCAGCGAGCTTGGCCGCGGCATCGGGCTCAACGCGCTCGTGGTCGCCTTCTCCGCCGCGGTCGGCCCGACGCTCGCGGCCGGCATCCTCGCGGTCGGAAGCTGGCCCTGGTTGTTCGCCATCAACGTGCCGCTCGGTGTGGTGACGCTGGTGCTGGGCCTCCGCAGCCTGCCGCACACCAAGCCTGCGAGCCATTCCTTCGACTGGCAGAGCGCAGGTCTCTCCGCGATCACCTTCGGCGTCGGCATCGCCGCGATCGACAGCGTCGGCCATGGCGAGGCAGCGCTCACCTGTCTGGTCCAGTTCGCCATCGCGCTCGTCGCCGGCGCGCTGCTGGTCTACCGCGAGACCCACATGACCTCGCCGCTGCTGCCGGTCGACCTGTTGCGCATCCCGGTGTTCGCGCTGTCGATCGCGACCTCGATCGCCTCGTTCTGCGGGCAGATGCTGGCCTTCGTCGCGATCCCGTTCTACCTCCAGAGCCGGTTCGGCTATTCGGCCGTGCATATGGGTCTGTTGATCACGCCCTGGCCGATCGCGGTCGCCTTCGCGGCGCCGCTGGCCGGCCGCCTGGTCGAGCATTATCCGGCTGGCCTGCTCGGCGGCATCGGGCTCACGCTGTTTGCCTGTGGGCTTGGCGCGCTCGCCCTGCTGCCTGCCGCGCCTACGCCGTTCGACGTGATCTGGCGGATGGCGCTGGCGGGTGCGGGCTTCGGCCTGTTCCAGACCCCCAACAATCGGACCATGATCGCGGCCGCTCCGCGCGAGCGCGCCGGCGGCGCCAGCGGCATGCTGGGCACTGCGCGCCTGCTCGGCCAGACCACGGGCGCGGCGCTGGTCGCGCTATTCCTCGGCCGCTACCCGATCGACGGGACCCGGATCGCGCTCTTCACCGGCGTCGGCTTCGCGCTCTGCGGCGCGGTGCTGAGCATGCTACGGCTGTCACCGGCGGGCGCACGCGGCGCCGAGCATGTCCGGGTCCAGGACGATCAGCGTCTGCGCGGCGAGTAGGACGAGCCCACGCGCAGGTTCCCGCCCCTTCGCCACACAACCCGTGCGTGGCTTAACTATCTGGACCAATGACGTATTGCCCTCCCGCTGTGGTTGCGCTTCAATGGCGCGGGGAATAAGGGGCTTTTCATGCGTTCATTTGGAATTGTGGCGCTCAGCGTCATGCTGGGCGGCTGCGCGTCCGTCACGCGCGGCACGACCGAGAATATCAGCATTTCATCGACACCTTCAGGCGTGGAAGCCATGGTCTCCGGGCTCGAGGTGCCCACAACCTGCACCACGCCATGCGCCATCGTCGCCAAGCGTAGCGCCGACATCACGATCACCTTCGAGAAGGAAGGCTATCAATCCCAGACGGTGCAGCTCACCAAGGAAGTTTCAGGCACCGGCGCCGCCGGCTTCGCCGGCAATCTCTTGGCCGGTGGCCTCATCGGCATGGGCGTTGACGCCGCGACCGGCGCCGCAACCGATCACAAGCCGAACCCGGTCATCGTGACGATGCAGCCGTCGGCCCCTGCCCACAGTGCAAGGCCAGCCGCTCCGAGAAAGCCGCGACCGCCGGCAGCCGCGCGAGAAGCAGGGACTTAAAGCATAATCCGGAGGAGCGCACCTGCAGCTCCAAAGCAAAAAGGCCGGCTCTTCAGCCGGCCTTTTCGATGTCATCACATGCCGATCAAGCCTTGACCAGCGGTCCCTTCGAGGTCGGCCCCTTGGAGCCGCCGGGACCGCCCGGCTTGTTGGACTTGCCCGGCGGACGCTTGCGGGCGCCGGGCAGCTTCTCCTGCTTCGGCGTGACCGGCCCCTCGACGAATTCGAAGCCGATCTTGTCCTTGGTCTCGTCGGCCTCGTCCTTGACCAGGACGACGCGGACGTGGCCACCACCCTTCAGCTTGCCGAACAGCACCTCGTCGGCCAGCGGCTTCTTGATGTGCTCCTGGATCACGCGCGCCATCGGCCGCGCACCCATCTGCTCGTCATAGCCGTGCTTGACCAGCCAGGCCTTGGCGGGCTCGGACAGCTCGATGGTGACGTCGCGGTCGCCGAGCTGAGCCTCGAGCTGGAGCACGAACTTCTCGACCACCGTGCCGATCACCTCGACGCTGAGATGGCCGAACGAGACGATGGCATCGAGACGGTTACGGAATTCCGGCGCGAACTGCCGGTTGATCGCCTCGTGGTCGTCGCCTTCCCGCTTCGAGCGCGTGAAGCCGAACGCCTGCTTGGCGAGATCCGAAGCACCGGCATTCGTGGTCATGATCAGGATCACGTTGCGGAAGTTGACCTGCTTGCCGTTGTGGTCGGTGAGCCGGCCGTGATCCATGATCTGGAGCAGAACGTTGTAGAGGTCGGGATGCGCCTTCTCGATTTCGTCGAGCAGCACCACGCAATGCGGATGCTGGTCAACGCCGTCGGTCAGCAGGCCGCCCTGGTCGAAGCCGACATAGCCGGGAGGCGCGCCGATCAGGCGCGACACGGTGTGCCGCTCCATGTATTCGGACATGTCGAAGCGCAGCAGCTCGACGCCGAGCGACGCCGCGAGCTGTTTTGCGACCTCGGTCTTGCCGACGCCGGTCGGGCCCGAGAACAAATAGCAGCCGATCGGCTTCTCCGGCTCGCGCAGGCCCGCACGGGCCAGCTTGATCGAAGCTGCGAGCGACTCGATCGCCTTGTCCTGGCCGAACACCGTGCGCTTCAGGGTCTGCTCGAGATGCTTGAGCACCTCGGCATCGTCCTTGGAGACGCTCTTCGGCGGGATCCGCGCCATCGAGGCGATCGTGGTCTCGATCTCCTTGATGCCGATGGTCTTCTTGCGCTTGTTCTCGGCGACCAGCATCTGCGCCGCACCTGACTCGTCGATCACGTCGATCGCCTTGTCCGGCAGCTTGCGGTCGTGGATGTAGCGCGAGGAGAGCTGCACCGCGGCCTCGATCGCCTCATTGGTGTACTTCAGCCGGTGGTAGTCCTCGAAATACGGCTTGAGGCCCTTGAGGATCGCGATCGCGTCCTCGACCGTCGGCTCGTTGATGTCGATCTTCTGGAAGCGCCGCACCAGCGCGCGGTCCTTCTCGAAGTGCTGGCGGTATTCCTTGTAGGTTGTCGAGCCCATGCAGCGGATCGTGCCCGAAGCAAGCGCGGGCTTGAGCAGGTTCGAGGCATCCATCGCCCCGCCCGACGTCGCGCCCGCACCGATCACGGTGTGGATCTCGTCGATGAACAGGATGGCGTTGGGATGCGCCTCGAGCTCCTTGAGCACCTGCTTCAGGCGCTCCTCGAAGTCGCCGCGATAGCGCGTGCCGGCGAGCAGCGTGCCCATGTCCAGCGAGAACACGGTGGCAGCCGCCAGAACTTCCGGCACCTCGCTGTCGACGATGCGCTTGGCGAGGCCCTCCGCAATCGCGGTCTTGCCGACGCCGGCTTCGCCCACGAACAGCGGATTGTTCTTCTGCCGGCGGCACAGCACCTGGATCGCGCGGTTGATCTCGGAATTGCGTCCGATCACCGGATCGATCTTGCCGTCGCGCGCCTTCTTGTTGAGGTTGACGCAATAGGTCTCGAGCGCCTCGCCCTTCTTCTTGGCGTCCTCGCTGCCCTTGGTCTCGGTCTCCTCGTCGACGCCGCGCACGGGCCGCGCCTCGGAGACGCCCGGCCGCTTGGCGATGCCGTGGCTGATGTAGTTGACGGCGTCATAGCGCGTCATGTCCTGCTCTTGCAGGAAGTACGCGGCGTGACTCTCGCGCTCGGCGAAGATCGCGATCAACACGTTGGCGCCGGTCACCTCTTCGCGACCGGAGGATTGCACATGGATCACCGCGCGCTGGATCACGCGCTGGAAACCGGCGGTCGGCTTGGCGTCGTCGGCGCCGTCCGTCACCAGATTTTCGAATTCGGTTTCAAGATAATTGACAAGGCTCGTGCGGAGCTTGTCGAGATCGACGCTGCAGGCGCGCATGACGGCAGCTGCATCGGAGTCGTCGATCAGGGAGAGCAAGAGATGCTCGAGCGTCGCGTATTGGTGATGACGCTCGTTTGCGATCGCCAGTGCACGATGCAGGGATTGTTCAAGGCTTTGAGAAAAAGTCGGCATTCGCGTCCTCTATGGCCCCCACCATCATGATCGCCATCGCCCGGTCAGGCAACAACAACCTTTGTCACATATAGTTATACAAGACCGCGGCGAAAGACCGGTTCCGCGACTCGGCAGCTAGCCACCTGCGGTATTTTTCGATGCAAAACCCGTTCCGATTTAGGCGGAAACGGCGCCGGTGCAAAATTCCGTAGTTTTGCCGACAGCAACAGACATCGCGCGCAGGCATCACGCGACGATCACACTGGGACAGACACAAGAGCCGGCATCAAACGCGCCGTGAGGTGACTTATTTCTTTTCCATCACGCATTGCAGCGGATGCTGGTGCTTGCGGGCGAAGTCCATCACCTGCGTCACTTTGGTCTCGGCGATCTCGTAGGTGAACACACCGCACTCGCCGATGCCGTGATGGTGGACATGCAGCATGATCTTGGTCGCCGCCTCGACGTCCTTCTGGAAGAATTTTTCCAGCACGTGGACGACGAATTCCATCGGCGTGTAGTCGTCGTTCAGGATCAACACGCGGTACAGATTCGGCCGCTTGGTCTTCGGCTTGACCTTGGTGATGACGGAGGTGTTCGGCCCCGTCGGGCTGCCGGAACGGTTCTCGTCATTGCTCATCCGGGGAGCGGAGGCCGTGGACAGGTCGGTTATGGAAGTCAGTTGCGGCATGGCTCAGGCGTTCAAATTCCCCACGGAAGCGTATAGCGGTCAGCCGCGCGGCCCCTGCTTCGGAGCCTCGCACAGGCGCGCCGCCTTGTTGGATCGCCGCTTCCGACCGGTCCGGTCCAAGCCGGATCGCTCGTCAGCAATATGGGCCTGCCCCCGGCGCGCCGCAAGCGTGCAAAGACTTGGCAAAGGCTTGGCCGATGCGGCCCGCGGCGGTCCCGATTCCCGGTCCGGGCGATCCGGGCCAAGGTTAATCAATCCGGACCGATTTGACAAAAATTTCCGCCGCGAATGTTTAGAACGTGTTGACCAGGAACCTGACGTCAGCGTGACCCGGCGGGATATCTCCGGATTTCTACGGCCCGATTTACCTGACGTTCAAGGGTATGGCGCGAAATCGGGCAAAATCACAGATTTCGGGGATCGTCATGCTTCGCCTGCCCGCTGTCAACCGCCTCGGTCGACTGCTCGCCCGCTTTGCAGCGGCCAAGCAAGGCAATATCGCCGTGATCTTCGCGATCGCGCTGGTCCCGGTGCTGAGCTTCGTCGGTGCTGCGGTCGACTATAGCCGCGCCGTACAGGCCCGTTCCTCGATGCAGGCGGCCCTCGACTCCACCGCGCTGATGCTCTCCAAGGACCTCTCCTCCGGCACCATCACCACGTCGCAGATCAGCGCCAAGGCGCAGGCCTATTTTGACGCGCTGTTCACCGGCACCAACACGGTGCCGACGGTCAGCGTTGCGGCCAGCTACACCGCGAGCACCAGCATGGGCTCGACGATCCAGGTCACCGGCAGCGGCACCTACACGACCAGCTTCATGAAGATCGCCGGCTTCCCGACGCTCGACGTCGGCACCACATCCACCAGCGCCTGGGGCCTGGTGCGCATGCGCGTCGCCATGGTGCTCGACGTCACGGGATCGATGGCCGACGACGGCAAGATGCCGGCGATGCAGACAGCCGCCAAAAACCTCGTCGACCAGCTCAGTGCTCTCGCCAAGACCGACGGCGACGTCTACATCTCGGTCGTCCCCTTCTCCAAGGACGTCAACGTCGGCGCCAGCAACTACAGCAAGGACTGGATCGACTTCACTGACTGGGATGCCGCCAACGGCACCAATACCTGCACGGCTCGTGACAGCAACAATCACTGTACCAACCGCGTCTGGGTGCCCGACAATCACAACACCTGGACCGGTTGCGTCACTGACCGCGACCAGGACTACGACACCAAGAATACCACGCCCACGAGCAGCAACGCGTCGACGCTGTTTCCGGCGGAGCAATATTCGTACTGCAACTCCAATAATTCGACTTACATCCAGCCAATCATGCCGCTTAGCTACAACTGGTCCGCTCTTAAGACCCTGATCGGTAATTTGGTCCCGACCGGCAACACCAACCAGGGCATCGGGCTTGCCTGGGGCTGGATGACGCTGTCGACCGGCGATCCCATGAACGCGCCGGCCAAGGACACCAACTACACCTACAAGGACGCGATCGTCCTGCTGTCAGACGGTCTCAACACGCAGAACCGCTGGTACAGCAACGCCTCGCAGATCGACGCGCGGCAGAAGAAGCTGTGCGACAACGCGAAGGCGGCGAACATCACGATCTATACGGTGCAAGTGAATACCGGCAGCGATCCGACCTCGACCGTGTTGCAATATTGCGCGAGCGGCACCGACAAGTTCTATCTGGTCACCTCGGCGACCCAGACCGTTTCGGTGTTCAAGGATATCGGCACATCGCTGTCGAAGCTGCGCGTGGCGCGCTGAGACGAACTCACGACGACAGACAAAAAAAGCCCGGCTGGATCAGCCGGGCTTTTCGCGTTCAGGATGTCCAGGAAAAATTAGTGGGCGGCCGGGGTGAACTTCGACACGATGGTCTCGACCGGCTTGAACGCCTGCTTGGCGAGGTCGCTGTAGAGGCCGGCGATCTTCTGCGATTCCGCAACGAAGGTCTCGTAGGCGGAGCGGGCGAAATCGGTCTGCGCTTCCATGGCCTTGTCCAGCGACTTCACGCCGGAAAGCTTCTCGACGAAGGACTTGGTGTCCTCGAACGACTTCTTGGTGTAGTCGCCATACGCGCTGGCGATCGCCTGGAGGCCATGCTGAACCGTGGTCGCGGAGGCGACGCACTGCTCGAAGTGCTCTTTCCCGTAGCTCTGAATGTCTTCAACCTTGAACATTTCGGAATCCTTTTCCCTGGCTCGCGTCCGGAAGCCCCGGCTCCCTGACTCTGCCCACAATTAGTGCAACGCACAAAAAAGTCAAGAATCTTGTGCGGCGCACAAAAATAGATGCAGATCGCGGAGATTCCCGGGGTTTCCCGCAAGGGTTCCTTAAGCTTTTAGAAACTCCGGGCCCCTACCTTGATTCCCTGGACGTGTTCAGCTTCCGCAATCGGTCAAAAGCCGTTTGAGAACATCACCTTAGCCAGAACAGCGGCTCAGGCCCAACGTCCCCCGCGGCGAACACCAGCGGATGGACAGCCTGAGCAGGTAATGATCCCGGGTCCAATGGGCACAATTTCGCCTCACGAGCCGGTGATCAAGTCAGAAACGGGGACGGGGTTCCATGCTTCGTAAAAACTTGTCTTCCTCGCGCTTGGCGCGGGTTGGCGTTTTCGGGCTTCTTACGGTCACCACCGCGGTCATCTTCACCACCGATGCCGCCGAGGCGCGGCGCCATCGGCGCCATTACGCGCACCACCGGGTGCAGCGCGACGTATCCGAGAGCTCCAGCCCGAAATTCGCGTCGATCATCGTCGACGGCAATTCCGGTGCGGTGCTCCAGTCGAACAGCCCGGACGGGATCCGCCATCCCGCCTCGCTCACCAAGATCATGACGCTCTATCTGCTGTTCGAGCGTCTCGAGTCCGGCAAGATGAAGCTCGACACCGAGATGCCGGTGTCGCAGCACGCCGCCGACCAAGATCCGACCAAGCTGAACCTGCGTGCCGGCCAGACCATCCGTGTCGAGGACGCGATCAAGGGTCTCGTCACCCGCTCCGCCAACGACGCCGCCGTGGTGATCGCGGAAGCGATCGGTGGCGACGAGGACGACTTCGCCCAGATGATGACGCGCAAGGCGCGCTCGCTCGGCATGTCCAGGACGGTCTACCGTAATGCCAACGGCCTTCCCAACGACGAGCAGGTCACGACCGCGCGCGACCAGGCCACGCTCGGCCGCGCCATCCAGGAGCGTTTTCCGCGCTACTATCGCTATTTCGCGACCTCCACGTTCAACTGGCGCGGTCAGTCGATCCGCAACCACAATCACCTGCTCGGCAGCGTCGAGGGCGTGGACGGCATCAAGACCGGCTACACCCGTGCGTCCGGCTTCAATCTCGTGACCTCGATGCGCCGCGGCAACCGCCATCTGATCGGCGTGGTGCTCGGCGGCCGCAGCGGCGGCTCGCGCGACGCCATCATGCGCAACCTGCTCGCCGAAAATCTCGAGAAGGGCGCGACCACCCACACCGTCGCCGCTGTCACCGAGCGCAACGGCGCCGACGCTTCCGTCGAGGTTGCCGACGCATCGGATACGCCGCCGGCCCGTCCCACTCCGCAGGTCCAGGCTGCGGCTGCCCCTGCTCCTGAAGCCGCCCCGTCGCGGCTCGCCGCGCGCCTGTCGACGCTTGCGGCTGCGACCGCCGCGGTACCGCCGGCTCAGCCCAAATCTGAAGCGAAGCCCGAGGTTCGGCCGACTGAATCCAGGATCGAGCCCGCGCCGCTCACCAATGGCGTGATCTCGAGCCAGCCGCTCTCGATCATTCCCGGCTCGTCCGAGCCGATGAAGCCGGTCCGGGTCAAGACCGTTCAGGTCAAGGCCGGCGCCGTGAAGGTCGCCTCGGCCGCCCCGGCTGCGGTCGCACCGCAGGTCACGAACACGATCGCCTCCCGCTCCGACGTCGCGGAAACCTCCGGCGCCGTCGTCGCCCGCGCCGATCTGATCAACAAGCCCGAGATGACGAGCCCGCCGGACGCACCAAAGGCGGACCTCGCCCGCACCGAGCTGCCGCGGCAGCCCGCCGGCTTCGGCACCGGCAACGGCATCCTCGGGGTGCTGCCGGCTGCAACCGCCGCGGCCCCTGCCCCGGCTGCTCCGAAGCTCGCTTCTGCCGATCCGGCGCCGCAGCCGATCCAGATGAGCGCCACCACCAAGCCGGTCGTCACCCACAGCGGCTGGATCGTCCAGGTCGGTGCGCTCGAGAGCGAGAACGAAGCCCAGCAGCGCATCGACGCCGCGCGCAGCTCGGCCCGCGGCCTGCTCAGCAGGGCCGACCCGTTCACCGAGCCTGTCGTCGCCAAGGACAATCGCAAGCTCTATCGCGCCCGTTTCGCCGGGCTCGAGCGGGACCAGGCCGAAGCCGTCTGCCGCGCCCTGAAGCGCGCCGACATCTCCTGCATCACCGTCCGCAACTGATCTTTCGGACCGCTCCGATCAAAATGCCCGCGCCTTGCGCGGGCATTTTTGTTTCCGGGGATGCGGTGATGCCGAGGCTGTTCGATACAAGGCTGTTCCGCGACAACCTCTCGTCAAGGATTTACGGTTAAAACTTTACTCAAGAGATCGACCACGCCGACAATGGCGGGCATCGGGGCGACGGCGGACAGAGCAAACGGAGTTCACGCGGTACGGGCGTTTGTAGCGTGGTGCCGGAGTTAGCCGTTATGCGTACGAAGCAGAGTATCCTTGGCCTCGTTTACCCGGGCAGCGAGATAGTTCGAGCCCCCCTGGTCGGGATGCAGTTTCTTCATCAGGGACTTGTGGGCCCGGCTGATGTCGTCACGCCTCGCCCCCGGCTGCAAGCCAAGGATTTGATAGGCTTCCTCCGCCGTCATTTTGCCGCTCGCCACCGTGCGGCGCTGCCGCCCTGCCGCGTCGCCCTGCGCGTTCTGACGCCAAGCGGGAAACCGGCGGTCCAGATAGCTTTCAAGTAAGGCCACGCTCTCGGCGTCGAACGCCGGGACCATCGCCAGCAGGCCAGCGAGATCGAACTCGTCGAGACCGCGCCCGGCGTGGGGACCGGCGACGATCTGGCCTGCGAGCTGGCCCGAATCGTGGTCGAGCCGCATGTCGAGGAATTGCGAGCGCACGCGCGAGGCCTGCCCAGACGCCGGCGCCGCACCGCCCCCGAACAGCCCGCCGATATTGCCGAAGCCGGCGTTCGCCAATGGCGTCCAGCCGAGCAAGCCGGCGCCAAAAATTCCGAGCGGGATCGCAACCGCGAGTTCGCCGCGCAGGCCCGTGAAGGCCGCGACCGCCAGCGCGACCACGCCGCCGCCAAACTTGATGGTGCGCGCCAGCACCGCCGGATTGGCGGAGCGGAACATCTGGAGCAACAGATAAAGCGTGATAACAGCGATGGCGCCGGCGATCAGGGTCATGGCCGGAATATAGTCGTCCTCGCGGCAAAATGCATGGCGTCCGCCTCCGACGCGGGCAGCTACTTCATCTGGCCGATCAGCTTGGCCGCACCGCTCGCGCTCTTCGCCAGCTTCAACAGCGCCTCGCGGCCACCGGCGGCATAGGCCGCGGCCGCCCGCAGCAGCTCGCGCAGCTGCGCCGCCGCGCCGGGATCGAACCGGCACCAGGCGCCGCCGGTCAGGCGTGCGATCTCGCGAAAGGCCTTTTCGGCCACGGCGTCGTGGCCTTCCTGAAACAGGAACACCGGTACCTTGAGCATGCCGAGCTCACCGGCCTTGGCGCAGAGCTCGTCGACCTTCTCTTCCATGGCATCGCCGACGAAGACAACGGCCCGCACGCCGGATGCCACCGCCTCGCGACGCGCCTCGCTCAGCACCTTGCCGATCTGGGTGTCGCCGCCGCGGCAATCGATCTTGCTCATCAACGTTGCGAGCTTGGCGCTGTCGGAGATCCACCCCGTGGCGCGGCACTCGTCGTAGCCACGATAATAGACGAGCCTGATATCGAGACTGCCGAGCGCTGCAGTCTCGCGAAACATGTCGGCCTGAAGCGCGCAGGCCATGTCCCAGGTCGGCTGCCGGCTCATCGTCGCATCCAGCGCGAAGATCAGCCGCCCCCTGGCGCCGGGCGCATGCGGTGACAGCGCATGCGCCTTGACAACGAAGGCGGCGATATCCTCCGAGGTCGACGTCTTGGCCGCCGGCATTGTGCCGCCCGCCTGCGCCGAAACAGCATCGCCACCACGCGGTTTGATGGGTTCGCCCGACATGCCTTGACCCTGCGTGAGCTGCTAATGTGGTCAGCGCGCGCAGCCCGGTCAATGTGCAAAGCCTCCGCCGGCGGGGCCGGCGGAGGCTTTGAAAACTGGTGCCGTCTAGGGGACGTCAGCCCTCGGACGTCAGCTCTTGGACGTCAGCTCTTGGACGTCAGCTCTTGGACGTCAGCTCTTGGCGGGTGCCATCAGAGCGACCGGACCGGGCTCGAGAATCTTGGGCGGAGCCGAACGGGTATCGACAGGCGCCATCTCGCTGTCGGTATCGCTCAGGAACTTGTCGAGCATGCCCTGGATCGAGTTCTTGGCGACATCCGGACCGGTGTCGCGCATGTCGTTGTGCTGGAATTCGGTCTTCACGACCTGGATACCGGCCTTCTCGCATTCCTCATCGCTCGGGATCACGCCCGCATCGACCTTGAACTGCGGATCGGACGAACGGAACGACAGGATCTTGAACTTGCCGGCGGTGACGAAGGGCACGCGCAGATTGTCGAGCGTGACGACCTTCTTGACCTCGTCCGGATACTGCTTGGCGAAATACATCGTGATGTCGCCGCCCATGGAGTGGCCGACCATCGTCACCTTTTCGTAGTCGGCGTTGGGCTGAACCTTCTTCATCTCCTGCATGGCGAGATGGATGTTGGCGACGCCGCGCAGGATCTGTGGCAGCCGGCCGACATAGAGTTCGCCGGGCTTGGTCACCATCGGAGGATCAGTCGGCAGATCATGCTGCGGGCTCACAACGAGATAGCCGCGCGCAGCGAAGACGTTGGCAAGGAAGCCGTACTCGGTGTTCTTGACAGTGTTGCCGTGGTTGATCACCGCAACCGGCATCGTGATCATACCGGCATTGGCCTGCATTTCCTTGTCGCGACGGATCGCGATATCGACAGGCACGGGACGGTTGTCGCGCGAGGCGTCGTAGAAGGTGATGGTCTCATGCCTGATCGCCCACTTGCTCGCCGTGAAATAGGCGACGCCGCAGAGGGCACTGACCGAAACCAGAACGGCAATTCCACGCTTCATTTTCGTCCTCAGCCTCAGGCTCTTTCGGCCTGAATCCCTGTTGAAAATCGTGTTCTTCCGGGGCTCTTCGGCCCCTGGTCGCCTATTCCCTAATATATGTCACAGGCGCGTGACAGGAAGGCTAAATATTGTGAACCATCAGCCCTTTCGTTGTGCGCCGCACACGTTTCTTGGGCATCACATTCCCATACCGCTACGTCAGGGTGCAGGTCACCATCCGACGCAACCGGTCTCGATTGGGTTCAATTTCGCAGTAAACGTGGGATGAAAACGACTGAGCGAAGACTCAGTTCCCGCGGGAACCGGCCGCTTGGATCGACTGGAAGTAGCGATATACCGCCGCGTCAGGCGCCGAGGATGTCGTGGACCTCGAGCGGCTTGTCGACCTGGCTGAACCACTCGGCGCGATTTGCCGCACGGCGGCGGCCGCGCTCGTCGAGCGGCAGCTTGAGCTGGCGCAGCAGGCTCGTCACCTCTTCGCGCGCAGTGAGATGGCCAAGATTGGGCCGCATGCCGAGCGTGGCCTCGTCGATCTCGTCGAGCGCGGTCAGGCCGCGCGGGAAGAATTCGCGATAGACGACGCGCTCGGCGAAGCCGTCGACGTAGCGGAAGCCGAGCCGTAGCGACAAATCCTTCAGCCCGTCGGCGACAAGCTGCTTGTTGCGGGAGCCGAGCATCGACAGGCGGTTGCGCACCACGATCCAATCGGTGGTCGAGCCGTCAAGCTGGCGGCGCTTGCGCCTGACATCCCGCACCATCTCGGCGTAATGGCTCTCGCCTGTGACCGCGTAGTTGGCGGGATCGACGGTTCCGAGCACGTCGAAGTCAAGGAAGCTGTCGTTGATCGGCGTCACCAGCGTGTCCGCCATCGAGTGCGCAAGGCGCATCAAATAGCTGTCCGTGCCGGGTGTATCGATGACGATGAAGTCAAAGCTGCTCTCGACCGCCGAGACCGCCTCCATGAACTGCTGGAACTCGGAGTTCTCGTTCTCGGCAATCTGCATGGTCTCGCCGAGCTTGATGCAGCGATGCACCGGCAGCTCGAGGTCGAGCTTGGTGCGGCGGGCCCAGGCAGCGCGGTTGTTGATGTAGTGGGTGAAGCTCTGCTGGCGGCAGTCGAGGTCGATGGTCGCGACGCGCTGACCGGCCTTCAGGAGCGCGACCGCGATGTGCAAGGCGGTGGTCGATTTGCCGGAGCCGCCCTTCTCGTTGCCGAGCACGACCACATGCGCCGAGCCGGATTGGCCTTGGCTAGCCTGCACAAGCATAGTGATCCTCAAAACCCCTGACGAATATCTTCGAGTTGGCCGCGTCTGCGGTCAAGTGAAATGCGTGACAGTAAATGCAAATCGCACTGCGCCGTGCTTCATCATGAATCGCGGCCTCGATGTACGTCTGTGATCCAGCCCACAATGTCGCGACATCGTGCGCAGCTTCGCGCGGGATGCTGTGCCGCATCCGGATGCATGGCGTCCACGACCGCCGCTTGTTAAGGTTAGCCGGCCGGGCGCCGGGACGCGCCCGGCTCCCAATCCCAACCTTCGAGCCCTGATGTCACGCAGCCCCTTGATCGCCCGCACGGTCCCCGCCTTGCGGCGCGCCGTCGACAATCTTCGCAAGCGAAAGGCCACGATCGCGCTGGTCCCGACCATGGGGGCGCTCCATGACGGCCATGTGTCGCTGGTGCGCCTCGCCAAGCGCCGCGCCAGCCGCGTCGTGGTGTCGATCTTCGTCAACCCGACCCAGTTCGCCCCGACCGAGGATTTTGGCGCCTATCCGCGAACCTGGAAGTCCGACATCGCCAAGCTCGCCGCCGAGAACGTCGACATCGTCTGGCACCCTGGCATCGAGGCGATGTATCCGGAGGGCTTTGCGACCCGCATCGTGCCGGAGGGGCCGGCGCTGGCCGGCCTCGAGGACCGCTTCCGGCCGCACTTCTTCGGCGGCGTCGCCACCGTGGTCGGCAAGCTGTTCACGCAGTGCAGGCCGGATTTTGCGATCTTCGGCGAGAAAGACTTTCAGCAATTGCGAGTGGTGACGCAGATGGCGCGCGATCTCGATCTCGGCGTCAAGGTGATCGGCTCCCGCACCGTGCGCGAGCGCGACGGGCTCGCGATGTCCTCGCGCAACGTCTACCTGTCGGCGGAGGAGCGGCAGACCGCGACCACGCTCTACCGCGCCATGAAGGACAGCGCCGGGCGGATCAAGGCGGGTGAAGCCATCGCGCCCGCAATGGCGCGCGGCGCCGAGACGATCACGGCCGCCGGCTTCGCCCTCGACTATTTCGAGGCCCGCCACGCCGAGACGCTGGCACCGGTCACCTCGCGCAAGGACGGGCCGTTGCGGATCCTGGTCGCAGCCAAGCTCGGTACGACGCGGTTGATCGACAATATCGCGGTCTAGAGCAACCCGAGATCGCGCAGCTCGCGCCGCATCGGCTCCGGCATCGCCGCGATCGAGCCGGCGGCGGACTTGCCGAGATCGGGCGGCACGGAATCATCGGCGAGATAGCGCCAGCCCTGGAACGGGCGCATCGGCCGCGGCGACACCGAGATCACCTTCGGCTGCATCACGATCCGGCAACGTCCGATGCCGTCCTTGTCGCGGAACGGCTCGATGCCGATGATCTTCTCGCGCGCGGCGACCTCGCCCTTGATGACCCAGTAGAGCGACCCGCCCGCGAGGATCTCGGCATCGCGCTTGGGCACCATGCGGGTGATGTGGATGTGATGTTGCGGCAGACCCTTCTTCTTGGCGGTCTGCATCCGCTCGGCCACCCACTCCTTCAATTCCTTGACGGAGTCGCAGCCGACGGCAAGCTTGATCAGATGGAGTGGCATGCCCCAGCATTAGCGGGCCGGCTGCAGGTTTTCAAAGCCGAACTATTCGTTATCCGCAGCCGCGGGAGCTGAGGCCGGCGGCGGCGCCAGCGGAACCGGCGCAGCTGCCGGTGCGCGCGCAGCCTTGGGCGCCGGTGGCTTCTTGGCGGCCGGTGCCGCAGGAGCTGCGGCCTGCGCCGAGGTTGCGGCCGGCGCGCGCGGCGCCGCCGGCGCAGCGTTGGCGGCAGGCGCCGCCTGACGCGTCGCAGCCGTGGGCGGCTCGGGATTCATGATGCTGACCGGAGGCGTCGACGAAGCACTCGGGAACTCGGCATTGGTCGGCTTGCCCGTCGGCATCGACGGCGGCAGCCCGGCGAGCGGACCCATCGGCGGCAGCGCCGCCGGAGCCGCGGCGGGAGCATTCCAGCTCGGCGCATAGCGCGCGACCAGTTGATCGTAGAGATGGGAATCCATGTTGGCGGCGACCTGCTGCTGATCGGTCAGCGAGCGGAAGGCGGCGCAATCGAACTGCGTGCAGCCGTCGCGGGCGACCAGCACCTGCGCGACGAGGCCGTAGCGATCGTGCTCCAGTGATTTGCGCAGCACCTTCATGTCGAGCGTCAGGCTCTTGTCGGCGGTCGCGGCATCGCCGAGTGCGGTCAGGCGGTCGATCCTGGCGGCGGTGTAGGCGACGGCAGCAGCAGCCGTGTCGGGCGCGCCGAACAGTGCTTTTTCGCAACCAATGGCCACGGCATCACCGGCGAGATCGTCAAGGCAGGACAGCGCCGGCAGGCTCGCCGTCACCGTGGCCTGCGCACGCGCTTCAGTCGAGGAGTCGTGCCCCAGCGGTCCATAGACGCGCATGGTGGCGGCCACGGCGATGCCGATGGCCAGCAGCGTGATGACGGTCAGCGCGCCGTTGGCGACCGATTTCTCGGCACGCAGCAGCGTGATCAGCAGGATCAATCCGAAGAAGCCGGCAGCTGCCAGCGTCATCCACATCGGAAAGGCCGGCGAGCGCCAGATTTGGTCGAGCGACGAGGCCCATGCCCAGTTCATGCGCGACGTCCCCTCACGCGAGCAGAGAGCGATTGGTCAAAGCAAGCACCACGAGTCGGCAACTGCCCCCGGCTCACCTTTTGAAGGTGAAGCGGGCCTTTTGACGGCGAGCGAGTGAATTCGTCCGCAACGTCAATGCGCAGTGCCGTGACCCGTCAGGATTGTGCGAGCTGGCTTTCCTTGGCGACGCGTTCGAAGGCTTCAGTCGAGCTCTTGATCCGGTACTGGCAGTCGTCGCCATCGGTCGGCAGCAGGCGAATGATCTCATACGAGCCGCTGGCAGCCGGGCGCGCGACGTTGCTGGCCGTGAACAATACGCGCGTTCCAACGGGGAATTTGTGCTTCAACACCCTCTCCATTACTCAAACAACGCCTGCCTCGCCCATGGTCCCACTGCGATGGCCGGCCGGAAACCCAGCCGTTGTATAGCACGCATGCGGCGTTTTTGGCCAGCCTCATGCGAGCATGGCAAACACACCAATTTTGAAGTCTTTTCAGGGCGATAACGGGAACAAAGCCCGCCGGTAATACCGCTGGAACCGCCCCTCAGGCGGCATGGGGCAGATGGCCCTCCGGGCTGGCCTGGTCCACCGCCTTGGGCAGTTCCTGGGCCAGGATCTGGCCGAGCTGGTCGACCGGGATGTTGTAGCGCGCGGCGAGCTGGCGGACGGTGTCGTTGCCGAGCACGGCGCGAAGCTGGTCGGCCGAAATCGGCAGGTTCTGGCCGTTGCCGAGCCAGGATTTGACCTGCTCGCCCAAACCCGCCTGCTGGAGCTTTGCGACGATCGCGCTGAGGCCGCCCTGATTGTTGCTGCCGAGCACCTCGCTCAGCACGGCCGGCAGCACGGCGGCGCCGAGCTGGCCGAGTGCGCTGCGCAGCGCGGGATTGTTTTCCAGTGAATCCAGAATTCCCATGGCAGTGCCCTCTCCCAAGCCTTGGCTCCATCGTGATTGAGCGCTGCCATGCGGCGCACCGTCAAGCCGCGCCCAATCACTTTCTCGCTCACGCGTCCTCGAACTTCGCGATGCGAAGCGTTTCGGCAAGCCCCTCGCGGGTCCATTCCTGGAATGCCGGCAGCGCCATCATCGTCTCCATGTAGGCTTTCGTATCCGGCGCCACTTCGATCGCATAGGTGCGGAAGCGGTGCACGACCGGCGCATACATGGCGTCCGCAGCCCCGAAGCGGCCGAACAGGAACGGCCCGTTGGCGCCGTGGCGCGCCCGGCACTCGCGCCAGATCTCCTCGATGCGCGCGACATTGGCCTTGGCGTCCGCCGACAGCGCCACGGGGCGGATCGGCCGATGCAGGTTCATGCCGCACTCACTGCGCAGGGGCACGAAGCCGGAATGCATCTCGGCGCAGACCGAACGGGCATGGGCGCGGGCCGCCGCATCGTCGGGCCACAGCTTCGCTTCCGGGTAGCGCTCCGCGATGTATTCGATGATGGCGAGCGAATCCCACACCGTGATGTCGCGGTCGACCAGCACGGGCACCTTGCCGGCGCGGCTGAAGGACAGGATCTGCTCCTTGTCGGCGGGATTGTCGGTATAGAGCGGGATCACGGTCTCCACGAACGGGATGTCGCTCGCGCGCAGCGCGAGCCAGGGCCGCATCGACCATGACGAGTAGTTCTTGTTACCGATGGCAAGTTTGAGAGCAGCCATGTCACTGGTCCTTCCCGAGTCCGAATGTGCGGCTGCTTTTAGCGCCATCCACTGCCGCCAATCAATCGTTGCCGCCATCGGGCATGCGTGGCAATCGTTTCGGTGCTCGCGAGGAGACAGACATGAGCAGGCACTGGGTCGACATCACCGCCGTCGGCTTCTTCATCATGGAATGGCTGGTCTATGGTCTGACGCTGGAACACGCGGCCTATGGCCGCGACAGCCTGTCGGCGCGCATGAACCGCTATCGCGAGGTCTGGGTCCGCCGCCTGCTCGACCGCGAGGCCCGCATGGTCGACATGCAGATCATGGCCTCGCTCCAGAACGGCACCGCCTTCTTCGCCTCCACCAGCCTGTTCGCGCTCGGCGGCGCGCTGGCGCTGCTGCATGCCACCAACGACGCCATCACGATCCTGAGCAAGCTGCCGATCGACCTCAGCACCTCGCCCGCGATGTGGGAGCTGAAATGCGTCGGCCTCGTGCTGATCTGCGTCTATGCCTTCTTCAAGTTCGCCTGGGCCTATCGCCTGTTCAACTATGTCGCGATCCTCTACGGCGGCATGCCGCCGGCTTCGCAACGCGATACGCCGCAAGCCGAAGCCCACGTCATGCGCACCACGCGCCTGTTCGAATCCGCCGGTCGCCATTTCAACCGCGGCCAGCGCGCCTTCTTCTTCGCGCTCGGCTATCTCGGCTGGTTCGTCAGCCCCTGGGTGCTGTTCGTGACCACCGCAGCCGTGGTGATCGTGACGTGGCGCCGGCAGTTCGCATCCAGCGCCTGGGCGGCGATGGCGCCGGAGGTGGTGGCGGATGAGGGGATGCGGAGGCGCGGGCATTGATGTGCTCTCGTGTCCCGGGCGCGCTGCAACGCGTAGCGTTGCTGCGCAGAACCGGGACCCATAAGGCCGCCCGGATTGTTCTCGGAGACATGGGCCCCGGCTCTGCAGCGCACCGTCGAAGGGACGCTGCGCTGCGTCCGGGGCACGAGAGCGGAGTGTAGCGCTCGCAATGACGGAGTATGAGGTGACGGCTTCGTTCTCCAAACACCACTGTCATTCCCCGCCTTGTGCGCAATTGCGCACTGGAGCGGGGAATCCAATACGCCGCAGCCTCTCGGTTCAATCATGACCGTCTCGGAGTACTGGATCGCCCGGTCAAGCCGGGCGATGACAGCGAGTGTGTAGCCGCAGACACGCCTTCGCATCCTCGCGGCGCATTTCGCCCGAGCTTTGCCTGGTCACGCCACCCTCTTGAACCAAGAGGGCGCAGGGAAGGCCGGGTGCTGACCTCGCACCCGCGGTCCGCTGCGCGAAAAGCACACGCAGGAAAACCGCACAGCAGCATACAGGTGGTGCCAATCACTCGGCCTTCCCTGCGCGATGGTTGGACGGCTTATGCCGTGCTCTCCCGGGAGCCGAACTTTCCTTCTGGCCTCCCTCGCCTCGCGAATTGGATGATGCAGTCTGCCCGGTTGGGCTCGCTCGCACCTTCGCGAAGACTTGACCGTAGCAACGACGGCCAGGACCACACGGTTTTGCCGTACGCAGCTCATCCGGCTTCGCCAAGAGGCTTCGCCGGACTTCAGCGCCGCTCGTCCGCACGTGGCCACGGGCTCACAGGGACTACCCGCCCTGCCCGCACCCTCTCGCGCACGACGCTGCCGCGTCCACCGCAACCCGGCTCGCATATCGTGACGACGTACGATCGCCCCTCAAGGATGAGCCGGGATGGGCGACACATACGCCATTTCCGAATTTCGGTAAAGTGGAATATTTTTGCGCGGATGGCTTGACGGCATATGCGCGGTGTTTTGCCCGTCGGGTTAACAGCCTATTTTGTTGGATCAGATTCACGCCACCTGCGTGACAACGATCACTCAGGCGCGACTTGACATCGAGTGCGAGTTTCCTCGAAAAATCCAACCATGATCAGCTTTGCAAAGCTTGCGGATCTGCCAACCACGCCCTTCTCCGGGGAGGACGTGGTGCGTGGCATCGAATGCTCCGCATCCGACGACGACGGTCCGGGACGCGTGCGCGTCGAGGTCGACGGCAAGCCCGACGTTCTCGCCTTCTATGGCGCCGCGCCGGAAGGAGCGCCGGCCGATCCCGTCATCTTCCTGCGCGGTGACGCCGTGGAGAAGCGCGACGACGGGGTCGTCGCCAACGCGTGGTACGTCGCAGCGACAGCCTACGACGTGCAGGCGCTGACCGAGCAGCTGAGCGCGACCTTCCATCGCCCCTATGTCCACCTGGCGCGCCCGGGCATCCTGGGCTCCTCGGGTCACCATCTCGACCGGCGGCGGCCGCGCGAGGTCGCGCTGGTCGATGCGGCGCTCACCCGGCTCAAGGCGCATTTCGGCTGGCGCCGCCTCAATCTCGTCGGTCAGTCCGGCGGCGGCCATCTGGTGGCCGCATTGATCGCGCGCCGCGATGACATCGGTTGCGCGGTGATCACGTCGGGAAACACGGCGGTGGCGCAGCGCAACCGCGAGAACGGCTGGACCGCCGACATCACCGGCCATAGCGACTTTCTCGACCCGATCGACCATGTCGCGGAGGTCGCACGCCATCCCCCGCAAGCGATCATCGTGCTGACCGACCCGCAGGATCAGCGCGTCTCGACGTCGGTTCAGACAGCCTATGTCGAGGCGCTGCGCAGGGTCGGCGTCACCGTGGACCATCGCCTGCTGCCGGCAGCCGGCAAGCTTCGCCATGACCTGCAACTGCCGGGAATTCTGGCCGCCTTCATTTGGCTCGCGGACCACGGCACGTAAGTCGCTCATATTACGATCGTCGTTGGACGCCGCGATCGCCTGCCTGCTTCTTCTTGCAATCCCGTGGGCCAGAGCACGATTGCATGTAGAAATATTTCTATCCGCCATCAAGACACAGACTGAAGCACAATCATAGCGATTATGTCATTGACCGTTCGATCGCATACGGCATCTTCTGATTGCTTCCAACCACCAAAGCCCACCTGACAAACCTGAGAATGAACGCCGGCGGCAATGGCGCAGGCGGGCTGGTAATCATCCATGAATACGCTTAGGTCGGCCAGCCGCTCATTCGAGGACAGACATGTTTCGAAACGATTTCTGCGCGCCGTACGCTGCAATGGACGGCTGGGGTCACTTTGTCCCCCATCCGGCTCCGACGCCGGATGGCATAGATCCGGGTCAGGAGGTCGGCGCCAAGTTTCGCCCCGTTCGTCAGCGCCGCAACACCAGCACGCAGAACAAGGTCTGGAATACGATCGCCGAGCGGATCAACGCCTACCCATATCCAGTCAGTGATCAATGCACCGAGAAGCATTACTGGGACGTCTTCGAGTTTCTTCGCTCGAACGTCGGCGTCGTAGACCGCGTTGCCGAGTGCGGCACGTTTGAGGGTGGCCTCTCGGTTCTGCTCGCCGGATGTGCCGTCGCCTTCGACTTCCGGCTGGATCTGATCGAAGTCGTCCCGGCACGCATGGCCGCCACCTATCATCGCATTCGGTTGACCTTTCCCGAAGCCCTGGATCGCGTAAACCTGTTCTTCGGGGAGTTGCCCAACTACATCAAGGCCGTCCAGGACGATCCGACGTTCCGCAACGCCGTTTTTCACCATGACGGATCGCATATCTTTCAGACTGTGGTGCGCGATCTCGCATCCCTCTCCTTCGTGAAGGATCGGGTCCACGCCGTCCTCATCCAGGACACGCACTTGCGCAAGACTGACCCCGATCTCTGCTGGTTTGTCGATGCGGCCGTCACGGCTGTGTTCGGGCACGATCCGCACTACCAGCCACTGGGCACTGTTTTCCCCGAGACGACGACGCCCGATGAGAATGGCATATACTTCGTCGGTGGGCGGCCGGAGGGGATGCTCCTGCCTTTTGGGTTGAACAATTTTCTGTACCCACATCCAGGCCAAACCCTCGAAACGTTGACTGCATATCCGGCGAAGTGACACGCTCTTGCCGACCGGCCTGATGCCTCAGGCACGCAATCCTCGCGTCCAAAACATCCGACTTGCTATTGCTCTCGTGGCTCAGGGGATGCGTTTCGCCCCCGCTCTGCCAATCCCCGCATACTCGCGGCGATTTACGTGGGATATTTCTGCCGGCTATACCGACACCTCTCGCCATTTCCTGATGCTCCACGCGCTCACGACCGAACTGAAGTCGCAGGCCCTCTTGCCGGGTGGAGTCCTCCAGCTTCTTCATCACGCCGATGCGCTTCCTGATGGGCGTGGGCCAACCCTGCACGAACGATGCCCGGGTGCGGGTCGAGTATTGCGCGGCATGTCTCGTGCCGGTGCGCGGCTTTGAGCTGCAGTTCCAGAAGTAGCCAGTCTCAACGTGCGACGCGGTGCAGGCGTCACGACCCGCCAAAATCCCCCGGTGTGAACGGCAGGTCCAGCACCTTCCATTCCTCGTATTTGTCCACAGGCAGCATCTTGTAGGGCTGACAGGCCTGCAGCGCGCTCGTCGCCGACTTCACGATGGCCACGCCCTTCACGGATGGCGGGGCTTCGATCAGGATCGGCGGACGCGCCAGCGTGCCGTCGGTGGCAAACACCGCGCGCAGCTTGATGCGCACCGGGTCGGTCGGCGCGACACCGGCCGGCAATTTTGCGCAGCTGCGCAAGCGCCGGCGAAGCTCGGCGATGACCTCGGGCGGCAGCTTGGCGCCGATCGAATCCTTGGCATCGCCGCCGTCATCCTTAGGTGCGTCCTTCGGCTCGACCGGCAGTTCAGGCGGCAGGCCCAGCATCACGCCGTATTTGACGGTGACGTCGGGCTCGGGAGCCTGATAGGCCGGCGGCGGCGCCTGCGGCTGTGACATCGCTTGTTGCGGAGGCTGCTGCGCCGGCTGAGGCGGCTGCTGTTGCGGGGGCGGCTGTTGCGGGGGCAATTGCGATTGCGGCGGCTGTTGCTGCTGCTGAGGTTGTTGCTGCTCTTGTGATTGCGGCGGCGGCTGTTGAGCTTGCGGCTGCGCGGTGGACTCGCGCTGCTTTGGCGGCTGTGGAGGCTCCGGCTGCTTCTGCGCTTCGGGCGAGGGTTGGGAGGCGGCCTTCTTGGCCGCAGGCTTCACTGCTGCCTCCGCCTTGTCCTTGTCTGTGACATCCAGCTTCGGCAGTCTCAGCTCGGGGGTCGGGGTCGGCTCCGGGGCCTTCTCCTTTGCGGCCTCCTCCGCCTTCATCTCCTGCTGCTTGACCTGCTCCGGCGTGACGATGTCGACCGTCACGGTTTCGGTCGGCGCGGCATGGAATGGACGGACTTCGCTGATCACGATGATCAGCGCGACCAGCGTCAGATGAGCGATCGCCGACGCTGCAATGTCCGTCCGTATGATTGTCCGCAGTTCCATCGCCCGGTCTTGGGTTGCCGCCCTGCTCCTAGCATACCGGAACGGCCCCTCAATCCCATTTTGGCGCGAAGCCGAAATCGGTCAGGCGGCCCTTGGGATTAGCCAGCGCGGCAATCTCCGCCATCTCGTCGGCCGAGAGCTCGAAATCGAAGATATCGATGTTTTCCGACAGGCGCTCGACGCGCGAGGTCCGCGGGATCGCAGCAATATTCTGTTGCACCAGCCAGCGCAGGCAGATTTGCGCCGGCGTCTTGCGATGGGCGCGCCCGATTGCCGCAAGCGTCTGGTCGGACTTGATGCGCCCCCGGGCGATCGGGCTGTAGGCGACCAGTGCGAGACCGTGCTGGTCGCAGGCCGCCCTCACCTTCACCTGGTCGAGATAGGGATGGTATTCGACCTGGTTGCAGACCAGCGGCTCGCCCGACAGCGCGACCGCCTGCTCGATCAGCGCCACCGTGAAGTTGGAGACGCCGATATGGCGGGTCAGCCCCATGCGCTTGGCATGCGACAGCGCGCCAAGCGTCTCCGCCAGCGGCACGTGCGGATTGGGCCAGTGCAGCAGCAGCAGGTCGACGGAGGGCAGCCGCAAGCGCGCCAGGCTCTCCTTGACCGAGCGCTCGAGATCATTGGGGGCGAAATGATTGGTCCAGACCTTGGTGGTGAGGAAAACGTCGTCGCGGCGCACGCCGGAGGCGCGCAGGCCGTCGCCGACCTCGCGCTCATTGTCATAGACCTGTGCGGTGTCGATGTGGCGATAGCCGAGCCGCAGCGCCTGCTCGACCACGCGCGCGGCAGGCCGCCCGCTCAACTCCCAGGTCCCCAGCCCGATCGCCGGGATCCTTGCGCCATTGGCCTCGACGAACAGCATGAGGAATCCTCTCTGTTGCGGCAGCCCCGAACGCCATTATGGACCCGGCCCGTGGCACTGCCAACGGACGCCGCTGGCGGTTCGGCCGGATATTCAGCGCAATGCTAACGGGAGGTGTGCGGGGGGCCGTGATGTCAGGCTTTGGCTCAGGCTTTGGCGAGCGCCTGGAACACGGTGTCGGGCGCATGCGCGATCACCGCGAGCAGCGCGCGGGCCGGTCCCCGCGGGGCGCGCTTGCCCTGCTCCCAATTGCGGATGGTCTCGACGGGAACGCCGAGTTTTGCGGCGAACTCCATCTGGGTCAGGCAGGCGCGGCGGCGCAGATCGCGCACCGCGAGCGAGTTCGTGTCGGCCGGCGCGGCATTGACCATGGGCTCAACCGGGTGCGGCTGGACCGGAAATTCTTGTCCGTCCCGCAACTCAACGACCCGTCCGTCCGCCTTCAGCCGCAACCGCATGTCCATTCCCCCAAGCGCGGGTGATGATGCGGCAGGTCGCTTAAGTTCGGATTAAAGATGATGGTCTCGTGCCCCGGACGCGGCGCAGCGCCACTTCGGCGGTGCGCCGCAGAGCCGGGGCCCATCTCGCCGCAATACCGTGCCGCTTTATGGGTCCCGGTTCAGCGCAGCAGCGCTGCGCGCCCGGGACACGAGAGAGCGTGCGCCGCCTACCTACCTCAACCCGAACCACAGCGTCGCAATGCCGAGGAAGGAGAAGAAGCCGACCACGTCGGTCACCGTGGTGACGAAGGTGCCCGACGCCACCGCCGGATCGGCCCTGACCCGTTCGAGCGCCATCGGGATCAGGATGCCGCCGAGCGCGCCGGCGACGAGGTTGCAGATGATCGCGAGCCCGATGACGATGCCGAGGCCCGGGATCCGGAACCAGACCACCGCGGCGATGCCGGTGATCACGGCAAAGGCGAGCCCGTTGACGAGACCGACCGTGGCCTCGCGCATCACCACGCGCCAGGCATTGGAGGCGCCGAGCTCGCGCGTCGCCAGCGCCCGCACCGCCACTGTCATGGTCTGGGTCGCGGCATTGCCGCCCTGGCTCGCCACGATCGGTGCCAGCACCGCAAGCGCAACCATCTTCTCGAGCTGGCCCTCGAACAGGCCGAGCACGGAGGATGCCAGGAAGGCGGTGGCGAGATTGACCAGCAGCCAGTTGAACCGCGCGCGCGCAATGGTGAACACGGTGTCGGAGAGTTCTTCGTCGCTGGTGACGCCGCCCAGCGCCTTCAGGTCCTCGTCCGCCTCTTCCTCGATCACGTCGACGACGTCGTCGACGGTGATGACGCCGACCAGCCGGTCCTGGGTGTCGAGCACGGGGGCTGCGACCAGATTGTACTTGCCGAACATGCGCGCCACCTCCTCCTGGTCCTCCAGGACGGAGACGCGGCGGCGATCCTCGTCAGTCAGTTCCGCAAGCGCCACCGGGCGGCGGGCGCGGAGCAGCACGTCGAGCGAGACCGCGCCCTGCCAATGCTGATCCTTGTCGACGACATAGATCTCGTAGAAGCGGTCGGGCAGATCGGGCGTATCGCGCATGTAGTCGATCGCCTGGCCCACGGTGAAATCCTGGGGCACCGCGATGAACTCGGTCTGCATCCGCCGGCCGGCGGAATTTTCCGGATACAGCAGGCTGCGCTCGAGCGCGACGCGCTCCTGCAACGGCAGCTTATCGAGGATCTCCTCCTGCTCGTCCTCGTCGAGGGTTTCCAAGAGCTCGACCGCGTCGTCGGATTCGAGCTCACGGACGCCTTCGGCCACCGTCTCCGGCGGCAGCTCGTCGAGGATCTCGTCGCGGACGGTCTCGTCGACCTCGTTCAGCGCCGAGAAGTCGAAGTCACGGCCCGTGAGCTCGACCAGGCGGACGCGGTCGTCGGGCTCGAGGGCTCCGATCAGGTCGCCGAGATCGGCCTCGTGCAGCTCGGCGACGCAGGCGCGCAGCGCCGCGCTGTCGCCGGCCTCGATCGCGCGCGCGATTTCCTCGACGAATTCGTGCCTGATATCGCCGTCTTCATTGCGCATCGGCACGTGGTCGAGTACCGAATCCACAGCGGTTGGGGCACCGTCCATATGATCATCCATGGTGCGCCTCGCCGTTTGACAGGTTGGATCAGGTGGTCTGAGCTAACGGCTCAGGCAATACCCACAAGGCAACTGCGAGCGCAATGGCAAAGATGCTTGGGTTAAAGATGCTCGGACTGAGGTGGACCTCGATGTCGCTGGCTGCGGTCCTCGCGGCCCTCAGCGGCATCGCCTCGGCCGTGGCCGCCGAGTGCCCGCGCAAGGACGCGCTCGGCACCTCGCGCATCCTGAGCGTCGACGCCAAGACCACGCCGCGCGTGGGCCTGAAGAGCTTTCCGCAGACGTTGCCGCTGGCCGATCACGAGGTCGTGCTGACCTTCGACGACGGCCCGCATCCACCGACGACGTCGAAGGTGCTGGCGGCGCTGGCGCAGGAATGCGTGCGTGCGACCTTCTTCCTGATCGGCCTGCACGCCTCAGAGCATCCCGACATGGTCAAGCGCATCGCGCGCGAGGGCCACACCATCGGCCACCACACCTGGTCGCACCCGTTCATGGCGCGGATCCCGTTCGACAAGGCGAAGAGCGAGATCGACCGCGGCATCGCGGCCGACGAGATGGCGCTGCACGGCACCTCGACGACGACACCTTCGACGCCGTTTTTCCGCTTCCCCTATTTCGAATCCACGCAGGCCGAGCTCGACCTGCTGCAGTCGCGCGGCATCGTCGTGTTCGGGGCCGATTTGTGGGCCAGCGACTGGAACGAGATGACGCCGGAGCAGGAGTTGAAGCTCATTACCGAGCGCCTCGCCGCCGCCGGCAAGGGTATCATCCTGTTCCACGATCCCAAGGCGCGCACGGCCGCGATCATGCCGGCCTTCCTGCGGTATCTGAGGGAGAACGGTTTTCGCGTGGTTCACGTGGTTCCGGCGGGCACATCACAGAAAAACGCCGACACCCGTTGATGCCGGAATGTCACGCCGGCGCAAAATGGGGTGATCCGGGCCCTATTAACAATCCGTTCATGATACGCCATGCAAAGATGAAGGGGGTATTGCGCCTGAACCGTTTTTGGGCGGCTCCGACCTACTATGGCGGTCATCGCGTATGAGGGCAGACGGGGTTCATGATCGGAAGTAGCGTTGTTGTTCGGACGCGATCGTGGATCGTCCTCTGTCTGGGATTGCTGACCCTCGGCACACCGGCGGCGCGCGCGGCCGACTGCCCCGGCCATCCCGGCGCGCTCGGCACCTCCCGCACCCTCGTGGTCGATCCGCGCGAGCATCCGCGCATCGGTACCATGCAGTACCGCGAGACGCTGCCGCTTAGGGATCACGAAGTGGTCCTGACCTTCGACGACGGTCCGCTGCCGAAATATTCCAACCAGATCCTCAAGATGCTCGACGACGAGTGCATCAAGGCGACGTTCTTCATCATCGGGCAGCAGGCCAAGGCGAACCCCGAAGGCGTCCGCAAGCTGGTGGCGGCGGGCCACACCGTCGGCACGCACAGCATGAACCATCCGCTGACGTTCGACCGGATGCCGATTGAGAAGTTCGAGCCCGAGATCAATGGCGGCATCGAATGGACCTCGGCCGCAATGACCGATCCGTCGAAGCAGCTCGCACCGTTCTTCCGCATTCCCGGCCTGATGCGCGCCGAGGGCGTCGAGAACTATTTGATCTCGCGCGGCATCCAGGTCTGGAGCGCCGACTTCCCCGCCGACGACTGGCGCCACGTCTCGTCCGACCGCGTCTACCAGCTCGCGATCCAGCGGCTGGAGGCCAAGGGCAAGGGCATTTTGCTGCTGCACGACATCCAGGCGCGGACGGTTGCGGCGCTGCCCAGGATCATCCGCGACCTCAAGGCACGCGGCTATCGCATCGTGCACGTGGTGCCCGCAACCGCCGACCAGCCGGCGACGCCGACCACGGCGGTGGAGTGGCTGTTGCATCCGCCGACCGAGACGACGCCGATCGCACGCTGGCCGGCTGTGCCGAATTTCGTGTTCACGCAGACCAGGACGATGCCGGCGCCCTCGCTGGCCGATCTCAATGCGCAGACCGGGCATCAGCCGCTGCTGCCGCGCCGGACCAGGGCGCAGGTGGATATCGCATCCACCCTCGCCGCGCCCGGCCGCGATCTGTTCGCGATCCCCGAGGGCTCGGTCGAGGTGCTGCTGTCCACGACCTTGTCGCGGCGCGCCGCGACGCGGCTGGCGATGGCGGCCGAGACGCCGCGTGCTGCCAAGGGCAAGTCTGGAAGCATCAAGGCCCGTGCGTCACACGCCTCCCGGACCGCACACGCTGCCCACGCCACGCCGAAGCAGGCCGCGCAGGCCAAGGGCACTGCGTCCAAGAGCGCCGCCCCAAAGGGCGCTACGCCGCATCCGACCCGCGTGGCCAGCCTGAAGAAGCGCGCGCAGTAAACTTTACTGCCGCATGATGGCGGCGACGCAGAGCAGCACGATCAGCGCCAGGAAGAACAGGTCCATGTAGGACTTGAGCTCGCCGTCGCGGCGCAGCCGCGCAACGTCGGCGACGACCTGCCTGCGCGCATTGGTTCCACCGGAGCCGTCATTGATCGGGGCCTGCAGGCGCTTCGTCTCGGCCTCAAGCTTCTCGATCTTCTGGAAGAAGTAGAACGCACGCAGCGTCGAGGCCGCGCGCATGCCGGCATAGACCAGCACCAGGATCGCGATGATCGCCCGGTTCTGGTACTTCTCCATGAAGTTCAGGCTGAAATAGACCATCGCCATGAACGCGAAGTTGGTCACGAAGCGGTAGACGAAGCTTAGAAAGACCATGCTGGCTCCAGCCTTGAGCGGTACGACTTGGGCGTTACGACCGTTCGGCTTCCGAGAGTTGGGGGATGCGGATCACAGGCCGGAACAGCCGACCTGAACGCCGCGCGAGGCCCGTCTACGCCAACTTTGTTTCAACAAAGATACCATCGTCCGCGCAATTGCCGTCTTTTAGCCACGCGCGGCCATAATGCAAGCCGGGCCAGACCGACCGCTCTGTTCCACGCGCGGGCGCCTGGCAACGGCTCAATGGAGATTTGGCTGAAGTCGCGATAGACTGATCCGGCGCCACATGTGGGGTCTGCCGATGCCGAAAAAGGGAATCACGGGCCACGACGACTGGGTTCTGACCGAGGCCCTCGCGACCGCGCTGGTCGCGCTGGAGCAGCTCGCGCCGAAGCACCAGCCGAGCGCGCATATGGACGACATCCGCAAGATGCTCTCCAGCGGCAAGGAGCCGGCGGCGGTGAGCCTGCACCTCGCCCAGGCCAAGTGCCGCCTGTTTCCGGATGTCGATCCGCTGGAGATCTACCGGGAATACGGCATCGGCGAGGAATATGGCTGAGAAGCCCTGCTTTGGCCTCGCCCCCAGCCGACGCTAGTTTCCGGAGGCCTTGAGCAACGGACACTCACTTTGGCTCAGGGGGAGAAAGGCGTCTTCGGCGGGGATCTTCTCGACGACCTTGTAGTAGTCCCAGGGCGTCTTGACCTCCGCGGGCTGCTTGACCTCGACCAGATAGAAATCGTGCACCAGCTTGTTGTCGGCGCGCAGCCGTGCCCCTCGCGCATAGAAATCGTCCACCGGCATCGCACGCATTTTCTCCAGGACGGCACCGGTCTCGTCCGTTCCGGCCGCTGCCGCCGCCTTCAGGTAGTGCAACACGGCGGAGTAGACGGCGGCCTGCGGCGCGGTCGGCATCGCCTTGTGCAGCTTGAAGAACCTCTCGGCGAAGGCACGCGTCTCCTCGTTCAGATTCCAGTACCAGGCCGTGACCGTGGTCAGCCCCTTGGCCGTTTCGACACCCATGGCGTGCACGTCGGTCAGGAACATCAGCTCGGCGACCGGCTTCTGCGCCCCCGTATTCATTCCGAACTCGTTCCATTGCTTCATCGAGGTCACGAGCTGCTCACCGGCGTTGGCGAAGGCGACCACCTTGGCCTTCGAGGCCTGGGCCTGCAGCAGGAACGAGCTGTAGTCGGCGTTCCCGAGCGGGTGAAACACCGTACCAAGCGACTTGGCGCCGGTCGCGGCAAGCACGCGCTGCGACACCTCCACCATGTTGCGTCCGAACGCGTAATCGGCAGCGATGAAGAACCAGCTGTCGTAGCCCTGCGACACCAGCCTGCGAACCGATCCGGCGACGAGGTTATAATTGTCGTGCAGCCACATCAGGCCGGTGCGCGAACATTGCTTGCCGCCGATATCGGTGGTGCCGACGGCCGAGTAGATGACAATCCTGTTCTTGTCGCGCGCGATCGACTGGATGGCGAGCGCCACCGCCGAGTTGCCGACATCGGCCACCATGTCGACACCATCGACGTCGAACCATTTGCGGACGATCTGGGCGCCGATATCCGGCTTGTTCTGATGGTCGGCGACGACGATGTCGACCTTCAGCCCCGGCGTCGCCCGCTGGAAATCCTCGACGGCCATCTTCGCAGCAACGACGGAGCCGGGTCCGGCCAGGTCCGACAAGGGTCCGCCCTGATCATTGATGATGCCGATCCTGACCACTCCGCCGGAGAAGTCGGCGGCCGCGCTCCGCTCCGTGAGCGCGACCGGACCCAGCGCCAGGATCACGCAGAAAGTCAAACGGCCAAGCCGGCTGTGCCACGAGTGTAACTTTTCAACACGACAAGGCGCCATTGCCCCCTCCGCTCCAGCATCGCGACGCATGTCGGCGATGATTGTCCCCGACCGCCGCGCTATCCTTGCCGGCCGACGGCCTTCCTGACGAACTCCAGCCGCCGCGCCTGCGCCGGCGCAACGCGTTCCTTCATCGCCGCGACGATCGCAGCCGGCGCCGTGTCCGGCGAGCCGGCCTCGAACGGCGGCGCCGGATTGTATTCCATGCGCAGCTGGATCATCTCGGCGGCCGCACGGCCGCGCAGCATCGAGACCAGGGTGAGCGCAAAATCGATCCCGGCGGTGATGCCGCCGCCCGTGATGCGATTGCGATCGACGCAGACCCTCTCCCGCGACACCGAGGCGCCGAAGAACGGCAATGCATCGATGGCGGTCCAGTGCGTCGCCGCGCGATACCCGTCCAGCAGGCCGGCGGCGCCAAGCACGAGCGAGCCGGTGCAGACCGACGTAACGTATTTGGCGCCCCTCTCCTGCCTGCGCAGAAACGCCAGAACCTCCTCGTCGAGCATCAGCTCGTCGGTGCCATAGCCGCCGGGCACGCAGATCACGTCGAGCTGCGGGCAATCGGCAAAGGTGACGGTCGGCGTCAGCATGATCACGGAATCGCTTCGTATCGGCTCGATACGTTTCCAGATCAGATGCACGGTCACATCAGGCAGGCTGGAGAACACCTGCGCGGGACCGGTGAGATCGAGCTGGGTGACGCGGGGAAAAACCAGAAGACCGATCTGCAACGGACCCGACATGACCAACCTCGACATCGCGCTTGACGGCTGCAGCCTGCCATGTTGGCCTTGAGGTCGGAAACGGCGTATTTCCCTCATTATTGGACGCGTCCATGATCGGCTTCCTGATCTTTCCCGAATTCCAGTTGTTGGACGCGGCGGGCCCGATCTCGGTGTTCGAGATCGCAAGACGTCACGTGCCGCATGCGCCGCAAGTGATCACGGTCGCGACCAGGGCCGGCGCCGTGCGCAGCTCGTCGGGCACCGAGATGCTGGCGCGCAGCTTGCGCGCGGCGAGCTCCGTCACGACGCTGCTCGTTGCAGGCGGCGAAGGCGTGGAAGCAGCCACGCGCTGCAAGACGACGATCGCCTTCATTCAGAGACTGGCGAAGCGCGGCGTGCGCATGGCCAGTGTTTGCAATGGCGCCTACCTGCTGGCCGAGGCCGGCATCCTGGATGGCCGCTGCGCGACCACGCACTGGTCCTGCACACGCGACTTCACCGGACGCTATCCAAATGTCAGGCTCGAGCCGGACCAGATCTTCATCCGGGACGATCGTGTCTGGACATCGGCGGGCATCACCGCCGGGATAGATCTCGCGCTCGCCATGATTGGCGAGGATCACGGTGAGGAGGTTTCACAAGCAGCCGCGCGGCAGCTGGTGCTCTATCAGCGCCGCGGCGGCGGGCAATCGCAGTTCTCGACCTTGCTCGAACTCAAGCCGCCGAACGGCCGCTTCGGCAGCTTGCTGTCCTGGGTGCGCGAGAACCTGGACGCGCAGCTCACCGTCGACGCGCTGGCCGAACGCGCGGGATTGAGCGCGCGGCATTTCGTGCGCTCCTTCATCGCCGAAACCGGCTCAACGCCGACCAAGGCCGTCGAGCGATTGCGGGTCGAGGTTGCGCGCGAGCGGGTGCAGTCCTCGGGCGAAGCGATCGAGCGCGTCGCGCAATCCACCGGGTTTCGCGACCCCGAGCGGATGCGCCGAGCCTTCATCCGCGCCTTCGGCCAGCCGCCGCAGTCGCTGCGGCGCTCGGCGCGGAGTGCGTGAGGAGAGGCGCAGACATCCGCGCGAATTGAGCTGAACCACAAAACCACTTGACGCCGGCGCCGACAACCCGGGGATGTTCAGCAGTCATCGTCCCCCTTCACTATTCACGGACGACGGGCGACGGGCGACGGAAACTTCGCCGCCAGCCACGGCTCTCCTGCTCTCAGATTCTGCGCCAACGCTTCGGCGCAAGCCGTGAGCAGGGTCTCGCCCTTCGCTCGAGAGCTACGCCTTGCATCGCCGGCAACTCCCGAGATTGAAACCTCGTGGAATGGGACGAACCGCTTGAGACCGGGAATCAGCGACGCCTGGACGTCGAACGGAGGACCATTGGCCTCCGAGAATCGTGCCTCATCGACAAGTTCGGGTGACACCGCCATCATCATTGACGTCTCCGCCTCGCAAGCGTGCATCAGGCCGTTCTGGTCTTCCAGGATCGCCGAGATCTCATCGAGAGCGAGCATGAAGTAGGTTGCAGTCGCGATCTGGGCGTTCAGTTCACGCGTCATCTCCGCTGCGATCGCGGCCAGACCGGTAATGTTGCCCGCGTGACCATTGACGAGCACGATTTTCCTGAAACCCGCGGCGAGGATCGATCGGCACAGGTCGCGCAACAGTGCGTGATAGGCAGGAAGGGATAAGGAGAAGGTGCCGCCAAACGGCACATGATGATCCGCAAGGCCACACCAAACGGTGGGCGTCACCACGACCGGAACAGGTGCGATCAAACGCGCCGTACGGTGGCACACCGCCGTCACAAGCATGTCGTCGACGCCGGTTGGAAGATGCGGCCCGTGCTGTTCTGTCGAGGCGACCGGCAACAAGACGATCGCGTCTCTGGATGCCAGCTCGCATAGCGCACCGGCCTTCAGACGGTTCCAGCAGAACTCGGCCACTTCCATCACCCTTCCAAGCCATCGTCCAAGTCTCGCGTGGTCGCGGACTCTCTCGTGAGCCGCAGCGAGCGATCACTTGGAGTTCTCGCCTCAGCCTACTTTTTCACCAACGGGCACTCGCTCTCCGCCAAGGGCGAGAACGCCTCCTCTCCTGGCACCGTCTTGAGGATGTTGTAGTACTCCCAAGCAGCCTTCACTTCGGAGGGATCCTTGACCTGTACCAGGTAGAAGTCGTGAACGAGCTTGCCATCCTCACGGATCTTCGCGCCCTTCGCGTAGAAATCATCGACCGGTGTCGAGCGCATCTTGTCCAACACCGCATCGGTTGCATCCGTGTCGGCGGCAGCAACCGACCTCAAATAATGCAACACGCCGGAATAAACGGCCGCCTGTGGCTCGGTTGGCATCGCGCCATGCAGCTTGAAGAAGCGTTGCGAAAATGCCCTGGTGTCTTCGTTGCGAGCCCAGTACCAGCCTGTCAACGACGTAAGGCCCTTGCTGGTAGCGGGCGTCATGGCGTGCACATCGGTAATGAACATCAGTTCAGCAACTGGTTTTTGACCCGTGCCCATGCCGAACTCATTCCACTGCTTCATCGAGGTCACAAGTTGCTCGCCGGCATTTGCGAAAGCGACGATCTTGGCCTTTGACGCCTGAGCCTGCAGCAGGAATGAGCTGTAATCAGCATTGCCGATCGGATGGAATACGGCACCGAGAGACTTGCCGCCCGAAGCCGCGAGTGCTCGCTGCGACTCCATCACCATGTTCTTGCCGAATGCGTAGTCCGCGGCGATGAAGAACCAGGTATCGAATCCCTCGGCCACCAATGCCCGAATTTGACCCGCGACGAGGTTGTAGGAATCGTGCAGCCAAGCCAGCCCGGTTTTGGCGCATTGCTTGCCATTCAGTTCGGTCGTAGCGACCGACGTATAGATAACGATCCTATTCCTGTCTCGAGCAATCGATTGAATTGCCAGACCGACTGCCGAGTTGCCAACGTCGATCGCCATATCGACGCCATCGACGTCGAACCACTTTCGCACGATGCCGGCACCGATGTCCGCCTTGTTCTGATGGTCCGCCGATACAATATCGACCTTGAGCGAGGGATTGGTTTTCTGGAAATCTTCGACGGCAAGACGCGCCGCTCGCACCGACCCCTGCCCATTCGAGTCGGATAGCGGGCCAGCCTGGTCATTGATGACGCCAATTCGGATCACGCCGCCCGAAATCTCGCCAGCGATTGCTGGAGCGTCCATGGGTCGGACGAAGAGCAGCGCAGCCGCGATCATCGACGCTTGCGCGCTTTTCGCAAGACAAGACGTTAGCGTGATATTCCACATCCGACGACGATTCATGAGTTCTTGCCCCTGAGCGAGACTTGCATTGCTGTAAAGACAGCTCGGCGTTGAAAAACGGCGCGCCATCCTGCTCCGTAGAGCGCCATAAGTTGGGAGGCCCACGCCTTCCAGGAGTTAGACGGGAGCCGTGTCGCTGGCCCCGAGCTTGCTGGCCGCCCTGTCAACAGCTTCCCGGCGCAGCCGCAGCCAGCCGGCGGAGTTCGCCCTGATCTCTTTCAGAAGCGCCGGAGGCGCATTCTGAACCGTGAGATTGAACGGCGGCTCTGGCTGATATTCAATGAACAGCTGAATGCGCTTGGCGACATCCTCGCCGCACAGCTTTGCCGCGACCAAGAAGCCAAAGTCGATACCCGCAGTCACTCCGCCACCAGAGATGCGGTTGCGATCGACCACGACGCGATCATCAACGCCGATCGCGCCGAAGGAAGACAGCATGTCCCGCATCAACCAGTGGCACGCAGACTTGTATCCGGTAATGAGGCCTGCGGCTCCGAGGATGAGACTGCCGGCACAGACTGACGTGACGTAGCGAGCAGATCCACCCTTCGCGCGGACGAAAGAAATCAGCTCTTCGTCGTCCATCATGGAGACCATGCCAGGCCCCCCGCCGATGCAGAAGACATCGAGATCCGGGCAATCGGCGAATGTCGTCGTGGGCATCACGGGAAGACCGACATCGCTGATCACCGGCTCGATGCGCTTCCACAGAAGATGAACGCGGGCGTTTGGCAATCGGGCCAAGACCTCGAATGGTCCGGTGACATCAAGCTGAGTCATCCCGGGAAAGAATACGATTCCGATCTCGATTGGTTTGCTGGACATTGGTCGCCTCGCGCTGGAACGAAGCGAGGTTGACAGAAGGCAAACTTTGCCGAAATGTCATTCTACAAGCAATTCCTGCCAGGCCCCCCTATGCAGCCTGTACGCCGCCTCGTCTTCGTGCTGTTCGAGGATTGCCTCATGCTCGACTTCGTCGGGCCCATGCAGGCCTTTGAACTCGCTTGTGAAAACTCAACAAGCGACCCTCCCTATGCATGGCAGTTTTGCTCCGTCGGCGGGGGCATGATCCGGACATCAGCTGGCCTGGACGTATCGACCACAGCGTTGGCCGACTGTGACCCAAAGAATATCGACACGATCATTATCGGCGGCGGTCCCGGCGTGCATCGTGCCGCCGCCGAGTCCAAACTGACCAACTGGTTCGCGAACGTCGCGCCGCACGTCAGGCGTGTTTGCTCTGTTTGCACCGGCACATTCGTGTTGGCCGCGGCGGGTCTACTGAGCGGTCGTCGGGCCGTGACGCATTGGAGCTCTTGTGACCTCCTGAGCAAAATGCATCAGGACGTGTCCGTTGAGATCGACCCCGTTTTTATTCAGGACGGACAGGTCTGGACGTCTGCAGGCGTTACGGCCGGTATCGATCTGGCTCTCAGATTGATCGAAGAAGACGTGGGGCATCGTGAGGCGATGCGTGTGGCGCGGCGCATGGTCGTCTTTCTCAAGCGGCCTGGAGGACAAGCCCAATTCAGTGCGCCTTTGCGCGTTCAATCCTCGGAAGGCAGGGTTTTCGAGGAAATATCAGCCTGGATACAAGGCAACCTTCGGCGCGATCTGCGCGTCGAACGTCTCGCTGAAAAAGCCGGAATGACCCCTCGCACTTTTGCTCGCGTCTTTAGACAGAAGACCGGCAAATCGCCCGGCAAAGCCGTCGAAGAGTTCCGCCTCGAAGCGGCTCGCAGAGCTCTTGAAGATTCGAGCGTCTGCCTCAAGGAAGTCGCCGCGAGCTCTGGCTTCCAAAGCGAGGAGCATCTGCGCCGCGCATTCCGCCGGCGATTGAACGTTCTGCCTCATGAATATCGACTGAGGTTCCACAACGGCAATGAGAAGGCACGGCAGGCCGGCCATTGATCGAAGGTTGTTTTCCGAGCCAGCGGTCGAAGACGCGATTGTCGCCGACCGGTGCCTTGAAGGTGCCTTGCGCGAGATTGGCCCCCTCGGCGACCTCCGCTGGTTGTGGGCAATACTTATGTCCTTGCCGCAGCCGTCCACCGATGTCTTTCGGCATAGGGCAAGTCTTTCAGTCGGCGCACCGGCCAAAGCTTGAGCCGCGGGGACACGCCCCCATTTGGCCCAGCAACCAAATCAGTTTCAGATATGTTTTTGAGAGGTGGTGCGCTCGGAGGGACTCGAACCCCCACGGTGTTACCCACTGCCACCTCAAGGCAGCGCGTCTACCAATTCCGCCACGAGCGCAAGGAGATACCGGCCTGAGGTCGTTCGGCTGGCCGGATCAGCGGTCGCCGATCTAACAAATCCATCAGAGGGATACAAGCCTGCAAGGGCCTCGAATTCCACAAGCTTGGCAGGAAAGTTCGAACCCCTGCCCGGATCGGCCCTATCGGGTGTCCGGCCTTACCGCGTGCCGGGCGTGCGCGGCAGCATCTGCTTGACCTCGACCGCGATCCGATTGCGGTCGACCAGCACGACGCCGGAGGCGACTGGCAGGTTATTGGCCAAAACCTTGACCTCGTCGGCCTCGGTTGCGTCCAGCTCGATGATGGCGCCGCGGGAAAGACGTAATACTTGATGGATCGGCATGGTGGTCGTCCCGAGGACGACCATGAGATCCACGGTGACTTTGTCGAGTGTAGGCACTGTCAGCACCACTGCAACTTGGGACTAGGACTAGGGACTTGGTATTTGCGCCTGCGATCATCACCCGGTTATGGTTAGCCAATGGTTAATTCGCCCCAAAACCCCCGCCAAGACCAGCGTCAAGACCTCGATTTGACGTCGTTTTCCGCCTCCAGCGGCGAACCCGTCGAATGGCGGATCTCGGGCGCTCCGGTACCGTATCCGGAGGCCGTGGCCGCCATGGAGGCGCGCGTAGCTCAAATCGCGGCGGGCGAGGCCCCGGAGCTGGTCTGGCTGCTCGAACATCCCCCGCTCTATACTTCGGGCACCTCCGGCAAGGACTCGGACCTGCTCGATCCCCGATTCCCGACCTTTGCCACCGGGCGCGGTGGGCAGGTCACCTATCACGGGCCCGGCCAGCGGGTGGCCTACATCATGCTCGACCTCAAGCGCCGCCGGCCCGACGTGAGGGCCTATGTCGCGAGCCTTGAGGAGCTGATTCTGCGCACGCTTGCCGCCTTCAACGTCCGCGGCGAGCGGCGCGAGGACCGGGTCGGCGTCTGGGTGAAGCGGCCGGACAAGGGGCCCGACTATGAGGACAAGATTGCCGCGATCGGCGTGCGGCTGAAGCGCTGGGTGTCGTTCCACGGCATCGCCATCAATGTCGAGCCGGAACTGTCGCATTTCGCCGGCATCGTGCCCTGCGGCGTCGCCGATCCCCGCTATGGCGTGACGTCGCTGGTCGACCTCGGCCAGCTCCTGACCATGGCCGACGTCGACGTCGCGCTCCGGCAGGCGTTCGAGGAGCTGTTCGGGCCGACAAGAGCGTTGGTGCCGGAAGCGGCTGTCCAGCACTTTTCTGTTTGAGTCCGACCGCGCCTGTTCTCCGCCCGGCGCAGAATCGGTTACGCTTGCGTCCGGTAACGCCCACGCCTCCCCCCTCCGCCGGGAAAGCAGACCTCATGCCGGGCGAACGATCATCGGACCGACTGTTCGAGCGCCAGGCATAAGGAGGGGTTGCGATCATGCTCGCAATGGGAGGTTTAGACGATGAGACTCTCTGCGCCCATCTATCATCTCAAGCGCAAGGCGAAGCGCCTGTCCCGCGAGGAAGGCATTCCGCTCCACGCTGCGCTTGACCGCATCGCCACGACGGAAGGCTTTTCCGCCTGGAGTATGCTTGCAGCGAAGGCCGCGGCAGTAACGCCGGCGAACAGGCTGTTTCCGCAATTCAAACCCGGCGATCTGGTGCTGGTCGGGGCACGCCCCGGCCAGGGCAAGACACTGATGAGCCTCGAACTTGCCGTGGAGGCCATGAAGTCGGGAAGCCGAGCCGCGTTCTTCTCGCTCGAATACACCGAGAAAGACGTGCTGGATCGCCTGCGGGCGATCGGCGCGGAGCCGGCGCAATTCGACAAGCTGTTCGAGGTCGATTGCTCCGACGCCATCAGCGCCGATTACGTCGTGAAGCAAATGGCCGCTGCACCACGCGGAACGTTCGTGGTGATCGACTATCTGCAATTGCTCGACCAGAGGCGGGAAAACCCTGATCTGACCGTTCAGGTCCGCGCGCTGAAATCCTTTGCGCGTGACAAGGGGCTGATTGTCGTCTTCATCTCGCAGATCGACCGGTCCTATGATCCCTCGGCCAAGCCCTGCCCCGATCTTAGCGATGTCCGCCTGCCGAACCCGCTGGACCTGAAGCTGTTCGACAAGACGTGCTTCATCAACAACGCCGAAGTCCAGTTCGGCGCAGCTAGCTGAGAGCGTCAGGCCGCGGGTGAGATTGTTCACCCGCGGCCTGCAACATCACGCAGCCTTCAGCGACATCTCGAGCTTGCCGGCGATGTAGCGTCGCTCCTGGGTCAGGCCGCCAAAGCCGTAGGCATCGCCCTTGACCTCGTCGACATGCAGATAGGTCTCCGGATGCAGCGGGCCCAGAATCTCGGCCATGCGCTTGAACATCGCGGCGAGATAGGCCGCCTTCTCGTCCTTGGTATTGGTGCCTTCGGTGATGTGGATGTCGATCCAGTAGCTGGCAAGCTTCTGCTCGGCGAGTGACTTGCCGCCCGCAAACCAATCGCTCGCCTCGACAGACTTCACGATGATGGCGGTCACCTTGGGATCCTTGTGCAGGATCTTTGCGGTGAGCTCCGACACGGCGCTGGCGATGTCGGCCTTCAGCGACGGCGACTGGCGGGAAGACGTATAGGACACGGTGATCAGGGGCATGATCGTTCTCCTCAAGATGCCCGCGCGATGTGCGCGGCGTTGGTGAGAAGCTAGACCTCCCCTCGTCATTTTGGTATCTTATCTCTGTTGATACCAGTGATAATAATTCATAATGACAGCAACACTCGACATCGCCACCATCAAGGCCTTCCTGCTGGTCGCCGACCTCCAGAGTTTTACGCGCGCCGCCGAAGCGCTCGGCACGACGCAGGCGGCGGTCAGCTTGAAACTTCAGCGGCTGGAGACGTTGCTGGGAAAACGCCTCGTCGAGCGCTCGCCACGCGCGGTCCGGCTCACCGCTGATGGCGCGAGCTTCCTCGATCGCGCCCGCGCGCTGATGGCGGCGCATGACCGCGCGCTGTCCGGTGAGGCGCCGGCCGTGCAGTCGCTCTCGCTCGGCATCTCCGACCACGCCGCAGGCCCCGAGCTGGTGCCGCTGCTGGAACGCCTGCACGCGATGTCCTCCAACCTCACCCTCGCCGTCACCATCGGCTTCTCGCGCGAGATGCAGGATGCCTATGACGCAGGCCAGCTCGATGCAGTGATCGTCCGCCAGGAGGGCAGCCGCCGCGGCGGCGAAAAACTCACAGAGGACGAGTTCGGCTGGTTCGCATCGCGGCGCTTCACCCTGCCGAAAGGCGAGCCGCTGCCCCTCGCGACGCTCGCCCCGCCCTGCGGCGTCCGCGCCATCGCCGTGCGCGCGCTCGACAAGGCCGGCATCGCCTGGCGCGAGCGCTTTGTCGGCGGCGGCGTCACGGCGGTGGTTGCCGCCGCACTGGCCGGCCTCGCGATTGCGCCTCTCGCACGGCGGATTGCACCTCCGGGGTTGGTCGACATCGGGCCGGCGCACAAGCTGCCGAAGCTTGGCAGCTCAAAGGTGATGCTCCACTCGAAGGTCAGCGATCCCGCCAAGTTGGCAGCGCTGCGTGCGGTGGCGGCGACATTTCGGAGTGTGGCCGCTTAGCGCTCAGACCGCCGACGCTCCTCGCCTGCGTATCGGCCCGCGACAAACCAATATGCGATTCCAGCGAGGAATCCAGCGAGACCAAAGAGCACGCGAAACGGAAGGCTCGTCCCGAAAACAAGCCCCGCAATCAGGACTCCAATCGCGCCGCCACCCGGCGCATAGAACAGTACGGAGCGTATGCGGAATGACTCGCCAAACAATATCACGAGCGCCGCCGGCATCATGCTTAGCAAACAGGTCAGGACCAACATCAGCAAGACAAACATAATCAGGGCGGTCGTGGCACCCAGGCTTTCCAGAAAACTTCGATATGGAAGCATCAGGATCGTTCCAATGACGGGCAACGCCCCCAACGTCGCCGCCGCCGTCAAGCACGCCCGAAACCAGCCATCCAGGGCACGAGGACAGGCATCGCAGGACATGACATCACCTCACAAGATCGCCTCGAACGCGCTGCGCAACGTCTCGTGCCGGAACACAAAACCGCGGCTCAGCGCCTTGTTCGGCAGCACGCGCTGGCCACCGAGCAAAAGCTCGTCGGCAAAGCCGCCGCCGATCCGGCGCAGCAGGCCGCCGGGAATGCGAAACACGGCGGGCCGATGCAGACGGCGGCCGAGTTCCTCGGTGAACTTTGCGTTGGTGACGGGGATCGGCGCGGTCGCGTTGACGGGGCCGGCGAGGTCGGGCGTCGCCGTCACATAGGCGATCAGGCGAATGAGATCGTCACGCTCGATCCACGACATCCACTGCCTGCCCGTTCCGAGCGGGCCGCCGAGACCGAACTCGAACGGCGTCAGCATGCGCGTGATGAAACCGCCTTCGGTGCCGAGCACGAGGCCGATGCGCAGGTACACCACGCGCACGCCAAGCTCTTCCGCCGGCCGCGCCGCTTTCTCCCAGGCCGCGCACAGCTCATGGCTGAAACAGGCATGGGACTTCGCCGACTCCGTCAGCACCTGATCGGCCCACAACCCGTACCAGCCGATCGCGGAGCCGCTGACCAGCACCTCGGGCTTGTGGTCGAGCCGTGCAATCAGCTTCACGATCTCGCCGGTCATGTCGATGCGCGAGTTGATGATCTTCGCGCGCTTCGCCTCGGTCCACAGGCCGTTGCCGATCGGCTCGCCGGCAAGATTGACGATGGCGTCGATGTGCGTGTCCGAAGCGAGCTGATCGAGGCTGGTGATCAGCGTCACCGGCGGCGGCAGCATCTCGGCCTTGGCGGGGTTGCGGATCAGCGCGATGACGTGATGCCCTGCCCCGCTGAGGCTCGCCGCAAGGCGGCTGCCGATGAAGCCGGTGGCGCCTGATATCAGCACGGTCTTGCGGCCCGGGAGCTTTTCGACGAGTCCGTGCGCGGGGACGCTTCGCATGCGGCCGAGCCGACGCATCGCCGCAAAATCCCTGACGCCGCAGAGCGCAGCACCAACCGCGCAGGCGGTTGCGGCGATGCTGAGCAGGCCCTGATACACGACGCTCACGCCGAAGGGCTGCATGGCCCAATCGATCAGCACCGGCAGCAGCAGCACCAGGATGGCGCCGTAGTTGATCGCGAGCAGCGTGTGATTGATGCGCTCGCTCGGCGGCAGTTTTCGGCTCAGATCCTCCTCGACGAAATCCATCAGCGTGATGACGATCTCGGCGACCAGGACGGCGACGATCAGGATCGCCAGCACGCCGTACACTTCGAGCCAGCCGAGCAACAGGAACAGCAGCGCATAGGCCATGTTGCGGATGCCGTGCAGCTTCAGCTCGAAACGCTGCGACGGGCGCCAGGCCAGCCGCTCGGTGAATTCATGGTGATAGAAAGTATCGAACACGCCCATCACGATCTGGATGGCAATGAGGGTCCACAACAGCGGCGTCATGATACGGCCTCCCTGAAGATGGCGGACTGGTGGATCAGCGCGCCGTAACGCGGGTGAGTGACATCGAGGGTGAAGCGGAAGGCGCCCTCGCCGAGATCGCTATGCGTCACCGTGAGGTCGCCCGGCGTGAGCCATTGCGGCAGCGGGATCCAGAAGCGTCCGAGCTGGAGCCCATAGCCGGCGCTGCGGAAGGTCAGCACCTGTCCTTCGACCGCGATGCGCAGCGCCATCGAGACACCGAATCCGACATATTCCTCGAGCCCGGTCGGCCCCGCAAAACGTTTTGCCGAATGGATCACCTGCGGAAAGCCGCGCTTGCGCGCGCAGATGCGCGTCCAGGTCTGGCCGCCGGTCCCGCCATCCTCGGTGACCGTGACGATCATGGGCACGCCGGTGTCGCGGCCGGTCGGCAGCGGCCCGCCGATCAGGCGCGCGGCCTGCGCGAACCACCAGCCGATGTCGCTGAAGGCGACCTCGTCGACCACGCCGACATAGACCACGCTGTCGCCGTCGGCGACGCGCTTGGAAAAGCGCCGCCAGGTCGCGAGCGGCAGGCGGCCCCAATCCTCGTCCGACAGCAATGCGCGGAAGCGGCGGTCGTCGAGCAGCTTGATGTGAGCGGAGGGCGTTGCGCTGGAGCCTGATAATCGAGCCGACGTCATCGCACCCTCCTCAACGCTATTTGGCTTTGCCCAGCGGCAGCAAATTGGCGATCTTCTCGCCAAGCCGCATCAAGGCGACCAGCCGCGGCCGCGGCACCTTCAGCATCTGCATGAACCAGTGGTCGGCGAGCTCGGTGAAGGCGAGCATCTCCTTCAGCCGTTTGCTCGCGACCGGATTGATGGTGGGATCGTCGGCGGCATCGGACACGCAGGCCCGCAGCGCCGTGATCGCCGGATCGAGCTCCCGCTCCTTGCGCCGCGCCGCGATCCGCGCCGCGACCTCCCAGATGTCGGTCTCGGCCTCGTAATGGTCGCGGCGGTCGCCGAGAATCGGCACCCGCCGGATCAGATTCCAGGCGAGCAGCTCCTTCAGCGAGTTGGAGACGTTGGAGCGCGCCATGCCGAGCGTGTCGGCGATGTCCTCGGCCGTCATCGGCGCTTCCGCCAGATAGAGCAGACCGTGGATCTGGCTGACCGAGCGGTTGACACCCCACCCGTCCCCCATGTCGCCCCAATGCAGGATGAAGCGCTCGACGGCGGCGGGGAGTTTCTTCTTTCCGGTTATTTCTGTCATGACAGAAATATCTGACACGTTCGATCGGGTGTCAAGAGCCCTGGTCGGCCTCCTTCCCTGCATACCGTCTGCCGTATTTGCCTAAAAACTTCCCAGAGAACGGGAACCAAACGACCCCTAGAGCGTTTGCACCGATCGAGGCGGGGTCTTGGGAATGGTTAAAAAGTCCAGTCAGCAGAGAGACTTGTTCGAGAGCGAACGCAGTTTCCGGCTGTTGGTTGAAGGGGTTGCGGACTACGCCCTGTACATGCTCGACCCCAAGGGGATCGTCACCAGCTGGAACATCGGCGGCGAGCGCATCAAGGGCTATTCGTCCGAAGAGATCGTCGGCCAGCACTTTTCACGCTTCTACACCGAGACCGACCGGGCCAACGGCAAGCCCGCCCGCGCACTCGGCATCGCCCGCGACAAGGGCCGCTACGAGGAGGATGGCTGGCGCGTCCGCAAGGACGGCACCTTCTTCTGGGCCAGCGTCGTGATCGACCCGATCTACGAGGACGGCGAGCTGATCGGCTTCGCCAAGATCACGCGCGACATCACCGAGCGGCGCAACACGCAAGTGAAGCTCGAGGCGATGCAGAAGCAGCTCGCCGAGTCCCAGAAGTTCGACGCGCTTGGCCAGCTCACCGGCGGCGTCGCCCACGACTTCAACAACCTCCTGATGATCATCAGCGGCAGCCTCCACATCATGAAGCGGAGCGCTGAGGACGATACCAGGCTCGAGCGCGCGATCTCGGCGATCGAGACCGCGACCAGGCGCGGCGCCGCGCTGACCAGCCAGCTCCTCACCTTCGCGCGGCGCCAGAGCGTTAATCCGCAGGCAATCAATTTCCCCGACCGCATCGCGGCAATCCGCGAGGTGCTCGATGCAGGCGTCGGCAGCTCCGTGCGCCTTGCCTTCGACATCGACCGCGATGTCTGGCCCATCAGGACCGACGCCTCCGAGTTGGAGACCGCGCTGCTCAACCTCGTCATCAACGCCCGCGATGCGATGCCCGATGGCGGCACGGTGACGATCAGCGCCCGCAACGTCGTGCTGGACGACACGCTTCTAACCGGCGAGTTCGTGGCGATCGACATCGCCGACACCGGGCTTGGCATTCCCTCCGACGTCGTCGACAAGATTTTCGAGCCGTTCTTCACGACCAAGCCGATCGGCAAGGGCACCGGTCTCGGCCTGTCGCAAGTGCATGGCTTCACGCATCAGGCCGGAGGCACGGTCAAGGTCGCAAGCGAGCTCGGCAAGGGCACGACCTTCACCATCCTGCTGCCGCGCGGAACAGATGCGCCGATGCGGGAAACCGCAGAGGCCATGCCCTTGCGCGGCAGCGGCACGGTGCTGCTGGTCGAGGACAATCCCGACGTCGCCGTCGTCAGCATCGGGCTGCTCGAGCAGCTCGGCTACCGTGTCCGCCGCGTTCCCGACGCCGAGTCGGCGCTGCGCGAGCTCGAGCACAACGGCGTCGATTTCGTCTTCTCGGACATCGTCATGCCTGGCAAGATGGACGGCCTCAGCCTCGCCCATCATCTGCGCCGGGTCCACCCCGGCCTGCCGATCCTGCTCGCCACCGGCTACAGCGAGGCCGCCGCCGACGTCCGCGGCGACTTCCCGATCCTGCGCAAGCCGTACGAGATCCACGAGCTGAGCGAGGCGATCGCGAAGCTGCCGCGGTGATCGTTTCACCTCTCCCCGTAAGAACGGGGCGAGGGAGCGCACCGCCGCTGCGGGGCGAGGTGTGGCTCTCACACCGTCGGCAGCACCGAGAACGCCTCCCCTGCCCTGCGCAGGTTGAGTTCATCCATACTGGCCGTCTCGCTTGTCACACTGTCCACACGCGAGGACGGCGGGCCGTGGCGGCACAGCGCGACCATGTCGGCGACATGCTTCGGCGGGCCCGCGAACAGCGCTTCCACGCTGCCGTCGCGGCGGTTGCGAACCCAGCCTTCGAGCCCGCAATTGGTGGCCTGATACTCGACCCAGGCCCGATAGCCGACGCCCTGGACGCGGCCGCGGATCATGACCTGAAGGATCGCCTGGCTCATTTTTTCAGCCCGAGCACGTCGGCGCTGCGCGCCTTCGTCTCGGCCTCACGCGTGACGCGCGCGGTCAATTCCGACGATGCGAGGCCCTTGAGGGCCTTCGGCGGCGTGCCTTCGCGCAGCGCCTTCAGCGCGTCGTGGACGGCCTGCGTCGCGGCCGCGATCGGCGCATGGCCCTGAAGCGCGATGCGCACGCGCTGGGTCGCGAGATAATCGGGCGCATTCAATTCCTCCGGCGCGCCACCGAGCACGATCGGCAGGCGCGTCGCGGCTGCAATCGCCTCGAGCTCGGCGCGCGACTTGATGCCGGTGAAGAACAACGCGTCGACGCCGGTCGCTTCATAGGCCTGTGCGCGGCGGATGGTATCGTCGAGCGACGTGATCGAGGCAGCCCCGGTACGGCCCATGATGACCAGCGAGGGATCGCCGCGGCCATCGAGCGCCGCCTTCATCTTGCCGACGCCCTCCTCCAGCGAAATCAACTGCGTCTTCGCTTCGCCGTAGGCGGCCGGCAAGAGCGTGTCCTCGATGGTGAGGCCGGCGGCGCCCGCGGTCTCCAGTTCCTGCACCGTACGGCGCACGTTGAGCGCATTGCCATAGCCGTGATCGGCATCGACCAGCACCGGCAATGCGGACGCGCGCGACATCCGCCGCATCTGCTCGGCAAGCTCGGTGAGCGTGATCAGCGTAATGTCGGGATCGCCCAGCACCGCGAGCGAGGCGACCGAGCCACCGAACATGCCAAGTGGGAAGGCGAGATCCTCGGCAATGCGGATCGAGATCGCGTCATAGACCGAGCCGGGATGGACACAAGTTGCGCCCGACAGGATGGAGCGCAGTTTCTCGCGGCGGGAACGGAAAGCCATGATGCTGTCTCGGTTAGATCACGGAAGCCTCAGCATACTCCGTCATTGCGAGCGAAGCGAAGCAATCCAGAAATGCATCCGTGGAGACAGACTGGATTGCTTCGTCGCAAGGGCTCCTCGCAATGACGGTGCTCGTGGGCAGACCACCTGCCCCACTCATGCTTACGCAAACTCCAGGATCAGCGCGTCCACCGCGAGCGTCGCGCCGGCGCTGGCGTGGACCTTCTTCACGGTGCCGTCCTGCTCGGCGCGGAGCACGTTCTGCATCTTCATGGCTTCGACCACCGCAAGCGTTTCGCCGGCCTTGACCTCCTGCCCCTCGGTCACCGCGATCGAGACGATGAGGCCGGGCATCGGGCAGAGCAGCTTCTTGCCGGTGTCGGAGGCCGTCGTCACCGGCATCAGCCGCGCGGACGCCGCCTCCGCTTCGGTCCAGACATAGACCGGCACCTCGACGCCCTGATGTGCGAGACGGATGCCGTTGGCGATCGGGCGCGTCTGCACCGCGACGACATGGCCGTCGATGGTGCCCTGCCAGACCGGATCGCCCGGCTTCCATGCGGACTGCAACAGATGTGCATTGCCGGCCTTGCCGTCGGCATCGACAAAGCGGATCGCGATCGCGTCGCCCTCGCGGCCGACCTCGAGCACAATCTCCTGACGATCGAGCCAGACCGCGCGGCGGCGCTCGCGCTGCACGACGCGGCCGCCCATCTGGCCGGAGATCTGCCGCTTGCGCTCGCCGAGCACGTGATCGATGGCTGCGCCGACCGCCGCGATGCGACGCGCGACCTCGCCTTCGGGCACGCGCACCGCAAAGCCCTTGGGGAATTCTTCCGCGATGAAGCCGGTCGAGAGGTTACCCTCGCGCCAGCGCGGATGGTGCATCAGCGCCGACAGGAACGGGATGTTGTGCCTGATACCGTCGACATAGAACGAGTCCAGCGCGGTCGCCTGCGCCTCGATCGCAGCCGCGCGCGACGGCGCGTGCGTGACGAGCTTCGCAATCATCGGATCGTAATGGATCGAAATCTCGCCGCCCTCCTGCACGCCGGTGTCGTTGCGCACGGTGATGCCGTCCTTGCTAACTTCGGCCGGCGGGCGATACTTCACCAGACGCCCGATCGAGGGCAGGAAGTTGCGGAACGGATCCTCGGCGTAGAGGCGCGATTCCACGGCCCAGCCCTTGAGCGTGACGTCCTTCTGCGTGAGCGCAAGCTTCTCGCCGGCGGCAACGCGGATCATCTGCTCGACGAGGTCGACGCCGGTGACGAGCTCGGTGACGGGATGCTCGACCTGGAGGCGTGTGTTCATCTCCAGGAAGAAGAAGCTCTTGTCCTGGCCTGCGACGAATTCGACGGTGCCGGCAGAGTCGTAATTCACGGCCTTCGCCAGCGCGACCGCCTGCTCGCCCATCTTGCGGCGGGTGGCTTCGTCGAGCAGCGGCGACGGCGCCTCCTCGATGACCTTCTGGTTGCGGCGCTGGATCGAGCATTCGCGCTCGCCGAGATAGATCACGTTGCCGTGCTTGTCGCCCAGCACCTGGATCTCGATGTGGCGGGGATCGACGATGAACTTCTCGACGAAAACACGGTCGTCGCCGAACGAGGCCTTGGCCTCGGCCTTGGCGAGGTTGAAGCCCTCGGCGACCTCGGACTTCGAATGGGCGATGCGCATGCCCTTGCCGCCGCCGCCGGCGGAGGCCTTGATCATCACGGGGTAGCCGATCTCGTCGGAGATGCGGACGGCGTGCTTGTCGTCCTCGATGACGCCGAGATAGCCGGGCACGGTCGAGACCTTGGCCTTGGCGGCGGCCTTCTTGGATTCGATCTTGTCGCCCATCGCCGCGATCGCGCCCGGGTTCGGGCCGATGAAGACGATGCCGGCGGCTTCCAGCGCGCGCGGAAACGCCTCGCGCTCGGAGAGGAAGCCGTAACCGGGATGCACGGCCTGCGCGCCCGTCTTGCGGCAGGCTTCGACGATCTTCTCGATCACTAGATAGCTCTCGGCCGCCGCGGGCGGGCCGATCAGCACGGCCTCATCGGCCATCTCGACATGGAGGGCATCGCGGTCGGCCTCGGAATAGACCGCAACCGTCTGAATTCCCATCCGGCGGGCAGTCTTGATGACCCGGCAGGCGATTTCGCCGCGATTGGCGATCAGGATCTTCTTGAACATGCTTTTCTTGAATCTCGACCTTGGGCGGGACCCTTCCCCGGCCTTTGGGGCCTCTGGGACGGGCCGTGTGGCCTCCGTGGTACATCAAAATGGGCCGGAGGCAACGGTCTAAATCCCGTCCCTCTGGCGTACCAGCGCAAGACCGAAACCCGACCGGCGCCCCTCGGGCGCCCTACGGCTTCCTGGCCTTCTCGGGCTTGGACTCGGACTTGGACTCGGACTTGGACTCCGACTTGGCCGCGTCCCGGACCAGGCCGTGAATGAAGCCCAGTTTCGCCACGACCGCCGGAGACAGGATGAACGGATAGAGATCGCGCGCGCCCATGGCGCGATTGACGCTGTTCATGGCGAAGGTGAAGGGCAGCCATGCGTCGACGAGCGTCTGGATGTCCCTTGCCTCGTAGGGGTTGAAACGGATCCGCGTCGACAACTCTCCGTCGCGGTCGACCCGCGGCCGCACCTCCATGCCGAACTCGGAGGCCATCTCCAGGGTGTCGACGATGTGGAGATAGTGCGCCCAGGTCTCGGCGAAATCCTCCCAGGGATGCGTCGTGGCGTAGGCCGAGACATAGTCCTGCTGCCAGTCCGGCGGCGCGCCTTCGGCATAATGGCGCTGCAAGGCCTGGCCGTAATCGGCCGAATCGTCGCCGAATACAGCGCGGCATTCTTCCAGCTTGCCGCCATCCCGGACCAGCACATCCCAGAAATAATGTCCGACCTCGTGGCGGAAATGCCCGAGCAGTGTCCGGTAGGGCTCGCCCATCTCCAGCCTGCGCCGCTCGCGCTCGATGCCGTCGGTTTCGGTGAGCGCGATGGTGATCAGGCCGTTGTCATGGCCGGTCATGACCTTCTGCCCGCTGTCCGGATCGTCGGCGAGGAAGTTGAAGATCAGGCCGTGCCCGGGATTGTCCAGCCGGTTCTGGAGCGGCAGCTTCCAGCGGATCAGGGAATAGAACAGCCGGTGTTTTGCCACCTCCAGCTCGCGCCAGCCGGCGAGTTGAGCCGGTTCGGACAGATCAGGCACCATGCCGTTATGGCGGCAGGCGCGACAATATCCGTTTGCATCGCCCGGATCGGTCAGCCAGTTGCAGGCATCGTACTCGGCATTCCGGCACAGCATCCGCCCCTTGCCCGTGTCGGCGAGCGTGGCCCAGCCTTCCCCGTCGGGCTCGAGCGCCGACATCGTCTCCTTCTCCGGGAGGAAGGCGACCCGATGGCCGCAGCGTTCGCAGGCGCGGTTCTCGAAATAAAGGACGTTGCCGCAGGACTGGCAGACAAACAGCTTCAAGATTTAGCCTCTTCGGAAACGGAGTTTTATGAATGAGCGTTGTGGCGCCTCGCAAAGACGCGTCCGCAGACGCATCGTTCCAATATCAGGAACAAATAGCCAGCCCCGCCGTTGGCTGACCGGACCATTCCGCGTTCAGGCTGACCCGCCCCTTTTCGACAATTGATCCCTTTTTGAGCAATGGCTATCGCGCTTTGTCTGTGTGAATATCGGTCCGGCACGTGCGCACACGCATCACAACGGCCGACGCCTTGAACGATCCCCTACCAGAGACCATCGCCGCCGAACGGCTGCGCCAGCACCTCGAAGACGTTGCGCGCGAGCGCGACAATGCCTACCGCGCGCTCCAGGAGCGCGAGGCCGAGCTCGCGCGCATCCAGCGCATCGGCAAGGTCGGTGGCCTCGAGGTCGATTTCCGCGAGGGTTTCAGAAACCGCCGCTCACCTGAATACCTGATGCTCCACGGCCTGCCTCCCGAGGCCGCCGACGAAGCGCACGAGGACTGGGTCGGCCGCATTCATCCTGATGACCGTGATGCGACCGTCAAACATTTCCTAGAGGCCCTTTCCGGGACCAGCGAGGATTACACCGCCGAATACCGCATCATCCGTCCGAGCGATGGCGAGACCCGCTGGATCCGCGTCGTCGCCAAGATCGAGCGTGACAACGACGGCCGCGCCATCCGCCTCGTCGGCGCCCATATCGACATCACAAACCAGGCACTGGCGCGTGAGACGCTGCGCGAGAGCGAGGAACGCTTCCGGCTGATCGCCGACAGCGCGCCGGTGCCGATCTGGGTGACGAAACTCGACCGCAAGCGGTCCTTCGCCAACCAGGCCTATGTCGACTTCGTCGGCCTGCCCTACGATGAGGCGATCGATTTCGACTGGCGCAAGGTGCTGCATCCGGACGACCTGCCGCATGTGCTCCAGCAATCCGTCCAGGGTGAAGCCTCGCTGAAGCCGTTCGTGCTGGAAGCGCGCTACAAGAACGCCAGCGGCGAATGGCGCTGGCTGCGCTCGGAATCGCAGCCGCGCTGGGACCCGACCGGCAAGCATATCGGCTTCATCGGCGTCGCCCACGACATCACCGTCGCCAAGCAGGCCGAGATCGAGCTGCGGCAGCTCAACGAAACCCTCGAAGAGCGCATCGTCGAGCGCACCGCCGAGCTCGAATCCAACGAGGCGCGGTTGCGCGCGATTTTGGGGACCAGCAACCAGTATCAGGGCCTGGTCAATCTCAAGGGAGAATTGCTCTACGCCAACAAGACTGCGCTCGACGGCATCAAGGCGAGCTCTTCGGACGTGACTGGAAAGCCGTTCTGGGACACGCCCTGGTTCACCGGTACAAACGGCATGAGCACCGCCGTACGTGAGGCCTTCGACACCGTGCTCACCGGCGAGGCGGTGCGGATGGAGATGCGGCTGCGCCTTCCGATCGGCGAGCGTGATTTCGAATTCGGCATGCGCCCCGTGCTCGACCGCCACGGCAAGATCACCGGCGCGGTACCGGAACTGGTCGACATCACCGAGCGCCGTCGCGGCGAGGAAGCGCTGCGGCAGTCGCAGAAGATGGAGGCGATCGGCCAGCTGACCGGCGGCGTCGCCCACGATTTCAACAATCTCCTCACCATCATCCGCTCGGCGACCGACTTCCTGCGCCGGCGCGAATTGCCGGAGGAGCGCCGCCGCCGCTATGTCGACGCCATCTCGGACACTGTCGAACGCGCCTCGAAACTGACCGCGCAGCTTTTGGCGTTTGCGCGCCGGCAGCCGCTGAAGCCGCAGATCTTCAACGTCGGCAGCCAGGTCGAGGGCGTCGCGCAACTGGTCCGGCCGCTGGTCGGCGGCCGCATCGAGATCGCGGTGAAGGTTGCGGATCCCGACTGCTTCACCGTCGCCGATATCGCGCAGTTCGAGACGGCGCTGATCAACCTCGCCATCAACGCCCGCGACGCCATGGACGGCGAAGGCCGCCTCACCATCGCCGTGCGCAAGGTGCAGGGCATTCCGAGCCTGCGCGCACAGTCGGCGCGCGGCGGCGACTATGTCGCGATTTCGGTGACGGACACCGGCAGCGGCATTGCGCCGGAACATCTCGACTCGATCTTCGAGCCATTCTTCACCACCAAGGAGGTCGGCAAGGGCACCGGTCTCGGCCTCAGCCAGGCCTTCGGCTTCGCGAAGCAGTCCGAGGGCGACATCGAGGTAGCGAGCACGCAAGGCAAAGGCGCGACCTTCACGATCTACCTGCCGCAGGCGCAGAGCCCGGCGGCTGAGAAAGAAGGCACAGCACTGACCAGCGAGGCCGCAACCACCGGGCGCGGCTATCGCGTGCTCGTGGTCGAGGACAATGACGATGTCGGCCAGTTCTCGACCGAACTGCTGGAAGACCTCGGTTATGTCGTCCGCCGCGTCGCCAACGCCAACGCAGCCCTTGCGATCCTTGGCGAGAACGAGTTCGCTGTCGATCTCGTCTTCTCCGACGTCATCATGCCCGGCATGAACGGCGTCGAGCTCGCCGGAATCATCCGCGAGCGCTATCCGGGCCTGCCCGTCGTGCTCACCTCTGGCTACAGCAACGTGCTCGCGGAGAACGCGCACCGCGGGTTCGAATTGATCCAGAAGCCGTATTCGGTGGAGTCGCTGTCGCGGATTTTGCGGAAGGCGATCACGGAGAAGCTGTCGGTGGCGCGGTGAGTGCTTTAAGCGCAGGAAGCCGCCAAAGACTCCGTCATTGCGAGCGCAGCGAAGCAATCCAGACTGCCTCCGCGGAAAGATTCTGGATTGCTTCGTCGCTTCGCTCCTCGCAATGACGGCGTGGTGACACAGCAGCACTCTAACAGGTTCATACGACATGAAACCCGCCCTCCTCTCAGCCTGGCAGACCTGGGCGCTGCTCTCCGCCTGCTTTGCCGCGCTGACCGCGATCTTCGCCAAGGTCGGCGTCGAGAACATCAATCCGGATCTCGCCACCTTCATCCGCACCATCGTGGTGCTGCTCGCCTTCTCGGTGCTGCTGTTCTTCACCGGACAATTCGCGGTGCCGTCGTCGGTCTCCTCAAAGACCTGGCTGTTCCTGGTGCTGTCGGGACTTGCGACTGGCGCGTCCTGGCTCTGTTACTTCCGCGCCCTGAAGCTCGGCCCCGCCACGCTGGTGGCGCCGATCGACAAGCTCAGCGTTGTGCTGGTCGCTCTCTTCGCCTTTGCCTTTCTCGGCGAACGTCCGACGTCGCAGGGCTGGGTCGGCATCGCCATGATCGGCGCCGGCGCGGTGTTGCTGGCCGTGAAGTTCTAGGGCGGAACAAAGTTGGCGTGAGATCCGTTCCTGCCGGGGCGCTTCTCGCCTCGATCGAGGCACCGATGTCGAGCCAAGACCCCGACCAGGCAAAGCAGGCAGGCCGCGCGCTGGACGCGGCCAATTTCTTCCTCGCTGATGTCCGCGACGGACTTGGTCCCTATCTCGCCGTCTATCTCCTCACCGAGCAGCATTGGGACGAGGCGCGTATCGGCCTCGTGATGTCGATCGCGACCATCGCCGGCATCGTGGCGCAGACGCCGGCCGGCGCGCTGGTCGATGCCACGCGGGCAAAGCGTCTGGTGATGGTGATCGCCGCCATCATGGTGACGCTCGCCTCACTCTCGCTGCCGCTGTTTCCGGGTTTCCTGCCAGTCGCGATCTCGCAAGGCTTCGCACAAGCCGCGGCTGTCATCTTTCCGCCTGCGATCGCCGCCGTCTCGCTCGGCATCTTCGGCCACGCCGCCTTCACCCGGCGGATCGGCCGCAACGAGACGTTCAATCACGCCGGCAACGCCGTTGCGGCCGGGCTCGCGGGCCTCAGCGCTTACTGGTTCGGCCCGACCGTCGTGTTCTACCTTCTCGCCGCCATGGCGATTGCGAGCCTCGTGAGCATTCTTGCAATTCCGGAACGAGCCATCGATCACGACCTCGCGCGCGGGCTGCACGACGCCGACGCAGGCAACCAACAGGACCAGCCCTCAGGTCTCGCGATGCTCCTGACCTGCCGCCCCCTGCTCGTCTTCGCGATCTGCACGGCGCTGTTTCACCTCTCCAACGCGGCGATGCTGCCGCTGGTGGGACAGAAGCTCGCCCTGCAAGACAAGAACATGGGCACCAGCCTGATGTCGGCCTGCATCGTCGCCGCGCAGCTGGTAATGGTGCCGTTCGCAATGCTGGTCGGCGCAAAGGCCGATAGCTGGGGCCACAAGCGGTTCTTCCTTGCCGCATTGCTGATCCTGCCGATCCGCGGCGCGCTCTACACCTTCTCCGACAATCCGTTCTGGTTGGTCGGCGTGCAGCTTCTCGACGGCGTCGGCGCCGGTATTTTTGGCGCGATCTTCCCCGTCATTGTCGCCGACCTCATGCGCAACACCGGCCGCTTCAACGTCGCGCAGGGCGCGGTCATCACCGCGCAGAGCATCGGGGCTGCGCTGTCGACAACGCTGGCCGGTTTCGTCGTGGTCGGCGCCGGCTACAGCGCGGCGTTCATCACGCTCGGCGCGGTTGCGGCGATCGGCGCCGTCGTCTGCCTCCTCGCCCTGCCCGAGACGCGGCATGGCGCCTTGCGGGCGCAGGGGAAGACAGCGGCTCCCGCATCGGTTATCGCTGCCGAATGAACCGACCAAACCTCAAGGACTGAACGTGCCGTCTGACGCCATCTGGGCCTGGAGCATCATCGCAGCCGCCACCGCAGGCGTCATCATCCGCCCCTTATCCCTGCCCGAGGCGATCTGGGCGGTCATCGGCGCCGGCGCCCTCGTGCTGTTCGGTTTCCTGCCGTGGCAGGACGCGCTCGTCGGCATCGAGAAGGGCCTCGACGTCTATCTGTTCCTGATCGGCATGATGCTGATTGCCGAGCTCGCCCGGCTCGAGGGCCTGTTCGACTATCTCGCCGCGCTCGCGGTGGAATATGCAGACGGCTCGCCACAGCGGCTGTTCCTGCTGATCTATCTCGTCGGCACGGTCGTCACCGTGCTGCTCTCCAACGACGCCACCGCGATCGTGCTGACGCCCGCCGTCTACGCCGCAACGCGCGCCGCCGGCGCCAAGCCGCTGCCTTATCTGTTCGTCTGTGCTTTCATCGCCAATGCCGCAAGCTTCGTGCTGCCGATCTCGAACCCTGCCAATCTCGTCGTGTTCGGCGCGCGCATGCCGCAGTTGACCGAATGGCTGCGGATGTTCGCGCTGCCCTCGGCAGCCTCGATCCTGCTGACCTATGTCGTGCTGCGCCTGACGCAGCATCGCGCGCTGAAGGACGGGACGATTGCACGGAGCGTGCCGCATCCAAAGCTCGGCCGCGGCGGCAAGCTGACGGCCGCGGGCATCGTTGCCATCGGAATCGTGCTGGTCACGGCCTCCGCGCGCGACACGCAACTGGGCCTGCCGACTTTCATCTGCGGCGTGGCGACGGCCACCATCGTGCTGCTGATCAGCCGGCAATCGCCTCTGCCCGTGCTACGTGGCGTGTCGTGGAGCGTGCTGCCGCTGGTCGGCGGGCTGTTCGTGATGGTGGAAGCGCTGGTGAAAACAGGCGTGATCGGCCAGCTCAGCGCACTCCTGCACCAGGCGGTCGCACAATCGGTGCCGAAGGCTGCCTGGAGCGTCGGCATCGCAACCGCCATCGCCGACAACATCGCCAACAATCTTCCGGTCGGCCTCGTCGCGGGCTCGGTCGCCGCCAGCGATCATCTGCCCGCACCCGTCGTCAGCGCCATCCTGATCGGCGTCGATCTCGGCCCCAATCTGTCGGTGACGGGATCGCTCGCGACCATCTTGTGGCTGGTCGCGCTACGACGCGAGAAGATCGAAGTCGGCGCCTGGCCGTTCCTCAAGCTCGGTATGCTGGTAACACCGCCCGCTCTGATCGCCGCGCTGGCTGCTGCGATCAGGTAGCCGCGGCCAATCAAGCGCAGCGGTTTGCGGTGCATCAATGCCGAGGGCGCGACCACGGCTAAAGTTCAGTTGCCGCGTGATCGAGACATGCCGCGGCAAGGAAGGTTCATCATGCAGATTCAATCAAAGGCGCTGCCGCAGAGCTTTTCCCTGCGTCGCGAAATTCAGGGCTTCATCGCGCCCGCTAACGGCGGGGCGGAGACGTCCCACCCTCTGCTCGTCGTCTCCGTCGTGGCGCTGCTGACCCTGTTTGCCATCGTACAAATCGACCTGCACAGCGCCCAGCTTCAGGCAGTCGGCCTGCTCGGCCATGGGGCGACCGGAATTGATCCGATCTTCCTGAGCCCGTAGTCGCCGCGGCATATCCTAAGGGAGTCCCGATCGCGGCCATGACGGCCGCGATCGGGTCACGCTTAATCAGTCGTTCTCGTAGCCGTAGACTTCCGGCAGGATGAAGATGGCCGCAAGCAATCCGATCAGCGGGAAGATCGCGACCATCAGCGTGGCATTCGCCTGCCCGATCGCGGCGAACACCGTCGGGAACAGGAAGATCGCCAGGAACGACGGCAGCTTCACGAACATATAGGCGAAGCCGCTGGCGGTGCCGCGATATTTCGGCTTGGCGACCATGGTCGGGATCGTCATGCAGTTCGACGCGTCCCAATAATGGCCCCACAACATGGCCGCGGCCGCGAACGGCAGCAGGATCTTGTTGTCGGTGTAGAGCGCGAAAGCCGCGACCAGCAGCGAGGCCAGCACGATGCCGAAGCCGGCGATCGCGATGCCGCGATGGCCGATCTTCGGCGTCAGCAGCGGGCCGACCCAGCCGGACAGAGCGGCGAAGCTGAACAGCGCCATCGTCACCAGATTGATGCCGAGCACGCTCGACACGCCGACCATCACAAACAGCACCGGCAGGTAGAACGCGAAGGTCGAGAACTCGCTGCCTTGCGCGAAACAGGCGATCCAGCCGTAGACCGTGGCGCGCCAGCGGATCGGGTCCTTCTTGAGATCGGCGATGAAGGCGCGGGTGCTGACCTTCGGCACCTGCACGTCCTGGTCCGGCAGCATGACGAGATCGTCGTTGAACATCTCGCGCGCGACCTTCTTGGCCTCGCGGAATCGCCCCTTCTGCACCAGCCACACCGCCGTCTCCGGCACGTCGTGGCGCATGATCAGGATGATCAGCGCCGGCAGCGCACCGAGGCCGAGCGTCACGCGCCACAGCGTCTCGTGATGGATGTCGAGCAGCAGGAAGACCACGATGACGCCGATCGTCAGCACCTCGCCGACGGCGAACATGAACTGCCAGCGGTTGCCCATGACCTCGCGCTCACCCTTGGCCATGGATTCCATGATGTAGGTGTAGCCGGTCGAGATGTCCGAGCCGAGCGGAATGCCGAGCAGGAAGCGGATCACGATGAGCCAGGTCACGTTCGGCACGAAGGCCTGCGCCAGCGCCAGCACGATGAACATCACCATCGTCACCAGGAACATGACGCGGCGGCCGATCTTGTCGGACAGCCAGCCACCGAGCAGCGCACCGATCAGCGCGCCGCCCTGCGTGCCGGCGGCGGCGAGACCCAGCATCAGCGGGTCGGGATTGTACTGCTCCTTGATGAAGATCAGCACGAAGGCGATCGAATAGAGGTCCCACGCCTCGACCAGGATCGAGGCCATCATCAGCCAGCCGACCTTGTTACCCTTGGGACTGTAGTTCGTGATCAGGTAGCGAACCGCGGCTTCGCTCGCGGTCGGTTGTGGCATGGCCATTGTCGACATCTTTGGTCCTCTCTTCAAAACTCTTTTACGCGCCAAGTCATTTTTGGGCGCCAAGTCCCTTTAAGCGCCAAGTCCCTTTAAGCGCCAAGCAGCGGCTCGATGCTGCAATCGAGCAGGCGCGGATCGATCCCCGCCTCCATGCCCGTGAACATCTGGTCCATGTAGTCGATCAGCGCATCGCTCGCCTTCACGGCGTCGTCGACGCGGCGGCCGGCAACAGCTGCAAGAATGGCGAGATGATGATCGATCGTGCCTGACAGATCGGTCTGGCCCGGCATGAAGCGGTGATGGATGTAGCCGATGCGGCGGTAGAGCGTGTGCAACGGCCGCAGCGTGTGCACCAGGAACGGCTCGCCGGCGGCTTCGAGCACCAGCGCGTCGATGCGGCGGTCGATGCTGTTGAATTCGTCGAGGGTCAGAGTGGCGCGGCGTTCGCGTAACAGACGCTCGATGTGCAGCGCCTGATTGCGATGCGACAGGCTGGCGCGATCGGCGGCAAGCCGGACCACAAAGCGTTCCATGTCTCGGCGCAAGGCCAGCAGCATCCGCTCACGTGCCAGATCGATTGGCGCGATGTGCAGACCGTGGCGGGGACGGATGACGATGAGCGTGTCGGCGGAGAGACGATTGACCGCGTGATGCACCGGCGTGCGGCCGAAGCCTGTGATCTGCTGCAATTCCAGCATCGTCATGAACTGGCCGGGCTTGAGCTCGCAATGAACGAGGAGCTCTTCGATCCTCTGATAGGCCATCTCGAAGAAGTTGAGACGGTTGCGCCGGGAGGGCTTGCCCTCGCCGTCGTCCTCGTTTCTCACCACCTCGAGCGCGCGCTTGCGCCGTGCCATGTTGTCCTCCCCGTCGGCCTGCGTTGTCCCTTGCAGGGCGGCGCCTTATTTGTGGCACCCTTAAAACATGTTGTGATATATTACAAGCAGGCGTAAGACTTTCGCGCGATCTGCAACATGTTGCAGCGCAAAATGAGACGTCAGGCGCGAGGCGCCGGTGATGGGAGGATTGTTGCCGTGAAGATCACGTCGATCGAGACGCTGCGCACCGAGGAATTTTCCAACGTCATCTGGGTGCGCGTCCACACCGACACGGGCATGATCGGTCTCGGCGAAACCTTCTATGGCGCCGGCGCAGTCGAAGCGCAGATCCACGACACCTTTGCCGGCCGCCTGCTCGGCCGCAATCCCCTGCACATCGAAGCCATCCATCGCGACATGCTGAACCTGCCGATGGCGCAGTCCTCGACCGGCGTCGAATATCGCGCGGCCTCCGCAATCGACATCGCGCTATGGGATTTGTTCGGCAAGGTCTGCAATCAACCGGTGCATCAGATGCTCGGCGGCCTCTGCCGCGACAAGCAGCGCATCTACAACACCTGTGCCGGCACGCAATATGTCCGCTCCACCAATATCAGCCCGGTCGCCAACTGGAATCTCGGCGCGTCCAAGGGGCCCTATGAAGACCTCGACGGCTTCATGCACCACGCCGACGCGCTGGCCGAAAGCCTGCTGGAGAGCGGCATCTCCGCGATGAAGATCTGGCCGTTCGATCCGGCGGCGCAGGAGAACAAGGGCCTCTACATCACCGCCGCGCAGATGAAGAAGGCGATCGAACCGTTCGAGAAGATCCGCAAGGCCGTCGGCGACAAGATGGAGATCATGGTCGAGCTCCATTCGCTCTGGAACCTGCCGACCGCCAAGCAGATCGCGCGCGCGCTCGAGCCGTACAAGCCGACCTGGTACGAAGACCCGATCCGGATGAACTCGCCGCAGGCGCTCGCCGAATACGCCCGCTCGACCGACGTCTGGGTCTGCGCCAGCGAGACGCTGGGCTCACGCTTCCCCTACAAGGACATGCTCGACCGCGACGCCATGCATGTGGTGATGGCCGATCTGTGCTGGACCGGCGGCCTCACCGAAGGCCGCAAGATCGCGGCGATGGCCGAGACCTATCACCGGCCCTTCGCGCCGCATGATTGCATCGGTCCGATCGGCTTCATCGCGGCCATCCACATGTCGTTCAGCCAGCCCAACACGCTGATCCAGGAATCGGTGCGCGCCTTCTACAGGGGCTGGTACAACGAGCTCGTCACCACGATGCCCGTGATCAAGGACGGCTACGTCTATCCGATGGAAGGGCCCGGCCTTGGCGTCGACCTTCTGCCCGCCGTATTCGAGCGCTCCGATCTGACCGTGCGCCGTTCCAACGTCTGAGGATTCTTTGAGATGAGCACTGCCCTGTTCGATTTGTCCGGCCGCACCGCACTCGTGACCGGCTCCTCCCGCGGGCTCGGCCGCGCCATTGCCGAGGGCATGGCCAAGGCCGGCGCAAAGGTGATCATCAACGGTGTCGATCCCAAGCGCGTCGAGCAGGCCGTCGCCGAGTTTCGCGCCGCCGGACATCAGGCCGAGGGTGCGGCGTTCAACGTGACCGATGAGCCTGCGATCGTCGCCGCCTTCGAGCGTTTCGACCGCGAAGGGCTCGCGGTCGACATTCTCGTCAACAATGCCGGCATCCAGCACCGCAAGCCGCTGGTCGAGTTCACCACCGACGAGTGGCGCAAGGTGATCGAGACCGACCTCACCAGCGCCTTCGTGATCGGCCGCGAGGCCGGCAAGCGCATGATCCCGCGCAAGCGCGGCAAGATCATCAATATCGGCTCGCTCGGCAGCGAGCTCGCACGTCCGACCATCGCGCCCTACACCGCGGCGAAGGGCGGCATCAAGAACCTGACCCGTTCGATGGCGGTGGAATGGGCCCAGCACGGCATCCAGGCCAACGCGATCGGCCCCGGCTACATGCTGACCGACATGAACGAGGCGCTGGTCAACAACACCGATTTCAACAACTGGCTGATGGGCCGCATCCCCTCCAAGCGCTGGGGCAGACCGGACGAGCTGGTCGGCGCCGCGATCTTCCTCGCCTCCGATGCTTCCACCTACGTCAACGGCCAGATCATCTATGTCGATGGCGGCATGATCGCCGCGATGTGATCGCGAAACGCTGAGGGAACGAGACCATGCGCGCCGTCGTCATTCACGCCCCGAAGGACCTACGGATCGACACCTATCCTGACACGGCGCCCGGCCCGGGCGAGGTCCGCGTCAAGATCGCCAATGGCGGCATCTGCGGCTCCGACCTGCACTACTATCATCACGGCGGCTTCGGCGTGGTGCGCATCCAGCAGCCGATGGCGCTGGGCCATGAGATCGCCGGCGTGGTTGCGGCGGTCGGTGACGGCGTCACCAACGTCAAGCCGGGCGCGCGCGTTGCGGTCAATCCGAGCAAGCCGTGCGGCCAGTGCCTGCATTGCCAGGAAGGCCTACGCAACCAGTGCCTCGACATGCGCTTCCTCGGCAGCGCGATGCGTTTTCCCCATGTGCAGGGCGGTTTTCGCGAGTTCATCACCGTCGACGCGACGCAGGCCGTGCCGATCTCCGACAAGCTGTCGCTGGCAGAGGCCGCGGTCGCCGAACCGCTCGCGGTGTGCCTGCATGCGGGCAAGCAGGCCGGCCCCCTGCTCGGCAAGCGCGTGCTGATCACCGGCTGCGGCCCGATCGGCGCGCTGATGATCTTGGTCTCGCGCTTCGGCGGCGCCTCGGAGATCGTGGTGACTGATGTTGCCGATGCGCCGCTCGCGGTTGCCAAAAAGCTCGGCGCGACCCACGCCATCAACGTCGCGACCCATGCCACCGCACTCGATCCCTGGCGCGCTGGCAAGGGCGTGTTCGACACGCTGTTCGAAGCCTCCGGCAATCAGGCCGCACTTCGCGCCGCGCTCGACGTGCTCAGGCCCGGCGCCACGCTGGTGCAGCTCGGCCTCGGCGGCGAGATGACGCTGCCGATCAACGCCATCGTCGCCAAGGAATTGCAGCTTCGCGGCACCTTCCGCTTCGACCCCGAGTTCGAGCTGGCGGTGCGGCTGATGGGCGAAGGCCTGATCGACGTGAAGCCGCTGATCACAGCCACCATGCCGTTCGAGAACGCGGTCGCCGCTTTCGAGCTTGCCACCGACCGCTCGCAGTCGATGAAGGTGCAGCTGACGTTCTGAATGCGGCGAGGCTTGCATCACCTCTCCCGTAGGGAGAGGTGGACCACGCTACCGGCTCTCGACGAGCCGTTCGCTGACCAGCCGGACCGCGCCGCGCTTCCAGGAATAGTCCGCGCCCAGGCGCAAGCCGCTGTCGCCGCGCGACAGCACCGCGCCGGTCCTGGCGTCGCGAACCTGGAAGCCGAGCGTGTATTCGGTGCGGCTGACCCGCCGCACCACGCCGATCAGCGACTGCTCCGCGCCGAGCTTTTGCGCGATCGCCGCCTCGCAGCCATTGCAGTCGCGCAACGCGCGCGTCTTCGCCTCGCCGCTTGCCCTGGCGACATCGACGATGCGGTAGCGGCCGGACTGGCCCAGCGCCTCGCGCACGCTGCCGGTGACCTCGGCGAGATACGACGCATCTGATGCGGCTGACGCGCCCGCCGAGGCGGCGGTCGTATCCTCCAGTTCGAAATCGAACACGGCAAGCGCGATCGGCGCGGGTGTGCCGAGCGCCGCGATGACCTCGCGCGACACGAACATCTCGGCCCGCTCCCATGATTCATCATTGTCGCCGCGGAAGGTGTAGAGCTTGTCCATCACGACCTTCTTCGCGCCGACGTCGATCACGGCGACCTTGGCCCATTGCACCAGCGTGCTGGTCTTCTGGATGCCGCCGATGACCTTGAATGCCGCCCCGTCCTGGGCCGACAACGCCAGCCGGTAGCGCTGGTCCGCGCCGATATCGCGCCTGAGCGCGGCCATGAATGCCGCCAGCCGCCGCTCGTGGGCCGCAGTCTGGTTGGCCGGCTCGGCCGACGTATCGGTGTAGCTGAAATCGTCCATGGCAATTCCGATGGCGGCCTCGGCGCCCGCCGGCGAATGAGCCGCCGGGAGGACGAAGAGGAGAAAAGCAGAGAGCATCGACTTGGTGCAGCGCATGCGGGCCTCGTGCAATGGAATGGCGCTGCAATCTGGACAGCAACCTCAGGCCTTGCAGCAGGGCTAGTCCCGACCGCAGCCGGGAAAATTTCACGACGTTGCACCGCGGTATGCGCAACGCTTTGCCCCGCCTGCGTTCTGCCGTTTAATGCGGGGGCGACAATTCCGTTCGCGCCAGGTGCCCGCCGATGTGGAACCGCCCGAGATTCGATCTCAAGGTCCGTCTGACGTTGCGCGTGGCCGCCATATCGGCCGCCTGCTTCGCCGTGATATCAGCCTATTTCCTTGTCACCGCTGACCGCGCGGCGCATGCGCGCATCGACGGTATCGCCGCCATCGTGGCGAAGTCGCTCGAACTGCAACAAGGCAAGATCCAGTGGGTGGCCAACCCGCGCTCCGACTTCCCCAACCTTGACCCCGTTTCGGCCTACGTGATGACGCCCGGCCTGTGTCTGGCATTCCGTGGCACGAACGGCGACATCCTCCAGCGGTTCTGTAGTGGCGCGCCCAGTCCGGCAAACCTGCCGCCGCAGGCCTTTGCGGCCTTCTATCACGGCCTGTTCGACCCCGGCCGCGAGGCGGCCCGGCCCGTGATCGTGCGCGGCGTGAAGCTCGGCGAAACCGTGGTCACGGTCGATCCCGCCGTGCAGACGGCGGAGGCCTGGCACGAGGCCGGCCGCCTGATGATCGCGCTTGCAATCGCGCTTCCGCTGCTCTGCGCACTGGTCTATGCGGCACTGGCCCGGGCGCTGCGCCCCACCCGCATGATCCGCACCGGCCTCGAACGGATCGCCACTGGCGACCTCACAGCGCGGCTGCCGCCGTTCGACCTCGCCGAGCTCTCCGCCATTCGCGACGTCTTCAACCACCTCGCCGAGAGCCTCGACACCGCACTGGCCGAACGCGCCGAGCTGACCCGAAAGCTGATCGCGCTCCAGGACGAGGAGCGCCGCCATCTCGCGCGCGAGCTGCACGACGAGTTCGGCCAGTCACTGGCCGCCATCCGCGCTCTCGCTTCCTCCGCCCGCCAGACCGCCGTGCAGGACTGCCCGTCCCTGCTCGGCGAATGCGACGGCATCGCACGGACTGCAACCGGCATGATGGAGATGCTGCGCGGCACGCTGTTCAGGCTGCGTCCGCCCGATGTCGAAGAGCTCGGGCTCGTCGCCAGCCTCGAAGGGCTGGTCGCCGGCTGGAACGGCCGCAGCCGCGGCGAGACGCGTTTTGCGATCCGGTTCGACGGCGCCTTCGAGACCCTGCCGGCTACGATCAGCGCCAGCCTCTATCGCATCGTGCAGGAGGCTCTCACCAACGCCGCCAAGCATGCCGACGCAACCAAGGTGAGTCTGGACTTGACGATGCACGCCAGCGAGATCGGGCTTGCGATCGACGACGACGGACGGTCGAGCGATCCCGCCGCCAAATCCGGAATGGGCCTGCTCGGCATGCGCGAGCGCGTCGCAGCCCTGCGTGGCCGATTGAGCTTCGAGACTGGACCGCATGGCGGCACGGCCCTGCGCGTCACCATCCCTGTCGCTGCCGCCGATCGGCAGGTGCTGGAGCGCGCCGCATGAGCGCGGCCGAGGCGACCATCCTGCTGGTCGACGACCATTCCGTCGTGCGCGAAGGCTATCGTTCGGTGCTCCAGAAGCAGCCGGGCCTGCGCGTCATTGCAGAGGCTGGCGACGGCGCCGAGGCCTACCGTCTGTACAAATCCGAGGCGCCCGACCTCGTCATCATGGATCTGAGCATGCCCGGGATCGGCGGCATCGAGGCTGTCAGGCGCATCAGGCAATGGGACAAGGGCGCAAGAATCCTCGTCTTCACCATGCACCAGAATGCGGGCTTCGCCGTGCAGGCGATCCGCGCCGGTGCGCGGGGCTATGTCACCAAGATGAGCCCGCCGGAGACGCTGGTGCGCGCGGTGATGGACGTGCTCGCGGGCAGGATCGCCATCAGCCCCGACATCGACCACGAGCTCGCGCTGAGCCGTATCAGCGGCGAGAGCTCGGCCGCCGACGTGCTCACGCCGCGCGAATTCGAAGTGCTGCGGCTGCTGCTGGCCGAGAAGACGACGGAGGAGATCGCCGAGACGCTCCACGTCAGCCCGAAGACGGTGGCGAACCTGCATTCGCTGATCAAGGACAAGCTCGGCGTCGGCTCGGACATCGAGCTGGTCCGGCTGGCGCTGCGCCAGGGATTGTTGACGCAGGTCGATCTCGGCGAGGCCTGACGCGCTCAGGCCAGATAGCGCGTGAGATAGCCTTCCATCGCGTAGAGCGCGCAGAGCGCCAGGCTCGACCACACCGCGGCACTGAAATACAGGAACATCCAGGTCAGCTCGCCCTTCCAGTGCGCGATGTCATGGGTCACCACCCAGCGCGTCGAGACGTCATGCAGGCCTTCGAGGAAGCCGAGGAACTTGCCGCCCTCGGCGTGCCCCGCCCGCCAGCGGCTGAGATACATCGGCACGTCCACGGTGACGAGGAAGGCGAGGAAGCAGGCGATGCCGACGATGCCGGCAATCATCGCCCAGCGCACCGGGCCCTGGAATTCCGGCATCAGGCGGCACAGCGCGATGCCGGCGAGGAAGAAGGTCACCGCCCACAGCGAATTCTCGACCGCGTTGTAGAGGAAGTTGGTGGTCACCACCGCATACCAGGAGAAGCACTCGGCGATGATGATGATGGGCACGATCACGAGCGCGATGTTCACCGCGGTCTCCGCGCCGGTCATGTGGCCGAGCTGATGCAGGATGATCGCCCATTGCGCGACGAAGCACAGCTCGGCCACCGTCGCGACGGTGCGGCCAATGAAGACGCTGGAGAGCCAGGTGTCGAACAGGCAGATGCGCTGCACGTCGGCGCGCGGCAGCACCGAGCGGAAGGCGCAGCCGAACACGTAGCCGGCGCAGAGCAGGAACATCAGCCCGATATCCGAGCCGCCGCCGACACTGCCCGCAACCGTCGGATAGAACTCGCGGTACAGCATGAACCAGACGAGAATATTGGCAGCACTGACAAGCGTCAGGGACCCCCACCACCACGCCAGGGGATTTGACCGCGCCTGCCACTGCAACATGAATCGCTCCGCCGTAACCGATATGACATCCAGCGGTAGTAATTCTGTCATAAATCAGCAGCACGACGCGACAAAAATCTACGTTATGGCGCTGTCATAATTGCGCTCCGCGCTGTCATATTCGCGAAGGCGACCAGCCCTCCACTCGCTTCCAGGCTCATTCCGGGGCCGCCCTTTTTGAGGCGCCCCGAATGATGCGAGGAACTTATGTCTTCATCCCGCCCACATACGCCGCAAGCTTGTCCAGCGTCTGGTAGCCGTATTCGACGGCACCAAAACCGATCATGCCGTCGCGCTGCTCGGTGCTCGAAGCCAGCTGCCGCATCATCAGCACCGTCTTGCCGTTGGCCTGCTCGGCAAAGGTGACGGTGAAGCGGAACATGCCGGGATCCTCGTCCTGGTCGACGCCGTGATCCATCTCCATCAGCGAGGGACGCTCGATGCGGCGGAAGCGCATGCGGTTCGGATAGACCGTGCCGTCGGGGCCGATCATGTTGAAGCGCCAGACGCCGCCGACGCGCACGTCGATCTCGAAGGTCTCGAGCTTGAAGCCCTTCGGTCCGAACCATTGCGGCAGATGTTTTGGATCGGACCATGCCTCGAACACCAGATCGCGCGGCGCGTCGATCACGCGCGACATCACGATCTCGCGGTCGAGCGACCATTGGGATAAAGCGGGATTGGCGGAACTTGTCATCACTCAGAACCTTTCCGTTTGGTTGTCTTCTCGGTCTTCTTGGACGGCCGCTTGGCGACTGCCCTCTCCTTCTTGAGCTGCATCACATAGGCTTCGAACCGGTCGAGCCGCGCCTCCCAGATCGCGCGCTGCTGCTGGAACCAGTCCTCTGCCCCGACGAGCGCATCCGGACTGAGACGGCAGGTGCGCACGCGGCCGGATTTCTCCGACTGAACGAGCCCGCTCGTCTCCAGCACATGGATGTGTTTTATGAAGCTCGGCAGCGCCATCTCGAAGGGATCGGCGAGCTCGCCGACCGACGCCTCGCCGCCGCAGAGCCGCATCACGATCGCCCGCCTTGTGGGATCGGCAAGGGCCGCGAAGATCTGATCGAGCCGGGATAATTGGTTAGCCATGCAGCTAACTATACACGCCAGATGACGGACGTCAACGATTGTTAGCCGATTGGCTAAGTTAAACGCCGTAGCCCGGATGGAGCGCAGCGTAATCCGGGGCTCCTTGCCCCGAGCGACGCCGGTCCCGGATTGCGCTGCGCTCCATCCGGGCTACGAGACCACGAACCGACGAGCGGAACCCACAACGCGCAATCGTGAATTGGGGCATCGCGCTCTCCCCGCTATGACTCATCCGGGGGCGCACAAGCATGATTCATCAGAGCACGTGCCGCCTGTTGTCACCTCATCCCCGATCAGCCGGCGCATCTTCGCCCGGGCTGCGCTCATTCCGCTTGCGATCGCGCTTCGGCCGCATTGCGCATCCGCGGATTCCGACATGATCGCGCAGATGCGCGACATCGTCGCCGCCGAGCTCGCGCCGACCATGACGCCGGACCAGCCGGGCGGCCTCGCCGCCGCGCTCTATGCCGGCCGCCATGTCGAGTTCTTCAACTATGGCTTTGCCGACGACACCACCCGACGTCCGATCACATCGGACACGCTGTTCAACCTCGGTTCCCTGCGCAAGCCGTTCGAGGCGACGCTGGTCGCGCTCGGCACGCTCCGCGGCGAGCTGCGGCTCGACGATCCCCTGCCGAAATATCTTCCCGAGCTCACCGGCGACACCATCCGCCACGTTACCATCGGCGAGCTGGTCACGCACACCTCGGGACTGCTGCTGCCAACCGACCATCCGCCCTGGCCAAACGAGCAGTTCTCGCGCGCGCAGTTCATCGAGATGCTCAACGCCTGGAGACCGCGGGCTGGCGAGGCACCCGGCAAGCAACGCATCTACAGCCATGCCGGCTACGTGCTGCTTCAGCTTGTGCTCGAGCGCTGCTACGGCACGCCGATCGCACCCCTGTTCGAGCAGCGCATCTTCAAGCCACTCGGCATGACCGCGACGTCGTTGCCCGAACGCGGCGAGGACAACCGCGCCGTCATGGACGCGGCCTGGATGCAGCGCGTGGTCCAGGGCTATTCGGACCAGGGCACCGCGATCGGTCCGCCCGGCAACCAGCAGAGCTATTTCGACTTCCCCGGCACCGGCCAGATGTTCTCCTCAGCGCGGGATCTTTCGACCTTCATTGCGGCCTGCGTCGACGGCCGCGCGGTCGATCCGCATCTGCGCGAGGCGCTGCGGATGACGCAGCATGAGGCCTTCCGGGTCGACGAGAAATTCGGACAAGGCATGGCCTGGGAGACGGTGCATCTGCCCGACGCCACCGTCGTCGACAAGCCGGGCGGCCTCAACAATGCGTCCGGCTATATCGGCCTCGTGCCGGCGCGGCGGATCGGCATCGTGCTGCTGGCCAACCGCGGCGAATATCCGCACGAGATCGCCCGCTACAAGATCCTGCCCGCGCTGGCACATCTGATCGCGGCGCACGGCGGCTGAGCTTGAAAACAGAAAGCCCCGGCCAGGCCAGGGCTTTCCACGCCAGATCAGGAACGGGATGAAGCTCAGTATACCCTTAGTACCTTGCGACGACGGGTCCGCCGAACTTGTAGTTCACGCCGACGCGCACGATGTTCGACTTGATGTCGACCGAGTGGGTATAGACGCTGCTCGGGAAAGCGCCGAGGCCCGCAGTCGTGAGGTTCGTGCTGGTCGTGCTGGCGCGGCCGAGATCGACATAGAGATATTCGGCCTTCAGCGACCAGCCGCCGCCGAAGGCATATTCGGTGCCGACGCCCGCGGTCCAGCCGACACGGGTGTCGCGGATCGCCGCAGATTCCGTTGCAGCCGCGAACGTATCGGTGAAGTTGAAATTGCCCTTCACCTCCGCAATGGCCGCGCCGCCCGTGGCGTAGAGCAGCCAGGTTGGAGCTGCGAGGAAGCCGATGCGGCCGCGGATGGTGGCGAGCCAGTCGGCCGAAACCGAAGACGACACAGTGAAGGCGGTCGGGGCGCAGCAGGGATAGACCGCCGAGCCGGTCGCGCCGCCCTTGAAGCCGAAATAGTTGATGTCGCCTTCGAGGCCGAGCACCGCGTGGTTGACCTGCCAGTTGTAACCGGCGGTGAAGCCTCCCGTCACGCTGGAGCTGTTGACGCTCTGGGCGCCGACGGCACCGATGGCAGGGACGCTGCTGGCGGCAAAATAGCCGGTCGGAGAAAACACGGTCGAGGTGGTCGGATCGGCGCTGCCCCACTGCCCGCCGACATTGCCGCCGACATAGAAGCCGGTCCAGTTGTAGGCCGACGCCATCACGGGCGCCTTGGTGTAATGCGCGGCGAGATCGGCCGCCTGCACGGATGCGGTGCCGAGCACAAGCGATGCGACCGCCAGCAAAATCTTCTTCATTCCAGTCTCCTTGCCCCACGCGATAAAACTCGCGTTTCGAATGCGCGCGGGCGGAAGGCATCCGGCGCAGATCGGGCATAGGCCGCCGGCCCCATGCCGTCTTGGGCTGCGGCGAAGTTCATAGGGACTGTGACGTAGTGTGGGCCCCGTGTCGTGCGAACGGATGACGAGTGTGGCCCGGCCGCCACAAATCATCCTTCATCGGCGACGCACCACGCGCGCCCGTGTCGCATCACGACAAGGACGCGCGAAGCGCGATTCGAAGGCGCCGGCCTCAGACCGAGCGCGTCAGTCCGCCATCCACGCGGATGTTCTGGCCGGTGATGTAGGCCGCGCCGTCGGACGCCAGGAACGAGACCGTCGCCGCAATCTCCTCGACCTTGCCGTAGCGCTTCATCGGCACGCTATCGCGGCGTGCCTCAGTCTGCGGCAGGCTGTCGATCCAGCCCGGCAGCACGTTGTTCATGCGGATGTTGTCGGCGGCATGGGTGTCGGTGAAGATTTTCGTGAAGGCGGCAAGGCCCGCGCGGAACACCGCCGAGGTCGGAAACATCGCGCTCGGCTCGAACGCCCAGGCGGTCGAGATGTTGATGATGGCGCCGGCCTTCTGCGCCTGCATCACCGGCATCACGAGCCGGGTCGGACGGATCACGTTGAGGAGATATGTGTCGAGGCCGGCGTGCCACTGCTCGTCGGTAATCTCGGTGATCGCCGCGCGCGGCCCATGGCCCGCGCTGTTGACGAGCACGTCGATGCGTCCCCACTTCGCAAGCGCGCCGTCGACGAGACGCTTCAGATCGTCATTCGACTTGTTGGAGCCGGTGACGCCGAGACCACCGAGCTCGGCCGCCAGCGCCTCGCCCTTGCCGGACGACGACAGGATCGCGACGCGAAAGCCGTCGGCCGCGAGCCGCCGCGCAGCCCCCGCCCCCATGCCGCTGCCGCCGGCGGTGACGAGTGCGACCTTCTCTGCTGCCATCCCTGCTGACATGACCGATCATCCCTGTGTTGAGGCGAGCCGCAGGCCCGGCCTATCATGAGGCCTTCTACCGCCGGACCTGCCGGCAGGTCCACCGTCGAAGGCATCCGTCATGAGTGACTTGCAGATCCGCAATTTGCGCCCCGAGGAGATCTCCCTCGCCGTCGACTGGGCCGCGGCCGAGGGCTGGAATCCGGGCCTGTCGGACGCCGCCTGCTTTGCGATCCCCGATGCGCAAGGCTTTTTCGTCGGCGAGATCGACGGCGAGCCGGTCACGACCGTCTCCTGCGTCAATTACGACGACCGCTTCGCCTTCCTCGGCTTCTACATCGTGCGCGAAAGTTTTCGCGGCTCCGGTCATGGCCTGCGCATCTGGAGCGCGGCGATCGCGCATGCGCGTCCCCGTGTCATCGGTCTCGACGGGGTCGTCGCGCAGCAGGACAATTACAAGACATCCGGCTTCCAGCTGGCCTACGCCAATATCCGCTATGGCGGCAGCCTCACCGCGCCGCCAGCGCCCGCCGATGTCGTCGCGCTCGACAAGGTTCCGTTCGCGCTTGTTGACGTCGACGATGCCACGGTCTTCCCCGCGCCACGCGGCGCCTTCCTGCGTGCCTGGATCAAGACATCAGGACATGTCGGCCGTGCGCTCATGCGCGATGGGAAGCTGGCCGCATGGGGCGTGATCCGGCCGTGCCGGAGCGGCCACAAGATCGGCCCGCTCGTCGCCGATGATCGCGCCGCTGCGGAGACGGTCGTGCAGGCCCTGCTGGCCAGCGCAGGTGGCGGCGAGATCTTCCTCGATGTCCCCGCGGTCAATCGCGCGGCGATGGCGCTCGCGGAGGCGCTCGGCCTCAAGCCAGTGTTCGAAACGGCGCGAATGTACACGGGGCCGATCACGCCGCTGCGGATCGACCGCGTCTTCGGGGTGACCAGCTTTGAGCTCGGCTAGTAGCAGCGCATGATGTTGACGGTGTGCTCGCCGCCGCCGCGGCCGGGCACCGTCACCTGCTCCGTCGGGCAGCTCGGCACATAGGGCCGGTCCGACGGCACCACGTTCGGCGGGAAGCGATGCGTCCAGTCCCAGGGAACGTCATAGGTGTAGGTATAGCGCACGTCATTGGTAACTGGCTGTCCGATATCGACAAAGGACTGGTTGTCGTTTCCCCCGCCGTAATAGAACCCGCCGCCGCCCGGCCAGTAGACCCAGGGCGTGTTGCGGCCGCGGAACCGGGCGCCCGGCGCAATCGGCGGACGCGCCATCGAACCGGAAGGCGCAGCAGTGGCCACGACACCATGCGGCGCGGCGCCGCCGGGCCTGGCAAAACTGTCACTGGAGCTAAGGAGCAGCGCGGCTGCGCTGAGCGAGGCGAACAGCGCCCCATATGATCTGGACATCATGATACGCACCAACTCGTTTGGCTTCGGCGGCTCCCCACCGCACGCTAGGCCGGGCTGTCGCCCAGCCGCAAACGTATAATTAATTGTTGGTTAAGGCACGGGATTAACAGGGAACAAGGTGCGGCAGAACGCCCGGAGGTCCCGGTCTGTTTCAGGCACTTCGTTCCTGATAACGCGGGCCTCATCACCTGTTGATCGGAGTTGATCGGGTCAGCCGAATACGTCCGGAACGCTCCCCCATCGCGGCCGTTGGCCCCGACAAGAAACAAGGAGCATCCCGCATGCAGAACAATTCAAAACTCCTCGGCCTGATCGCGGCAGCGCTCGTCGCCGGCACCGCCGCCGCATCCGCGCAAACCGTCGATCGGTCCGGCAACCCGGTCGGATGGCAGCGGAACAGTCCCGGCTATGAAACCGCCCAGCCGCGCGCGATGTATTATCCCGGCACGGCGGGACCGTATGGTGCGATGAACGGCACCAACCATCCGACGCCGAGCTCGAGCCAGGGCGATGTCGGCCCCGACGGCAACAACAACGGCACGCTGACCGGCCGGTACCGCAGCTGGTAAGCTCGCTTTCAACAAGGCCCGTCGTCCTTTCAGGGACGGCGGGCCTTTGTGCATCGGTGCTGAGTGTCAGCGGCCCTGCTGCTTGCGCAGCCAGTCGAGCATGTCCTGCGCATTTCCGGTGCCCTGCGACACGATGGCGGTGTTGCCGCCGCTGCGCCGGTACACCGTGGTGCGCGCGGGCTCTTTCTCGATCCTGACTTCGGCCTGCGCCGGATCGCCGCTCTGGGTGATCGACGCCGTCCCGTTCTCGTCCTGGACCACCGTGGTGTGGCCATCGTCGGCTCCGGCAGGCGCCATCACAACCATGCTCATGAATCCTATTCCGGATGCGAGCAGAAGCAATCTCATGTCACACCTCCATCATCGGCCGAACTGGAAAATCGCCAGCCAGTTGAAACGTCCGAACTGCCTCACCGCTCCCGAGTTCATGTCGCCGATCTGAAGCAGGAGCGCATTGGTGGAATTGCCGATCTGGGTGATGTCGGCGGTGTTGCTCACGCCCGACTGACCGATCGCCGCGTTGGTGGTGCCGCCCACCTGGATCACATTGGCATAGTTGCGCGTACCGTTCTGGATGATCGTCGCATCCACCGTTCCGGTGCCGCCGATCTGGATCACCCGCGCGATATTGACGCGACTGTTTTCTTCGATCGTGACAGGCTGAACGTTGTTGCCGAACTGCACGATCGTCTCGATGCTGACGGCCCGGTTCGTGGTCCCGCGCTGGACCGATCCGGCCGACGCCTGCGTCGCCATGCCGATGGCGACAAGCAATGCCGCAACCGCCAGAACCCGCCTCAAGACCTCTCTGCCACACCGCATCGCGCTTCCCCTCTGGGTCCCGACACCGATGAGTTCACGCACGCCTTACGGAGCGGTCTGGACGATCGTCGAACTGTTGACCGTGCTGAACTGCGCCACCGTTCCGGTATTCATGGCACCGAGCTGCGACACCAGACTGGTCGCCGACTGGCCGGTCTGGCCGACGAAGGCGACATTGTTCATCCCGGCCTGCCCGATCGATGCCGAATTCGTTCCGCCGAATTGCAGGACGCCGGTGGCATTGTTGGTGCCGTTCTGCGTCACCGTTGCGCTGGTGCTGCCGCCGATCATGAACACGCCCGCCATGTTGAGCTGACTGTTCTGGTTCAGCACGACCGGCGGTCCGCCGACCGACACGATGGTCTTGATGTCGGCGGTCTGGGCGCCGGCCGATCCGGCGCCGGCGGAGCACAAAGCGAGCATTGCGGCACCCGCGCTTCTCAAGAGAGGTTTCATGACGTGCCTCACCACTTCAGGATGGCTCACGGGGTCTGCTGGAGAATCGTCGAGCCGTTCAGGATTCCGAGCTGCCCGACGCCGGCCGTGTTGTTGGCGCCGATCTGGCCGATCAGGCTCGAATTGGAGCCGCCGATTTGGCCGGTCAGCGCCGTGTTGGACGCCGTCGCGGTGGTGCCGCCCTGCCCGGTCACCGCGGTGTTGACGGTGAGGAGCGAGCCGGTCTGCAAGGTGGTGGCCGTATTGGTCGCGCCGAACTGCATCGTCGTGGCGCTGTTGCTGGTTGAGCCCGTCTGCGAGATGAAGGAGCTGTTGGTCGCCCCGAACTGCAGCACGCTGGCCGAGTTGCCGGCCTGCGCATCGACGGCGCTTAACGCGCTGAGCGCAATGGCCGTCGCAACGAGATAGGTGATCCGCATGTGATGTCCTCCGCGAGAATGGGCCGGACGCGCCGCGCTGTGGCGCGTCCGGCCGACGAGGTGGTTCAGTGCGCCGTCTGCGAGACGGTGCTCGTGTTGATGCCGAGGCCGCTGAGCTGGCCGACGGCGGCGGAGTTGTTCTGGAGCGCGGGCGGCCCGAACGAGTTCTGGGTGATCCCGCTGTTGTTGTTGCCGAAGGCCACCTGGCCCGTGGTCGCCGAGTTCTGCACGCCGGCCTGGTTCACGGTGCTGGCGTTGTTGAGCGACGGCGAGCTGGTGCCCTGCATGGTGGACGCACCATTCAGGATGCCGATCTGGGTCGTCGACGAAGAGTCATTGGTGAGGCCCTGCTGCGAAACGCTCGAACCGTTCACGACGCCGACCTGCACGGTCGTCGAAGTATTGGCGGCGTGGGCAGCGGAAGACAGGGCGAACACGGCAACGGAAGCAAAAAACAATTTGCGCATGGAGTATCCCTTTCTAGCCAAGTTGTCTGACGGGTTTCGGATGGCGGTCTCTAATGCGGCCGACATCGTGGGATGACTCTGAACCGATGGTGCTCGGTGCGATAGACTGCAGTTCATGCTAGTTGGTACGGACTAGACGCCGCGCGGCACGTGGCCACGCGCAGCGCTAGATTTGCGGCTGTCCCGCACCGGCGCGCGCCGCTGCCGCGTCGCGCTCCATGCCGTCGACCAGCCGCACCACTTCGATCGGCGAACGCAGCTCCAGCTTTCGCATCATCCTGGCGCGATGGACCTTCACCGTCACTTCGCTCACGCCAAGCCGTGCCGCGATCTGCTTGGCAACAAGCCCCTCGGCCATCAGCAGCATGATCTCGCGCTCCCGCGTCGTCAGCGTCTCGACGCGCTGCCTTGCATCGCGCACCGCGTCTTCGCGTTCCATGCGCCTGCGGTCGCGCTCGATGCCGTGCCTGATCGCGTCGAGGATCTCCTGCTCGCGAAACGGTTTTGGCAGAAACTCGACCGCGCCGCGCTTCATCGCCTCGACCGAGACACGGACGTCGGAATGGCCGCTGATGAAGACGATCGGAATGGCCACGCCCGTTTCGGCGAGCCGGCGCTGCAGCTCGAGACCGGTCGGTGAGGTCCCGGGAAAGCGAACGTCGAGCACGAGGCACGAAGGTCCGCCGGACAAACTCTCCGCGAGGAACTCGTCGGTCGAGGCAAATAACTTCACCTGGTGCCCGGTCTCCTCGCAAAGACTTCCAATCGCAGTTCGAATCTGGACTTCGTCGTCAACGACATAAACTGTGGCTTGAGCCGAACTCATGGCAACGGACTCCCCGGCTTGGGGCTCGATGAGCAAGCAACGAACCATCCATTCTTCTTGCAAGCGATAACAAGGTGCTTGATTGAATGTCGCGGGGATCGAACGAATAGAATCGATCCACCGGCTCGACGTCTTAGGACCATCACTCCGTGAAGACGAGTGAAGGCGTTCACATATCGGGCTTCGTGATGACAGGGATTCGATCCCGCCGCCGGCGGCATCGCGGCGAGATGCGGCATCGGGACTGCGGCAATCCGGCATCCTGGCCGCGGTATCGCCGATTGCGTCATGGCGTCGCCACCCATGTGCCGACTTGAACGCCGATCGTCGGCCGCACTGGCCGGATCATACGGGACGTTCAGTCAACCTATCGAGTTCGATACCGCGCGCGTTATATCGATACGCCCCGTATGCATTCCCAGCAAATCACGAAAAGTCGCAGCCGCGTCCTTTACTTCTGGATCATTCAGCGCGCCCGACCGTCGCCCTCGCAGCCACGACATATTGACGATCGATATCGCTTCGGACGATTTGCAACCATAGCGCGATATTAGGACGTGCCGCCAACGAAGCCATTTCAAGCAGGCGGGTTTTTGATATGCGATTTGTGCCAATTGTGGCCTTGCTCGGAACTGCATGCGGCCTCGCCGCGGTCTATGCCGCGGGGCCGGCCGTCATCGCCGGCGCCGCCGGCAGCGCGGCAGACACGGCGGCTCGCGCCTATGACTCGACGAAGCGGCTGCTCGTGCCCGGCGGGCGCCAAGCCCCGACCTTCGGATCGGATGCGCCATTGTTCCGCTATGCCGCAATCCAGCGCGGCAGCATCGAGCAGACCATCACCGTCACCGGCGCGCTCCAGCCGGTCAAGACGATCGAGGTCGGTTCCCAGCTGTCCGGACAGCTCGCCCGGGTCTATGTCGACTTCAACGACACCGTCGCCAAGGACCAGCCGCTCGCTTTGATCGATCCGCGCAGCTTCGCGGCCAAGGTCGACGAAGCCAGGGCCTCCATGGCCGTCGCCAATTCGCTGGTCGACATCGCGCGCGCCAAGCTCGATCGCGCCCGGATCGACCTGCAGAACGCCAAAGGCAGCCGCGACGTGCTCGCCGCCAAGCTCGAGAGCGCGCAGGCGGTCAAGGCTTCGGCGCAGAAGACCTTGCAGCGCAAGCTGGCGCTTCAGTCGCAAAACGTCGTGGCATCGACGACGGTCGACGACGCGCAGACGGAATACACCGCGCGCCTCTCCCAGGAGCGCGAGGCCGAGGTCCTGATGTCCCTCAACACCTATTCCGTCGACGGCGCGCAGGCCGATGTCCGCCGGATCGAAGCCGAACTGCAGCAGGCCCGCATGGCGGTGCCGGAGAAAGCCGCCGTCCTCGCCGCGGCCCAGGCCGATCTCGACCGCACCGTGATCCGCTCGCCGATCGACGGCGTCGTCGTCGGCCGGTTCGTCAACGAGGGCCAGACCCTCGCGGTCGGCCTAGAGTCGCGCACCACCTTCGTGGTCGCCCACCGCCTGGAGGACATGGAGATCCACGCCCAGGTCGACGAAGCCGATATCGGGCGCATTGCCTCCGGCCAGCACGCCTATTTCACCGTGGATGCCTATCCCGACCGCCGCTTCGAGGCCGTGATACGGCAGGTGCGCAAGGCGCCGCAGAACCAGCAGCACGTCGTCACCTACACCGTCGTCTTGGCCACCTCCAACCTCGACGGTGCGTTGCTGCCCGGCATGACGGCCCTGGTGAAGATCGTGATCGAGCGGCAGGACGACGTGCTGAAAGTGCCGCTCGCCGCGCTGCGGTTCCAGCCATCCGGCACGCGGCCGGACGCAACTCCCGCGAACAGCGGCGTTTGGGTACGCACGGCCAGCGGCGCGCTCCAGCGCATTGCGGTGACGGTCGGGGCGGCCGGCACCGAACAGGTCGCCCTCAAGAGCGGAGACCTCGCCGAGGGCAGCCAGGTCGCCGTCGGCCAGGCGATCCGGCCGGCGGGCATGGAATTCTTCGGAATCAGGTTCGGATCATGAGCGCCCCTCTGCCCCTCATCAGTCTCCGGTCCGTCTCCAGGACCTATCGCACCGACGGGGTCGCGGTCACAGCGGTGCGCAACGTCAGCTTCGACATCGCGCAAGGCGAGATCGTCGCCGTGATGGGACCGTCGGGCTCCGGCAAATCGACGCTGATGAACATGATCGGGCTGCTCGACCTGCCGAGCGAGGGCGCCGTGCATCTCGAGGGCGCCAATGTCGCCGAGCTCTCGGAAGATCGCCGGTCGTCCTTGCGTGCCCGCAGCATCGGCTTCGTGTTCCAATCCTACAATCTGCTCGCGCGCCACAATGCGATCGAGAACGTCGCGCTGCCGCTGGTCTATTGCGGCGTCGGCCGCAAGGCGCGCCTGGCGCGTGCCGAAGCGAGCCTCCAGGCCGTCGGCATGCTGCACCGGGCCCATCACTTTCCGCGGCAGCTCTCGGGCGGCGAACAACAGCGCGTCGCGATCGCGCGTGCGCTGATCGCCTCCCCGCTGATCGTGCTCGCCGACGAGCCGACCGGCGCGCTCGACAGCCGCACCGGCGCCGAGATCCTGGCGTTGTTCGCCGCGCTCAACCGGACCGGCCAGACCATCGTGATGATCACGCATGATCCCGGCATCGCGACGCAGTGCCGGCGCACGATCCGCCTGCACGACGGCGAGCTCGTCAGCGACGAGACAATGGCCGGGCTGCTGCCGAAACGGAGCGCTGTGTCATGACGATGTTCCAGGGTTTTCAGATCGCCCTGCACGCTTTGCGCCTCAATCCGCTGCGCAGCTTCCTCACCATGCTCGGCATCGTGATCGGCGTCGCCTCCATCGTGACGGTGTTTGCGATCGGATCAGGCGCGCAGCTACGCCTGCAGGAACAGATCCGCTCGATCGGCGCCAACGTGCTGATGATCACGCCGGGCGCGGTCTATCAGGGCGGCGTGCGCCTCAAGGACGGCAGCAAGCTGACGATGACCGAGAGCGACGTGCAGGCCATCCTCGAGCAGATACCGGAGATCCAGGCAGCCGCCGGCTCGATCGCCGGAACGGCGCAAATCATCCACGAGAGCAAGAACTGGAACACGACCATCAACGGCACGACGACCGGCCACTTCATGGTGCGCGACTGGCAGCTCGCGATCGGGCGCTATTTCACTGGCACCGAAGAGGCCAGCGCCGGCAAGGTCGTGATCCTCGGCAGCACCGTGGCGCACGAGCTGTTCGCCCCCGGCGACGATCCGATCGGCGCGCAGATCAGGATCATGAAGGTGCCGCTCGAAGTGGTCGGCGTGCTCGATCGCAAGGGCCCGGCGCAAGATGACGTCGCGTTCGTGCCGCTCAGCACGGCCAAGCTGCGCTTCCTCGGCAGCGCCAGCAACATCAACCGGGATTCGGTCGCCTACATCATCGCCAAGGTGGCCGCCGACGGCCAGATGGAGGGTGCCCGATCGGAGATCGAAAGCCTGCTGCGGCAGCGCCACCGTGTCCCCGCCGGCCAGGAGGACGATTTCAAGGTCCAGGATCCGGCCGCGGCGATGGAAGCGCAGCAGGGCGCAATCCGCACCGTGGCGCTGCTGCTCGTCGCGATCGCCTCGGTTTCGCTGCTCGTCGGCGGCATCAGCATCATGAATGTGATGATCGTGTCGGTCACCGAGCGCACGCGGGAGATCGGCATCCGCCGCGCGCTTGGTGGACGGATGCGGGATATTCGTCTGCAGTTTCTCTGCGAGGCGCTCGTGCTCTGCCTGCTCGGCGGCGCCATCGGCGTTGCCGGCGGCATCACGCTTTCGATGACGGTCGCCCGCATGGCCGGATGGATCACCTCGATCGACGGCGAGGCGATCGGCCTTGCCCTCGTCTTCTCGATCGCGACCGGCCTGATCTTCGGGTTCTATCCCGCCCACAAGGCATCCCGGCTCAGCCCGATCGAGGCGCTCAAGACGGAGTGAGAAGATGCAGGCGGCGGCCACGTCAACCGGAAGACCAGGGAGGAGCCAGTCATGAGCCCGGATCCGAAGGATTCGATTACACCGACACCGCGCGAGCGTGAGCTGATGATGCTGATCGCGCGCGGCATGCAGAACAAGAACATCGCCTATGAGCTCAAGATCTCGGAGAATACGGTGCGGGCGCATATCGGCAACATCATGCGCAAATACCGCCTCCAGAACCGGACCCAGATCGCGATCATCTATGCGCTCAGATCAGCCCCGCTTTCACTACGGCGCGATCTGACCAGGAGCGGAGCGAGCCCGGCGGCGGTCAAGCCGGCCCAGGCCCTCGCGCAGAATCCGCGGGTGCCGACCGCGCCGGAATAGCGGGGCCGGCCACAAGCCCTTGTGCAGCCCGCCGGGCAAAACACCCAAGCCCCGGGTCAAGCGATAGCGCCAAAATAATTCTCTTTATTAGAATTCGGATTTTTGTTAGATATTGCTCACTCCGGCCCAAGGAAGAGGGGCGTATCGCGATCGTCACGAACGCGGGCCGGGCGGCGGTGGACGCAGATGGCGTCGGCGCGAATGGCTTCGCAGGGCGGGCAACCGTGAGCGAAGGTGTCGCGCACACGACCGGTGCCATCAGCGTACGGCAAAATCGTGTGGTCCTGACGCCCGGGGTCTGTGCGTCAAGTCTTGCGGTGATGTGGCGGCCCGACCGGGCCCGCGCATCAGTCATCCGCAAGGTGACGGGGGCAATAGTGCAACGCTCCCCGGGGAGAGCACGACATAAGCCGTAAAACCACTGCGCAGGGAAGGCCGGGATGCTCCGGTTGCCCTGTTACCCGCTGTGCATGAAGCATGCGCAATCTGCTCATGGCATGGCGGTCAATGGGAGCCAGCCGGCTCCCGGCCTTCCCTGCGCCCTCTTTCATTCGAGGGTGATACGATGAAGCAAAGCTCGGGCGAACAAGCCGCGAGGATGCGAAGGTGTGTCTGCAATGAAGATGCGAGCCGAAAGAGCGATGCCTTCACCACGTCATTGCGAGCGCAGCGAAGCAATCCAGAGTCTTTCCGCGGTGGGATTCTGGATTGCTTCGCTGCGCTCGCAATGACGACGTCGATACAGATGCGCGACAAACTCGGGTCTCGTGCCCCGGACGCTGCGCAGCACCAAGAGCGCGTTTACGCGCGTCTTCGACGCGCTGTGGTGATGCGCTGCAGAGCCGGGGCCCATGTTGCAGCGCGCCGTGACCTGCTGGGTCCCGGCTCTGCGGAGCGTCACTGCGTGCCGCACCGCGTCCGGGACACGAGAGAGACGCCCGACCTCCCCTTCAGCATCCGCACAGTGGCGAATCCGTGGACGGCGGTCACCTCCCCGTCACTTCTGCATGCCGATCGGGTCTTGTAACAAAACCGTCACACAGCAAAACTAAACGATGGCGGGGGCCGCGGGTTGCGGCCATGCCGCCTCACGCTAGGAGACCTTGATGCGCCGTTCACTGGTGTTGCTGTCCGCCGGACTGACAGTGTTGTCCACCGGACTTGCTTCCGCCCAGAACAATACCCCTCGCAACCTGATCCTGTTCATTCCGGACGGGCTGCGGGCGCTGAAGGTCACCCCTGAAACCGCGCCGGCGATGGCCGAGGTCCGCGACAAGGGCGTCAATTTCAAGAACTCGCACTCGCTGTTCCCGACCTTCACCATGGCCAACGGCTCGGCGATGTCGACCGGCCATTATCTCGGCGACACCGGCGTGTTCTCCAACACGATCTGGACCAACTACACTTCGGTCCCGGCCGGCGACACCGTGGTCCCCTTCATCGAGAACGACGCCGTGCTCGGCGACATCGACGAGCACTTCAAGGGCGACTATCTCAACGAAGAGACCATTCTGAAGATGGCCCGCGACAAGGGGCTCAGCACCGCGGCAATCGGCAAGGTCGGCCCGACCTACCAGTTCGACCACACCGACAAGCCCGAAAAACCCGGCCTGCATTCGGTCGTGTTCGACGACTCCACCGGCGCCAAGAACGGCGTGGCGCTGTCGGACGAGGTGAAGGCGGCGCTGACCAAGGCCGGCCTGCCCCTTGCCACCCCGCCACGCGGCGACAACTCCAAGGCGGGCGATGCCAAGACGCCCGGCACCATTGTCGCCAACGTCGCGCAGCAGGCCTATTTCGCCGATGTCGCCGCCAAGGTCGTGCTGCCGATGTTCAAGGCGCGCAACAAGCCGTTCGTGCTGGTGTTCTGGTCGCGTGACCCCGACGGCAGCCAGCACAACACCGGCGACAGCCTCAACCAGATCCTGCCCGGCATCAACGGGCCGACCTCGATGGCCGGCATCAAGAACGCCGACAACAACCTCGCCCAGCTCCGCAAGGCGCTCGACGAGCTCGGCCTCACCGCCACCACCAACATCATGGTTCAGGCCGATCACGGCTTCTCGACCATCTCCAAGGAGAGCAAGACCAGCCCCTCGGCCAAGCTGAGCTATGACGACACGCCGAAGGACTTCCTGCCGATGGGCTTTTTGGCGATCGACCTTGCGAAAGCGCTCGACCTGCCGCTGTTCGACCCCAACGACAAGAACGCGAAGGTCGAAGGCAACAAGCATCCCAAGGCCGGCAACGGCGTGCTCGGCAAGGATCCGGAAAAGCCCGATCTCGTCGTCGCCACCAATGGCGGCTCGGACCTGATCTACCTGCCCAACAAGGACAAGACGCTCGCCGCGAAAACGATCAAGGCGCTGCTCGAGCAGGACTACGTCTCCGGCCTGTTCGTCGAGGACTCGCTCGGCCGCTTCCCCGGCACGCTGCCGCTGTCGAGCATCAATCTGCGCGGCAAGTCGGCGACGCCGACCCCGGCGATCGTCGTCAACTTCCGCTCCTATGCCAGCGATTGCGGCGAGGCGCCGACCAACTGCTCGGTGCAGGTCGCCGACACCGTGCTGCGCCAGGGTCAGGGCATGCATGGCAGCTTCAGCCGCGGCGACACCATGAACTTCATGGCCGCCATCGGTCCGGACTTCAAAGCCGGCTATGTCAGCGAGATTCCGGTCAGCAATGCCGACGTCGGCATGACGGCCGCCCAGCTCATGGGCCTGCGCAGCTCGGGCAACGGCGGCCTCGTCGGCCGGGTGATGTCGGAGGCCCTGCCCAACGGCATCGTGCCGAAGGCGTACAAGACCGTGGAGCGGTCGAAGAAGAAGTCCGAGAACGGTCTGGAGACCGTGCTCAACGTGCAGCGCGTCGGCAGCCAGCGCTATTTCGACGCCGCCGGCTTCCCCGGCCGCACGCTGGGCCTGGAGCCGGACGCCGGCAAACAAAAAACGGCGGGGAAATAACCCCGCCGCTTCGCTCGCGCCCCGCAAGGGGCGCGACAATCTCTAATTCTTACATGCCCAGATCTTTTACATGCCGATGTCGAACACGTTCGGCAATTGGCCCGCCAGAGGCAAAGCGGTGGCGCCCAGGAAGGTCGCCACCATCGCCATCAGGCGGCGGTTGTTCTGGCGCTTTCCGCGCATCTGGCCGGCGATCCACTCCAGCATCTCGCTGTTGACCTTGGAGGCATAGGACGGCGCCCAGCTCTCGATCTCGGATTCCGCCGACAGCGCGACGCTGCGCGGCGGCACCTTCAGGCCCGAGGCGCTCGCGGCGTAATGGGCCACGGCCTTGGCGAGCAGGTCGTCGAACCGGCCACCATCGGTGCGCTCGGTCGCCGCTTCGTTGATCTCGAACAGGGCTTCGGCTTCCGCGCGGCTGACCGGCTGGTCGTTGACGGCGGTGGCGGTCAGGATGCGGGTGCACCAGGCGGTGTCATCGGCATCGAGCGAGCGGGAAAAGTGGACCCGGCCCTTGGTGGTCGGGCCTTCGCCCGTGATCACGCCGTCGCGCACGATGGTCAGTGCATGGGCCGAGGTATCGCGGCAGGACGGTTCGAGGGACGGCGACTCAACAGGCTTATGGGCAGCGGCAGACATAGTTCACTTCCAGATTTCTTCTGATCGACCAGCATTTTCATGCGGACGTAAAGGGGTGGTTAATGATTCGATACGGGGATCGCGACTTTTCTCAATGGTTGCCAATTGGTCGCTATCTGGACCGTTTCGGTTCCATCAAACGTCGAGCGAGCGTGATGCGGGTCATACAAGGCTTTATCGGGGCAATCGAGACCGTGTGGCCCCGGTCGAGATGTTTCGCCGCAGGCGCCGCTGTAACAGAAAAGTGCTAGGAAATCGGCTCTTCAGAGAAGGAATTCACATTTTACTTGAAGCGGTTCAGTCAACGTTCACTTGGCCTCGCTGAGCCCCTATATTGACGGCGACGGCTAGAGTTCAATTCCCAAGCAAATTCAATGCGATGAGGTAGAACCATGACACTTCCGATCGGCACCACCGCCCCCGACTTCGAAGCCGAGACCACCGAAGGGAAGATCAAGTTCCACGACTGGATCGGCAACAGTTGGGCGCTCTTGTTTTCGCACCCGAAGGACTTCACGCCGGTTTGTACGACCGAGCTCGGCGCGCTCGCCCGGCTGAAGCCGGAATTCGACAAGCGCGGCGTCAAGCTGCTCGGCCTCTCGGTCGATCCGATCGACCGCCACGCCAAATGGGCGGAAGACATCAAGGAGACGCAGGGCGCAGCTCCGAACTATCCCTTGATCGGCGACACCGATTTCAACGTCTCAAAACTCTACGAGATGCTGCCGGCCTCGACCTCGGGCGACCCCCTCACCCGCACGCCGGCCGACAACCAGACCGTCCGCAACGTCTTCATCATCGGGCCGGACAAGAAGATCAAGCTGGTGCTGGTCTATCCGATGACCACCGGCCGGAATTTTCAGGAAATCCTGCGCGTGATCGACTCGCTCCAGCTCACCGCCAAGCACCGCGTCGCCACCCCGGCCGACTGGTCGCAGGGCGAGGACGTGATCATCGCGGGCTCGGTCTCCAACGACGAGGCCAAGACGATCTACCCGCAGGGCTGGAAAGAGCCGAAGCCCTACATCCGCATCGTGCCGCAGCCGAAGTGACTTTTGGCGGTCGCACGCGGCGACAGCCAAGCAATTATCCCGGGGAGGCGTATCCCCGGGATAATGGCCTGCAGATGAAACTCTGCCTCCGTGTCCCGTATATTGAGAACCCACTCAACGAGACACATCCTCGATAATGCCAAGCGCGCCGCCCATCATCGTCTGGTTCCGCGATGACCTTCGCCTGTCTGACCATCCCGCCCTCCACGCCGCCGCCAAAACCGGCGCGCCCGTGGTCTGCCTCTACGTGCTCGACGACGTGGCAGGGCGTCCGCCCGGCGGCGCAGCGCGCTGGTGGCTGGCCCAGTCGCTGCGGGCGCTCGGAGCCGACATCGCCGCGCGCGGCGGATCGCTGATCCTGCGCAAGGGACCGGCGGCCAGGGTGATCCCCGACGTGGCGCGCGAGAGCGGCGCCCGCGCCGTCTACTGGAACGGGATCGCGCAGGCCCCGCATCAGGCCGTCGAGAGACAGCTCGAAGCTGCGCTGGCAAAGCTCGGCGTCGACTCGCAAAGCTTCCCCGGCGACCTGCTGGTCCCGCCTTCGGCGATCCGCAACAAGGAAGGCCGGGGCCTGCGCGTGTTCACGCCGTTCTGGCGGCGGGTGCTGGCGCTCGGCGATCCGCCAAAGCCCCTGCCCGCACCAAAGGAGCTGCACCCGGGTCCGAAGATCACGAGCGACACCCTGGAGAGCTGGGCGCTCGAGCCAAGCAAGCCCGATTGGGCCGGCGGCCTGCGCGAGAGCTGGACGCCGGGCGAAGCCTCCGCCCGCGCGCGCCTGCGCGACTTCCTCAAGACCGTCGCACGCAGCTATGTCGGTGATCGCGACCGCCCAGACCGCGAGGGCACATCACACCTGTCGCCGCATTTGCGGTTCGGCGAGCTCAGCCCGCGCCAGGTCTTCCACGCCGCGCGGTTCGCCGCGGCCGAGGATCCCGCGATCGGACCCGGCATCGAAAAATTTCTGAGCGAGCTCGGCTGGCGCGAATTCTGCCGCCACCTGCTCCACGATCACCCGGGTCTTGCCACCGAAAACCTGCAATCCAATTTCGACGGCTTCCCCTGGAAGGGCGACAAGAAGGCGCTCGCCGCCTGGCAGCGCGGGGCGACAGGCTACCCCATCGTCGATGCCGGCCTGCGCGAACTCTGGCACACCGGCGTGATGCACAACCGGGTGCGGATGGTGGTGGCGTCCTTCCTGGTCAAGCACCTCCTGATCGACTGGCGCGACGGCGAGGCCTGGTTCTGGGACGCGCTGGTCGATGCCGATGCCGGCAGCAACCCCGCCAACTGGCAATGGGTCGCAGGCTGCGGCGCCGATGCTGCGCCCTATTTCCGCGTGTTCAATCCGATTCTCCAGGGCGAGAAGTTCGACCCTGACGGAACCTATGTCCGGCGCTGGGTGCCGGAGCTGAAAGAGTTGCCGGCCAAGCTAATCCACCAGCCCTGGCAGGCGACGCCGATCGAGCTTGCGAGCGCCGGCATCACGCTCGGCAAGACCTATCCGCAGCCGATCGTCGATCACGCCAAAGGACGCGAGCGCGCGCTGGCCGCCTACGCAAAGATCCGCAAAGGTTGAGCGCTGCTTTGACACAATTATGAAACCCGCTATCGTCATCACTCCATACAAACCGTGGGGGACGATATGGACGACGAGAAGCCGATCACCGAGCAGGTGGTGGAGACGATGACCACCGCCGTGGAAGCGACCAAGGACGCCGCAGTCACCGCCGTCAAGAAGGTGAAGAAAGCCGCCAAGAAGGTCGCGAAGAAAGTGGCGCCGAAGAAGGCCGCCAAGAAGAAGGCCAAGAAGGCTTCCAAGAAAGCCTCCAAGAAATCTTCGAAGAAGGCTGCAAAGAAGCCGTCGAAGAAAGCGGCCAAGAAGAGCGCAAAGAAGGCCGTGAAGAAAACTGCGAAGAAAGCCACCAAGAAGAAAAAGGCAAAGAAGGCCAAGCGCTGATCGCACCGCCTCAAGCAAGTCTCCGGGTGCGCCCGGAGACTTCGCCAACGATACCCTATCCCCGCTTTTTGGCGGCGCGCCGGCCCGGGTGGTGCTCGCCCCTGGGATCGCGGAATTCGCTGCGATGGCCGCGCCGGTCCTCCTTGGCAAAACGCCGCCGCTTTTCAGGCGAGCCGAACTGCTTGACCACCCGCCTGCCGTTGACCTTCTTGATGACATAGCCGCCCTCGGTCATCGAGAACGGTTCCTTCAGCGTGCCCTTGTGGTCGAACTTGGTGCCGCGAGGATGCTCGAAGGGCTCGAACCAGGACGGGTAGACGAAATTCGACATCTCGAAGTCCCCGACGCGGAAGGAATCCTCCTCCACGGCGTCGCAGACCTCGTAGGCGTATTGGGTGTTCCTGTTCTTGTCGGCCCAGAGATTGGCCATGGGGTCGAGCACCATCTCGAACAGCTCGTGCGAAGCCGCGACGCTGACGGGCTCGTCGCCCAGCGCCTTCACGAAGATCTTCGAGATCGGCTGGCCGCGATGGGTCAGTTCGTGGCGCCCGAGCAGCCCTTCGTGCGAGGCATCGTCGAAATAGACCAGCTGCCAATCCGTCGGCCTCGGCTTCTTCGTCACATAGAGGTCGACCGGATAGCCCCACACCGGCAGGAAATGCTTGTCGTAGCATTCCTGGAGCGCCGCGGTGAGCTTGCTCATCACGCGTCCGCTGATCGTCTCCTCCGCATAATTGATGCAGGCAATCCGGACCGGCCTCAAGGATCTGCCGAGCAGTGCACGCCGCGCCTTCTTCATGGAAATCACCGTGTGAAAGGGAAGCTGAAATACGCTGAGCCTAACACGACCGTGCCGCGCACGTCAGGGATGTATTCCGACGCACCACCGTGTCCGCCTAGACCCGCCGGTTGACCACGAACACCGCGGCCGCGCACATCGTCATCCGGCAATCGCCAGTGCATCGAGCATCTCGTCGAACAGCAGATAAGCCATCAGCGACGTGACTGCTGGCACCAGGTAGAACAGGCTCGCGACCGAGGTCGCCGCGGCGTGGCGGATCAGCCAGTACAGCAGCCCGATCGATCCGATCGACAGCGCCACCGCGAGCCAGGCCAGCGCGAGCACGAACTCCCGCGTCCAGTGCACCACGCGGTCCTCGAACAGGGAGGCCCCGATCGCGAAGAAGATGGTGACGGCGACGTATTGCACGAGATTGCCGGCGCGCCAGTCGATGTGGTTGCAGTAGCGGCGCTGATAAAGCGTTTTCGAGCGAAGTGGATACCGGTTCGCGTGAAGAAAACGCGTCAAAACAAGAATCTAGAGCTTCGGTTCTGATTCAATCAGAACCGATAATGCTCAAGAGCGTGCCGAGCGTGATGGAGATCAGCAAGACCACCGAAGCGAGCCAGCCGAGCCCGGCATCGCCGGTCATGGGGCGGTTGTGCAGGATCAGCACCACGCCGCCGAGGCCGAGCACAAGCCCCGCCCATGGCACCGGCGTCACCTTCTCGCCGAGCCAGCGGTTGGCGATGGTCGAGGTCAGGATCGGCTGCAGGCCCGGAATCAGCGCGGAGAGCCCGGCCGGGATCGAATGCGCGATCGCGATTGCGGTGCCGCCCTCCTTGCGCCACGGGGGCCATGCGGCAATGCGAATTTCTCGCCAGGCGATGCTGCGCTGCGACGGACGGCCTCAGCTCAGCCGCTCACCATTCTTCCGGACAGGGGTCGATGATCTTCCAGAGGTCGACGCCGTTCTTGATCTTCTTCATGTCGGTGGTGAGTCCGCCATTGCGGCGGATCCAGTCCTTCACGGTGTCGGGATAGTAGGACATCAGGTCGGACGTCCCCTCCGCGCTGGTGACCTTGATGCCGAAGGTGAAGGCCTTGTCGTAATAGGCCTGGTGGAAACCGAGGCTGGCGCGCGGGGTCACGCAGATCTTGTTCATTGGCACCATGCCGAGCACGAGCGTGCAGGCCGAGTTGCAGATGCCGTCGATGATGACCCGCTCGCCCTTCTCGCGGATGCGCTTGTACTTGGCCTTGTACTCCTCGACATAGCCGCCGTGGTCGCGGGTAATGTGCAGCTCGGCGCGCGCCGGCGTCGCGGCGGCGAGGCAGAGCAACAGCAGGCTCAAAGGCGTGATGCGCATGGCAAAGGGACGGTGAAAACCTTGCAGGAACGGGCCGGCCTCAAAGCACCCCAAGCGGCCGACGGGAAGCTCTAACCGAATTCTTCTTGGTCATACTTGTGTGGGTAATTCGTTAAGCATCCCGAAAAGGCCAAAAATGGGCAAGCCTGGACGGCCCTGCCGGCAATTCTGTCACACCCACCCGGGAATCTGCGGGATTAGCCCCGTTTTCGGGGCGCCGGACGGGTGCCCTGCCGGCACGAAATGGCTATAGATGGCTGAGATATTCGCGGGTTCCGGAGAATCGAGATGAGCAAGTTGAAGCTTGTAGCCGCAGTTGCAGCCCTGTCGGCCGCAATCCTAGCCCCCACCCTTGCGGAGGCCCGGGGACATCACCGGTACCACCGCTACGTCAACCCGCTGCCCTACCAGATCAGCTATTTGCACAATTACGGCCCCGGCATGACCCCCGGCACCTTCGCCTTCTACGACGGCCCCTCGACCAACCATTGCTACCAGAGCGCAGCCGCCTATGTCGGCCAGGACCGCCGCCGGCATCCCTGCTACTGAGGCACGCCGGCGACCGCTGCGGGCGGGCCTATCTGGCGGCGCCCGACAGCAGCAATTGCTTCTCGATCTCGTAGACCGGCAGCTTGACAAGGTCCTTGCCGACCTCGCCCTGCAGCGCCTTGCGGACCACGTCCGAATAGTCGGCCCGGATCATCCCGAGTGCGCGCGGTGAGGCCACCATGGTCAAGGCGGAGGTCTCGCCCGCGCTGACCGCGGCATCGAGCCGGCCGGCGAGGCTCCGCAGGAAGGCGCGCTCGGCCTCATCATGCCAATCGGTCTGCTCAACCGAGCTGCGCGCACCGCCGGCTGCGCCATGCAATCGGCCCGGCGCGTCACTCCCTTGCGCGCTGGTCGCGGGATTGGGCTGCTCGTGCACCTCCCTGGTGTGGAGGTTCGGAAACATCCCGTCGCCGAGGTTCTCCAGAATGAGCGCCTTGCGCCCGTCACACACGACCAGCCAGTCGCCCTTGTCTATTCTCATCTTGTCCATTGCACAGCTCCAAGCAACCTGTGAGCCTGCTCTTCGAATTCCTCGAAAGGCTGGCCACGACGACAAGACTAGGGACGAAGCCGCGCCGGCGAATTGCGCAGGATCAAGGATGGCGGCGATGTCCTGCGGGGCAACCACAGCGCAGGCGCAGCATTGGTCACGCGCTTGAACCTGGGGTAGTCTGGCGGCGCTAAAGGTCAGGCCTGCGGCGGGCTGGCTGAAGATTTGTTCATCAGCATTACATTTCGGTCCCGCCACAATTTGATCAGAACAACTTCGATATCCTGTACTGCGTAAGCGGAGGAAGACATCATGAAGCTTAAGATTGGCCTCGTCGCCGTATCCCTGTTCGGTGCCATCATGGCATCGCCGGCGGCGTCCGCCATGCCCATCGCACCCGCGCCTGCAACACCGCAGGTCTCCAACGTCGAGCAGGTCCGTATGGTCTGCGACGCCTGGGGGCGCTGTTTCTGGCGTCCGAACTATTATGGATATTACGGGCCGCGGCCGTATTACGGGCCCCGATATTATGGGTATGGCCCCCGCTACTATGGGCCACGCTATCGCCGCTGGTGATTTTGAGGGGGCCCTCCGGGGCCCCTTCGCTTTTGCGAGATGACGGATTGCCCATGTACCCCCGTTCAGTCCGCCTGGAGCAATTCCAAAACTGATCTAGATCAAAGAGAAAATTCGCCACGCCGGCATTCTACGGTGATGGCCGATTTGATTGTTTTTCGATGCCCGCAGACGGGCATGAATGTGCAGACGCATCTGGAGAAGCAGCAGAGACCGGAGGGGCGTAGCTTCGAATCCTTTGCCTGTCCCGCCTGCACCCGCCTCCACTTCATCGACCTCGCGTCCGGTCAGCCGATGAGCCGAGACCGTTGACGGTGACAATGATCTGACGGACCTCATGGCATGATGTCCGCAATACTACGGCCCGGAATCCGGTTTACGAACGCGTGCTGTTTCGTCATTGATGTCGATGTACTGACGTTCATTTGATTGTCACATTGCAGCAACCGGCCTAAGACATGTTCGACGCCCTCGCTCCGTCCTCCGCGCTTCAACTGGTCGGCTTTGCCGATGTCGATGCATTTCGGCCGATCGAGTCGATGGAGGATGCGAGAAGCATTCCGCTCGACATCTCGAACTTCGCGGCAGCCCGCGCCGTCGTTTCGCTGCCGGCGTGCCGCATCATCGTGATGCGGTCCTTCGCCCGCATCCTCGACACCGCCTATCGCATGCCGGGCGGGATGGTGATCGTGTCGATGACCGACGATCTTCGAGTCAATTCCAAGGGAATGGATCTCGACGCGCGCTTCTTCGTTGCGCTCCGCGGCAACGATGAATGCCATTTCGTCGAGCCCCAGACCAATCATCACGCGATGATCATCTTCTCGCCCACTCTGAAAGACCGGGGCTGGTTCGATTCCGCCGATGATCTGCGGGCCTATATTGCCAACCGCCCCGCCCTGCTCCACACACGGCAACTCCTGTTCGACATTCTGCGCACCGCATCGGTACAGCCGTTCCTGTTCGAAACCACCGAGGCCGCCGCCCATCTCCAGGAAGGCTTGCTGCTCGCACTCGACGATTTGTTTCGGCTCGATCTGCTCGCGGACCGAAGCAATTCGGTCCATGGCGAGCGATCGGCCAGGCTCGTGCAGCGAGTCGACGACTACGTCGCAGCCTATCCGACCTCTCCGATCTATACGGCCGATCTCGCCGACCAGTGCGGCGTCTCGGTCCGGACGCTCAGCGGCGCCGTCAGCAAAGTGCGCGGCATGAGCCTGCACCAGTACATCCGCCTGAAGCGGCTGTGGGCGACCCGCGCCCGGCTCCTCAGGGGAGGCGGCGCCACCGTGGCCACCTGCGCACGTGCCCAGGGATTCCACCATCTGGGCGAGTTCGCCGCAGCTTACCGCGCGACCTTCCACGAGGCGCCCTCGGACACGCTGGCACGCGGCCGGCAGACCGGTCTTCGGGCAGGCTGAGATTACGGGCCGCGGCGGCAGTCGCCCGGCCCAGACCCGCGACGGCCCGCCGTGGAACCAGTTCCTTCAAACCGCGTTTGATCCTCAAGCGCCCCGCGCATCCCACGCGCGGGGTTTTTCTCGCCGTCAACCAGTGGTTCAAGGAAAAGAATGTCTATCAGCCGCAACGTCCTGTTTTTGATCATCGGCGCTTTGATCGTCACGGCAAGCGTGCTCGGCTACAATCTTTATCAGGCGAAAAAGCAGCCCGACGGCGTGCAGATCAATGTCGGTCCCAATGGGCTGAAGATCCAAGGCAAATAAAGCAAGTCTCGCGGATTGCTCCGACAAGCCTCAAGACCTTGACCAGATGACTGGCGCGCTCGGAAGGATTCGAACCTCCGACCCTCGGAATCGAAATCCGATGCTCTATCCAGCTGAGCTACGAGCGCCCTGGCCCCGGGATTGGGCCACGACCGAAAAGCGCCGGACCGCTGCTGGCAAGCCAGTCTGCCGGTCGGCGTTCGGATGGGTTCGAATTAGCAGAGAGGCTGGCGAATAAAAAGCCCTTCCCGCCTCGATCGAGGCGAGTCACGGGAAGCTCTCACCAGGTCGTGTTGAACAGGCCGAAATGCGGCTGCTGCGCCACCAGCATCATGGGCCGGCCGGGCTGCGGCGCCGGATGCGCCCTCACAACCTTGCGCTTGGGCTGCGCCTGAGCCTGCGGCTTCGCCTCAGCCTTCCTGGCTGCGGCGGTATCGGCCTTCGGGTCCGGCGTGAACTGAGCGAACGTCTCGCGCACCCGCGCCTTGGCCGACATCTCGGCAAGCGACGGCGACGCAGCGTCATGCACAGGCGGCTGGGGCGCAACGGCGGCGGCGGTCTTCACCGCAGGCGGGACAAGCGTCGGCTGGGTGGTATCCAGCACGACCCGTTCGGGCAGTTGGCGATCGGACCGGATCCGGATCAGCGGCTGATCATTGCCCGCGGTCGCGACCGCCTTCACGACGGGCGACGCCGGCACGATGTAGTTCACCGCGAACAGCAGTGTGAGCAAGGCTCCACCGACAAAGACGAAATACCGAAAGATGGGCATTGGCCGCGCTCCGCCCCCCGCATCCCCGCGTGGGCTCTTCGCCTTAACAGGCGATACTCTAATTGGTTCCTGCGCCCAGCCTTTGGTTCAAATGGCAACGCCAAGAATTTGACCAAGGGGCAATGACGGTAACTTTTCCGCTACCCGAAAATGCCGGTCTTTACGCGCGCCGTGCAGCAACCAGCGAACATCTCGCCTGATCGGCATTGACGTTGATGAAGCCCACGGGGATACGCGCGAAGGTCTTGCGGCTCTTCATGCTGACCGTGTCAGCCAGAACGCGGCTACGGTCGGTGAGATGGCTGCCATCGCGTCGTGCGAAGGCGCAAACGATCTCGACATCCTTTACGGCATAGTCATTGTCGTTTCGCAGCGTGAACGTCACCAGCGCCTTTGAGCCAAGGCCGCCGCGACGCCAGGTCTGGGATGAAATCCTGAGACGGTCGAGCTCTGCCGTTACGCGCGCCTGGACTTCGGAAGCGCGCGCCGCATCGCCCGAAGGCACCGTCTCGACGGAGGCCAGCTCCGGATTCACCGGCTCGGTGCCGTTGCCCTTGGAGAGCGGCAGCAGCATCCAGGCGCCGCCTCCGACGATGATCGCGGCCAGCAGCCACAGCAGGCTTCGGCCAAACGAGACGCTCAAGACCGTCACGGCGCGCGCCAGGCGCTCACCGAACCCGACCCGCTCAAACCCTGCGCTCATGGCTGTATCACCGATGCTGGCCGAAACAGGTTCGACAACGGACTCGGCCACTGCTTACCTTAATCGCGCAGACGAACTAAGGTTCCCGCGCTTCGCGCGAGTCGGCCAGGACGGTGGCGATCACCGGCCGGGGCGGCTAACATGCGCCGCAACATCGAAAGACCCGTTGGGAGAACATGAAATGCCAATCGCCGTCACCTGGGATCACGTCCATCTGCGCAGCCCCGATCCGGAGGCCACGGCGGCCTGGCTGCGGGACATCCTCGGCGGCGAGATCGTGCACGCGCCGGGACGGATCGACGTGAACCTCGGCGGCGCAAAAATCTTCATCGCGCCGCTCGAGGGCGACAGCGCCGTCAATCCGCCGCCGCCGCATCCGCATCAGGGCCTCGACCATTTCGGACTCACGGTAAAGGACATCGACGCCGTAGCCGCCGAGATCAAGGCCAAGGGCGTGACGTTCACGCGCGAGCCGACGACGATCCGGCCCGGCGTGCGCATCTGCTTCATCCGCGGTCCCGAAGGCATCTCCATCGAGCTGCTCGAGCGCGACAAGAAATACACCTGACGCGACGCAAGTCGCATCGGACAGCAGCGAAGCCAGGCGGAATTCCGCCTGGCGCGCTTATGTCATGCTACCGGGCATGAAGCAGCGGATGGTGACGCCCATGTAGCCGTAGATCGGCCACACCATGGTGCGCCCCACCCGGTTCGGCTCCGAGATCACGGCCTCCTCGGGCACGTCGACCCAGACGAGCTCCTGCTGCTGGCCGTCGAGCACGTAACCCAGGCGCGGGACGCGGACACGATAGTGCCCGTCCTTGCTCTCCCAATCGGTGTCCGAAAGCGCCGAGCCGTCGGCATCGGAGCAGCACGGGCCCTTGCCGCTTCGCAGACCGTCGAACCAGGCCTTCAAATCGGCATTGGTGTTGACGAACTGGCCGCGGTCGCGGGCGTGCCCGAAGGGGGCCGCGAGCGCGATCAGGGCCGTGGCACAAGCCAGCCTCGTCACGCTTCGCCAGCGTATCGCGCTGCCAATCCGCCGTCGTTCGTTTTTGCAAATCGTGGGACGCACACTGTACAGACGCGGCTCACCGCCGCCGGAAACGATCCAGTTGCTCACGTTTGTCCTGCTCCAGCACCCCGCGGCCAGTGCAACAATGGTTATGCATTTCGCGGGCCAACTTGATTCGCAACGACTGGCCTCGCCCCGCAATGAGACAGTCATAGCGCTGTCACAGACAAGCCGGGACAACTACGGCTTACGGCGGCCGGCTCTCATGGCCGGCCGGCAAACTGCCGCGTTGCGCGAGCGGATGCGCTTTGGCATAAAAGCTCCACCGGCTACGCCATTGGGCGATGGCGGCCGGCCACGGGACGTTATGAAGAACGGCCTCTATTCGATCCACGTCAACCTGCTCGATGGTCGAGTCGGCAAGGGCAGCGGCGTGATTCTTTTTCGCGACGGCAAGATCCTTGGCGGCGATGCCTACCTCTATTACACCGGCAGCTACGTGGTGAAGGACGACCACACCTTCAAAGGCGAGGTGCTGGTGCAGCGCCACACCTCGCCGCGGGGCGATGACAATCCGCTGTTCGGCGGCCCTGCCCCGGTCGGCATCGGCGTCAGCGGGACCTACACGGACGACCGCGCAGAGATGACGGGAACGGCGCTCGTCGGCAAGGCGAGCCTGATTTTCGGTGCCACCCTGCACAAGCTCGCAGAGGCCGACTAGCTTACTCCGCAGCCTGTTCCAGCGGCGCCGTGCGCGGCAGGATCATCTGGATGCGCGTGCCGCTGCCCGGCTCGGAATCGAGATCGAGCCGGCCACCGAGCCTGTTGGTGACGATGCTGTAGACGATGTGCAGGCCAAGGCCGGTGCCGCCCTGGTCGCGTCTTGTGGTGAAGAACGGATCAAATGCGCGACGGCGGACGTCGAGCGACATGCCGCAGCCATTGTCGGAAAAGATGATCTCGACATTGTCCTTGCCGGATTCGCGCACCTGGATGTCGATGGTCCCGGGACGGCCGTCCGGGAAGGCGTGCGCCACCGAATTGAGAAACAGATTGGTCAGCACCTGTCCGTACGGGCCGGGATAGCTGTTCATGGTCAGGTCCGGCTGGCACTCGACGTTGAGCGTCAGATTGTGCTTGCGCAGGCCCGGCCGCAGACTCATCACCACCTGCTCGGTGAGGTCGCCGAGATCGAAGCTGCGCTGGTCCGAATAATTGCGGTCGGCCGCGACCTGCTTGAACGACTGGATCAGCTCGGCGGCACGGTTGAGATTGGAGACGAGCTGCGAAGATGCGTCGCGACTGGTGTGAAGATAGTCGTTGAGCGTGGAGCGGCGAAGCTCGCCGCGCTCGACCTCGGAGGTGAACATCGCGGTCTTGCGCTCCAGCGCGGAGGCGACCGTGAGGCTGATGCCGACGGGATTATTGACCTCGTGCGCAACGCCGGCGACCAGCCGTCCGAGCGCGGCGAGCTTCTCAGCCTCGATCAGCGAGGCCTGAGTCTCGCGCAGATTGCGCAGCGCGGTCTCGGCAGATTCCTTGGCTTTCCGCATCTCCTGCTCGCCGCGCTTGCGCTCGCCGATGTCAAGCGCCACGGTGACGATCCGCTCGATCTCGCCCTCGGCATCGAGCAGCGGCAGCTTGTTGACCAGCCATTGCCGCATATTGCCGGAGGCGTCCTTGTACTCTTCCTCGTAGAAGCCGAGCCCCTTGCGGAGCTTGAGCACGCGCTTGTCGTTCTCGTCGGTCTTGGCCGCGCCGTAGCGCGACATCAGATCCGCGGTGGTGCGGCCGAGCGCATCGCCGGGCTCGATGCCGAAGATGCCCGCCATGTAGCGGTTCATCAGCACGTAGCGCAGGTCGCGGTCCTTGACGTTGATGACCGCAGGCACAGTGTCGATGACCTGCTGGAGCAGGCGCCTTCCTTCGGCGATGGCGTCTTCCGCCCGCTTCTGGTCGGTGATGTCGCGCAGCGTGCCCTCGTAGCGGACGATCTTGCCCGCCTCGTCTCGCACGCCGGTGGCGCTGTCGGAGAGCCACAGAATGTTGCCGCTGCGCTGGCGCACCTGATACTCGAACTCGCGCACGATGCCGTCACGCGTCATCAGCCGCTGATACTCCACGCGCGCCTCGGGATGGACGTAGATGGTGTGGGCGATGTCGTTGATGCTGTCGATCAGCTGCTGCGGGCTGTCATAGCCCATCATCCGCGCCAGCGCCGGGTTGGCGTTGAGAAGGTCGCCGGCCGGCGTCGTCACATAGATGCCATCGACCGAGCCTTCGAACAGCTTCCGGTAGCTCTCTTCGGCGAGACGCTGCTCAGTGAGCGCGCGCACCGCCGCCTCGCGCGCGGTGTCGGCCTCCTCGAGCGCGCGGCGGAACACTTCGGCGGCACGTGCGATGTCGCCGATCTCATTGTCGAGATCGGCAGACGGGATCAAGGTGTCTTTCTGGCCGGCCGCAAGCGCGCGAATGGAGCGTGCGATCTGGGCGAGCGGACGCACCGTCCGCCGCACCACGAAGGCGGCAGCGACGATGCCGATCAGCACGCCGATGCTGCCAAGCACGATGCTCTGCCACCGCGCCTCCGTGAGCGTGCGGGCGAAGTCGCGCGACAGCACGTGGCCGCGCCGGGCGCTGACCTCGCGCAGCAACTCGGTGACGCGGCCGATCAGCCGGCCCTCGGTGCCCAGCACCTCGCGGTCGATGTCGGCGATCTGCCGCTCACGAACCGCCACCGCGATGATGGCCTCGGCATAGTCGTTGACGGCCGCCCTGAGCTTGGCGTCGGCGATATCCATCGTCCGCATGTTCTGCGCAGCCTGCTCGGCCGCGGACGGGTTGCGCGCCAGCAATCCGAGTGCGATCCGGCTCTGCGCCTCGGACAGGCGAGACGCCAGCTCGCGGTCCGCGGTGCCGGAGACCGCCGCGTCGAACTGGTCGCGCAGCGGCGGCAGGCCGGCGAGCAGCTGGGCGCGGCGATCGATCAGGGTGGAGATCCGCTCCAGCCCACTGCGATAGGTCGCGAGCCGCTCGCTGACCCCGTCGATCATGTCCTGCTGCTCGGGCGCGAGCTCGATGCGGGTCTTCTTCAGGATGTCGCTGAGCGTCGAGGCCGCTTCCCCCACCTGCTTGAACTGGATGCCGGCGCCGGGGTCGGTCACGAAGTCGCGCGCGGCGAGCCGCAACTCGTTCATGCGGCGGTCGATGTCCTCGGCGAGGTCGCCGACGCTCTGGAGCCGCTGCAGCTCGGCAAAGGTCGTGTCGATGTGCCGGATCGCGATCACGCTGGCGGTCGAGGTGACGATGATCACCGCCAGCACCAGGAGGAAGCTGCCAAACGTCAGCTGGCCGATGGAGAGCGAAAAGGTTCGCTTCTTCTCGGGGGGCGGCGGCGTCAATTCGGCAGACATGAGGGCGTTTTAGGGACCGGGCTACTGGAAGCCCAATATACGACGTATTGCGGCCCGGGGGGAACATGCCTTGGGCGGCCGAATATCCTTAATATTACAGACCCGCCGCCCTTCATCCGCCCCGGTTATGACGTTTCGACGCGTGCCTGCCTCCGGGCCGGGATCGTCATGGCGGCAACGCCGAGGACGACGCAGGCAAGCCCGATCCAGGCGGTCCGGCTCAGGCTTTCGCCGAGGAAGGCAACGCTGATGGCGACCCCGATCGGAACGCGTAGATAGGCTTGCGCGGTGGTGCCGACCGAGCCGAGGGTCTGGATCAGGCGGAAATAGATCGCGAACGCCGCCGCGGTCGAGAATATCGCGAGCGCGAGCAGCGCCAGCACGGAACTCAGCGAGGGCGACAGCGTCCAGGGCTGCTCGAACACCAGTGAGGCCGGGATCAGCGCGGCTGCGCCCACCAGCAGCGAGCCGGCCGCAGGCGCCATCGGATCGAGCCCCTTGAAATTGCGGCCGAAGATCGCGGCGCAGGCGTAGCAGATCGTGGCAGCGACGATGGCGGCTTCCGCGACGAGGCCGCTGCCGGTGTCGAGAAGGGCATCGGTGCCGACGATCAGCAGGATCCCGGCCATGCCGGCGACGACGCCGAACAGCTTTCGCGGCGTCGTCGCCTCGTGGCGGGTGACCACCGCCGTGAGCAGGAAGGTGAAGATCGGTCCGGCCGAGTTGAGGATGGTGGCAAGCGCCGCATCGACATGGCGCTCACCCCAGGCGATCAGCGTCCAGGGGATGACGCTGTTGAGCACCGCCTGGAAGGCGAAGCGCTGCCAGGTCGCAGCATCCGTGGGCATTTGGATGCCGCGCGCCCACATGACGACGAGCAGCAGCAGGCCCGCGATCGCAGTACGCGCCGCGATCAGCGTGATCGGTGGAATGGTGGCAACGCCGAGCTTGATGAAGGTGTAGGAGCCGCCCCACAGCGTCGCGAGCGCGACGAGCAGCGCCAGCTCGACGGCGATGGTGGTGTCCTGCCGGTTGTCCATGGCGCGTTCCGTCCCTGTGTCAGCGGACGGAACATACAGCGGCCATTGGCGCAATAGTTCGTTGCGTGTCGAAGTGTCCTAGCCGACCGCGCCGACCTCGAAGACCTCGCCGTCATAGCCGGCCTCGCGGGGGATGCGGAGCTGACGGCCGGTTTCGGTCTTGGTCATGACAGGCATCACCGTGACGATGGACATGCCCTTGGCATGGTCGAGTGCAGCGCTCACGCTGCCCTGCTTGGCGAGCCGGATCAGATTGCGCGTGGTCGGGAACGGCAGCTTGAAGCGGCCGCTCTCGCCGCCCTCCACCGCCTCGCGCGGCGAGACCCAGATCGAGTCGGTGGACTCGCGGCCGTCATGCGCGCCGAGCTGATCGGGCGGTGCGGCGGCAAGGAAGAACCAGGTGTCAAAACGCTTCGGCATGCCTTCCGGCGTGATCCAGTGCGCGTAGGGCACGAGCGTGTCGAGCGCGAGCTGTAGGCCGTTGTCGGCGAGGATGCTGAGGAAGCTGATCTTGTGCTCGTTGAGCGCGACGCGATGCTTGTCGGCGATCTCGCCGGCACGCTTGGCATCAACAGGCGTGCCCGAGTCCTTCGCGCGCGCCAGCAGGATTCCGCTCTCCTCAAAGGTCTCGCGGATCGCGGCGATCCGAAAACCGCGATCCGATTCGCTTAAGGCTTCGCCACCCGAATAGAGGTCAGACCGGGCGACGATCTCCTTGTCGCCGGCATCGACGCTGCCACCGGGAAACACCAGCGCGCCCGAGTTGAACTCGATCTGATGATGGCGGACCATCATGAAGACCTCGACTTCGTCGCGGCTCTTGCCGTCGACCTTCGCTGCGCCATCGCGCAGCAGGAGGATGGTCGACGCCGGGCGTGATGCTGATGTCTCGGCCATTCAACTAACCAGCGGCGCTGGATTGCGGGCCGAGATTGGCGCGCTTGTCGAACCGAGCGACGCGCGACAACAGGTACTCGACCTCGGCCTTCGCCGCCGGCGTGATCGTCGCGCCGGGCTTGCGCTGCGCGCTGGAGGCGATGATGCCGCGCTTCTGCAGCACGTATTTGCGCACGGCAAGGCCCGCACCCGGCTGCTGCTCGTAACGGATCAGCGGCAGATGCGCGTCGAACAGATCATGCGCGGCATCGCGCTTGCCGGCCTTGGAGAGGTTCACGACGTCGATCAGAAGCTCGGGGAAGGCATAGCCGGTCATGGCGCCGTCGGCGCCGCGCTCCATCTCGAAATCGAGGAACGTGCCGCCATTGCCGCAGAGGATCGAGAGCGGACGAAGCGAGCCGTCCTTCTGGAAGCCGCGCAAGGTCGAAATCTTCTCCAGACCCGGCCAGTCCTCGTGCTTGAGCATGACGCAGTTCGGATTGTCCATGACGATCTTGCGGATCACGACGGGGGTGAACACCACCGTGAGCGTCAGCGGATAGTCCTGGAGCACCCAGGGCACGTCGGGCCCGATCGCCTCGGCCGCCTGCTTGAAATAGCCGACGATCTGGTCGTCAGTCCGGAGCGAGGGCGGCGGCGCGATCATCACGCCGGCCGCGCCTGCGTCCATCGAAGCCCTGGCCAGCGAGCGCATGGTGGCAAAGCCCGGCGCGGAGACGCCGACGATCACCTGCATCTTCTTGGCTCGCTTGACGTAGCGCACCGCGACCTGCTCGGCCTCGGCGGCGTCGAGCTTGGGCGCTTCGCCGAGGATGCCCAGCACCGTGACGCCGTCGCAGCCGACCTCCTCGTAGAAATCGGTCAGGCGGTCGATCGAGCGCTCGTCGATCCGGCCGTCATCGTGGAACGGCGTCGGCGCGATTGCGAAGGTGCCCTTGGCGTCGGCGGTCAGTTTCATCGTCTTTCCCTATCTCATTGTTCGTCATTCCGGGGCGGCTCGCAGAGCCGAACCCGGAATCTCGAGATTCCGGGTTCGTGCTTCGCACGCCCCGGAATGACGGAAAAGACTAAAACCTCCGCGCCCCCATCTTGATCTGCTCCTCGGAGAAGAAGATCTCCCTGGCATGATCGGCGATGTCCTGGGCCTTCCAGCCCGAGTGCGGCGGTTTCCAGCCTTCCATTTCCATCATCCGCATTTCGCGCACGCCGCGGGGCCCGGACACGCCCAGCACCTTGCCGGTCTGATCGCCCGACAAGTCGCTGACCATGTATAGCACGGCCGGCGCGATGCCGTCCGGCCCCAGCGCCGCCCCCGGGTTCTCCTTATAGCGGGGCAGGTCTGCGGTCATGCGGGTCAGCGCGCCCGGGGCCAGCGTCCAGATCCGGATGTTGTACTTGCGGCCCTCGATCGCCAGCACGTTGGACAGGCCCCAGATGCCGCCTTTGGCCGCGCCGTAATTGGTCTGGCCGAAATTGCCGATCAGGCCCGAGGTCGAGGACGTATTGACGATGACGCCGCCGCCGTTTTCCCGCATCCAGCGAAACACCGGCATGGTGCAACAAAAGGTACCCTTCAGATGCACCTTGATGACCTTGTCCCAGTCGGATTCGGTGGCCTTGGCGAAGGTCTGGTCGCGCAAAATGCCTGCATTGTTGACGAGGATGTCGGCGCGGCCGAAATGCTTGATGGCGTCGTCGAACACCGACTGGCCGCCTTCCATGGTGGAGATGTCGGCGCCGTTGGCGACCGCCTTGCCGCCCTCGGCCTTGATCGCATCCACCACCAGCTGCGCCATAGACTTGTCGGCGCCGGAGCCATCGCGGGGCCCGCCGAGATCGTTGACGACGATTGAGGCCCCTTCCCGCGCGAACAGCTTTGCGTAGGCCTCACCGAGCCCGCCGCCCGCGCCGGTGATCAGCGCGACCTTGCCGTCGAGTAGTCCCATGGTGGCTTCTCCCTGGTTTTGTTTTCTTGCTTCGCCTCTCCCCGCGTGCGGGGAGAGGCCTGAAATCAAGCGCAGCTTGATTTCAGGGTGAGGGGGAGCCTCCGCGAACTCGACTGTCACCGTCCCTGCGGAGACTCCCCCTCACCCCACCCTCTCCCCGCAAGCGGGGCGAGGGAGTGAAACACCGTGCCCGCCTAACCCAGCACCGTCTTCCCGTTCTTGATCACCGTGACCCCGCGCGCGTTCACCTTGGCTTCGAACGAGATCGTGTTGCCGTCCTTCCAGAGGTCCATGGTCACGGTTTCGCCGGGATAGACCGGCGAGGAAAACCGCGCGACGTGCTGGCGGAAGGCGGAGGCGTCGTAGTCGGCATAGGTCTGCAGCACGCCGCGGCAGGTGATGCCGTAGGTGCACATGCCGTGCAGGATCGGGCGCGGGAAGCCCGCCTTCTTGGCAAACTCGGGATCGCTGTGCAGCGGATTGCGGTCGCCGCAGAGGCGATAGACCAGCGCCTGGTCGGGGCGCGTGACGATGTCGATGGTCTTGTCAGGCGAACGCGACGGGATCTTGTGCGGATCGGGCTGGGTCAGGTTCGGCCCGCCGAAGCCGCCATCGCCGCGGGCGAAACGCGAGGCGACCAGCGTTGCGAGCTTCTCGCCCTTTTCGTTCTTCAGCACGGTCTGATGCGCGATGACGACGCCCTTGTCCTTGCCCTTGTCGTAGACCTCGACCACGGAGGAGTCGGCGGTGATGTGCGCGGCCACCGGCAGCGGCTGATGGAAGGTGATGTCGCGCTCGCCGTCGACCACCATCACGCGGTTGAGGTTCATCTCGCCGGGCCCCGAGCCCCACGCCGCGACGGAGGCAAACGTCGGCACCACCTTGAGCGGCCGCGGCGTGAACGTGCCCTCGTTGACGAAGGCGAGCTCGTTCTCGTCCATGGGATCGGCGCCGAGCCCGATGCCATAGGCGTAGAGCATGACTTCACGATCGCTGTAGGCGTATTTCTGGCCGAGGTTTTTCAGGCCTTTGAGTTCTTCGTATCTGGCGGACATTTTGTTTGTTTTCCTCCCGGTATTCGTCTCAGCGAGCACCGGCGCCCGTCAATGTGCCCTCTCCCTTGTGGGAGAGGGCTGCGAGAGCCGTGCGGCAAACTCATTTGGGTGAGGGGTTGGCTCCGCATCGAAAGTCTCTGCGTGGAGCGATACCCCTCATCCGGCGCTTCGCGCCACCTTCCCCCACAAGGGGGGAAGAAAAAAATCAGGCCACCGTGAAGAACGGCAGCGGCGCGCCATCCGTCGGCTTGAACACCACCTTCACCTTCTGGCCGATCTTCAACTTCTCGAGATCGCAGTCGACGATGTTGGTCTGCACCGACGGACCTTCTTTCAGCGTGACATAGGCGATCGCATAGGGGCCGGTCGGCGACTTCCGCATCAGGCTCCAGGTGTAGATCGTGCCCTCGCCCGAGCTCTCCTCCCACACCGTCTTGTCGGAGTAGCAGAACGGACAGATCGAGCGCGGGAAGTAATGCGCTTCGCCGCAGGCGGTGCAGCGCTTGATCATGAACTTGCCCTGCTTGGCCGCGTCCCAGAACGCCGCGGTCTCGGGGCTCGTGACCGGGGCCGGATATTTTTTCGCTTCGCTCATCACACGCGCTCCAGAATGGCGGTCGAGGCGGCGTGGCGAACGCCCAGGAGGCCGCCGGTGCCGTGGGCGATGGCGAGATCGCAATTCGGAACCTGCACCTTCGGATGCGCCTCGCCGCGCAGCTGCCGCACGGCCTCGATGATCTTGGTCATGCCGCCGCGGTTGACGGGATGGTTGCTGCAGAGCCCACCGCCATCGGTGTTGAACGGCAGCTTGCCGACGCCCGAGATCAAATTGCCGTCGGCGACGAACTTGCCGCCCTCGCCCTTCCTACAGAAGCCGAGATCCTCGAGCTGCATCAGCACGGTGATGGTGAAGCTGTCATAGATCGAGGCGTACTTGATATCCTTCGGTGTGATGCCGGCTTCCTCGAACGCGCGCGGACCGGACCAGATGCCGGCGGAGTATGTGAGGTCGAGGTCCTTGCCGCCGCGCGGGCCCTTCATCGCCTCGCCATGGCCGATCAGCTTGACCAGCGGCTTCTTCAGGCTCCTGGCGATCTCGGGCGTGGTCACGATCAGCGCGCCGCCGCCGTCGGAGACAACGCAGCAATCCATCCGATGCAGCGGATCGGAAATCATCGGCGAGTTCAGGACGTCCTCGACGGTGACGACATCCTTGAGCATCGCATGCGGATTGTATTGCGCATGATGCGAGGCGGCGACCTTGATCCAGGCGAGCTGCTCGCTGGTGGTGCCGTAGTCGTGCATGTGGCGCATGGCACACATGCCATAGGCATTGTGCGTGGTCGCGCCGTAAGCGGACTCGAAATCGGCTTCCGCGCCGGCCGCGCGCGGCGGCATCACGCCGGTGCGCGGCTTGCCGGCGAGCGTGATCAGCGCGATCGAGCATTTGCCCGCCGCGATGGCTTCAGCGGCATGGCCGAGATGGATGATGTAGGAACAGCCGCCAGTCTCGGTGGAATCGACGTGGCGGAGCTTTTTGGTGTTCAGCCCGAGATAGTCGACCATCGGCCAGGCGCCGCCGGGTGCGTCGCCCGCGCAGAAATAGCCGTCGACATCGTCCTTGCTGATCCCGGCATCCTCGATCGCGCCCTTGGCGACCTCGGCGTGGAGCTGGGCGGTGGATTTGTCCGGCGCATGCCGGGTCGGGTGTTCGTAGATCCCGGCAATGTAGGCCTTGCCCTTGATGGTCAAAACTTCAGGTCTCCGCTCGCGTTTCTTCTTGGCTCTTTTTTCTGAACCGCAGTGGGCTGATTGGCAAGCGCGGAAATATTCCGCCCTGCGAGAGGGCAGCGGGTTGGCGCAAATAGGGATGCTCTCGTGTCCCGGACGCGCTGCAGCGTGCAACGCTGCTGCGCAGAGCCGGGACCCATGAGGCCGCGGACTCGGTGCGAGATGGGCCCCGGCTCAGCAGCGCACCACTTCGTGCTGCGCAGCGTCCGGGGCACGAGACCTTACCTTGCAGACACAGCGCCGCATCCTCGCGGCGCATCCTGCCCGAGCCTTGCTTCCGTCTTGCTCCCCTGTCGGAACAGAGGGCGCAGGGAAGACCGGGTGCCGGCCGGGCACCCACGGTCCACTGTGCGAAAGTTGCGCTACAAGAGGCTGCACAGCGGCATACAGGTGTGGCCAGACATCCGGCCTTCCCTGCGCAGTGGCTTTACGGCTTATGTCGTGCTCTCCCCGGGGAGCGTTGCACTATTGCCCCCGTCGCCTTGCGAGCTACCCGCAAGACTTGACGCACAGACCCCGGGCGTCAGGACCACACGATTTTGCCGTACGCGAGACCGCGCCCGTCGTGCACGCGCGACAAGCGCTCGTGCGACGCAGCCCGCGTCCACCGCCGCTCACCCCGCGTTTCGTGACGATCGCGATACGCCCCTCTGAGAGGGATGAGGTGACGGACAGATACGACAATTCCGAATTTCGGTAAAGCGGAATGTTTTTGCGCCGGGGGATTGACCCGTCAATTGGGTGTTTTGCCCGACAGGCAGCACAACGGATGGTGCCGTCGGTCCGCGAGCCAGCTGTGACGTCACAGCACATGCGTTCATCCCGGATTGCGCTTTGCTCCATCCGGGCTACGGGACTGCATTCGCCGATGGAGTAAACCCAGCACGGGGCGCACAAAGCACCCGGGAAACGCACCCAGCAGGCAAAAGGCGGCAATTTCGTTGTCCCACCTGAATCCGGCATGGGCAACCGCGCGAACCACAAGGAAGTAGGCCACCAGGGCAAGCCCGCCGGCGAACAAGACTCTTTCCCAAAAGAGCCGAGTCGGCGAGCAGATGACTCCTCACACGAAACCGAACGACAATTCGATCCAGTGGAGAGCCAGCCACTCGCTCATCAGGGAGTCCTACTCCGCCGCGATCTGCCTCGGCGCCGGCGGCGGGCTCGCCAGGTCCGCGGCGAGCTGGGCGTAGCGGGCCTTGGCGTCGGCGACCGCCTTCTCCTTCACCGGACCGTAGCCGCGGATGCGGTCGGGGAGCGAGAGCAGCTCGACTGCGGTGTCGATCGTGAGCGGCGACAACAGGCCGAGCACGGTGGAGACGTCTTTCTCGTAGCCGGTGATCAGATCGCGTTCGAGCTTGCGGTCGGCGCTGCGGCCGAAGATGTCGAACGGGGTGCCACGCAGGAACTTGAACTTTGCCAGCACGCCGAACACCTTCAGCATCCACGGGCCGAAGGCGCGCTTCTTCGGGCGGCCGAGCGCGTCAACGCCGCGGCTGAGGATCGGCGGGGCCAGGTTGAAGTTGAACTTGAAGTCGCCCTCGAACTGGTCGCGGAGCTGCTGCTCGAAGGCGCCGTCGCTGAACAGGCGCGCGACCTCGTATTCGTCCTTGTAGGCGAGCAGCTTGGCGTAGTTGATCGCCACCGCGCGCGGCAGCGCCTCATCGTAGCCGCCCTGCCTGGCGGCATCGCTGACCTGATCGACCAGCTTGCGATAACGCTTGGCGAGGCGCCCATTCTGATAGGCAGTGAGATGCTTGCTGCGGTGCGCGATCACCTCGTCCAGCGTCATTGCATCGAGGGTCTTGGGCACAACGACCTCGTCCGTGCCCTTCAGCATGTCGGCAAGCCGCTTGGGATCCGCGACCGCGAGGCGGCCGAGGCGGAAGGCTTCCTTGTTCATCTTGATCGAGACGCCGTTGACCTCGATGGCCTGCTCGATCGCTTCCGCCGACAGCGGGAACAGCCCCTTCTGATAGGCGTAGCCCATCATCATCATGTTGGTGGCGATGCTGTCGCCCAGCAGCTGCTCGGCCGGCTTGGTGAAATCGAAGAAGACGGAGTCCTTGTGCAGCGCGGTCTCCAGCAATCCGTTCAGCTTGCGGGTCTGGAAGTTGAAGTCGCGGTTGAGGACGAAGTCGGCGGTGGGAATGACGTGGCTGTTGATGATGCCGCGGGTGCGGCTGGTGTCGCAGAGCGAGATGGTGTCCTTCGCGACGGCGACCACCTCGTCGGCGGCGAGCACGAGATCGGCCGTGCCGGTGACGATGCGCGAGCAGGTCACTTCCGCCGGATGATCCGACAGGCGAACGTGGCTGAGCACCGCGCCACCTTTCTGCGCGAGGCCGGACATGTCGAGGATCATCGAGGCCTTGCCCTCGATGTGGGCGGCCATGCCGAGCAGCGCACCGATGGTGAGCACGCCGGTGCCGCCGACACCGCCGACGGCGATGTTGTAGGGCTTGTCGAGCGTCGGGCGGGAAGCCGGCTCCGGCAGCGCGCCGATGTCACCGAGATCGGCCGGTGCGCGATGGCGCGGCTTGCCGCCGTCGACGGTGACGAAGGACGGGCAAAAACCCTTCACGCAGGAATAGTCCTTGTTGCAGGACGACTGGTTGATGGCGCGCTTGCGGCCGAACGCGGTCTCCAGCGGCTCGACCGAGATGCAGTTCGACTGCACCGAGCAGTCGCCGCAGCCTTCGCAGACCGCCGGGTTGATCATGACGCGGCGCGCCGGATCCTCCATCAGGCCGCGCTTGCGGCGGCGGCGCTTCTCGGCGGCGCAGGTCTGCACGAAGACGATCGCCGATGTGCCCTTGGTGTCGCGGCACATCTTCATGACGTTGTCGAGCTCGTCGCGGTGATACAGCTTCACGCCAGGCGCGATGGTGTCGGCGGGATAGGCGTCGGGGGTTTCTGAAACCAGGTAAATCTCGCGGATGCCTTCGGCGTGGAGCTGGAAGGTGATCTGCTGCGGCGAGAGATCGCCGTCATGACGCTGGCCGCCGGTCATGGCGACCGCGTCGTTGTAGAGGATCTTGTAGGTGATGTTGGTCTTGGAGGCGACCGCCTGCCGGATCGCCAGAAGCCCGGAGTGGAAGTAAGTGCCGTCGCCGAGATTGGCGAAAATGTGGTTCTCGTTGGTGAACGGCGCGATGCCGACCCACGGCACGCCCTCGCCGCCCATATGCGTGAAGGTCTCGGTCGAACGGTCCATCCACAGCGCCATGAAGTGGCAGCCGATGCCGGCAAGCGCGCGGCTGCCTTCGGGGACCTTTGTCGAGGTGTTGTGGGGGCAGCCGGAACAGAAATACGGGGTGCGGGAGACAGGCGCGACGGCCTGCATTTGCGTGGCCTGGCGGCCGTTGAACCAGTCGGCCTTGACGCGGAGCATTTCCTTGATCTCGGGGTTGAGATCGAGCTTGAGAAGCCGCTCGGTGAGCGAGGTCGCGAGCGAGGCAACGCTGAGCTCGGCGGAGAACGTGAGAAAACGCTTGTCGTGCTCGTCCATCTTGCCGACGATGCGGGGGCGGACGTCGTCGCGCCAGTTGAACAGCTCCTGCTTGACCTGGTTCTCGACGATCTCGCGCCGCTCCTCGATGATGAATATCTCTTCGAGCCCGACCGCGAACTGGCGCACGCCTTCCGGCTCCAGCGGCCAGGGCATGCCGATCTTGTAGAGCCTGAGGCCGATCTTGGCGGCGACCTCCTCGGTGATGCCGAGCTCGCGCAGCGCCTGGCGGACGTCCTCGTAGCTCTTGCCCGAGGCCATGATGCCGAAGCGGGCGTTCGGCGAATCCATGGTGATGCGGTTGACCTTGTTGGCGCGCGCAAAGGCGATCGCGGCAAAGCCCTTGTAGTCCTGGAGGCGGCGGTCCTGCTCGAAGCGGTCGTCGGGCCAGCGCAGATTGAGGCCGCCGGGCGGCAGCTCGAAATCGGTGGGGATGATGAAGGGCTTCATCTCGTCGGTGAGGTCGATCTCGGCGGTGGTCTCCACCGTCTCGGTGATCACCTTCATGCCGACCCAGCAGCCCGAATAGCGCGACATCGCGATGCCGAGCAGGCCCATCTCGATCATCTCGTGAATGCTCGAGGGGTAGAGATACGGCATCAAGGCCGACATGAACGCATGGTCGGACTGATGCGGGACGGTCGAGGACTTTGCGCCATGATCGTCGCCGGCAAGGCACAGCACGCCGCCGTTCTTGGCCGAGCCTGCGGCATTGCCGTGGCGGAACACGTCGCCGCAGCGGTCGACGCCGGGGCCCTTGCCGTACCAGATGCCGACCACACCATCGTACTTGGCGCCGGGCGAGAGGTTGAGCTGCTGCGAGCCCCAGACAGCGGTGGCCGCCAGATCCTCGTTCACGCCGGGCTGGAACTTGATGTTGTACTGCTCAAGATGCTTTCGCGCCGCGAACAGCTGCTGGTCGTAGCCGCCGAGCGGCGAGCCGCGATAACCGGAGATGAAGCCGGCGGTGTTGAGGCCCGCGGCGCGGTCGCGGCGGATCTGGGCCATGGGCAGACGGACCAGCGCCTGAATGCCGGTCGTAAAAATGTGGCCGGTGCCTTGCGTGTATTTTTGATCGAGACTGATCGGACCCTGGTTGATACCCATTATGTCCTCTTCCGCCCTTTTGAGCGTTTGGCTGCTTAAGCCGTTGCCTGCCCGTTGTTTTTAGCTAGGGCGCGCCGACCATCTCCGCCACTCTATGTCGGATATTTAACGCGGCGCATCACAAATCTGGACCAAAGGGAGCGTCGGGTAAAAATCGCAATTTCGTGGCTGCAAGGCATCGGCGATTTTCAATTTGTGTCACCTTACCCCCGCCGTCGCGAAATGAATCGACGCATGTATCATGCAGGGCGGGGGTGATTGGTCGCAGGAGACCTCGGGATGCGGACGATTCTGGCTGTTGTGCTCTTGTGCAGTGCAGTTGCAAGCACCGCCCTCGCCGCCGATCCGTCGCCGGAGCTGATCGCCTATGGCAAGACGCTGGTCGAGGCCGGCGATTGCGCAGGATGCCACACCGCCGATCCGGCCAAGCCATTCGCGGGCGGCAAGCGCATCGACACGCCGTTCGGGGCGATCTATGCGCCGAACCTGACCCCGGACCGCGGCACCGGGATCGGTGCCTGGGCGGATGCCGATTTCACCCGCGCCCTGCGCACCGGCATCGCGCCTGACGGGTCTTACTATTATCCGGCGTTCCCCTACCCCTACTTCACCAGGATGACGAAGGACGACACGCTGGCGATCCGGGCCTATCTCGGCACGCTCGCGCCCGTCGTGAGCCGCAACAAGCCGCCGGAGCTGCGCTGGCCGTTCGGCTACCGCGGCCTGATGCGGGTCTGGAACGCCATGTTCTTCAGGCCCGGCCTGTTCGAGCCGGACCAGAGCCAGAGCGCGGCGTGGAATCGCGGTGGTTATCTCGTCACCGGGCTCGGCCATTGCGGCGCCTGCCACACGCCGAAGAACTATTTTGGCGCCGACAAGACCGCGCAGGCGCTGTCCGGCAACGAGGTCGGCGGCTGGTACGCGCCAAGACTCGATGGCGCGCCCCGCACCGGGCTGAAATCGTGGAGCGCCGAGGACATCACCGAGTATCTGCAAAGCGGGCGCAATGCCAAAAGCCATGCCGGCGGGCTGATGGCCGAGGTCGTCGTCAACTCGACCGCGAAGATGAGCGATGCCGATTTGCGCGCGATCGCGATCTACTTGAAGAGCCTGCCGCCGGCGCGGCGCGAGACCATCGTGACACCGCCTGACGAGGCCGAGATGAAGACGGGCCAGGCCGTCTACGCAAGGCTCTGCATCGCCTGCCATGAGGCCGATGGGTCCGGCGCGCCGCGGATCTATCCGCCGCTGCCCGCCAATGCGCTGTTGCAATCGGTCAATCCGTCCTCGACCCTGCGCATCATCCTCGACGGCGCCCACACCGTGACGACGCCCCGCGCGCCGAACACCGGCGAGATGCCGGGCTATGCCAAGCAATTGTCCGACGACGAGATCGCGGCAGTTGCGAACTACATCCGCAATTCCTGGGGCAATGCCGGCCCGCTGGTGACGCCGGCGCAGGTGGCGAAGGCAAGGAAGGGGCAATAGTCCCGTCATTGCGAGCGGAGCGAAGCAATCCAGACTGTCTCCGCGGATGCATCTCTGGATTGCTTCGCTCCGCTCGCAATGACGACGGGGATGGAGCGAGGCAACACAAGCGCTATTTTTCCTCGTCCCCCGTGAACACGAATTTCGGCATCTCCCATTTGTAGCGCACCGCGAGCAGGCGGAAGCTGATGCCGAGGATGAAGGTCAAGATGGTCCAGAGCTCGGCGTTGAGATTGAGGCCGAAGGCGGTGGCGTAGAACAGGCCGGTCGCCACCGAAACGGTGGCGTAGAGCTCGGAGCGAAACAGCAGCGGCACGTCGTTGCAGAGCACGTCGCGCAACACGCCGCCGGCGCATCCCGTCACCATGCCCGAGACGATCACGATCGGCAGCGTGGCATCCATCTGCCAGGCGATGTCGCAGCCGGTCATGGTGAAGACGACGAGGCCGATCGCATCGAGCACGATGAAGGCGAGCTTGAGCCTGTGCACGAGCCGCGCCATCAAGATGGTGAGGAAGGCGGCGCCGCCGGCCAGCGCGAGATAGATCGGGTTCTGCACCCAGGCCAGCGGATAGTGCCCGAGGAAGAGATCGCGCAGCGTGCCGCCGCCGAGCGCGGTGATGCAGCCGAGGAAGCAGACGCCCAGCCAGTCCATGCTGCGCCTGCCAGCCGCGAGCGCCGCGGACATGCCTTGCGCGGCGACGGCGATCAGCGACAGGAAATGCAGCACGCTATCGGTCGGTGGCAGGCTCCACATCGCCTTGTTCCCTCCTCCCTGTGATGGAACTTACCCTGGGGGTTCCCAGGATGATCGGGAGTTTCATCCGGTGGAACAGGTTCCCGATTCCCGGCGCGGGGGCAACATGCGACGAAAGCATTGGAGCGGGCGGAACAGAATCTCGCATCTACGGGTTGTCAGGCCGCAATAAACGAGGAGACCTCATGATGGCTGACGACCGTTTTCCCAACGATCCGTATCGCCCCAACTTCACCGACGATGAGTACCTTCGTGCGGCGCGCCGGGATGCCGATCTCCAGGCCGATCCCGAGCTTGGTGAAGGCCCCGCCTCCAGCGGCAAGGTTGCGTTGTTCGCCGTGGCCGTCGCCCTGGTGCTGGGCGCTGTGTTCTATGGCCTGAACAATTCGAGCACCGGTAACCAGGCCAGCAACGCGCCGATGTCGCAGACCGCGCAGACCACGCCGGCCAATCCGGCCGCGCCTCCCGGCATGCGTGACGTAACGCCGCGTGGCAACACCGCGCCGGGCGTGACCACCGGTGCTGCGCCGAGCAAGCCGGCGGCGCCTGATCCGGCCGCTCCGTCCGAGGGTGCGAAGTAACGATTTGCAATGAAGCGTGAAGGCGGCGGGACCCGAAAGGTCCCGCCGCCTTTCGTTTAACTGAACATCTTGTTGAGCTCACCGCCGGGATAGCCGCCGGCAAGCTCCGTAAACGTGCCCTTCTCCGCCATCTCCTTCGCGGCGCGCATGAAACCGCCCCAGGCGGCGCGGGCGAGCGAGCCGCCGACGCTGATGCGCCGGACGCCGAGATCCTCGGCCTCCTTGAGCGACAGGCCGGAGCCGCCGATCAGCAGGTTGAACGGCTTTGGTGCGACCGCCTTCACCACCGCGGCGATGTCCTCGCGGGTCTTCAGGCCAGGTGCGTAGAGGCAATCGGCGCCCGCGTCCGCGTAAGCCGCGAGCCGGTCGATGACGAGCTTGAGGTCGGTGATGCCCCAGAGGTACGCCTCGCAGCGGCCGACCAGCATCGTGTTGCTGTCGCCGATCGCCTTGCGCGAGGCCTTGATGCGCTCGACCGCCAGCGCGCGGTCGTAGATCGGGTTGTTCTTGTCGCCGGTGGAATCCTCGATCGAGAGACCGGCAACGCCGGTGCGCACGCAGCGCTCGACATTGTCGGCGACCTTGTCCGGCTCGACCGCAAAACCGCCTTCGAAATCCGCATTCACGGGGATATCGACAGCCGTGCTCAATGCTGCCAGATGCTGACAGACGTCCTCGACGGTGACGCGATTGTCGGCCTTGCCGATGGTCCAGGCAAAGCCCGCGCTCGATGACGCCAGCGCCTTGAAGCCGAGATGCTGCAACGCCTTGGCGCTGCCGACATCGACCGGATTGGGCAGAACGAAGCAGCCGCTCTCGTGCATCTTCTTGAACGCCGCGCGCTTGTCAGCGGTTGTCACATGCATGTTTCTCTCCCTTGTTGGCCGCGCGAACATAGGCACGCTCTTCGAAGCGCGCTAGTGCACGTCGTGCACCGCGCGGCTGTCCTTCGGGGCCTGCTCACGATCGTTCATGCTGTAGTCCCTGACCACGCTGGCGATGCGCAGGTGATAATCGGCGAAGATCTGCGCCCTGCCCTTGGCCTGGGTGCGGCGGTGCTCCATCGTATTGCGCCAGGCCTGGACTGCTGCTTCGTCCCGCCAGAACGACACCGACAGGATCTTGCCCTTCTCGGTCAGGCTCTCGAAACGCTCGACCGAGATGAAGCCGTCGATGGTCTGCAGGATCGGCTTCAGATCGGCCGCGAGGTCGAAATAGGTCTGGCGGTGTTCCGGCTTGGGCCAGACTTCGAAGATCACGGCGATCATGGGCGTCTCCTCATCGTTGGTGGCCTACAATACCACCTTGCGCAAAAACGTGCGCTCTTCGGCGAGGATGAATTTGTGCTCCTCGGCGAAATGGAAATTCGCCATGCCTTCCGCATCCTGTCGCAGCCGGGCGCGATAGGCTTCATAGGCGGCCAGACTTTCGAAGGTGATCAGCGCGAAGGCGATGTTGTTGGTGCCTTCGTGCGGCATGAAATAGCCGATCAGGTCGCCGCCGCATTTCGGGATGATGGTGAGCCAGCGTTTTGAATACTCCTCGAACTGCGCGCGCTTGAAGGGATCGAGCTGGTAGCGGATGAAGACGGTGACGGACATGGTGGGCTCTCCTGGTTTTCCCGTCATTGCGAGCGCAGCGAAGCAATCCAGGAATCCCCCCGCGGGGACAGTCTGGATTGCTTCGTCGCTGCGCTCCTCGCAGTGACGACGTGTTGAGAGACTACTGGCTTGCCCGACCACAATGCTTCGGCTACCATCGAAGCATGAAATCAGGACCCGACATCGCCATGATCGCCGCGCTGGTCGGCGACCCCGCCCGCGCCAACATGCTCACGGCGCTGATGAACGGACGCGCGCTCACCGCGAGCGAGCTGGCGCAGGAGGCCGGCATCACGCCGCAGACCGCGAGCTCGCATCTCGCCAAGCTCGAAGCCGGCGGGCTGGTGGAGCCGGAGAAGCAGGGCCGCCACCGCTACTACCGCCTCACCGACGACGACGTCGCCGGCGTGCTCGAGGGGCTTGCGGGCCTTGCCGCGCGCACCGGCCATATGCGCGTGCGCACCGGGCCGAAGGATCCGGCGCTGCGGCGCGCGCGCATCTGCTACGACCATCTCGCCGGCGATCTCGGCGTGCAGATGCTCGACACCATGCGCGAGCGAAACCTGGTCAGGCAGAAGAAGCAGGACATCGAGCTGACGGCCGAGGGTGAGCGCTTCCTGGCAAAGCATCTGCAGATCTCGGCCGAGATGCTCGCCCATCCCCGCCGCCCTGTCTGCAAGGCCTGCCTCGACTGGAGCGAGCGGCGCCACCATCTCGCCGGCACGCTGGGGGCCGCCATGATGCAGCGCTTCGCCGAGCTGAAATGGGCCGCGCGCGACGCCACGCCCGGCAGCCGCGTGGTGAATTTCACCCGCACCGGCGAAAAGCAGTTCGCCGCGCTGTTCGGGAATGGGAAGGACTGATCACGCGAGATGCGTGCGACCGCACATTTGCGTGTGAACTCTCCCCGTCGTCATGGCCGGACTTGACCCGGCCATCCACGCCTTTGTTGCGGCTGGCACGTGGATGCCCGGGACAGGCCCGGGCATGACGGAGACCTTCATGAACCGCTTCCTCCCGGCCGCGCTCGCTGCCGCCCTCCTTGCTAGCTCGTTTGCATCCCATGCCGCCGACACCGCCCCGCGCGAGCCCTACGGCATCGCGCTCGAAGGCTTTGCCTATCCCTACCCTGTGCAACTGCTCCCCGTGGTCAATGACGGCGAGCAACTCAGCATGGCCTATATGGACGTGGCGCCTGCGCAGCCGAACGGCCGTACTGTCGTGCTGCTGCACGGACGCAATTTCCCGTCGAGCTATTGGGCGCCCGTGATCAAGATGCTGAGCGAGGCCGGTTTCCGCGTCGTGGTGCCGGACCAGATCGGTTTCGGCAAATCCTCCAAGCCCCTGGGTGAACTGCATTTCGACACGCTGGCGCGCAACACCATCGCGCTGCTCGACCATCTCAAGATCGACAAGGCGGAGGTCGTCGCGCATTCGCTCGGCGGCATGCTGGGCGTACGCATCGCCCGCGCCTATCCGGACCGTGTCGCGCACCTTGTTCTGACGGCCCCCATTGGGCTCGAGGACTACCGCCTCTACGTGCCGCCGACGCCGACCGAGAAGATCATCGAGAGCGAGGACAAGCTCACCGCCGAGGGCTACCGAAAACAGCTCCAGACCAATTACGCGATCAAGCTGCCGCCGGATCAGATCACGCCCTTCATCGATGCCCGCTTCAACATCAAGGGCAGCCCCGATTACCCGCGCTGGCTGCGCGCCTTCGTCAGCTCCGGCCAGATGATCTATCGCGAGCCTGTGGCGCACGAGGTCGCACTCATCACCGAGCCGACGCTGTTCATCATGGGCGCCGACGATCACAACGCGCCGGGCCGCCCCCTCGCGCCGGAGGCGCTGCGCGCCAAGATGGGCGAGAATGCCGAGCTCGCGAAGGCGCTCGCCGCGAAGATGCCGAACGCGCGGGCCGTGGTGATCCCCAACACAGGCCATCTCGTCTTCCTTGAAGCGCCGGAGAAGTACAGGGAGCTGGTGCTGGGTTTTCTCGGGCGCTAGCGACAGGTACGTGTCCCCCAAGGCAGGATGCGGGGAACGTTCATGCCGCATTCAGGTCATGATTGGCAGATTTGGATCGCGACGTGTCGGCACGTATCTCCGAGATTTAACGTGTCGAATCGTGTCTTTTGATTCATTGTGCGCCGCAAGCGCGCTGTCCCCTGAGAATCTGCCCCAAGGACGAGAAGGAAGGTCAAATGAAATATCTCTTCGCCGCCGTGATGCTCGCGAGCGCGGTCGTCGGTTTTAGCGAAGCGGCCAGCGCCGCTGGCGGCTGCGGCCCCGGCTGGTATCGCGGCCCGTATGGTGGCTGCCGCCCGATGGCCGGACGCCCGCCGGTCGTCGTGGTGGCGCCGGCTCCCGCGCCTGTCGTCGTGGTGCGCCCGCGCGTGTGCCCGTACGGCTTCCGCTGGTGGGGTGGCCGCTGCCGCCCGATCTGATCTCTTCTTTTCGCATTGCAAAATGGCCGCGCAGGATCAGCCTGCGCGGCCATTTCTTTGGGCGGCTGCAACGCATCGTCTTGCAACAGCGCCGAATCAAAACAGGGACCGCGACCCGCGGTCCCCGTTCAAAGCCTGGCTTGCGCGAAGCTTACCAATGGTGGCGATGCCAGCGCCGGCGGCGCCAGCCCCAGTGCCTGCGGCCCCAGCCCCGGTGACGGCCATGCCAGTGCACCTGCTCCGGCTTGAGCTGGGCGGCTTCCTCGCTGCTGGTGACCGCCGGATGAGCATCCGGATTGCCTTGCGGCATGCGGGGATCGCCGAGCGGCTGCGGCGCCAGCGGCGCGGCCTGTGCGGCGGCGGTGAACGCGGCGGCTCCGGCCGCGACGCCGAATGCGAGCTTCAGAAAATTGCGGCGTTCCATGATGTCTTCCTCTCGGGCAAGCGTTGCATGATGCGGAGGAAGTGTCGGGCTCGCGACATGAACTGCGGCTGAATCGCGCGTTCAGATTCATTGCAACGGTGACAGGAAGGGTCCGTAGCCCGGATGGAGCGAAGCGCAATCCGGGGCCGACGAAGCCTCACGCGAAAATCCCGGATTGCGCTGTGCTCCATCCGGGCTACAAGACCGCGGCTACTTCGCAAACTCCTGCGCCAGCACCAGCGTCTCGCGCGTGCGTTTCACGTCGGGCCAGTCACCTCGCCGCAAAACTCATCTATCCCGTGACGATAGAGATCACCCAGCCCGGCAGTGATCGCGCCTCCGTCGATGAAAGACCAGTATAGTCCTATCTGCAAGACGCATTGGAATGACCACTTTCAAACACTCCACCTATTCAGGAGAGTACCGTGAACAAATGGCAGCGATTGGCGCGGGCGTTGCGAGCGCTCAGATACCTTCTCGTGTTCTGCGGTCTGGCCGGACAATCGGCCTACGCCGACGGCTCCGTGTCGTCCCTGCATATGGGCTACGGCGCGGCCACTCCAGCCGAATTTGATCACTTCCTGGCAGTGATCCAGCAGTACAACGCGTCGGGTGAGCGCTTTCGCATCGACGGCCATTGTCAATCGGCCTGCACGATGTTCCTGTCCATACGCAATGTCTGCGTCATGCCGGGCGCCACCTTGTTGTTTCACGCGGGCGGATCCATGAAAAAGGGCATTATCAGCCCGTCGCGCACGCAACAAATGGCCAGCACATATAACGCCGCATTGCGCCAATATGTCACCGAGAACCATTTCATGGACACCTTCGCCTTCCATTCGATCTCGGGAAGCGAAATCGTCAGGCGCTTCGGCTATCCGGCGTGCCGGTAAGCCGGCGGAGCACGCTACGCACAAAAAACATCTCCCCTCTGTCGGAACGTCCGCTCCTCATCCGTCCTCTGCCCAGACAGCGAGGAGACGCCGCATGCCCGACCTCACCCTCACCACCTTCGACTGGGTTCCCCCGCCCCCGCGCGGCTTCGTCCGCGACCTTCGCGTCCGCTGGGCGCTCGAAGAAGCCGCCCTGCCCTATCGCGTCGCGAGAGTGTCCGGCGACAAGGGCCCCGCACATCTCGCGCACCAGCCGTTCGGCCAGGTGCCGTGGCTGACCGACGGCGATCTCTCGATCTTCGAGAGCGGCGCGATCCTGCTGCATCTGGGACAGCTCAGCACCAAGCTGATGCCGTCAGATCCGCGCGGCCGCAGCGATGCGACGGAGTGGGTATTCGCGGCGCTCAATTCGGTGGAGATGGCGAGCCTGCCCTGGACGATGTCGAAGTTCATGGGACATCCGACCGACACGGCGGCCTGGAAATTCGTCGACGATTTCCTCAAGCTTCGCCTCAAGCATCTCGAACCGGTGTTGGCGGAGCGCGAATGGCTCGCGGGCTCCTTCTCCGTCGCAGACATCCTGATGTCGGACGTGCTGCGCGTCGTCGATAGTCAGGGCGGACTGGCGGACAGCCCCGCCTGCCGCGCCTACGTCGCGCGCGCCACCGGGCGGCCGGCATTCGTCAAGGCGCATGCCGACCAGATGGCGCATTTCGCAGCGGCGGATGTGGCGCGCTCGTAGCTCGTAGGGTGGATTAGCGAAGCGTAATCCGCCAATGCATGTCTCAACACAGATGGTGGGTTACGCTTCGCTAATCCACCCTACGCACCGTACACTGCGCGATACAGTGCATCACACCAATTTCATCGGCGTGTCCTCAACCACCCGAAGGTTGATCCTGCCGATCAATTGTGCACGAAGCGCCTCCGCGGCTTGGATAGCCTCGTCCGTCTGACGCAACGTGCTGACATTCGAGCCGAGCGAAACAATTCCGCCGAGCACCAGGGCGATCGATCCGAGTGCGGCGGTCTGCCCCGTCCCTAACAGGCCGAGGATCGTGATCAGCAGTAGCGCGACTCCACTGCCAACGGCGATCTTGGACGCCAGAATGTACTTCCGGCACCGTTCGGCGATCGCGGCCAGTGCCTCGATCCGGGCTTCGATGTCGGAAATCTCGTCGCTGGAATCGTCTTCGGTCATTCGAGTTAGGTCGAGGATGCCAAATCAGAAACGGAGCCAGTAGCCCGCATGAGCGAAGCGACATGCGGGACCAAGGCGAAACCCGGATTTCGCTACGCTCCATCCGGGCTGCGTGTCCTCACAACGGCAAATTGTCGTGCTTCTTCGCCGGCGTTTCCACCTTCTTGTCCTTCAGCATCGACAGCGCCCTTGCGATCCGCTTGCGCGTCGAGTGCGGCATGATGACGTCGTCGATGTAGCCGCGCTCCGCTGCGATGAACGGCGACAGGAAGCGGTCTTCGTATTCCTTGGTTCTTGCTGCGATCTTGTCGGGGTCGCCGATGTCACTGCGGAAGATGATCTCGACCGCGCCCTTGGCGCCCATCACCGCGATCTGGGCGGTCGGCCAGGCGTAGTTCATGTCGGCGCCGATTTCCTTCGACGCCATGACGTCGAAGGCGCCGCCATAGGCCTTGCGGGTGATGATCGTGACCAGCGGCACGGTGCACTGCGAATAGGCGAACAGCAGTTTTGCGCCGTGCTTGATCAGGCCGCCATATTCCTGCGCGGTGCCCGGCAGGAAGCCCGGGACGTCGACGAAGGTGACGATCGGAATGTTGAAGGCATCGCAGAAGCGGACGAAGCGCGCGGCCTTGCGGGAGGCGTCAGAGTCGAGCACGCCGGCCAACACCATCGGCTGGTTGGCGACGAAGCCGACGGTGCGGCCGGCGATGCGGCCGAAGCCGGTGACGATGTTTTTCGCGAACAGGTCCGCGATCTCGAAGAAGTCGCCCTCGTCCACGACCTTGAGGATCAGCTCCTTCATGTCGTAGGGCTTGTTCGGATTGTCGGGGATCAGCGTGTCCAGGGACATGTCGACCCGGCCGATGTCGTCAAAGCTCGGCCATTCCGGCACGCCGTCGGTGTTGTTGGACGGCAGGAAGTCGATCAGGCGACGCATCTGCAGCAGCGTCTCGACGTCGTTCTCGAAGGCACCGTCCGCGATGGAGGAGCGCGTGGCGTGCACCGAGGCGCCGCCGAGCTCTTCGGCGGTCACGACCTCGTTGGTGACGGTCTTCACCACGTCGGGGCCGGTGACGAACATGTAGCTGGTGTTCTTCACCATGAAGATGAAGTCGGTCATGGCCGGCGAATAGACGTCGCCGCCGGCGCAGGGACCCATGATGACGGAGATCTGCGGGATCACGCCGGAGGCGAGCACGTTGCGGCGGAACACGTAGGAATAGCCGGCGAGCGCGGCGACGCCTTCCTGGATGCGGGCGCCGCCCGCGTCATAGAGGCCGATGATGGGCGCCCGCGCCTTCATCGCCATGTCCTGGAGTTTTGTGATCTTCAGCGCGTGCGTTTCCGACAGCGAGCCGCCGAACACGGTGAAGTCCTTGGCAAAGACGAACGTCTTGCGGCCGTTGACGGTGCCCCAGCCGGTGACGACGCCGTCGCCGGGGATCTTGTTCTTCTCCATGCCGAACTCGGTGGAGCGGTGCTCGACGAACATGTCGAACTCCTCGAACGATCCCTTGTCGAGCAGCAGCTCGATGCGCTCGCGGGCGGTCAGCTTGCCGCGGGCGTGCTGCGCCTCAATGCGCTTCTCCCCGCCGCCGAGCTTTGCGCCGGCACGACGATCTTCAAGGGCGTCCAGAATATTCTTCATTTGCTCCCGCCAGTTCTTAGCCTAAATGCGATTGGCGGGGGTTCTAACACGGCATTTTGCGGGCCGGGAAGCCGCTTTCGGCGCCGCAGGGCTGCCTTGAAGCAGCGCCAAAGCGCAAGGAATTACAAAGTTTTGCCCGGGAGGCGACGATGGACCAAGGAACGGCGGAAACCGGCTCTGTGACCGGCGGTGTCAACATCCTGCTGCGGCTGGAGGGCCTGACCCTGTTCTTGGGCATGGTGATGCTCTACTGGGCCTGGGACGGCTCTTGGGCAGTGTTTGCCCTGCTCTTCTTCGTCCCCGATCTAAGCTTCCTGGCCTACCTGTCAGGCGCCAAATTCGGCGCGCTGGCCTACAATGCCGCCCACAGCTACATGGCTCCCGTGGCGCTGCTGACGCTGGGTTTCGGCCTCACTTCGCCGCTCACCTTGTCCATCGCCTTGATCTGGCTCGCCCATATCGGCATCGACCGGGCGCTCGGCTATGGCCTGAAATATTCGGCCGGGTTCGGCTTCACCCATCTAGGCCGGATCGGGCGGCAGAAGGACGCCTGACCTCAAATTTAGCCCCGCTGCGGCTGACCGCGTAGCCCGGATTTCGCTCCGCTCCATCCGAGCTACGAAGCCGCATTTACCGCGCCAGCCAGTTGACCGGGCCAGCCGATTCAGGCTTGCTCGGGGCTTACGATCAGGCGCCGAATGTTGCGTGAGCCCAGTCGGTACGGCGGCGGTCCATCTCTTCTGACTGCAAGCATCACCCTCATGTCCGCGACGGTCGTCCCACTGCCGCCGAACTCATCGTCCGAAACCGTCGATTTCCTGCGGCGCATGGCCAGCATGGTGTCAGGGCGGAACGGCGAGATGCTGTTGCGCGCGGCGAGCCTGATCGAGTCGCTGGCACAGCGCGCGATGACGGCCGAGCGGCTCTATCACCAGCAGCAGGAAGAGAGCACGCGCAGCACCGAGCTGCGCGAGGCCGCAGAGCTCGCCTCCGACGCGATGGTCAGCCAGATCGAGGCGCTGCGGGCACAGCTGGCCGACGTCACTGCGGCCGCTGCCGCCGAGCGCGCTGCGTTCAATGCCGAGCGCGGCAAGCTGCTCTGCCTGATGCAGGATGCCGAAAGCCATATCGGCAAGCTCACCTCCGAGCTGGACAGCTTGCGCGCCTCCGTGGACAGCTTCAACGAGACCGTGGTCTCCGTGCCGATCGAGGTGCTGCGGCTGGCGCGCACCCAGTTCGATGTCCTTTCCGAAGGTTTTGCCCGCAAGGGCGACGTGATCTCGCAGGCGATGAGCGAGATCGGCGGCTTTGCCATTGACCAGGCGCTGACGGTGAAGAAGACGGCCGACAGGCCCTGAGGCCAGGGTAGTCCCATTTGACATTATTGAAGCTGTGAACCTGCTCGACTTTCATGGTTCGAGACGCCCGCTTCGCGAGCTGCTCACCATGAGGAGCACATGAGAGTCGATGCCAGCTCCACATACTCCGTCATTGCGAGCGCAGCGAAGCAACCCAGAATCGTTCCGCGGAGGGACTCTGGATTGCTTCGCTGCGCTCGCAATGACGTGGTGAGAGTTGCGCTCCCAACAACGAGGACAAACCCTACGGCTCACCCGCCTTGAACGGCTCCTGCTTGTCCGGCGGCACCGTCTCCTCGGCCATGGCGAGCAGCATCGCGACCATCACGTAATTGCCTGATACCGCGGTGAGGTCGACGATCTGCTGGTCGTTGAAGACCTTCTTGGCCCGCGCGTAAGTCTCGTCGGTGACCTTTTTGGTCGTGGTGATCTCGGTGACGAAGTCGTAGACCAGCGCTTCATCCTCGGCCATCTTCGACGGCCGCTTGTTGGCCTTCAGCTCCGCGATGATGTCGGCGGACAGGCCCGCCTTGGCCGCGAGCGGCGCGTGGGCGAACCATTCCACCTGCGAGCGCCACTGCCGGCCGATGATCAGGATCGCAAACTCGTTGAGTTTTGTCGGGACCGAGGTTTCCCAGCGCAGATAGTAGAACAGGTCGAACAGGCGCTGGCCGAGCACGGGGCTGCGGATCATCGGATTGTAGGGCCCGCCGATGCCGACGCTCGACACCTTCATGATCTGCTCGCCGAGCGGCTTCTGCTTGGCATCTAGCTGATCCATGGTGAGCTGCGGAAAGCGCGGCTCCTTGCTGGTGGCGGGCGCAGCAAACATCGTGGCGGCAAGCCAGCCGCCCGCGGCGGCGAGCGTAAGCGACGACAGCCAGAGCGGCGTTGAGTTCATTATGTCCTCCCGACCTTTTTCTTTGCTTGGTCGGGAGGATGCTAATCGAGCGGGTTCGCGCGCGCCAGCTAGACCGCGCCGATCTCGGCAAGGCAGGCTTGCGTCAGCGTCATGCGGGCCTCGATGTGGCGCTGCTCGGGGCAATCCATGTTGAGCGCGAACACGGTGTGCGCCTCGCCCTTCTCGGCCCAGCCGACCATCCAGCCGAGCGAGCCCTGCTCCCGTCCGGTCAAGCCCGACTTGGCGCGAATGACGCTGTCGCCGACCTTGGTCACCGGCAAAATGTCAGCCACGAGATCCTGGCTGCGTTTGGAAATCGGCAGCGCCCGGCGGCGCAGCCGGTCGACGAAATCGATCTGCTCGACCGGATCGATGCGCAAGGCACCGGTGAGCCAGAACTGGTCGATGCCGCCGCCGATGTCGCGATTGCCGTAGTCGAGCAGGTCGACATATTTCTGCATGCGCTCCTGGCCGATGCGACGCGCGATCTCCTGATAGACCGGCACCGCACTCACCGCGATCGCGCTGCGCAGCGTGTGATCCTTGTTCCAGGCCTCGATCGGGCGCTTCACGCCGTCCCAGGGAAACACGTCCTTGTCAGGGTCAGAGACGACGCCGGTCTCGAGCGCGATCAGCGAGTTCGGGATCTTGAAGGTCGAGGCCGGCAGCTTCGCTTCGCCGGAGCGTTCCTTGTCGCTGGCGACAATCAGATAGTCCTCGACCTTGTAGCCGACGAAGGTGCCTGACGTGCCGAGGTCGGTGAAGCGTTTTGCCAGGCTGCCGCGGATCTCGTTACGCGGCGGCGCGACGTGGGCGAGCGCGCGCTGCGGCAGGATCGTGGCTGCGGCGAGAAGGCCGAGAGTGGAACGGCGGGTCAGCACGGGCGATGTCCGTTGAGCGATGGAATTGGCGCCGACCATGCAGCCGCCATCGTGGTGAAACGATGACAGCGCGTCAGCGCCCCCGACCCGACAGCCGCAGCACGAACACCAGCACCTCGGCCACGGCCTTGTAGAGATCCGGCGGGATCTCCTCGCCAAGCTCGACCTTGGAGAGCGCGCCGGCCAAAATCTCGTTCTCCTCGATCGGGATGTCGTTGGCCTTGGCGATCTCGACGATCTTTTCGCCAATCGTGCCGCGGCCCTTGGCGACGACGACAGGCGCGTTGCTGCCCTTCTCGTAGTGCAGCGCGATAGCGAGCTTGGAGGGATCGCTCATGTGGCGCGATCCAGAAAATGGCCGGCGCGGGCCGGTGCCGGTTGCGGCGGTGTGCCGTCGCGTACGACGATATCGCCGGGCTTGAGTTCGGCCCTGGTCATCGCCTGGCTGAGCTCGCCGATGCCGGCGCGCAGCTGCTGCGCGGTCGCCGGCCGCTCCGCCCACATCCGGACAAAGGTCTTGTCGCCGTTGAGCGTGATCAGCGCATGGACGGGGCCGGCCGGCTCGACATTGAGCGTGAAGCGCGCGCGCCAGGCGCGCTTGGCGGGATCGGAGGACTCATTGCCGCCGTCGCGCGAGATCTCGAACTGCGCCATCGCGGTGCCCTGCGGCGTCGCGAACGGAATCTCGAAATTCCACTGCGGCACGGTGGAGTCGATGCGATGGCCGGAGGCATCGGTGCGATCGGGGAGCGAAGCGACCTGGAGCAGCGTCTGCCGCGCAATCGCGGCATCAGTGTCGTCGAGCAGACGGTGCACCGTCGCAGCCAGCGGCGTATCCGGCGCGAGCGACGGCGAGGCGATCGACTGCGGCGACGGCAGCGCGCCGCGGAACGGCGGTGGCGTCGTGCGCGCGGCGGCCTCGAGGAGGTGGCCATCCGGCACGGCCTTGTTGGAGCCCGGTACATTGCCGATCATGCGCGGCAGGTTTTGCGTGACCTCTTGCAAAAGGCTCGCGGCAAGGCCGGCGGACATGGTGCGCGGCACCGCGGTCTGCGGAGCGCCACCCGCCATCTCTGCCAGCACGGCGGCTGCGAGCGCAGCGCCGCGCGGCAGTTGCGCCTGTTGGGCGAGCTCCGTATCGGGCGACGGCAGCGCCGCCTGAGCGGCCTCGCCCGCTGCCTGAAGTGCGGAAGCTGCGGTCTGCGGGGTCGCCGCGGCGCTTGCCGGCTGCGCGACGCCTTGCGCCGGCGCCTGCGGCAAGCCGGTCTCGAGCGTGGTCAATGTCTGGCGCAACACCAACAGCGCCGCCTTCAGATCGGGCGTCGTGCCAGAGGATGGCGTAGCACCCGCGGCCAAAGAGGCTTCGAGAAACAGGCCGGACTTCTGGAAGGCGGACTCGATATCGCCACCATCAAGCCCGGGGTTGAGCGGCGTCTGCTGCGCCAGCACGTCCAGCACCGCCTGCTTCAGTCCCGCCGGCAGATCGCTGCCGGTGACGACGGACGCCAGATTGGCGAACAGCGGCGCCTGGCTGCCCTGCTTGGTCACGGCTTCGGCCGAGGCGACGGTGACGGCGACCTGCTCCAAAGGCGTCAGCGTGTTACGTGCCGCGGTCGCGGACGGCGCAAGTGATGGACTATCCACCAGCGAGGCTGCGGCCGGCGTCAGCGTGATCTGATCCGCCGATGCCTCGCCTGCCCCGTTCATGACCGCGAGGCGGATGGTGCCGTCGTTCTGCGACACCGCGAGCTGGAGGTTCTGCCCCGGCGTCAGCGACACTTCAGACATCACGTCCATCGACAAATTGGCGATCGCGATCCGCACCAGATTGTCGGCGAGGACGCTGACGACCCTGGCGTCGACGACGCTGCCTGCCTGAAGCACGAGATCGGGCGTCACCGCATCAGCCACGGGGCTGGCAGCACTGACGGGAACGATCGAGCTTATCGGCGTCGGCATCTCAAGGGGGCCCTGGGAACGCTGGTCCCCACCCTAAGGCCGCCCTCGTAAACCTCTCGTTAAGGACCTTTGGCCGCTTGTGGCTTCACCGCGGCTAAAACCGCCACGGCGGCCTGAAAATCCTTCAAGCGGGCGGCGCGGCGGGCGGCCGCCTCCTCGTCCACGCCCCATTTCTCGATGTTCCAGTCCTCGTCGACATGAGCGGCGTCCCAGACCTGGCCGGCATCACGCACGCCGTGGGCCAGCGCCAGCGCCAGCAGCGCCGAGCCGGTCAGGGTCGTCACCACATGGAGCGCCGCGACCGACCAGGCATCCCCGGGCAGTGCAGCGCGGGCGGCCTGGAGCGCCTCGTCCGGCTGCTTCACATGCATGACGCCTTCGGACAGGATGAAATGCGCCCCCAGCGTCTCCGCGGCCCAGAACAGCACGGGGTCCCAATGTGCGGCTTCGCGGGCGACCAGCCCCTCGGGATGACCGGCGCGATAGAACAGCAGGTCGGACTCGAAGTATTTTGCGAGATCCTCGACTACGAGCTCGACACGGTCGACGACGCCCTCCACCACGCTGTTGGCGATCCGCGTCAGCGACATGGTCACGGGATCGATGGTCTCGCCCTGGGCCGCCCATTCGGCGGCGACCGCTTCGGCCAGCGCGCGCGAAGGGATCACCACCTGGCGGCCGGAGGGCGTACGGATCGCCTTGCCGTCGAGCGTGATGGCAAAGCCGCCCTCGGCCTCGGTGACGCCCGCCTCCTTGTAGAAGCGCTTGCGCAGCGGTGCGCGCGCGGCCTGGCGGATCGATTCCCGTGGATCGCGCGGGGGTTGCCCCGCAGCCTCGTCGAACAATTCGCGCATGTCAGTTTTCGGCCCTACTCGCTCGGTGCTAGGCTTGTACGATAAGACCGGCGCCCGATAAAGCGAGCGGCAGGCATGAGGGAACTTGCGGGCATTGTGGCCCTGTTTGCGGGACTTTGGCTGGCCGCGGCAGAGGCTGGCTTCCGTACCCCGGAATCGCTGGTGCGCAACGTCTACGCCTATTACGGAACGGGCGCGCCGGAACTGTCAAAAGGCCTGCCGCGCGATGCCGTGACCGCCCGGCAATTCTTCGACTCCAGCCTGCGCAAGGTGTGGTCCGCGCCAAGGGCGGAGCCCTACGACTTCCTGGTGCAAAGCCCGAACTGGAAGCTCGGCCCGGTCGCGATCGCGGTCGTCCGCAGGCAATACGACAAGACCTATGTCGCGGCGAATTTCGACAATCACGGCCGCCGGGTGACGCTGAACTTCGTGCTGGTCAACGGGCCCGAGGGCTGGCTGATCGCCGATGTCGAGAGCCCACATGATAGCTTGCGGATGTTTCTGGAGCAGTTTCGGAATTGAGGGCGCAGCCACAGCTGCCTCCACACCGTCATTGCGAGCGTAGCGAAGCAATCCAGAATGTATCTGCGGAGACAGTCTGGATTGCTTCGTCGCAAGGGCTCCTCGCAATGACGGGGCCAATAGCCGGGCTCGCCCCCTACTCCTCCGGCGCGTTCTCGATCGGATCGAACCGGCTTGCATCGAGCCCGAGCAGATTCCACGACTGCTGCATGTGCTGCGGCAAAGGCGCGGTGGCGTCGATCACGCCGCCGCGCGGATGCGGAATGACGATGCGGCGTGCGAGCAGATGCAGCCGGTTTTGCAGGCCGCCCGGCAGCTGCCAGTTCTCGATGTTGAAATATTTGGGATCGCCGACGATGGGATGGCCGATATGCTCCATGTGCGCGCGCAGCTGGTGGGTGCGTCCCGTCACCGGCTTCAGCGATACCCAGGTCAGCTTGTTGCCGGCGGTCTCGACCACCGCGTAGTAGGTCACCGCGTGGCTGGCGCCCTCGTCGCCGTGCTGGGCGATGCGCATGATGGTGTCGTCCTCGCTCTCTTCCTTCGCAAGGAAGGTCGAGATGCGGCCCTGCTTCGGCTTCGGCAGGCCCGGCACCAGCGCCCAATAGGTTTTGCGCGCCGACCGCGAGCGGAACGCGCCGGTCAGGTGTGAAGCCGCGAACCGTGTCTTCGCGATGAGCAGGCAGCCGGACGTATCCTTGTCGATCCGGTGCACAAGCCGCGGCTTCTGCCCCTTGGAGTCGCGCATCACCTCCAGCATCTGATCGATGTGGCGCGTCGTGCCGGAGCCGCCCTGCACCGCAAGCCCGAACGGCTTGTTCAGCACGAGGACGTCGTCGTCCTCGTAGATCGTCATCTCCTTCAGCGCGGCAAGCGTCTTCTGCGCGGCTTCCGAGAGCTCGCTGACGGCCTTCGGCGTATCGAGCTTCAGCGGCGGAATACGGACGCTCTGGCCCTCCTCCAGCCGGTCCTTGCTGTCGACGCGCTTGCCGTCGACGCGCAGCTCGCCTTTGCGGACGACGCGCTGGATGTGGGAGAACGACAGGCCGGGAAAGCGCGCTTCGAGGAAACGGTCGACGCGCATGTTGTTCTCGTCGGCCGTCACCTTGACGGTCTGCACCTTGGTCGGCAGCAGCGCCTCGACGGGTTTGGGCGGCGCAGACGTTTCCGGCGCAGCAGCTTTGGGCGGACGCCGCTCGGCGCGCTCGGCCGCAAAGCGTGGCGGCTTCGCACCCAGCTTGCCTGCCGGTCGTGGCCCCGCCTTCTTCGCAGTCCGCGCCTTGAACGGACGTGACTCATCGCGCTCGTCACGCGAACGGGGCTTTGGGTTCATTCTCTTGATACGGCGGCTCATGCAGTTTTTCCAAGCTTTCGTGTCGACTGCAGCGTGGACCGTCGCGGCAGCGACGCAACCTGCGCCCCCACCTCTTTTTCCGCGAGCCGCAGCTCATATTGCTGTTGCAGGTTCATCCAGAATTGCGGGCTCGTACCGAACCAGTGACCCAGACGCAGAGCAGTGTCAGCGGTGATGCCGCGCTGCCCGTTGATAATGCCGGTAATGCGATTGACCGGCACGTCGATCTGACGCGACAGCTCCGCGGCAGTGATGCCTAGTTCTCGCAGCTCTTCGGCAAGATGCTCGCCGGGATGAATAGGTGTACGGGGCATAAGCTTCCTTCAGTGATAGTCGACGATCTCTGCCTCGGTTGGGCCAGGCGATCCCTCCGGCCAACTGAAGCAGATCCGCCATTGATCGTTGATCCGGATCGAGAATTGTCCTGCACGATCGCCCTTCAAAGCTTCCAGTCGATTACCGGGCAATGCCGCCAAATCGGCTAAACTCGTGGCAGCGTCCAATCGATCAAGGCGCGTCTCTGCTTGGCGGGCAAATCCCGAGAATTCCTTGACGTGCTGGCCGGCGGCAAATCGCTCGGTGCGCTTGTCGCGGTAGCTGACGATCATGCCTGAGCAATAGCAAGATTTACGAGTTACGTAAATAGTAAATTCGATTGGAGGAGCTACTTCCCGCCCCGCTCCTTGCGCAGCTTCGCCCAATAATCCAGCCGCTTCCTGATCTCCCGCTCGAAACCACGCTCTGGCGGGTCGTAGAAGGTCTGGCGGCCCAGGGCTTCCGGAAAGTAGTCCTGCCCCGAAAAAGCGTCGGGGGCATCGTGGTCGTATTCGTAAGCTGCGCCGTAGCCCTCCGACTTCATCAGCTTGGTCGGGGAATTGAGGATATGCTTTGGCGGCAGCAGCGAGCCGGCGTGCTTGGCCGTCTGCATGGCGGCCTTGAAGGCGGTGTAGACCGCGTTCGATTTCGGCGCAGTGGCGAGATACACAACGGCTTGCGCGACGGCGAGTTCGCCCTCGGGGTGGCCGAGAAAGTCGAAAGCATCCTTGGCGGCATTGGCGATGACGAGCGCCTGCGGATCGGCAAGGCCGATGTCCTCGACCGCCATGCGCACGACGCGGCGGGCCAGGAACAGCGGGTCCTCGCCGGCGTCCAGCATGCGGCAGAGATAATACAGCGCGGCATCGGGATCGGAGCCGCGCACCGATTTATGCAACGCCGAGATCAGGTTGTAATGGCCGTCGGCGGACTTGTCGTAGATCGGCGCCCTGCGTTGCAGGATATCCTGCAACTGCGCGGCGTTGAAAATCTCGTCAGCGCGGGCCGAACGCCAGACCTCTTCGGCGAGCGTTAGCGATGCCCTTCCGTCGCCGTCGGCCATGCGCACCAGCACGGCGCGCGCCTCGGCATCGAGCGGCAGCTTCTTGCCCTCGACCTCCTCGGCATGCGCGAACAGCTTTTCGATCGCGGCGGCGTCGAGCGAGCGAAACACCAGCACGCGGGCACGCGACAAAAGCGCCGCGTTGAGCTCGAAGGACGGGTTTTCGGTGGTGGCGCCGACCATCACCACCGTGCCGTCTTCCATCACCGGAAGAAACGAATCCTGCTGGGCGCGGTTGAAGCGATGCACCTCGTCGACGAACAGCAGCGTGCCCTTGCCCATCTCGCGGCGGGCGCGCGCGGCGTCGAACGCCTTCTTCAGGTCGGCGACGCCGGAGAACACCGCGGAGATCTGCTCGAAATGCAAATCGGTAGCGTCCGCCAGCAGCCGCGCCACCGTGGTCTTGCCGGTGCCGGGCGGCCCCCAGAACACCAGCGAGCCCAGCGTGCGCGTCTCCAGCATGCGCGTCAGCGCGCCGTCGGGACCGAGGATGTGATCCTGGCCGACGACCTCCGACAGCGCACGCGGACGCAGCCGGTCCGGCAGCGGATGCGGTGCCTCGTGATCGAGCCCCGCCGCGGCAAAGAGAGTTGGCGTCTCCTGTGGTCGCTTCGAACTCATCCGCCCAGCGTGACGTTGATCTGCTGGCCGCCGCGCACCAGCGTGATGCGCCATATCCGCGGGCGCTCGCCTGCGGCCTTCTCGAGGTCGCCGGTCTTGCTGATCTTCTGGTTGTTGACGGCCAAAATGATGTCGCCCTTCTGGAAGCCGACATTGGCAGCCGCGCTGTCGCCGCCGAGATCGGCGATCACCACGCCTTCGGTGTCGGCGTCCAGATGCAGCTCGTCGGCAACCGCCGGCGTGATGGTCGAGACCTTCGCACCCTGGAACGGCGAACGCGCGGTGATGACGAGCTCGTTGCGACCGGTGTCGGGCGCGGTCTCCAGCGCAATCGTCACCTTGGCCGGCTTGCCGCCGCGCTGCACGTCGATCAGCGCGGTTCCGCCGAGCGGCCGCGTCGCGAAGCGGTAGTCGAAGGCATTGGGATCATCGACGGTCTGGCCGTCAATCCCGGTGATGAGGTCGGAGGACTTCAGGCCGGCCTTCGCCGCGGGGCTATTCGAGACCACGCTCGCGACCAGCGCGCCGGTCGGCGAGCGCAGGCCAAGGCTCTCGGCGATCTCCGGCGTCACCGCCTGCAGCTTCGCCCCCAGCCAGGGACGCTTCACCGCCTTGCCGCCGCCCTTGGCGGAGGCGACCACGACGCGCACCATATTGGCGGGAATCGCAAAGCCGATGCCCTGCGAGCCGCCGGAGCGCGAATAGATCGCAGTGTTGATGCCGGCAAGCTTGCCGCTCATGTCGACCAGCGCACCGCCGGAATTGCCGGGATTGATTGCCGCGTCGGTCTGGATGAAGAACTGGTAGTCGGTGATGCCGACTTGCGTGCGCGCCAGCGCCGAGATGATGCCGTGGGTCACGGTCTGGCCGACGCCGAAAGGATTGCCGATCGCGAGCACGACATCGCCGACCAGCAGCTCGTCGGAATTGGTGAAGTCCAGGGTCGGGAATTTCTCCTTGGTGTCCTTCAGCCGCAGCACGGCCAGATCCGTGCGCGGGTCCTTGAGCAGGATCTCGGCCTCGAACTCGCGCTTGTCCGACAGCGACACCTTGACCTGGTCTGCGCCCTCGATGACGTGGACGTTGGTGACGACGAGGCCGGCGGCATCGACGATGACGCCGGAGCCCAGCGAGCGCTGCATCTGCTCGGGCTGCTGGCCCGGCACGCCGAAGAAACGGCGGAAGATCGGGTCATCGAGCAGCGGATTGCGGTTCTGCACCACCTTGGCGGCATAGACGTTGACGACCGCCGGCTGCACCCGCTGCACGATTGGTGCATAGGACAGCCGCAGCTCGGCCGGCGAGGACGGGACGCGACGGTCCTGCGCCGCAGCCGGATTGAAGTGGGCCGAAAAGCCTATGCACAATGCCGTGACGGCGGCGGTCCAGGTCGATCGAAACATTCCTACCTCTCGGAAAAGACGCCGGAATATAGGCGCGTTCGCCCCCCAATAGAAGGGCGGCAGACGGCAATATTCACCCCCTTCCGGGTGTCTCCGGAATGCAATCCCTCCGTGCGAAATCACAAGCCGCCTGGCGCCACAGATTGGCATGACGCTCATCATCCAGCATTCTATCCCGTGGCGGATTCGGTTGCTGCGAATTTACATCAGTGGGAACCGCACAACCGGAGCGCGCCGTCGCGGGGCAGTCATCGATCATTCCTAGGCTCTCCGTTCGCGACTTGGGGAAGTTGGTCAAACGATGGAGGCGTAACGTGAGCAGGACAAGAATAGCAGCCACGGCGATTGGTCTCGCCGGCGCGCTCGTGGCCTCGCAGGCCCAGGCTCAATCGGCAAGCAGCAGCGAACAGGAGATCGCGCTGCTGAAGCAGCAGTTGAAGATGCTGGAGCAGAAGCTCGACAAGCTGCAGAGCCAGACCGCGGCGAACACGGCGGCCGCGGCGAAGACCAAAGCCGAGGCCAAGGCTGAAGCGAAGGCCGAGGCGCGTTCGGAGGCGAAGGCGGTCGTCGCCAATGCCAACGCGGCATTTCCGGTCAAGGGCACGGCGCCCCCAGCCGGCGTGATCGTAACGATGCCGAACAACCGGCCGACCATCTGCACGGCCGATGGCGCCAACTGCGTCGCCATCACCGGCCGCGTGCATTGGGATGTCGGCGGCTACGACTACCGCCCCAACACGGCGGCCACCGTGCCGCAGAAACTCGACAGCGGCGAGAACGTGCGTCGCGCGCGCATCGGTATCGCCGGCAAGTTCCTCGAAGACTGGAATTTCGCGCTGGTCTACGACTTCGGCGGTTCGTCTGACGGCTTCGGCGGTACGGGAGCCGCCGGCGCTACTCCCGTCGGCTTCCTGCCCGGCGGCGGCACATCCGGCATCGAGAACGCGTATATCAGCTACACGGGGCTGAAGCCGTTCGGCGGCAAGATGGCGATCGATGCCGGCGTGATGGATATCGCCTGGACCATGGATGAGTCCACGAGCTCCAACGACATTGCCTTCATGGAACGCGCCTCGGTCGGCATCATCGCGCAAAATATCGCCGCCGGCGACTTTCGTTCTGCGGTGGGCACTCGCTGGTACAACGACGTGTTCTTCGCTGGTGCTTACGTGACCGGCCCGACCACGGGTGCCATTCACTCGGCCTCGAGCGTTTCGCCTCCCGGGACCAGCGAGCAATACGGCGCGACCGCGCGCGTTGCGGGCCAGGTTGTCAGCGGCAAGGATTACTCGGTGCATCTCGGCGGCGACGCCCAATGGCTGATCCAGCCGCCGCGCAATCTGGTCGCGAACACGCAAACGCTCACGCTCAGCGATCGGCCCGAGCTGCGCATTGACCCCACGACCCTGATCTCGACCGGAGCCATCGCAAATGTGTCGGGCGCGCAGGTCTATGGCGTCGAAGCCGCAGCCACCTACGGATCGCTCTGGGTCCAGGGCGAATATTACTGGTTCAACATCGAGCGCAATGCGAATACCGCCGTGCCGCCTGTCGGCACGTCGAGCCTGAAATTCCAGGGTGGCTACGCACAAGCAGCCTACGTTTTGACCGGTGAATCCCGCAAGTACAATCCGGCCAATGCCGCCTATGGCGGCGTCAAGCCCGATCACCCGTTCTCACTCGCCGGCGGTGGCTGGGGTGCCTGGGAGATCGCCGGCCGCTACTCCACCATCGATCTGAACGACCAGCTCGCGACCGCCGCCGGCATCGCGGGTGGACGCCAGACGGTCTACACGCTCGCGCTCAACTGGTACGTCAACGGCAATGTCCGTTTCATGCTCGACTATCTGCATGGCACGGTGTCGAAGCAGACCTCAGCGGTGTCGGCAGCTGACGTCGGATCGAAGTTCGATGCGGTGGCATTGCGTACGCAATTCGCATTCTGAGCACACTCGTCGTCCCGGGGCGCGCGCAAGCGCGAACCCGGGACCGCGACTTGAAATCAGGCCGCGCGCTTTGGCTTCTTCACAACCACCGCCGGCGGCGGCGCGCAGGACAGCCGCTGCTGGTGGCTCTCGCCCCAAGCCTTCAAAATGTCGATCACCGGCCGCAGGCTCTCGCCGAGCTCGGAGAGGCAATACTCCACGCGCGGCGGCACCTCGGCATAGACCTTGCGGATGACGAGCTTGTCCTCCTCCAGCGCGCGAAGCTGTTTTGTCAGCATGCGCTGGGTGATGCCGGGCATCCGGCGGCGCAGCTCGCCAAAGCGCTGGGTGCCGTCCTGGAGGTGGTAGAGGATCACGCCCTTCCACTTGCCGTCGATCAGATCCAGCGTCGCCTCAACCGAGCAGCCGGGACGCCGGGTAAAATCTCGCCGCTTCATGCATATTTTTCCATTAGTATCCAAACAGGGACTATATCCCCGAATTTACAGTACTTGCCAAATGGGCGCTAGCGGGACAGTTACAGCGGCGGGGCGCGCATCACCAGCTGTGCGCCAACTGATGGAGAAGACAAGCCATGAAAGCCATCGGCTACAAGAAGTCGCTTCCGATCGAGGATGCGAATTCACTGATCGATTTCGAAACCGCAAAGCCCGAGCCCAAGGGACGCGACATCCGCGTCGCCGTGAAGGCGATCTCGGCCAATCCGGTCGACTACAAGATGCGCAAGCGCGCCGCCCCGCCCGAAGGCGAGACCAAGATCCTCGGCTATGACGCGGCCGGCGTGGTCGATGCCGTCGGCCCCGACGTCACGCTGTTCAAGCCGGGCGACGAGGTGTTTTACGCCGGCTCGATCCAGCGTCCTGGTACCAACTCCGAATTCCACCTGGTCGACGAGCGCATCGTCGGCAACAAGCCGAAGAGCCTGTCGTTCGCGCAAGCCGCCGCCCTTCCCCTCACCTCGATCACCGCGTGGGAGTTGCTGTTCGACCGGCTCGGCGCCGTGCCAGGCAAGAGCGTCGATCCGCGCACGCTCTTGATCATGGGCGGCGCCGGCGGCGTCGGCTCGATCCTGATCCAGCTTGCCCGCCGCCTCACCGGATTGACGGTGGTAGCGACCGCGACGCGGCCGGAATCGAAAAAATGGTGCCTCGATCTCGGCGCGCATGCGGTGATCGACCACGGCCAACCGATGAAGGAGCAGATCGAGAAGCTCAAGCTGCCGCCGGTCGCGCTGGTGGCGAGCCTCACCTTCACCGACCAGCACTACAAGGCGATCGCGGACTTCATGGCGCCGCAGGGCAAGTTCGGCCTGATCGACGATCCGCCGGAGTTCGCGGTGAGCGCGTTCAAGGGCAAGGCGATCTCGGTGCACTGGGAATCGATGTTCACGCGCTCCTCGTTCCAGACACCGGACATGATCGCGCAGCATCAGTTGCTCAACGACGTCGCCGACCTCATCGACAAGGGCGTCTTGCGCACCACGCTCGACCAGACCTTCGGCACGATCAACGCCGCCAACCTCAAGCGCGCTCACGCGCTGCTCGAGAGCGGCAAGTCGCGCGGCAAGATCGTGCTGGAGGGGTGGTAACGAAGAGCCCGTAGGGCGGGCAAAGGCGCCCTTGCGCCGTGCCCACCATCGCTCGACGGCTACAACAGAAGTGGTGGGCACGCTTCCGCCTTCGCTCTTCGAGCTACGGCGGACAAGTCGCTTTGCCAACCCTACGGCAGTTACGGCTCCGCCACGCCCTCGACGAACATCAGCCGCCGCTCCAGCGCCGTCTGCCGCAGCTTCAACGCCTCGGCATATTCGACCGACGCGTACCATTCGCGCGCCCGGGCCATCGAGGGAAACTCCACGATGATGATGGTCTTCGCTGGCGGGCCGCCCTCCACGATTTCAGCCGCACCGCCGCGCGCGAGGTAGCGACCGCCATATTGGGCGATGGTTTGGGCCGCCAGCGCACGATAGCCCTCCATCGCGGCTTGATCGCGCACCTCGACCTCGGAGATTACGTAGGCCGACATGGGCCGGCCTCAGGCAATCGTATTGACGATGCCGCCCTCGGCCCGCAACGCCGCCCCGTTGGTCGCGGACGCTTCCTTCGACGAAACATAGACCACCATGTTGGCGATCTCGTCGACGCTGGCGAAGCGCTGGATCAGCGAGCTCGGACGATGCTGCTTGACGAAATTGGCGGCAACCTCGTCCACCGACTGTCCGTTTTGCTTCGCGAGATCCTTCACGAAGGTCTCGACGCCCTCCGACATGGTCGGCCCCGGCAGCACGGAGTTGACGGTCACGCCGGTGCCGCGGGTGAGCTGCGCGATGCCCCGCGAGACCGAGAGCTGGGCCGTCTTGCTCATCCCGTAGTGGATCATCTCGACGGGAATGTTGAGGCCGGATTCCGAGGAGATGAAGACGATGCGGCCCCAATTGCGCTTGAGCATGCCCTGCATGTACGCGCGCGACAGCCGCACGCCGCTCATCACGTTGACCTCGAAGAAGCGCGTCCAGTCCTCGTCCGGAATGTCGAAGAAATCCTTCGGCTCGAAGATGCCGGCGTTGTTGATGAGAATGTCGACCTCCGGCAGCGCCGCGACCAGCGCCTTGCAGCCCGCAGCGGTCGAGACATCGGCGGCGATGCCGCGCACCTTGGCGCCGGCCGCTTCCAGCTTGCGCACGGCGGCATCGACCTTGTCCTGGCCGCGGCCGTTGATCACGACGCTGGCGCCCGAACCCGCAAGGCCCTTAGCGATGGCATGGCCGATGCCGGCGGTCGAGCCGGTCACGAGGGCGGTCTTTCCGGAAAGGTCGATCTTCATGCGTCGTCTCCATTGAGTGCTGGCGGAGATATCGTGCGCTGCAAACGCGGCTTCAACCGCCTCTCACCGACGCGTGAGGATTCAATTTCTCGGTGGTAGCGTCCTGAGAAAAGAGACGATGGCATCGAGATCCTGCGCCGTCATGGTGGCGTAGGCAGCATAGGCCATCGGCGGCTTGAGCTTGTGGCCATCGCGGGCGATGCCTTGCGTAATCGCACGTTTGATTTCGTCGTCGCTCCACTGGCCGAGGCCGGTTGCGGAATCCGCGGTGATGTTGGCAGAGACGGACTCGCCCCACGGTCCCTTGAATGTCCTGCCGCCCTTGCCGCTTGCTGCGGCGAAATCGTGCACCGCGGACGGGCCCTCCGGCGTGTGGCATTCCAGGCAATGGGCGATGGTCAGGAGGTAGCGGCCACGGCCGAGCTTGTCGGACAGCTCAGCCTCGCTCGCCTGTTTGCCGGCATAGGTCGGTACCTCCGGCTTCAGCGCGATCCTGTATTCCGGCGCCGGCGTTTCGTGGCGCACTGACGGCACCGATCGCAGGTAGGCCGCGAGCGCATCGAGATCACGGGTGGTGAGCACCGTGTAGAATTCGGTCGGCATGATCGGCGCGGCCTTGGTGCCGTTCGGCCTGATGCCGCTGACCAGAAACCGCTTCAGTTCGGCATCGCTCCAATCGCCGATGCCGGTCTCCTTGTCCGGCGTGATGTTGGAGCCGGTGACCTTGAAGGCGGGCTCGTCAAAGGTCTGTCCACCCGACAGCGCGCGCGAGAGGTCCAGCCCTTGCGGCCCGCGCGGCGTGTGGCAGTTGTGACAGACCATCACGCTGTTGACGAGATAGGCGCCGCGCTCGACCAGCGTCTCACCAAAGGCTGGCGACGTCAGCAGCGCCAGCGCAATCCCAAACACAATCCTCATGAGAGCCCCCGCCCGGAATCGCGTTCAACAAAAACGATGCGCTGCATGAGATGTCGCCGCGCCATACAAAAAAGCGGCGCCCAGGGGCGCCGCTTTCTAAAAACTCTCTACCGGTCGGCTTACGCCGCCTCGGCTTCCTTCTCCTGCACCGGGCCGGAGTCCTGGCCCTTGGCATCGACGTCGCGATCGACGAACTCGATCACGGCCATCGCGGCGTTGTCGCCGTAGCGGAAGCCCGCCTTGATGATGCGGGTGTAGCCGCCCTGGCGGTCCTTGTAACGGGGCGCGAGGGTGTCGAACAGCTTCTTGACCTGATCCTTGTCGCGCATCTCGGAGATGGCCTGGCGACGCATGGCCAGCCCGCCCTTCTTGCCGAGGGTGATCAGCTTCTCCACGATCGGGCGCAATTCCTTCGCCTTCGGGAGCGTGGTGACGATCTGCTCGTGCTTGATCAGCGCGGCGCACATGTTGGCGAACATCGCGCGGCGATGCTCGGCGGTGCGGTTGAGCTTCCGATGAACCTTGCCGTGACGCATGTGTGTAGTCCTTACTTAAAACTGCCGCGACGGTTCGTCGGACATGTTGCTCAGGTGGGCCGCCTGCGTTCGCCCGGTCGTCATTCCGGGGCGGCTCGCAGAGCCGAACCCGGAATCTCGAAGTTCCGGGTTCGATGCTGGCGCATCGCCCCGGAACGACGAATTCTCAGTAGTGATCCTCGAAGCGCTTGGCGAGCTCGTCGATGTTCTCCGGCGGCCAGCCCGGCACTTCCATGCCGAGATGCAGACCCATCTGGGCCAGCACTTCCTTGATCTCGTTCAGCGACTTGCGGCCAAAGTTCGGGGTGCGGAGCATTTCCGCTTCCGACTTCTGCACGAGGTCGCCGATGTAGACGATGTTGTCGTTCTTCAAGCAGTTGGCCGAACGCACCGACAGCTCGAGCTCGTCCACCTTCTTGAGGAAGGCCGGGTTGAAGGCGAGGTCCGGGATGATCTCCTGGGCAACTTCCTTGCGCGGCTCTTCGAAGTTGACGAACACGTTGAGCTGGTCCTGGAGGATGCGCGCGGCATAGGCCACGGAATCATCCGGCGTCAGCGCGCCGTTGGTTTCGATCGTCATGGTCAGCTTGTCGTAGTCGAGGATCTGGCCCTCGCGGGTGTTCTCGACCTTGTAGGAGACCTTGCGGACCGGCGAGTACAGGCTGTCGACCGGGATCAGGCCGATCGGCGCGTCCTCGGGACGATTGCGCTCGGCGGGCACGTAGCCCTTGCCGGTCGCGACCGTGAACTCCATGCGGATCTCGGCGCCCTCGTCGAGCGTGCATATCTGGAGGTCCGGGTTGAGCACGACGACGTCGCCAACGGTCTGAATGTCGCCGGCGGTGACGACGCCCGGGCCTTGCTTCTTCACGACCATGCGCTTGGGGCCTTCGCCCTGCATCTTGATCGAGATGTCCTTGATGTTGAGCACGATGTCGGTGACGTCCTCACGGACGCCCGCGATCGAGGAGAACTCGTGCAGCACGCCGTCGATGTGCACCGACTGCACCGCCGCGCCCTGGAGCGAGGAGAGCAGGATGCGGCGCAGCGCGTTGCCGAGGGTCTGGCCGAAGCCACGCTCGAGCGGCTCGGCGACAATGGTCGCAAAACGGGCCGGATCGCTGCCGGGCTGTACCTGGAGCTTGTTCGGCCGAATCAGTTCTTGCCAATTTTTCTGGATCGTCACTGTTTCACCCATACAGGCCAGTCGAACTGCCGTTGCAGACACTGGCGTTGGAGAAAGGCCGCGGATCATTCCCACGGCTTCTTAGAAAAGTCATTGCGGGCGCCGATGCGCCCGCAACCTGGTATCAAACGCGCCGACGCTTGCGGGGACGGCAACCGTTGTGCGGGATCGTGGTCACGTCACGGATCGAGGTGACGGTGAAGCCCGCGGCCTGGAGCGCGCGGAGCGCCGATTCGCGACCCGAACCGGGACCGGCGACTTCGACTTCCAGCGTGCGCATGCCGTGCTCCTGCGCCTTCTTCGACACGTCTTCGGCGGCAACCTGCGCGGCGTACGGGGTCGACTTGCGCGAGCCCTTGAAGCCCATCGTGCCGGCGGAAGACCAGGCAATCGTGTTGCCCTGCGCGTCGGTGATGGTGATGGTCGTGTTGTTGAACGACGAGTTCACGTGCGCAACGCCGGAGGCGATGTTCTTGCGCTCACGACGGCGAACGCGGGTGGCTTCCTTGCCCATTGACTACCTTTCCTGGAGATCTCAAACGCCGCCGTAATGCCAGCGGCTACACCTGTGGAACGAAAGGCGCGCGGCGAACGGGTCATCCCCCGTTCGCCGCACGCCGCGATTGGATGCGAAAACTTACTTCTTCTTGCCGGCGATCGCCTTGGCCGGACCCTTGCGCGTGCGCGCATTGGTGTGGGTGCGCTGACCGCGCACCGGCAGACCGCGACGATGACGCAGACCGCGATAGCAGCCGAGGTCCATCAGACGCTTGATGTTGATGCCGACCTCACGACGCAGGTCGCCCTCGACGAGATAGTCGCGGTCGATCACTTCGCGGATCTGGAGCACTTCGGCATCGCTGAGCTGGTTGACGCGACGATCCTCGGGGATCTTCACCTTCTCCAGGATCTCACCAGCGATCTTCTGGCCGATGCCATGGATGTACTGGAGCGCGATCAGCACGCGCTTGTTGGTCGGAATGTTCACGCCGGCAATACGGGCCACGGCTCTCTCTCCTGTTGCCGATCCCTCGTCAGGGACTGGTCTTTAAGTGCTTGGTTTCTCGGGCAGGTGTTCACAAACGCGAACACGACGCCCACCCCTAGTCTTCCTGGGGCCCGGCATCGTTTGAAACTATCCGACTTGGATGCGGGGCTTATTAGGGGATTCCAGGGGCTTTCGTCAACCGCTGCTAGCGCTTGGCTCGCTTTTTCGTGACCTTTTTTGGTCCCTTCTTCGAACCTTTTTTGACAGCCTTCCTGGCCGTCTTTTTGACCGCTTTCTTGACGGTTTTCTTGACAGTTTTCTTGACAGTTTTCTTGGCTGCCTTCTTGGCACCCTTCACGGCCTTCTTGGCCGCCTTTTTGGCGGTTTTAGCCGGTTTGGCGGCCTTTTTGGCTGCTTTCGCCGGTTTTTTGGCCGCCCTCTTCGCAGTTTTGGCCTTTTTGGCCGGTCCTGTCTTGGTTGCGTTCCGGGAATGCGTCTTTGGCTCGACCGCGCCGAGCGCCAGGAGCAGACGGTGGATGGCGCGGGTGACCTCGTCGATGGCCATCATGCCGTCGATGGTGGAGAGCTTCCGCCGCTCGGAATAGTAGTGAATCAGGGGTTCCGTCTGGTTGCGGTAGCTGGCGAGTCGCTTGGTCAGGACCTCCGGGGTGTCGTCGACCCGGACCTCCTCGCCGCGCTCCCGCATCTGGGCAACGCGAGTCTCGACGCGGCTCAGAAGCGCGCTCTCGTTGACGCGGAGCTCGATCACCGCATCGAGCTTCATGTGCTTGTGCTTGAGCAGATCGTCCAGCGCCTCGGCCTGCGGCACGGTGCGCGGGAAGCCATCGAGAATGAAACCGAGCTTGGCATCCGGCTGGTCGATCCGGTCGGAGATGATTCCGACCACGATCTCGTCGGGGACGAGACCGCCGCTGGCCATGATCTCCTTGGCCTTCAGCCCGACCGGCGTTCCGGCCGCAACCGCCGCGCGCAGCATCTCGCCTGTCGAGAGCTGGACGATGCCATAGCGCTGCACCAGCAGCTGCGCCTGGGTCCCCTTGCCCGACCCCGGCGGTCCCAGAAGTATAATTCTCATCGGCGTACGCCCCCCGGATTGGTGAGCGATACGTCGCGCACCTGTGTTTGAAGTCCAAGACTAAGTCCAAGACTAAGTCCAAGAACAGTGCAAACCATAATCGGCGCCGCACCGCTACCCATATCATAGGGGAGCGAATAGCCGGACGCCAAGAAGGCCTTTGAAATCAGTGATTGCGTCGCAGTGCGAGCAGTTCTGCCGATGCGACCGAATGGCCGGCTGGTCGCCTCTGCGGACGCCGCGCGTTGCTCGCGCGGCGAATCGGCGGCGCGGTTGCGCCGCCGCTCGAGGATGCCGCTTCTTTAGCGGCGGCGACCGCGCAGCTTGGACTTGCGGATCAGGCCTTCGTACTGATGGGCCAGCAGATAGCCCTGCACCTGAGCCACCGTGTCCATGGTGACGCTGACGACGATCAGCAGCGAGGTGCCGCCGAAGTAGAACGGCACCGAGGCGTAGGAGATCAGGATCTCTGGGATCAAGCAGACGATCGCCAGATAGATCGCACCTAACACGGTGATGCGCGACAGCACGTAGTCGATATATTCGGCGGTGCGCTCACCCGGACGGATGCCCGGGATGAAGCCGCCATGCTTCTTCAGATTGTCCGCGGTCTCGGTCGGGTTGAACACGATCGCGGTGTAGAAGAACGCAAAGAACACGATCAGCGCGAGATACATGATCAGGAACAGCGGACGGCCGTGGCCGAGCTGAGTCGTGATCCACTGGAACCACTCAGGCCCGCTGCCGGCGTTGAAGTTCGCAACCGTGGTCGGCAGCAAGAGCAGCGAGGACGCGAAGATCGGCGGGATCACGCCCGAGGTATTGAGCTTGAGCGGCAGATGCGAGGACTGGCCCTCGAACATCTTGTTGCCGACCTGGCGCTTCGGATACTGGATCAGCAGCCTGCGCTGGGCACGCTCCATGAACACGATGAAGGCGATCACGGCCACCGCCATGATGATGACGACCAGGATCAGGCCGGTCGACATCGCGCCCTGACGGCCGAGCTCGAGCATGTTGGCGAGCGCCGCGGGCAGCTCGGCGACGATGCCGGAGAGAATGATCAGCGAGATGCCGTTGCCGATGCCGCGCGAGGTGATCTGCTCGCCCAGCCACATCAGGAACATGGTGCCGCCGGTCAGCGTGATCGCGGTGGACAGGCGGAAGAACATGCCGGGGTCGCTGACGACGTTGCCGGCGCCTTCGAGGCCCACCGCGATGCCGTAGGACTGGAACGCGGCCAGGATGACCGTGAGATAGCGGGTGTACTGGTTCAGCAGCTTGCGGCCGGCCTCGCCTTCCTTCTTCAGCGCTTCGAGCTGCGGCGAGACGGTGGTGAGGAGCTGGATGATGATCGATGCCGAGATGTACGGCATGATGTTCAGCGCGAAGATCGCCATGCGGTGGATGCCGCCGCCGGCGAACATGTTGAACATGCCGAGGATGCCGCCCGCCTGCGACTTGAACACCTGCTCCCAGATGGTGGGATCGATGCCGGGCAGCGGGATGTAGGTGCCGAGCCGGTAAACCAGCAGCGCACCCAGGGTGAACCAGATGCGCTTCTTCAGTTCGTCGGCCTTGGCAAACGCGCCGAAATTGAGATTGGCTGCCAGTTGTTCCGCTGCAGAGACCATCTTGGACTTTCTCCCGCCGCCTGTTGCGCCGTCATGCCCGCGGCCGGGCTACTTTTAGCGGACGCCGGACATTATCTGGGGCTCGGCTTCGATAAGTCCACGTCCCGCATGCGTAAAGGCCCGCGCGCCGCGGGCCAATGACGCAGTTGTTACGCCGCCTCGCCTTCTTCCTTGGCAGGGGCGAGGATCTTGACCGAACCGCCGGCCTTCTCGACCGCTTCAATCGCGGTCTTGGTGGCGCCGTGGACTTCGATGTTGAGCTTGGACTTGAGCTCGCCGCGGCCAAGCAGCCGCAGGCCGGCCTTGGCGCGGCGCAGCACGCCGCCCTTCACCAGGGCCTCGACGGTCACGACACTGCCGGCGTCGATCTTCTTGGCATCCACCGCTTCCTGGAGCCGGTCGAGATTGATCTCGGCGAACTCGACACGGAAGATGTTGTTGAAGCCGCGCTTGGGCAGACGGCGATGCAATGGCATCTGGCCGCCTTCGAAACCCTTGATGCGCACGCCCGAACGCGCGGTCTGGCCCTTGCCGCCGCGGCCGGACTGCTTGCCCTTGCCCGAACCGATGCCGCGGCCGACGCGCATACGCTTCTTGCGCGAGCCGGCATTGTCGGCGATATCGCTGAGCTTCATCGCCCTGCTCCTTGTTTCTTTGCGCACGATCATCACCGAAAACCGGTGCCCGCTGTTCGGGATCGCGCGCCGCTTCTTACTTCTCGTCGACGATGCGAACGAGATGGTGAACCTTCTCGATCATGCCACGGACCGCAGGGGTGTCCTGCAGTTCGCTGGTGCGACCGATCTTGTTGAGCTTGAGTCCGATCAGCGTCGAGCGCTGCGAGTGATGGCGGCGGATCGCGCTGCCGATCTGCTCGAGCTTGATCGTCTTGCTGGCCTTGGCCATGGGAGTCTACTCCAGCTTCCGTTAGTCGGCAGCCGCCTCGGCATCGCCACCGATACGGCGCGACTGCAGAGTGGACACCTTGATGTTGCGGCGGGCTGCGACCGAACGCGGCGAATCCTGATGCTTCAGCGCGTCGAAGGTTGCGCGAACCATGTTGTACGGGTTCGACGAGCCGATCGACTTCGCAACCACGTCCTGGACGCCGAGCGTCTCGAACACGGCGCGCATCGGACCGCCGGCGATGATGCCGGTACCGGCCGGAGCTGCACGCAGGTAGACACGGCCCGCGCCATGACGGCCGGCGATGTCGTGATGGAGCGTGCGGCCTTCGCGCAGCGAGACGCGGGTCAGGTTGCGCTTGGCGGATTCGGTTGCCTTGCGGATCGCCTCAGGCACTTCGCGCGCCTTGCCGTGACCGAAGCCGGCGCGGCCCTTCTGGTCGCCGATCACGACCAGCGCTGCGAAACCGAAGCGCTTGCCGCCCTTGACGACCTTGGCAACGCGGTTGATGTGGACGAGCTTGTCGACGAACTCGCTGTCGCGCTCCTCGCGCTCCTTGCGCTCGCGTCCGCCGCCGCGTTGATCGCGTCCACCACGTTGTTCGCGTTCTGCCATTTTTCCAATCCTTCAGAGGCTTACGCCTCAATCCTCAAATTCTGTTAGAAGCTCAGCCCGCTCTCACGCGCCGCGTCGGCCAGAGCCTTGACGCGCCCGTGGTAGAGGTAGCTGCCGCGATCGAACACGACTTCCTTGACGCCCTTCTCGGCGGCGCGCTCGGCCAGCAGCTTGCCGACCGCCTTCGCCGCATCGATGTCGGCGCCGGTCTTGCCGCCGTCGCGCATCGACTTCTCGAGCGACGAGGCAGAGGCCAGCGTCTCGCCCTTCAGGTCGTCGATGACCTGGGCGTAGATGTGCTTCGACGAGCGGAACACGGACAGACGCGGACGGCCGGCACCGGAGCGGCGCAGCTTCAGCCGCACACTCCGCTTGCGCCGGGCATTCGTAACCTTGGCTTTGGACATGACCGGCTCCGTTACTTCTTCTTGCCTTCCTTGCGGAAGATGAATTCGCCAACATACTTCACGCCCTTGCCCTTGTAGGGCTCCGGCGGACGATAGGAGCGAATCTCGGCGGCGACCTGGCCGACGCGCTGGATATCGCTGCCAGTGACCGTGATCTCGGTCGGCTTCGGCACGGTGATCGTGATCCCTTCCGGGATCGCATAGACCACGTCGTGGCTGTAGCCGAGCGCGAGCTGCAGGTTCTTGCCCTGCATTGCGGCGCGATAACCGACGCCGGTGATTTCGAGCTTCTTCTCGAAGCCCTTGGTGACGCCTTCGACCAGATTCGCGACCTGGGCGCGAGCGGTACCGTACAGCGCACGAGCGCGGTTGGTCTCGACCCGCGGGTTCACCTTGACCTGGCCGTTCTCGAGCTTCACCTCGACGTCGTCATGAACGACGAACTGAAGCTGGCCCTTCGGCCCCTTCATCTTGACGGTCTGCCCGTCAACGGTCGCGGTAACACCCGACGGAACCGCCACAGGCCTTTTGCCAACACGTGACATGGATCAAAAATCCTTCTCAGAACACCGTGAAGAGAACTTCGCCGCCCACATTCGCGTCGCGCGCGCTGTGGTCGGCCATGATCCCCTTCGGCGTCGATAACACCGAAATGCCGAGCCCGTTGTTGACCCGCGGCAGGTTCTTCACCGAGGCGTAAACCCGACGCCCGGGCTTGGAGACGCGCTCGATCTCACGGATGACAGGCTCGCCGTCGAAATACTTCAGCTCGATCTCGATCTCGCTGCGGCCCGAGGAATGCTCGAGCGTGGCGTAACCGCGGATATAGCCCTCGGACTTCAGCACCTCGAGCACGTTCTCGCGCATCTTCGAACCAGGCGTGGAGACCTTGCTCTTGGAGCGCATCTGCGCGTTGCGGATGCGGGTGATCAGATCGCTGATTGGATCGTGCGTAGACATCTAAACGACCCTCCTTACCAGCTGGACTTCACGAGGCCCGGGACCATGCCCTTGGAGCCAAGGTCGCGCAGCGCGATACGGGACAGCTTGTTCTTGCGGTAGTTCGAGCGCGGACGGCCCGACAGCTCGCAACGCAGACGGATGCGGGTCGCGGACGAATTGCGCGGCATCTCGGCCAGCTTCAGGGTCGCGGCGAACCGCTCCTCCATCGGCAGCGTCTTGTCGGCGATGATCGCCTTCAACCGCGCACGCTTCGGGGCGGCGTTCTTCGCCATCCGCTTGCGCCGGTTGTTCTTCTCGATTGAACTCTTCTTTGCCATGCTTGGCTCCTGGGTATCCGCGTTTGAGAGGCTTTACGTCAGCGTCTCACTGCCGGAACGGGAAATTGAAAGCGGTCAACAAGGCCCTCGCCTCTTCGTCGGTCTTGGCCGTGGTGCAGACGGTGATGTCCATACCGCGGGCTTCCGTGACCTTGTCGAAGTCGATCTCGGGGAAAATGATGTGCTCCTTGATGCCGAGCGAGTAGTTGCCGCGGCCGTCGAAGCTCTTCGGGTTCAGGCCGCGGAAGTCGCGGACGCGCGGCAGCGCGACCGTCACCAGGCGATCGATGAACTCGTACATGCGGGCCTTGCGCAGCGTGACCTTGCAGCCGATCGGCTGGTTCTCACGCAGCTTGAAGGTCGCGATCGCGATACGCGAGTAGGTCACGATCGCCTTCTGGCCGGCGATCTGGGTCAGCTCGGCAGCGGCGGTCTCGGCCTTCTTGCGGTCGTTGACGGAATCGCCAACGCCCATGTTCAGCACGATCTTGTCCAGGCGCGGAACCTGCATGACGTTCTCATAACCGAACTTCTCGGTCATGGCCGTGCGGATCTTCGCGTCGTATTCCGCGCGCAGGCGCGGCGTGTAAGCGGCCTCAGCCATCGATCTCAGCTCCCGAGCTCTTGGCGATGCGGACCTTCTTGCCGTCAGCCAAAATCTTGAATCCGACGCGGGTCGGCTTTCCATCCTTGCCGACGAACGCGATGTTGGACAGTTGGATCGGCGACTCCTTCGAGATGATGCCGCCTTCCTGGGCCTGCGTCTGCTTCTGGTGACGCTTGACCATGTTGATGCCGCGCACCAGCGCCGTACCGGCGTCGGGGCGCACTTCGAACACTTCGCCGGTGCGGCCCTTGTCGCGACCGGTCAGCACGACGACCTTGTCGCCCTTGCGGATCTTCGCAGCCATCACAGCACCTCCGGCGCGAGCGAGATGATCTTCATGTGGTTCTTGGCGCGCAGCTCGCGCGGCACGGGCCCGAAGATACGGGTGCCGACCGGCTCGGACTGGTTGTTGATCAGAACGGCGGCGTTGCGGTCGAAACGGATGACCGAACCGTCGGCGCGGCGGATGTCCTTGCGGACGCGCACCACGACGGCCTTCATCACGTCGCCCTTCTTCACCTTGCCACGCGGAATCGCTTCCTTGATCGAGACGACGATGATGTCGCCGATCGTGGCGTAGCGGCGCTTGGAGCCTCCGAGCACCTTGATACACATGACACGGCGTGCGCCAGAATTATCGGCCACGTCGAGGTTGGTCTGCATCTGAATCATTGATGCACCTCGTCCTCTTCTCTCTTGCGCCAGCCCAGCCGGCGCTCAACATTTCCCTGAAGTCAGTCGGCTAAAGCCAACAGATCAGGCGCTTTTCTTGTGCTCGCCCCGGATCACGACCCAGCGCTTCAACTTCGAAATCGGCTTCGATTCCTCGATCCACACCATGTCGCCCGGCTTGAACTGGTTGTCCTCGTCGTGCGCGTGGTAGTTCTTCGAACGGCGGATCGTCTTCTTGTAGATCGGATGCGTGAAGCGGCGATCGACGCGCACCACGACGGTCTTGGCAGTCTTGTCGCTGACGACCACGCCTTGCAATGTACGTTTCGGCATATTCGTAAGCCCCTTACTTCTCTTTCGCGCGCTTCTGCGCGGCGACGGTCTTGATGCGGGCGATGTCACGGCGAGCCTCGCGCAGGCGCGAGGTGTTCTCGAGCTGCCCGGTGGCGCGCTGGAAGCGCAGGTTGAAGCGCTCCTTCTTCAGGTTCAGGATGGCGTCATCCTGCTGATCAGGGCTCATCGCGCGGATGTCTTCGATCTTCATCTGGGCCATGGCCATTACTCCGCAATGCGCTCGACGAAGCGCGTCTTGATCGGCAGCTTGGCGGCCGCCAGGGTCAGCGCTTCACGCGCCGTCTGGGTGTTGACGCCGTCGATCTCGAACAGCACCCTGCCCGGCTTGACGCGCGCGACCCACAATTCCGGCGAACCCTTGCCGGAGCCCATGCGGACTTCGGCCGGCTTCTTCGACACCGGAACGTCGGGGAACACGCGGATCCAGACGCGGCCGGCACGCTTCATGTGACGGGTCAGCGCGCGGCGGGCGGCTTCGATCTGGCGCGCAGTGACGCGCTCCGGCTCGGTCGCCTTCAGGCCGAACTGGCCGAAGGCCAACGTCGCGCCCGAAGACGCAACGCCGTGGATGCGGCCCTTATGCGCCTTCCGGAACTTCGTTTTCTTAGGTTGCATCATGGCTTTAAGCCCTCAAATTCCTGTGCTGGCTCAGGCCGCAGCGTTGTCGCGGCGCCCACGGCCACCACGATCACCACCGCCGCCGGTCTCGCCTTCGGCCATTCTCTTGTCCTGGGCCATCGGATCGTGCTCGAGGATCTCGCCCTTGAAGATCCAGACCTTGACGCCGCAGGTGCCGAAGGTCGTGAACGCGGTCGCAACGCCGTAGTCGATATCGGCGCGCAGCGTATGCAGCGGCACGCGACCTTCGCGGTACCACTCCATGCGCGCGATTTCCGCACCGCCCAGACGACCCGAGCAGTTGATGCGGATGCCTTCCGCGCCGAGACGCATCGCCGACTGAACCGCGCGCTTCATGGCGCGGCGGAACGCCACGCGGCGCTCGAGCTGCTGCGCGATCGATTCGGCCACCAGCGTCGCATCGAGCTCCGGCTTGCGGATTTCGACGATGTTGATGACGACGTCGGACGCGGTGATGTCCGCAACCTTCTTGCGAAGCTTGTCGATGTCGGCGCCCTTCTTGCCGATCACCACGCCCGGACGAGCCGAGTGGATGGTGACGCGGCACTTCTTGTGCGGACGCTCGATCACGATGCGGGCGACGGCCGCTTGCTTGAGCTCCTTGTGCAGGATCTCGCGGATCTTGACGTCTTCGTGCAACAGCTTGCCGTATTCCTGCTTGCCGGCGTACCAGCGGGAATCCCAGGTCCGGTTGATGCCGAGACGCAGACCGATCGGATTGATCTTTTGACCCATCGTGTGCTCCTGCGTCCCTTAGGCCGCTGCTTCGGCTTCGACCTGACGAACAATGATCGTCAGCTGCGAAAATGGTTTGTAGACACGGCCCGAGCGACCACGGCCGCGGGCGGCAAAGCGCTTCATCACGAGGCCGTTGCCGACGAAGGCCTGCGCCACGACGAGATCGTCGACGTCGAGGTCGTGATTGTTCTCGGCATTGGCGATAGCCGATTCCAGGCACTTCTTCACGTCAACCGCGATCCGCTTGCGCGAAAACTGCAGGTCGGCGAGCGCAGCAGCCGCCTTCCGGCCGCGAATGAGCTGGGCGACCAGGTTGAGCTTCTGCGGGCTCACCCGCAGCATCCGGGCGACCGCCTTGGCCTCGTTCTCGGCGAGGCTCCGTTCGCGCTTAGGTTTGCTCATCGTTTAATCCTCAAGCCTTCTTGGCTTTCTTGTCGCCGGAGTGGCCATGGAAGGTCCTGGTCGGCGAGAACTCGCCGAACTTGTGACCGACCATTTCCTCATTCACGGCAACCGGTACGTGCTTCTGACCGTTGTAGACGCCGAAGGTCAGGCCGACGAACTGCGGCAGGATCGTCGAGCGACGGCTCCAGATCTTGATGACATCGTGACGGCCGGACGCGCGCGCGGCATCTGCCTTCTTGAGCAGAGAACCCTCGACGAACGGGCCTTTCCAGACTGAACGAACCATGTCCGGCGTTCCTTACTTCTTCCGCTTGTGGCGGCTTAGGAGAATGAATTTGTTGGTCGACTTGTTGGAGCGGGTCTTCTTGCCCTTGGTCGGCTTGCCCCACGGGGTGACCGGGTGGCGTCCGCCCGAGGTACGACCTTCACCACCGCCGTGCGGATGGTCGATCGGGTTCATCGAGACACCGCGGTTGTGCGGCTTGCGGCCCAGCCAACGGTTGCGGCCGGCCTTGCCGATCGAGGTGTTCATGTGATCCGGGTTCGACACCGCGCCGATCGTGCCGCGGCAACGGCCGTGCACCAGACGCTGCTCACCCGAGTTCAGGCGGATGATGACGTAGTCGTGGTCGCGGCCGACGAGCTGGGCGTAGGTGCCCGCAGAACGAGCGAGCTGGCCGCCCTTCCCGATCTTGACCTCGATGTTGTGGATGATCGTGCCGACTGGCATGTTGCCGAGCGGCATGACGTTGCCCGGCTTCACGTCGACATAGTTGCCGGCAACCACGGAGTCACCGACGGCCAAGCGCTGCGGCGCCAGGATATAGGCCTGGGTGCCGTCCTCATACTTGACCAGCGCGATGAACGCGGTGCGGTTCGGATCGTATTCCAGCCGCTCGACCGTCGCGGGCGCATCGACCTTGTCGCGCTTGAAGTCGACGATGCGCAGCGTCTGCTTGTGACCGCCGCCGCGGAAGCGCACGGTGATGCGACCGGTGTTGTTGCGACCGCCCGAAGAGTGCTTGCCTTCGGTGAGCGCCTTGACCGGCTTGCCCTTGTAGAGGGCCGAACGATCGACCATGACCAGCTGGCGCTGGCCCGGCGTCGTGGGATTGAATTTCTTCAGTGCCATCGTCGTGCGACCTTACAGACCGGTGGTGACGTCGATCCGGTGGCCCTCTTCGAGGGTCACGATCGCGCGCTTGCTGTTCGACTGCGAACCGAGATTGCCGCGGAAGACCTTGGTCTTGCCCTTGCGGACCAGCGTGTTGACGCTCTTGACCTTGACGTCGAACAGCTTCTCGATCGCTTCCTTGATCTGCGGCTTGGTCGCCTTCGCGGCCACCTTGAACAGGACCTTGTTGTGCTCCGAGGCGATCGTCGCCTTTTCGGTCACGACCGGCGACAGGATCACGTCGTAGTGGCGAGGCTCGATGTTCTTCGTCATTTGAAGCGCGCCTCCAGCGCATCGATGGCGGCCTTGGTCAGAACGAGCTTCTGACGGCGCAGGATGTCATAGACGTTGATGCCCTGGATCGGCAGCACGTCCATGTTCGGGATGTTGCGGGCCGCAGCGGCAAAGCCGTTGTTGAGCTCGGCACCATCGATGATCAGCGCGTTGGTCAAGCCCAGACCCGAGAAGTGGCCGAGCAGTGCCTTGGTCTTGGCGGCTTCCAGCGCGGCCTTGTCGATCACGATGAGATCGCCGTCCTTGGCCTTGGCCGAGAGCGCATGCTTCAGGGCAAGCGCGCGGACCTTCTTCGGCAAGTCGGTAGCGTGCGAACGCACCACCGGACCGAAGGCACGGCCACCGCCACGGAACTGCGGCACGCGGGCCGAGCCGTGACGAGCACCGCCGGTGCCCTTCTGCTTGTACATCTTCTTGCCGGTGCGCCAGATCTCGGCGCGGCCCTTGGCCTTGTGCGTACCGGCCTGGCGCTTGTTGAGCTGCCACTGCACGCAACGTGCAATGATGTCCTGGCGGGGCTCGAGACCGAAAATGGTGTCGGAGAGCTGGACCGAGCCGGCTTCCTTACCTTCGAGGGTGGTGACCTTCAATTCCATCTCACGCCTCCTGCGCAGCCGGGGCGGCTTCCGCGTCGCCAGCAACCTTGAACTTGCCGGGCTTCGGAGCTTCCTTCGGCAGCGGCTTCTTGACGGCGTCGCGCACGCGGATCCAGCCGCCCTTGGAGCCGGGAACGGCGCCTTCGACGAGGATCAGGCCGCGCTCGACATCGAGCTGAACGACGCGGAGGTTGAGCGTGGTGATGCGGTCGACGCCCATGTGACCGGGCATCTTCTTGTTCTTCCAGGTCTTGCCGGGGTCCTGACGACCACCGGTCGAACCGATCGAACGGTGCGAGACCGACACACCGTGCGTGGCGCGCAGACCGCCGAAGTTCCAGCGCTTCATGCCGCCGGCAAAACCCTTACCGACCGAGGTGCCGGTAACGTCGACGAACTGGCCGACGACGAAGTGGTCGGCGAGGATCTCGGCGCCAACCGGGATCATGGCATCCGCGGAGACGCGGAATTCCTCGACCTGCCGCTTCGGCTCGACCTTGGCGACCGCGAACTGGCCGCGTTCGGCCTTCGGCATGTAAACGGTCTTACGGCTGCCAGAACCAAGCTGGAGCGCGACGTAACCGTTCTTCTCTTCAGTGCGGTGGCCTACGACCTGGCAATTGCCGAGCTTCAGCACGGTCACGGGGATATGTTCGCCGGCCTCCGTAAAGACCCGCGTCATCCCGACCTTTTGTGCGATCACTCCGGAGCGCATCGGCGTGCTTCCTGTTCTTTCTGTCCGCTAGTCGCGAACGTGATCCAAAAATCTTAGAGCTTGATCTCGACGTCGACACCGGCGGCCAGGTCGAGCTTCATCAAAGCATCGACGGTCTGCGGGGTCGGATCGACGATGTCGAGCAGGCGCTTGTGGGTGCGCATCTCGAACTGTTCGCGGCTCTTCTTGTCGACGTGGGGCGAACGGTTGACGGTGAACTTCTCGATGCGGGTGGGCAGCGGAATGGGTCCGCGAACCTGCGCACCGGTACGCTTCGCCGTGTTCACGATCTCGCGGGTCGACGTATCGAGGATACGATGGTCGAACGCCTTGAGACGGATACGAATGTTTTGGCCGTTCATTGCCGTGGTCTTTCTTCAGTGGGTGGCGAATAGCGAATAGCGAATGTAACCATTCGCTACTCGCCGATCCCTATTCTCGTAATTACTCGATGATCGAGGCGACGACGCCGGCGCCGACGGTGCGGCCACCTTCGCGGATCGCGAAGCGGAGCTTCTCTTCCATCGCGATCGGCACGATCAGGTGCACTTCCATCGCGATGTTGTCGCCCGGCATCACCATCTCGGTGCCTTCCGGCAGATGCACGACACCGGTCACGTCGGTGGTGCGGAAGTAGAACTGCGGACGGTAGTTGGTGAAGAACGGGGTGTGGCGACCGCCCTCTTCCTTGGTGAGGATGTAGGCCTCAGCCTTGAACTTGGTGTGCGGCTTGACCGAACCCGGCTTGGCCAGAACCTGACCGCGCTCGACGTCCTCGCGCTTGGTGCCGCGGAGCAGAGCGCCGATGTTGTCGCCGGCCTGACCCTGATCGAGCAGCTTGCGGAACATTTCGACGCCGGTGACGGTCGTCTTCTGGGTGGCACGGAGACCGACGATCTCGATTTCCTCGCCGACCTTGACGATGCCGCGCTCGACACGGCCGGTCACGACGGTGCCGCGGCCCGAGATCGAGAACACGTCTTCAACCGGCATCAGGAACGGCTGGTCGATCGGACGCTCCGGCTGCGGGATGTACTCGTCGACATTCTTCATCAGCTCGAGAATGGCGTCGTGGCCGAGCTTCTTGTCGGAATCTTCGAGAGCGGCGAGCGCCGAGCCCTTGATGATCGGGATCTTGTCGCCCGGGAATTCATACTTCGAGAGCAGCTCGCGAACTTCGAGCTCGACGAGCTCGAGCAGTTCCGGATCGTCGACCATGTCGCACTTGTTCAGGAACACGACCAGCGCGGGCACGCCGACCTGGCGGGCGAGCAGGATGTGCTCGCGGGTCTGCGGCATCGGGCCGTCAGCGGCCGACACGACCAGGATCGCACCGTCCATCTGGGCGGCGCCGGTGATCATGTTCTTCACATAGTCGGCGTGGCCGGGGCAGTCGACGTGGGCGTAGTGACGGTTCGGCGTCTCGTACTCGACGTGTGCGGTCGAGATCGTGATGCCGCGCGCCTTCTCTTCCGGCGCCTTGTCGATCTGATCGTACGCGGTGAACGTCGCACCGCCGGCTTCGGCGAGAACCTTGGTGATCGCCGCGGTCAGCGACGTCTTGCCATGGTCGACGTGACCGATGGTGCCGATGTTGCAGTGCGGCTTGTTACGTTCAAACTTTGCTTTGGCCATTTGACTCTCCGTTCAATCGTCAGTTCGTGACCGACGACAATCAGGCAAACTTCTTCTGGACTTCTGCCGACACGTTGGCCGGCGCTTCTGCGTAGTGGTCGAACTGCATGGTGAAGGTTGCGCGACCCTGGCTCATCGAGCGCAGGTTATTCACGTAACCGAACATGTTCATGAGCGGCACCATCGCGTTGATGACGTTGGCGTTGCCGCGCATGTCTTGACCCTGGATCTGACCGCGCCGGGAATTCAGGTCGCCGATGACCGAGCCGGTGTAGTCTTCCGGGGTCACCACTTCGACCTTCATGATCGGCTCGAGCAGGACGGACTTGCCCTTCTGCAGCGCTTCGCGGAAAGCCGCGCGCGATGCGATTTCGAAGGCGAGCGCCGACGAGTCGACGTCGTGGTACTTGCCGTCGACGAGCTGAACCTTGACGTCGACCACGGGGAAGCCCGCGACCACGCCAGAGCCCATCACGCTGTTGAGGCCCTTTTCGACGCCGGGGATGTATTCCTTCGGAACCGCACCGCCGACGATCTTGGACTCGAACTCATAGCCCTTGCCGGGCTCGTTCGGCTCGACCACGATCGACACTTCCGCGAACTGACCGGTACCGCCGGTCTGCTTCTTGTGGGTGTACTTGACCTCGGCCTTCTTGGTGACGCGCTCACGGAACGCAACCTGCGGCGCGCCGATGTTGGCGTCGACCTTGTAGGTACGCTTGAGGATGTCGACCTTGATGTCGAGATGGAGTTCGCCCATGCCCTTGAGAATGGTCTGGCCGGACTCCTGGTCGGTCGAGACGCGGAAGGACGGATCCTCCGCTGCGAGCTTGGCCAGCGCCACGCCCAGCTTTTCCTGGTCGGCCTTGGACTTCGGCTCGATCGCGATCTCGATGACCGGCTCGGGGAATTCCATCTTCTCGAGGATCACCTGCTTGTCGGGATCGCACAGCGTGTCACCGGTGCGCGCTTCCTTCAGGCCGGCCAGCGCGACGATGTCGCCGGCATAGGCTTCCTTGATGTCTTCGCGGTTGTTCGCATGCATCAGCAGCATGCGCCCGATGCGCTCCTTCTTCTCGCGGGTCGAGTTCACGACGCCGGTGCCGCTCTGCAGAACGCCGGAGTAGATGCGGCAGAAGGTGATGGTGCCGACGAACGGGTCGTCCATGATCTTGAACGCGAGCAGCGCGAGCGGCTCCTTGTCGTCGGCCTTGCGCACGACCTCGTTGCCGCGGTCATCGGTGCCCTTGATCGCGGGCACGTCGATCGGCGACGGCAGATAGTCGACGACGGCGTCCAGCAGCGGCTGCACACCCTTGTTCTTGAAGGCCGAGCCGCACAGCACGGGATAGAACGCGCCGGTCAGCACCGCCTTGCGGATCAGGCGCTTCAGGGTCGCTTCGTCCGGCTCGTTGCCGTCGAGGAAGGCAGCCAATGCATCGTCGTCGAGTTCGACGGCGGCTTCCACCATCTTCTCGCGGTATTCCTTGGCCTGCTCGACCATATCTTCCGGAATGTCGACATAGTCGAACTTCGCGCCGAGCGATTCATCGTTCCAGATGATGCCCTGCATCTTCACGAGGTCGACGAGACCCTTGAAGTTGTTCTCGGCACCGATCGGAAGCTGGATCGCAATCGGCTTGGCGCCGAGGCGGTCGACGATGTCGGCCAGACACTTGAAGAAGTCGGCGCCGGTCTTGTCCATCTTGTTGGCGAAGACGATGCGCGGAACCTTGTACTTGTCGCCCTGGCGCCAGACGGTCTCGGTCTGGGGCTCGACGCCCTGGTTCGAGTCGAGCACGCAGACGGCGCCGTCGAGCACGCGCAGCGAACGCTCGACTTCGATGGTGAAGTCGACGTGGCCGGGAGTGTCGATGATGTTCAGGCGCTTGCCGGCCCAGAACGCGGTGGTCGCAGCGGAAGTGATCGTGATGCCACGCTCCTGCTCCTGCTCCATCCAGTCCATCGTCGCGGCACCTTCGTGCACTTCGCCGATCTTGTGGCTCTTGCCGGTGTAATAGAGGATGCGCTCGGTGGTCGTGGTCTTGCCGGCATCGATATGCGCCATGATACCGAAATTGCGGTAGTTCTCTATGGCATGAACGCGAGGCATGGGCTGTTCCTTAGATTCCGTGTGTCGCCGTTACCAGCGATAGTGCGAGAAGGCACGGTTGGCTTCGGCCATCCGGTGCACGTCTTCACGCTTCTTGACGGCGTTGCCGCGGTTGTTCGAGGCGTCCAAGAGCTCAGCCGAAAGCCGCTCGGTCATCGTCTTCTCGTTGCGCTCGCGCGCGGCCGAGATCAGCCAGCGGATGCCCAGGGCCTGACGGCGGGTCGAACGAACTTCGACCGGAACCTGGTAGGTCGCGCCGCCGACGCGGCGGGAGCGAACCTCGATCGTCGGCATGACGTTCTCGAGAGCCTGCTCGAACACGCCGAGCGGGCTCTGCTTGGTCTTGGCTTCGATGATCCCGAACGCACCGTAGACGATGCCTTCGGCGACCGACTTCTTGCCGGCGTACATCACCGAATTCATGAACTTCGTGACGATGATGTTCCCGAACTTCGGATCCGGGAGAACTTCGCGCTTTTCCGCTGAGTGGCGACGAGACATTGAGCTGGTTCCCGCTTACTTCGGACGCTTGGCGCCGTACTTCGAACGACGCTGCTTACGGTTCTTGACGCCCTGGGTATCCAGAACGCCGCGGAGGATGTGGTAGCGCACGCCGGGCAAGTCCTTGACGCGACCGCCGCGGATCATGACCACCGAGTGCTCCTGGAGGTTATGACCTTCGCCGGGGATGTAGCCGATCACCTCGAAGCCGTTGGTCAGGCGCACCTTGGCGACCTTACGAAGCGCCGAGTTCGGCTTCTTCGGGGTCGTGGTGTAGACGCGGGTGCAAACACCACGCTTCTGCGGCGACTGCTGCAGCGCCGGCACCTTCTTGCGCGACTTCTGCACTTCACGCGGTTGAGCGATCAGCTGGTTGATCGTCGGCATCCTGGCCTTACCCTTTGTTCTGCCGCGGCCCCTTCCGGGCCCGCTGTCTTGCCGCGGCCCGTTGCCGGAACCGCAATTCGTTTCGAGCCACCCGCCCGACGAGGCCGCCCGCACGGAACAATCCGCGCAAAGCGAAATTGCGCCAACCGCTCCATCACCGAGCGGAAAGCGTTACGACGCCACAGAGGACCGCAGTTTTCAGGCCATTCAGCGTAAAGCTGCGGCCTGCGCACCGAGGTCATGCATCCGAATTCGATCTCGTGAGAACATGCTCAAGAGAACTAAAATCGCACTGGCATTGCCTAGCTATGATCGACAGCGTTTGAGCGGCATTCGTCGAGGTTGGTGCCCGTCTAAGCGACCCCTGGGGATCAGAACCCTGGGGATCAACGGGTGGCCCGTTCCGACGTTGGCGATGCTCACCGCCTGTCGTTAAGTGAGGCGCTTTCTATAAGTGGGAATCGGTCAAGTCAAGGTGAAACGACAGTCACAAAGCGCTTCTCGCGCCTGTCGAAATCGACATTTACCGCACTCTCCGCGCCTCCCCGATATGGGAGCGCCAAGTCTGTTCCGCTACCCCAATGACTAATTTTTACCCGGGGGAAATATACTTTTATAACCCTTGCTAAGGCTTTTTTTCCTGTTGATGCGTCAATCTGCCCACTTCGGCAGAGATTTGCGCCATGCGGTACACCGACATTGCCATTATCGGCGGGGGATTGTCCGGCTCGACCGCCGCCGCAATGCTCGGCCGCGCCGGCATTTCGGCGGTGCTGATCGATCCGCATGAGAGCTATCCGGCGGACTTTCGAGTCGAAAAACTCAGCGGCGAGATGCAGGTCGAGCGATTCCTGAAGACCGGAATCGGAGAATCGGTGCTGCGCCGCGCGACTTTTGCCGGCGAAAACTGGATTGCGCGATTCGGCCGCCTGCTCGACAAGGCGCCGAGCCGGCAGTTCAACATCCTCTACGATTCCCTGGTTAACGCCGTACGCGACGAGATCCCTGCGACCGTCGAGCGTATTTGCGCCAAAGCGATAGCAATCGAGACGAGTCCGGAGCGGCAGAGAATCACACTCTCCAACGACGAGACGATCTCGGCCCGCCTTGTCGTGCTCGCCAATGGCCTCAATGTCGGCCTGCGCCACCAGCTCGGCATCGCGCGAAAAATCGTCAGCGCCTGCCATTCGATCTCGGTCGGGTTCGACGTGGTGCCGGCCGGCCGGACTTCGTTCGGCTTCCCGGCCCTCACCTACTTCTCGGAGCGGCCGAGCGACCGCATTCCCTACATCACGCTGTTTCCGGTCGGCACGCGGATGCGCGCCAATCTGTTCGTCTATCGCAGCTTCGACGATCCCTGGCTGCGCGAGCTGCGCCGCGCACCAGCCGAGGCGCTGAACGCCGCCCTGCCCCGGCTCAAGCGCATCACCGGCGCCTTCGACATTCCCGGCGAAATGAAGATTCGCCCGGTCGATCTCTATGTGAACGATGCAAGCGGCCAGCCCGGCCTCGTGCTGGTCGGCGATGCGTTTGCGACCTCATGCCCCGTCGCCGGCACCGGCTGCGACAAGGTCTTCACCGACGTCGAGCGGCTCTGCAATGCCTACATCCCGCAATGGCTCGCCTCCGACGGGATGGATGCGGCCAAGATGGCCGCCTTCTACGCCGATCCGGTCAAGCGGGCCTGCGACGAATGGTCGGCGGCGAAGGCGTTCGACTTCCGCTCAGTGTCGATCGCCAGGAGTCCCTACTGGACAGCGCAGCGCTGGGCCCGCTTCATCGCCTGGTCCGCTCAGGGGCTCTTACGGCCGCTTGGAGGAGCCATTCACCTGGAGCCGAACTTCCTCGGTCACTCCTCGTCCTCGTCCTCATCATCCTCGAGGTCGTCTTCATCCTCGTCGTCATCGTCGCTGTCGTCGTCGGCCTGAGCCGCAGCGCTATGCGGCTGGTGGGTCTGGTCGTTCCACAGCGTGCGATAGGTGCCGTTCCTGGCGAGCAGCTCGGCGTGCGAGCCGCGCTCGATCGCCCGGCCCCCTGAAATGACGATGATCTCGTCCATCTCGACCACCGAGCTCAGGCGATGGGTCGACCAGATCATGGTGCGGCCCTTGGCGACCTTGAGCAGCGTGCGGTTGATGGCGGCCTCCGTGGTCTGGTCGAGCGCCGAGGTGGCTTCGTCGAGCAGCAGCACCGACGGATTACGGATGACCGCGCGCGCGATCGCGATGCGCTGGCGCTGGCCGCCCGACAAGGTATCGCCGCGCTCGCCAACCGGCGTGTCGTATCGTTGCGGCAGGCTCATGATGTAGCGGTGGATCTCGGCCTTCTTGGCCGCCTCCTCCACCTCATCGTCGGTCGCGCCTTCCTTGCCGAGGCGGATGTTCTCGCGGATCGACATGTTGAACAGCATGTTCTCCTGGAACACCACGGCCATGCTCCGGCGCAGCGAATCGAGTGTCACCTTGCGCACGTCGACGCCGTCGATGGTGACGCGGCCCTCGTCAGGGACGTAGAGCCGCAAAATCAGATTGAGCAGCGTGCTCTTGCCGGAGCCCGAGGGGCCGACGATGGCGATGCGCTTGCCGACATCGAGCTTGAGGCTGAGATTATCCAGCACCGGCGTCTGGCTGCCTTCGTACTGGAAGGTGACGCGATCGAAGGTGATGTCGTGGGTCACGCGCGGCAGATCGGGCGCGCCGGGACGATCGGCGCCGCGCGTCGGCTCGTCGAGCAGCTCCTGCATGTGACGGATCGCGGCGGCCGAGGAGATCGACACCGGGATGAAGTGCATCACGTGGGCGATGTTGTAGGAGACCTCCCAGAACGCGCTTTCGAAGGTGACGAAGGTGCCGATGGTGATCTGGCCCTTGGTCGCAAGATAGGCGCCGATCGCCAGCACCACGAGGTGCAACAGCAGCACCGAGATGGTGACGGTCCGCTCCACCATGGTCGACAGGAACGTGGCGGAGGCGATCCTGTGGCGCGTCTCGTCATTGCGGAACTTGAAGAATCCGAACATCTTGCGCTGCAGGCTGAACGCCTTGATCACGGCCTGCGCTGCCACGTTCTCCTGCACCATGCCGAGCAGCGCGCTTTCGTTCTGCTTCTGCTCGTAATTGGCCTGCACCGCCTTCGGGGTGAGGATGCGCGGGCCGATGAGCGTGAGCGGGAACACCAGCAGCGCAACCACGGCGAGCTGCCAGTTCAGAAACACCATCAGGATGATGCCGGCGATCAACTCGAGGAACGGCAGCGCCGCGCTGTTGGCAAAGGTTTTCACCGAGCCTTCGAAGGCAGCCTGGTCGACGGAGAAGCGCGACAGGATCTCGCCGCGCTTGGTGCGGCCGAAATAGGCTGCCGGCAGGTCCTGGACGTGCTCGAACAGGCGCTTGCGGACATCGGAGATGATGCAGGCGGCCAGCCGCGCGTCCCAGCGCTCGTACCAGACCGCCACGATCGAGGTGAAGATGCCGGCGGCCGCGAGCACGCCGAGGATTTTGTACAGCGCCTGGAAGTCCTCCTCGCCGAGCGCGTCGTCGATCAGGTACTTCAGGCTGAGCGGCATGATGACGTTGAACAGCGTCTCGACGAAGACGCCGAACGCCACGAACGACAGCATCTGCTTGTAGTTGGTGAGGAAGGGCTTGACGAAACCCAGGATGGTCGCGAGCGCGCCGGCGGCCTCGCGCGCGGTAAAGACGACGAGGTCCTCGTCCTCATCGTCGTCATCGAGCTCCAGCTCGTCATCCTCCTCGTCTTCGTCGTCCTCGTCGTCTTCGAGGTCGGGCTTGGCCGTGGCGGCGAGCTTGTCGTCGAGCTCGGCCGCCTCTTCCGCAGCGAGCTTCTGTTTGTCGGGAGAGGAAGGCTTGGACGCCATGAAACCAACCGATGCTGACGGCCGGCATGACCGCAGAGAAAGCAGGACATAGCGGTGACCGCTATTGCACTGATTCTATGCGATCAGGATGAATTCGGCAAAGCAATTGGCTCGCCCGTTTCCAATCCCTTGGGCTAGTCCTCGTCTTCGTCCTCGACCTTGTCGAAGAACGAATAACGCAAAGAGTCAGCGTCGGCGTACCACTGGCCCGGGCCCTTGTTGGCGGCGAGCGTCGCCTCCCAGAGCGCATCGGTGCAGTCCTTGCGGTGCATCGACAGATCGAAGCCGTTGCCGAAGAACAGCTCGGACCATTCCCACCAGGTGCCGAGCTTCTTGACCCCGCGCAGGAGGTCGTAGCGGTCGATCACGGCTGATGCCATGTCCGAGGTGACCGAGCCGAACACGAGGCCGGTCTTGACCACACGATTGAGCTCGCGGATCGCACGGACCACCTGCTTCGGGGAAAGGTGGCACAGGCTGGTCTCGAACACGAAGTCGAAGCTGCCGTCCTTGAACGGCATGTCGGTGATCGAGCCGAGCTTGTTGTACTTCTTCAGCGCCTTCGGCGTTTTGGCGTGAATGGCACGGTTGTTCTCGACGCCGAAGGCATCGATGCCGCGCTCGCGCAGCGCGCCGACCAGCTCGCCGCTGGCGGAACCGGCGACCAGCAACTTGGCGCCCTTGGCCTTGCCCCAGACGATGCCGATCAGCTTTGTCAGATAATCGGGATCCGTGAAATGCTGCCACGCTTCGCTATAGGGGCCGAGGCCGCGATAGTTCTCGAAATAGTCGCGGTCGATCTTGTCCGAGAGCGGCTTGTCGTCCTGTGCGCGCTCGCGGCGCAGGCGCATCATCTCGGTCAGGATGATGTCGGTCGCAGCGTCCGAGGAATCGAGCAGGCCGTTCAGCGTCGAGTCGAACAGATAGTCGCCGACCACGACGATGCCGGGATGATCCTTCGGCTCCGGCCGATGATTGGTCATCACGTCACGCACCGGCAGACCGCCCGGAATCGCGTTCACCGACGACAGCCAGCGGTGAATCTTGCCTTCCATGAAATGCGCACGGGCATCGCCGAGCGAGGCCGGCAGCGATTTCAGCGCGGCGTCGAACAATTCCTGGTCCGACAGATTGGCGAAGGCCAGCGCGTCGGAGCCGGGAATGAGCCAGTTCAACACGCCGTGCTTGCCGACGTCGTGGCGCGCGCCCTCGTTGTAGACGCAGCAGCCGCCGAAGGCCTCCGACATGAACCAGGCGCCGGAAATCTTGTCGCCCCAGAACGGGGAGTCGAACAGGATCGAAACGCGCAGATAATGCGCGGGGCGGTCGAAATACGAGACGTGCTTGACCATCGACTTGCGGAGCTGCTCGCCTTCCCAGCCGACGGTCCCGAGCCAGGAATGCGGCAGGCAAACCAGCACGAGGTCGAAGTCGCGCGTCTCCGGTCCCTTGCCGTTCATCATCTTGAGCTGGTAGCGGCCGGTCGGCGCCTTGCCGACGGTGAGCACGCGGTGATTGAGCTGGATGTCGGCATTGACCTCCGACTGCAGGCACTCGATCAGCTGCTCGTTGCCGTTCTGGATGGAATAGAGGCCGATATAGCCGTCGACATCCATCAGATAGTTCTTGAGCGCGTTGAGGCCGTTGGTGTTGTGGCTTTCGGTCGCGATGTCCGAGCGCGCCATCACCTTGAAGAAACGCTTTGCGGTTTCGTCCTCGACCTCCTCGTCGAGCACCTGCTCGGCGGTCTTGTAGGCCCAGGGGTTCTCGTTGTCGTGCGCGCCGACGCCCTCGTAATATTCGATCGGCGACATCGTCTCGGCGCAGCGCTTGCGGAACGACTCGATCGCGGCCGCGGTCTTGGCGCCGTAGCGGCGGCGCATGCCGGCGACGTCGTCGAGCAGCTCGCCGCCGAACTGCACCTGCTCGGCGTCCATCGGAATGGTCTGGAGTCCGAAATGCTGGATCAGCTCGCGCAGCGGATCGGGGCCGGTCATCGAGTAGTCGTAGATCTCGGCGACGCCGGCTTCGTACATCGCCGGTGCGGAATCGAATTTGCGCGTGACGATCTTGCCGCCGAGCCGGTCGGAGGCCTCATAGATGGTGACGCGGCAGAGGTCGCCGAGCTTACGCTTCAGGTACCAGGCGCTCATCAGCCCGCCGGGGCCGCCGCCTACGATTGCGAGATCAAGCATGTCAGTTCCGTGGTCTCCGGCCCTGCCCCCGTCACGGGACCACCGGTCTAAGCTCCCCTAGCAGAAGCGCTTTTGCGCCTGAAGGAAAGATGAACAAAGGTTGATCCTGCACCGCAACAAGGAAACAAAGCAGCAAAAAGGCCGGCTTTCGCCGGCCTTTTCATTGTCCTCGGTATTCCTACGGATGAACCATCATTCCGCGGGCGGCAGCGCAGGAAGCTCCGCTTCCGGCGCGGGCGACACGACGGCCGCCTGCTTCTCGCGCTCGTCCAGGATCAGCTTGTCGCGCTTCATCGCGACTTCGCGGATCTTGGCCATGGAGGCGCCGGTGCCTGCCGGGATCAGCCGGCCGACGATGACGTTCTCCTTGAGGCCTTCGAGCGGATCGACCTTGCCGTTGACCGCCGCTTCCGTGAGGACGCGGGTGGTCTCCTGGAACGAGGCCGCCGAGAAGAAGGAGCGGGTCTGGAGGCTCGCCTTGGTGATGCCGAGCAGAACCGGCGTCCCCGTGGCGATCTTCTTGCCCTCTTCCTTGGCCTTCTCGTTCAGCGCGTCGAACTCGATCTTGTCGACCTGCTCGCCGGAGATCATGTCCGTGTCGCCCTGGTCGGTGACTTCCACCTTCTGGAGCATCTGACGGACAATCACCTCGATGTGCTTGTCGTTGATGAGCACGCCCTGGAGCCGGTAGACCTCCTGGATCTCGTTGACCAGATAGGCCGCGAGCTCCTCGATGCCCTTGACCGCAAGGATGTCGTGCGGCGCCGGGTTGCCTTCCACGATGAAGTCGCCCTTTTCGACGACGTCGCCGTCCTGAAGGTGGATGTGCTTGCCCTTCGGAATCAGGTACTCGCGCGCCTCTTCAGTCTTGTCCATCGGCTCGATCGAGATGCGACGCTTGTTCTTGTAGTCGCGCCCGAACCGAATGGTGCCCGAGATTTCGGCGATGATCGCCGCATCCTTCGGACGCCGAGCCTCGAACAGTTCCGCCACCCGCGGCAGACCGCCGGTGATGTCACGCGTCTTGGCGCTTTCGGTCGAGACACGGGCGAGGATGTCGCCCGGATTGACCTTGGCTCCGACGTCGACCGAGAGAATGGCGTCGACCGACAGCATGTAGCGGGCATCGCCGCCACGGGCGAGCTTGAGCACCTTGCCGTCCTTGCCCTTGATCACGATGGCTGGACGCAGGTCCCCGCCGCCGCGGGTCGAGCGCCAGTCGATGACCACGCGCTTGGCGATACCGGTGGCTTCGTCGAGCGTTTCCGAGATCGACTGCCCCTCGACCAGATCCTCGAAGCCGATGGTACCTTCGACTTCGGTGAGCAGCGGACGGGTGTAGGGATCCCACTCGACGATGCGCTGGCCGCGCTTGACGGTGTCGCCCTCGTCGACGTGCAGGCGCGAGCCGTACTGGACGCGGTGCGTCGCACGCTCGGTGCCGTCGGCATCGACGATCGCCACCACCATGTTGCGGACCATTGCGACCAGGTGACCTTCGCTGTTGCGGGCGATGGCCTTGTTCCTGATCACGATCTTGCCGTCGAAATTGGCTTCGACGAAAGACTGCTCGTTGAGCTGCGCCGCACCGCCGATGTGGAAGGTGCGCATGGTGAGCTGGGTGCCCGGCTCGCCGATCGACTGCGCCGCGATGACGCCAACCGCTTCGCCGTGGTTGACCGGCGTGCCGCGGGCGAGGTCGCGGCCGTAGCACTTGCCGCAGATGCCGTTGACGAGTTCGCAGGTCAGCGCCGAGCGGATCTTCACCTCCTGCACGCCACCCTGCTGGATGGCGTCCAGATGGCTCTCTTCCATCAGCGTATCGCGCTTGATGATCACCTTGCCGGAGCTGTCACGGATGTCTTCGCAGGCCGTGCGTCCGAGGATGCGCGAGCCGAGCGAAGCGACCACGGTGCCGGCATCGACGATGGCGCGCATCTTGATGCCGAGCTTGGTGCCGCAGTCGCTCTGCGTGATGATGCAGTCCTGCGCGACGTCGACCAGACGACGGGTCAGGTAGCCGGAGTTCGCGGTCTTCAACGCGGTGTCCGCGAGACCCTTACGGGCGCCGTGGGTCGAGTTGAAGTACTCGAGCACCGAGAGGCCTTCCTTGAAGTTCGAGATGATCGGCGTCTCGATGATCTCACCCGACGGCTTGGCCATCAGGCCGCGCATGCCGGCGAGCTGGCGCATCTGGGCCGGCGAACCGCGGGCACCGGAGTGAGCCATCATGTAGATCGAGTTGATGTCGGCATCCGCCCCGCTCGCCGTCTTCTTGGTCGAGGAGATCTCCTTCATCATCGCCTTGGCGATTTCTTCCGTGGCCTTCGACCAGGCGTCGACGACCTTGTTGTACTTCTCGCCATGGGTGATCAGACCGTCGTTGTACTGCTGCTCGAAATCCTTCGCCAGCGTACGGGTGGTGTCGACGATCTTCCACTTGGAGTGCGGCACGACCATGTCGTCCTTGCCGAACGAGATGCCGGCCTTGAACGCGTTGTAGAAGCCGAGCGCCATGATGCGGTCGCAGAAGATCACCGTCTCCTTCTGGCCGCAGTGGCGGTAGACCTGGTCGATGACGCCGGAGATCTCGCGCTTGGTCATCAGCTTGTTGATGATCTCGTACGGGACCCGCGGATTCTTCGGCAGCAGATTGCCGAGCATGACGCGGCCGGCGGTGGTCTCGATCCAGCGCTTGGAGATCTTGCCGGTCTCGTCGATGCCCTCCCACCGATACTTGATCTTGGTGTGGAGGTGGATGACCTTCGCATGCAGGGCGTGCTCGAGCTCGGCCATGTCGCCGAACACCTTGCCCTCGCCGGGCAGGCCTTCACGCATGATCGAGACGTAATAGAGACCGAGCACGATGTCCTGCGACGGCACGATGATCGGCTGGCCGTTCGCCGGATGCAGGATGTTGTTGGTCGACATCATCAGGACGCGCGCTTCCAGCTGCGCTTCGAGCGACAGCGGGACGTGCACGGCCATCTGGTCGCCGTCGAAGTCGGCGTTGAACGCGGAGCAGACCAGCGGGTGAAGCTGGATCGCCTTGCCCTCGATCAGCACCGGCTCGAACGCCTGGATGCCCAGGCGATGCAGCGTCGGCGCGCGGTTGAGCAGCACCGGATGCTCGCGGATGACCTCGTCCAGGATGTCCCAGACCTCGGGCCGCTCCTTCTCGACCAGCTTCTTGGCCTGCTTCACCGTGGTGGACAGGCCCTTGGCGTCAAGCCGCGAGTAGATGAACGGCTTGAACAGCTCGAGCGCCATCTTCTTCGGCAGGCCGCACTGATGCAGGCGCAGTTCGGGACCGACCACGATCACCGAACGGCCCGAATAGTCGACGCGCTTGCCGAGCAGGTTCTGACGGAAGCGGCCCTGCTTGCCCTTGAGCATGTCGGCGAGCGACTTCAACGGACGCTTGTTGGCACCCGTGATGACGCGGCCGCGGCGGCCGTTGTCGAACAGCGCATCGACCGCTTCCTGAAGCATGCGCTTCTCGTTGCGGATGATGATGTCGGGCGCGCGCAGCTCCATCAGCCGCTTCAAGCGGTTGTTGCGGTTGATGACGCGGCGGTAGAGGTCGTTGAGATCAGAGGTCGCGAAGCGGCCGCCGTCGAGCGGCACCAGCGGACGCAGGTCCGGCGGAATCACCGGCACCACGGTCATGATCATCCATTCCGGCTTGTTGCCGGAGTGGCGGAACGCTTCCACGATCTTCAGGCGCTTGGCGAGCTTCTTGTGCTTGATGTCGGAGTCGGTCTCCTGCATCTCGAGGCGCAAGGTGGCTTCGAGCTTCTCGAGGTCCATGCCCTTGAGCAGCTCGCGGATCGCTTCGGCGCCGATCATGGCGGTGAAGCTATCCTGGCCGTACTCGTCCTGCGCCTTCAGATACTCGTCTTCCGACAGCAGCTGACGGTCCTTGAGCGCGGTGAGACCCGGCTCGAGCACGACGTAATATTCGAAGTAGAGGATCCGCTCGAGATCCTTCAGCGTCATGTCCAGCAGCAGGCCGATGCGCGAGGGCAGCGACTTCAGGAACCAGATGTGGGCGACGGGGGCTGCGAGCTCGATATGGCCCATGCGCTCGCGCCGGACGCGCGACAGCGTGACCTCGACCGAGCACTTCTCGCAGATGATGCCCTTGTACTTCATGCGCTTGTACTTGCCGCACAAGCACTCGTAGTCCTTGATCGGCCCGAAGATGCGGGCGCAGAACAGGCCGTCGCGCTCGGGCTTGAAGGTACGGTAGTTGATGGTCTCCGGCTTCTTGATCTCGCCGTAGGACCAGGACAGAATCTTCTCGGGAGACGCGATCGAGATCCGGATCTGGTCGAAGACCTGAGCCGGAGTCGTCGGGTTGAAGAGATTCATAATTTCTTGGTTCATCGTCTTCTCCTCGCGTGCCGGTCGCCTACGGCCGCAAATTCGAAAATCACTCAATCGGGGCGCCCTGCCCTCAAGGCCTCGGGAGGGGCGCCAATGCCCGGCCGTGAAGGCCGGGCATGAAAGGTCGTATTACTCGGCTGCTTCCGACGTCGGCGCCGGTCCCACCTTGGAGTTGTGCAGGTCGACGTTGAGGCCGAGCGAGCGCATTTCCTTGACCAGCACGTTGAACGATTCCGGAATACCGGCCTCGAACGTGTCGTCGCCGCGCACGATCGCCTCGTACACCTTGGTACGGCCGGCGACGTCGTCCGACTTCACCGTCAGCATCTCCTGGAGCGTGTACGCCGCGCCGTAAGCCTCGAGCGCCCACACCTCCATTTCGCCGAAGCGCTGGCCGCCGAACTGCGCCTTGCCGCCCAGCGGCTGCTGGGTGACGAGCGAGTACGGACCGATCGAACGTGCGTGGATCTTGTCGTCGACGAGATGGTGCAGCTTGAGCATGTAGATGTAGCCCACCGTCACCTTGCGATCGAACGCATCGCCGGTGCGGCCGTCATAGACGGTCGACTGACCCGAAGCGTCGAGACCGGCAAGCTTCAGCATCTCCTCGATGTCGGCTTCCTTGGCGCCGTCGAACACCGGCGTCGCGATCGGCACGCCGCGGCTGAGGTTATGGCCGAGCTCGATCAACTCGTTGTCGTTGAGCGACTTGATCGTCTCGTCCTCGCCGTAGACCTTCTTCAAGGTTTCCTTCAGCGGCCTGATGTCCTGCTTCGACAGGTACGCATCGACCGTCTGGCCGATACGCTTGCCGAGGCCGGCGCAGGCCCAGCCGAGATGGGTCTCGAGGATCTGTCCGACGTTCATGCGCGAAGGCACGCCCAGCGGGTTGAGCACGATGTCGGCGTGCGTACCGTCTTCGAGGAACGGCATGTCCTCGATCGGCACGATCTTCGACACCACGCCCTTGTTGCCGTGGCGGCCGGCCATCTTGTCGCCGGGCTGGATCTTGCGCTTCACCGCGACGAAGACCTTGACCATCTTCATCACGCCGGGCGGCAATTCGTCACCACGCTGAAGCTTCTCGACCTTGTCGAGGAAGCGCTGTTCAAGGCCCTTCTTCGACTCGTCGTACTGCTTCCGCATGGCCTCGATCTCGGCCATCAGCTTGTCGTTCGGCGAAGCGAACAGCCACCACTGCGACTTCGGGTACTCCTCGAGCACCGCACGGGTGATCTTGGTGTCCTTCTTGAAGCCCTTCGGACCGGCAATGCCCTGCCGCCCTTCGAGCAGCTCGGCAAGACGGTTGTAGACGTTGCGGTCCAGGATCGCCTGTTCGTCGTCGCGGTCCTTGGCCAGACGCTCGATCTCTTCCCGCTCGATCGCCAGCGCACGCTCGTCCTTGTCGACGCCGTGACGGTTGAACACGCGGACTTCCACGATCGTGCCCTGCACGCCCGGGGGAACGCGCAGCGAGGTGTCGCGAACGTCCGAGGCCTTTTCGCCGAAGATGGCGCGCAGGAGCTTTTCTTCCGGCGTCATCGGGCTTTCGCCCTTCGGCGTGATCTTGCCGACCAGGATGTCGCCGGCGCGCACTTCCGCACCGATGTAGACGATACCGGCTTCGTCGAGGTTCTTCAGCGCTTCTTCCGAGACGTTCGGAATGTCGCGGGTGATTTCCTCGGGGCCCAGCTTGGTGTCACGGGCCATCACTTCGAATTCCTCGATGTGGATCGAGGTGAAGACGTCTTCCTTCACGATCCGCTCGGAGAGCAGGATCGAGTCTTCGAAGTTGTAGCCGTTCCACGGCATGAACGCGACGAGCACGTTACGGCCAAGCGCGAGCTCGCCGAGATCGGTCGACGGACCGTCGGCGATGATGTCGCCCTTCTTGACGATGTCGCCGACCTTCACCAGCGGACGCTGGTTGATGCAGGTCGACTGGTTGGAGCGCTGGTACTTCATCAGACGGTAGATATCGACGCCCGACTTGGTCGGATCGAGATCTTCCGTGGCGCGGATGACGACGCGGGTCGCGTCGATCTGGTCGATCACGCCCGAACGGCGCGCCGCGATCGCTGCACCCGAGTCACGGGCAACGACGCCTTCCATGCCGGTGCCGACGAACGGCGCCTCGGCGCGAACCAGCGGCACCGCCTGGCGCTGCATGTTCGAGCCCATCAGCGCGCGGTTGGCGTCGTCGTTCTCGAGGAACGGGATCAGCGCCGCGGCGACGGAGACGAGCTGCTTCGGCGACACGTCCATGTAGTCGACCTTGTCCGGCGTCACCGGCAAGACTTCGCCGGCGTGACGGCAGACAACGAGGTCTTCGGTGAAGCGGCCCTTCGGGTCGAGCGGCACGTTGGCCTGCGCGACCGTGTAGCGGCCCTCTTCCATCGCCGAGAGGTACACGACCTCGTCGGTGACCCGGCCGTCCTTGACCTTGCGATAAGGCGTCTCGACGAAGCCGTACTTGTTGACGCGCGCGAAGGTCGCGAGCGAGTTGATCAGACCGATGTTCGGACCTTCCGGCGTCTCGATCGGGCAGATGCGGCCGTAATGCGTCGGATGCACGTCGCGCACCTCGAAGCCGGCGCGCTCGCGGGTCAGACCGCCCGGTCCAAGCGCCGACAGGCGGCGCTTGTGGGTGATCTCCGACAGCGGATTGGTCTGGTCCATGAACTGCGAGAGCTGCGAGGAGCCGAAGAACTCGCGCACGGCGGCAGCCGCCGGCTTGGCGTTGATCAGGTCCTGCGGCATGACCGTGTCGATATCGACGGAGGACATGCGCTCCTTGATCGCGCGCTCCATGCGCAGGAGGCCGATGCGGTACTGGTTCTCCATGAGCTCGCCGACCGAGCGCACACGGCGGTTGCCGAGATGGTCGATGTCGTCGATCTCGCCCTTGCCGTCGCGCAAATCCACCAGCGTCTTGATGACGGAGAGGATGTCTTCCTTGCGCAGCGTGCGCTGGGTGTCGGGCGCATCGAGGTCGAGGCGCATGTTCATCTTGACGCGGCCGACCGCGGAGAGGTCGTAGCGCTCGGCATCGAAGAACAGCGACTGGAACATCGCCTGCGCCGAATCCAGCGTCGGCGGCTCGCCCGGACGCATCACACGGTAGATGTCGAACAGCGCGTCTTCGCGCGTCATGTTCTTGTCGGCCGAGAGCGTGTTGCGGATATAGGGGCCGACATTGACGTGGTCGATGTCGAGCAGCGGCAGCTCCTTGTAGCCGTGCTCGTTGAGCGCCTTCATGCTCTTGTCGGTGATCTCTTCACCGGCTTCGGCGTGGATCTCACCGGTCTTCGGGTTGACGAGGTCCTCGGCGAGATAATTGCCGACGAGCTCCTCATCCGACAGGCGCAGTGCCTTGAGGCCCTTCTCCTGCATCTGACGCGCACCGCGCACGGTGAGCTTCTTGCCGGCCTCGAGCACGACCTTGCCGGTATCGGCGTCGATCAAATCGTTGACGGTCGAGTAGCCACGGAAACGGTTGGCGTCGAACGGAACGCGCCAGCCTTCCTTGGTCCGCTTGTAGAGGATCTTCTTGTAGAACGTGGACAGGATCGCCTCGCCGTCGAGGCCGAGGGCGAACATCAGCGACGTCACCGGAATCTTGCGGCGACGGTCGATACGCGCATAGACGATGTCCTTGGCGTCGAACTCGATGTCGAGCCAGGAGCCGCGATACGGGATCACGCGGGCAGCGAACAGCAGCTTGCCCGAGGAATGGGTCTTGCCCTTGTCGTGGTCGAAGAACACGCCGGGCGACCGGTGCATCTGCGAGACGATGACGCGCTCGGTGCCGTTGACGATGAAGGTGCCGTTCATCGTCATGAGCGGGATATCGCCCATGTAGACGTCCTGCTCCTTGATGTCCTTGACCGACTTCGCGCCGGTTTCCTCGTCGATATCGAACACGATGAGGCGCAGCGTCACCTTCAGCGGCGCCGCGAAGGTCATGCCGCGCTGGCGGCACTCGTCGACGTCATATTTCGGCTGCTCGAACTCGTAGCGGACGAATTCCAGCATCGAGGTGCCCGAGAAGTCGGAGATCGGAAACACCGAGCGGAACACCGCCTGGAGACCCTCGTCGAGACGGCCACCCTGGGGTTCGTCGACCATCAGGAACTGGTCATAGGACGCCTTCTGAACCTCGATGAGGTTCGGCATCTCGGCGACTTCCTTGATGTGTCCGAAGAACTTGCGAACGCGTTTGCGACCGGTGAATGTCTGCTGCGCCATCGTGGCCTCTCATTTCGTCGCCCGCACTGGGCGCGCCGTCCAGGACGCAGCTGCCGCCGCTCCCCGGGTTGAATTTTTCGAACCCGTTTTGGGGGACCGAAAATCCAGATTCAGGCCGTCATGTCCTGAATCTGTTCTTCAGACCTTCAAAACGCAAAACGACGCGCGGGGCGCATAGGCACGCCCGCCCGTCACAACGATTGTCTTCACGGACTGCAAAAGCCCGAAATAGCCTGCTCTCCCAACGGCTTACAGGGAAACCGGACTCCCTGCCCACCGCGCTTTCGTGCTGTCGAACCGATATGGGGCGACAATAGTGCAGATTCGAGGGGTAAACCCTCAAATCCCCACACTTTTTCGTGTTCAGCCTGCGTCGGGACGTTCCGTCGCACGCCTTTTGCATCTGGCCAGCCCTCTTGAGGGAGACCAAGATCCCGGGCGCCGCTTGATGCGCGCCCGGAATCTCGTACCAGCAAGCTTGCGCTTACTTGAGTTCGACCTTCGCGCCAGCCTTCTCGAGCTGGACCTTGATCTTCTCGGCTTCGTCCTTGTTCACGCCTTCCTTGACAGGCTTCGGCGCGCCCTCGACGAGGTCCTTTGCTTCCTTCAGGCCCAGGCCGGTGATGGCGCGGACTTCCTTGATGACTTCGATCTTCTTGTCGCCAGCGGCGGCGAGAACGACCGTGAACTCGGTCTTCTCTTCAGCCGGAGCGGCAGCAGCGCCACCACCAGCCGGGCCGGCCACGGCGACAGCCGCGGCAGCCGAAACGCCCCACTTCTCTTCGAGGAGCTTCGCGAGTTCGGCAGCTTCGAGCACGGTGAGGCTCGAGAGGTCGTCAACGATCTTCTGCAAGTCAGCCATTGTTCAGTTTCCTTGAGTGTATGTCTGGTTCGGGTTTGAGTTTTGCGAAGGGCGTCAGGCCGCTTCGCCCTTTGAGGCATGAGCCTGGATGACGCGCGCGAGCTTGCCCGCGGGCGCGTTGGCGAGCTGAGCAAGCTTGGTCGCCGGGGCCACAAGCAGGCCGACGAGCTTTGCACGCAGTTCGTCAAGCGACGGCAGCGAGGCAAGCGCCTTCACGCCGTCGACATTCAGGACGGTCGTTCCCATCGAGCCGCCAATGATGACGAACTTTTCGTTCGCCTTGGCGAATTCGACGGCGACCTTTGGCGCCGCTACCGGATCGTTCGAAGTGGCGATCACGGTCGGCCCCTTCAGCATGGGGCCGATGGCAACGACGTCAGTGCCTTCAAGAGCAATTTTGGCGAGACGGTTCTTCGAGACCTTCACCGAGGCACCAGCCTGCTTCATCTGCGTACGCAGCTTCTGCATCTGGGCAACGGTCAGGCCGGAATATTGGGCAACGACCGCGACGCTCGTGGTCTTGAAGACCCCATTGAGCTGTTCGACCGCTTCCTTTTTTGCCGCTCGTTCCACAGCAAGCTCTTTCCGGTTGGCGGTCATCGCAAAAGCGGGACCGCCGGGTTGCACCCATCGTCCCACCCAAAACCTGAACCTCGGGGCCAAACCCCCTTCGGACACGCGCCGGGCGAGACGACAATTCAAAGCCTGCCCTCCGGGAGCCCGCGAAGGCCCACGGCGTGTCGAGGTCCGAACCAGACCCGTTTCGCAACCACCGTTAAGGTGGAAGGCGAAGTGAAATCCGGTCTTCACCCGTCTATGCAGGCCATGCGATTAAGCCGTTGAGAAATCGAAACTCCTCGCGGGCGCCTGCAGTCTTGGACAGGACAAGGCCCGACGGCGAACCGTCCGACCCCTGCCCGCACCCCACCAACCGACGGGTTTTCCTTCCTTTTCCGGCAAATCCTCACGGACGTCCTGAAAAGGAATGATCTCCTGTCTTGTCGGGTTTTCGGAATGCGTGCACGAACGCGCCAGCCGAGGCCGGCACGTCCGGAAGCGGTTCTTTAACCGCTCTCTGCCCGCTTGCCAAGAGCAAAATTCACACCAGTTCCAATCCGTTGCCGGCGGGGGTTGAGGCGGGCCGGCAAGGGCCGATTCAGGTCGATTTGACCCCGTAAGGCAGCGGCTTGCCCTCGAAGAACGCGGTCAGGTTCGCCAACACGCAGTTCTGCATGGCGACGTGCGATTCGAGGGTGTGGCCGCCGAGATGGGGGGCGAGCACGACGTTGGGGAGCGCGGTCAGCGCGTCGGGGGCGTGCGGTTCCTTCTCGAACACGTCGAGGCCGGCGCCGGCGATGGTCTTGTCGGTGAGCGCCGCGACCAGGGCCTTCTCGTCGATGACCGAGCCGCGGGAGATATTGACGACGTAGCCGTCCGCGCCGAGGCGCCTGAGGATGTCGGCGTTGACCATGTGCTGGGTCTCGGCCCCTGCCCGGACCGCGATCATCAGTACGCTGCACCAGTCGGCCAGCGCCTCCAGCGTCGGAAAATATTGATAGGGCAGATCGTATCTGGTGCGACTGAAATAGCCGACCTCGCTCTCGAAGGCGGCACAGCGTGCGGCGATCTTGCGGCCAATCTCACCCATGCCGTAGATGCCGATGCGGCGGCTGGGCATGCCGGCCTGCGCGCGCATCAACGGCGACTGCTTTGACGATGCCCAATCACCGCTGCGGACATATTGATCGGCGACGAGGAGCCGGCGGGTCGTCGCCAGCATCAGGGTCATGGCGATATCGGCGACCGAGGCCGCGTTGGCGCCGGGACTGTGGCCGACCGCGATGTTGCGGGCGGCTGCCGCCTTCAGGTCGACGCCGTCATAGCCGGTGCCGTAGCAGACGATGGCGCCGAGCTTTGGAAACAGATCCATCGCCTCGGCGCCGAGCGCGCCGCCACCCTGGGCGAGCATCGCGCGGACGTTGCCGATCTCGTCCGCCGAAAGCACCTCGTGCGCGGGCTTGCCGCCGGTGTCGAGCAGCTCGAACCGTTCGGCGAAGCGCGCCAGCATCGTCTTGGGAAAGCGCGCGTAGACCAGGACCTTGTCAGCCATTGTTCTTGTTTCCGATGAATGCCGCAGACAAACGAAAGGGGCGGAATCGGTCGCCCGATTCCGCCCCTCGCCTCATGCAATTTCCGAACCTTAGCCGAGAATGGTGCCCGGCTCGACCTTCACGCCGGGGCCCATCGTCGAGGACACCGCAACGCGCTGGATGTAGGTACCCTTGGAGCCGGCCGGCTTCGCCTTCGAGACAGCATCGGCCAGAGCCTTGATGTTCTCGACCAGCTTCTCCTCGGAGAACGAGGCCTTGCCGACGCCGGCCTGCAGGATGCCGGCCTTCTCGACGCGGAACTCGACCGAGCCGCCCTTGGCACCCTTCACCGCACCGGTGACGTCCATGGTCACGGTGCCGATCTTCGGGTTCGGCATCAGGCCGCGCGGGCCCAGCACCTTACCGAGACGGCCGACCAGCGGCATCATGTCGGGGGTCGCAATACAACGATCGAAATCGATCGTGCCGTTCTGCACCTTCTCGACCAGGTCTTCGGCACCGACGACGTCAGCACCGGCGGCCTTGGCTTCATCGGCCTTGGCGCCGCGGGCGAACACGCCGACGCGGAGCGTACGGCCGGTGCCGTTCGGCAGGGTCACGACGCCGCGGACCATCTGGTCGGCGTGACGCGGATCGACGCCGAGATTGATCGCGACCTCGATGGTCTCGTCGAACTTCGCTTTCGCGCGTTCCTTGACCATCTTGATGGCGTCCGCGAGCGGGTAAAGCTTTTCGCGGTCAACACCTTCGCGGGCTTTGTTCAAACGCTTTCCGATTGCCATGAGCCCTTACCCCGCCACTTCCAGACCCATCGAACGGGCAGAGCCCTCGACCATCTTCATGGCCGATTCGATGGTGTCGCAATTGAGATCCTTCATCTTCTTCTCGGCGATCTCGCGCACCTGCGCCTTGGTCACCTTGCCGGCCTTGTCGCGGCCCGGCGCCTTCGAGCCGGACTGGATCTTGGCAGCCTGCTTGAGGAAGAACGACATCGGAGGGGTCTTCATCTCGAACGTGAACGAACGATCGGCGTAGATCGTGATCACAACGGGAATCGGGGTGTTCTTCTCTTCCTTCTGGGTCTGGGCGTTGAACGCCTTGCAGAACTCCATGATGTTGAGACCGCGCTGACCAAGCGCGGGACCGATCGGGGGCGAAGGATTCGCCGCACCGGCCGGGACCTGAAGCTTCAGGTATCCGGTCACTTTCTTTGCCATGTATCACTCCTGTTGTGCCGGCCAGGCCGGCGGTTTCAGGTTCCGTGGTTGGGATCGAGCGCGGCTGGCAACCGCCCTCTTCCTCCCACGGCCTCTTGCTAGCGTGAGACCGAAGCCTCACGCCTCGTCCGATCAGACCTTCTCGACCTGACCGAATTCCAGTTCGACCGGCGTGGCGCGGCCGAAGATCGACACCGCGACCTTCACGCGCGAGCGCGCCTCGTCGATTTCCTCGACCACACCCGAGAACGAGGCGAACGGGCCGTCGGCCACGCGCACGTTCTCGCCGATCTCGAACGACACCGACGCCTTCGGCCGTTCCACGCCCTCCTGCACCTGGTGCAGGATGCGCATGGCCTCGGATTCCGAGATCGGCATCGGCTTGTTCTCGGCGCCGAGGAAGCCCGTCACCTTCGGCGTGTTCTTGATCAGATGAAACGCCTCGTCGGTCAGCTTCATCTTCACCAGCACATAGCCTGGGAAGAACTTGCGCTCGGCGTCGATCTTGCGGCCGCGGCGTACTTCCGTGACCTTCTCGGTCGGAACCAGCACCAGCTCGAACAGCTCCTCGAGCCCGCGCTGCTTGGCCTGCTCGCGGATCGATTCGGCGACCTTCTTCTCGAAGTTCGAATAGGCGTGGACGATGTACCAGCGCTTGTCGGACGATTGGGTTGCAGCGGCTGTAGCCATCAGTGAATGCCCAAAAGGAAGGTGATGAGGTAGCGGATGATCTGGTCGGCGGCGAAGAAGAAGATCGAGGCCACGGCGACCATCACGAACACCATGATGGTGGTGATCGTGGTCTCGCGGCGAGTCGGCCAGGTGACCTTGGCGGTCTCCGAGCGCACTTCCTGCAAGAACTTGAACGGGCTGACTGCCATCGTTTGAGGTCCAGCGTCCGTCGACAGACGCAAATGAATTTCAGGGATCCGAACAGCCGCCGTTGGCCCAGCCCTCTGTCTCGAAGGATGAGCCGGAAACCGGGCTCGATTGTTCGGGGATTTCAAAGCCGCGCCGGAGATCCGCGTCTAACGGGCCGGCTGCGAGTGCGGGGTAGATACTGCGGATAGGGCCAAAGGTCAAGGTGTGGGCCGGCCCGGATGCCCGAGGCCGCCTGCCGCGGACCTGATCCGGATCAATGGCTTACCTCGTCCCCATCACCCACGGTCCGAGCTTTGGGCCCGCCGCTGTCCTGCCTGTCGATCCTGATTGTCGGGATTAGCTGGCAGGAGTGGCAGGGCTCGAACCTGCGACCCCCGGTTTTGGAGACCGGTGCTCTACCAATTGAGCTACACTCCTACGGACCCTGCGTCGCCGCGGATCAGGGGCGCTTTCAAGCACAGGGGACGGCCGGATTGCAAGGGTGAAGCGCGCTGGCTTCGCTTGTTTGTGCCGCGCCTTCTGGGCCACAGTTCGTTCCCGATAATAATGTGCCCCCGGGAGTGAACATGACCGCGACAGCTGCCCCTCGCCCCTCGACCGCGCCGACAACCCCGCCTTTGCCCGAGGCCAAGCCGGAAACGCTGGGCCTCTCGCGCCCCCGCCTCCAGGCGATGTCGGACGCGTTCAGGCGCGAGATCGACAAGGGAACCGTCCCCGGGGTGACCGTGCTGGTGGCCCGCCGCGGCCAGGTCGGCTGGTTCGAGGCGCTCGGCAAGCAGAGCCCGGGCGGGTCGGCGCCGATGGCGCTTGATTCGATCTTCCGGATCTTCTCGATGACCAAGCCGATCGTGTCGGTCGGCATCATGGCGCTGGTCGAGGACGGCCATCTGCTGCTCGGCGATCCCGTGGCCAAGTTCATCCCGGAGTTCGCCAACCAGAAGGTCGGTGTCGTCAGCGGCGGCAGGCTGGAACTGGTTCCGCCGAAGCGGCCGATGACGGTGCAGGACCTGCTCCGCCACACCTCGGGCCTGACCTACGAGCATCAGGGCGACGGCCCCGTGCACAAGATCTACCAGGAGTCCCGCGTCCGCAGCCGCAAGATCACCAATGCCGAGCACGCCGCGCTGGTGGCGAGCTTCCCGCTGGTCTGCCATCCCGGCGACGAGTTCAACTACAGCCGCTCCACCGACATCCTCGGCCGCATCATCGAGGTCGTCAGCGGCAAGTCGCTCGGCGCGTACCTCGCCGAGCGCATCCTGGCGCCGCTTCAGATGACTGAAACCGCTTTCTCGGCCTCAGAGGCGAACGCCAACAGGCTCGCCCAGCCGTTCGAAGCCGATCCCTGGACCGGCGACAAGGTTGCGCTGTTCAACATGCTGGAGGTGCCGGTGATGGAGTCAGGCGGCGGCGGCCTGGTCTCGACCACGATGGATTACGCCCGCTTCGCGCTGATGCTGCGCAGTGGCGGCACGCTCGATGGCAACAGGATCATCGGCCGCAAGACGCTGGAGCTGATGGCCTCCGATCATCTCGGGCCGCACGTCGTGACCAACGGCACCCTGCTCTCGCCCGGCCACGGCTTTGGCCTCGGCTTCGCCGTGCGCCGCGAGGCCGGCATCGCGCCCTTCCCCGGCAGCGTCGGCCAGTATTTCTGGAGCGGCATTGCCGGCACGTTCTTCTGGATCGATCCGAAGGAGGACCTGTTCGTGGTGTTCATGAGCCAGGGCCCGGGCCAGCGCGATTTTACGCGGACCTTGGTACGGGATCTGGTTTACGCGGCGGTGGAGTGAGCTTGCTTTCGTGAATCGAACGGTCGAGCGACACGCTCGGTGTAACCTCTCCCGCTTGCGGGAGAGGTCGGCGCGTAGCGCCGGGTGAGGGTTCTCTCAGCTTGGGGATTGTCCCATTGCGGAAGCACCCTCTCCCCACCCCTCTCCCGCAAGCGGGAGAGGGAGCGCAGCATGCGTCGCGGCCACACCTCGGCCTGATCTCACGCCTCAACTAATCGTCGCGCCGCCGTCGATCACCATGGTCTGGCCGGTCATGAAGTCGCCCGCCTTCGAACCCAGGAACACGGCTGCGCCCGCGATCTCGTCGGGAATGCCGATGCGCAGCAGCGGCGAGCGCGAGGTCGAGGCTTTCAAATTCTCCGGATTGTCCCACAGCGCCTTGGCAAAATCGGTCTTGATCAGGCCGGGCGCGATGCAGTTCACGCGGATATTGTGCTTGCCGTATTCGCAAGCGAGGTTGCGCGCGAGCTGCATGTCGGCGGCCTTCGAGATGGCGTAGGCGCCGAGGATGGTCGAACCCTTGAGGCCGCCGATCGAGGAGACGATGATGACCGAGCCGTCCTTGCGCTCGATCATCTGCGGCACCACCATCGAGATCAGCCAGTTGTTGGCGACGATGTTGTTGTCCAGAATTTTTCTGAACTGATCGTCGGAGATTCCGGCGAGCGGGCCGTAATACGGGTTCGACGCGGCATTGCAGACCAGCACGTCGATCCTGCCGAAGGCGCGGTTGCTCTCGTCGATCAGGTTTTGCAGATTCTCTTTCGACGAGATGTTGGCGGCGATCGCGACCGCGGTGCCCGTGCCGAACTTGTCGTTGATGCCCTTGGCGACCTGGTCACAGACGTCAGCCTTGCGTGAGGAGATCACGACCTTGGCGCCGTGCTCGGCCATGCGTTCGGCGATCGCGAGCCCGATGCCGCGCGTCGATCCGGTGATGACGGCGACTTTCCCCTTCATGTCGAACAAGGTCATGTTTCTCTCCCAGAGTTATGATTTGAATTGGCCTGAAGCTTACGCCGCGATCGCGAGACCGGACAATTGCTCAGGCGAGCTTCTTGACTTCCGGTCCGGCAAGCTGATGCATCTCCGCATGCGCATCATCGGCGATCCACGGCTGCTGGTTCACCATCGGCAATCGCCAGACCGAGCGCTCAGAACTTGAAAAATAGTCGAGCCGCGTGATCGAGCAATTGTCGATGTCGAACGAGAGCGCCCGCTCGACCTGGCCGTCGAGCGCAAGCCCGATCGCCGCCTTGATGGTGCCGCCATGCGCGACCGCGATCACGTCCTGGCCCGCAGCCTCGACGTTGATCCGATCGATGACGCGGCGCGCACGGTTGTAGAGGTCCATAAAACTCTCGCCGCCGGGCGCGGGCTCGTTGATGTCGGCGAACCAGCTCGAGCCGACGGGACGGCTCGCGATGAACTGGGCGCGGTTCATGCCTTGCCAGCGGCCGAGATTTTGTTCGGCGAGGTCTGCTTCCCATGTCATCGACGCAGGCTTTGGGAATCCGGCGGCCCAGATCGCCTCAGCGGTCTGATGCGTGCGCATCAGATTGCTCGAATACCAGACCGCCTTGCGTGGCAGCACCTTGGCAACAGCATTGAACACGTAGGTGTCGCTGGTGTCGCAGGGGAGATCGCTCTGCCCGTAGATGTTGCCGCCGTCATTGCGCACCGGCGCATGACGGACCCACCACCATCGCGTCGTGACCACATTGGGCTTGTCTGCGGTTGCCATCGAAACCCTTCCATCCCGTTTGATGTCGCTGTACGTGAGTAGTGAACGTGTCTCAAGACACTTTACCGTTTGAAATCTTGTTTGAAATTCCGTTGCGCGGCAAGCGTCGCGTGCGAAGCAAAGGGAGAAACGCATGGGCCGTCTGCAAGGCAAATCCGTCATCATCACCGGCGCCGGCAGCGGCATCGGCCGCGCGGCAGCACTCCTCTTCACCAGGGAAGGCGCAAAACTGATCGCGGTCGATCGCACCGAGGCGGTGAAGGAGACCGTCGACGAGGTGAAGAAGGCCGGCGGTGTCGCAGAAGCCATGATCGCGGATGCGGGCTCCGAGACCGACGTCATCGCCGTGATCGACAAGGCGGTGAAGACGCATGGCCGGCTCGACGTGATCTGGGCCAATGCCGGCGTCTCCGGCGGACTCGTCCCGCTCGGCGAGCAGACCGTGGAGCACTGGCAGGAAGTGTTGCGCGTCAATCTGATCGGGCCGTTCCTCGCGGTGAAGCACGCGATGCCGCACATGGTGAAGCAGCAGTCCGGCGCGATCGTGCTCACGGCGTCCGTCGCAGGCCTCAAGGCTGGCGCCAGCGGTCATCCCTATGCCGCGAGCAAGGCCGGCGTGATTTCGCTGGTGCAGACCACCGCCTATTCGCTCACCGGCACCGGCGTGCGCATCAACGCGGTATGCCCCGGCCTGATCGAAACCGGCATGACCAAGCCGATCTTCGACCGCGCCAAGGAGCGCGGCACCCAGGACAAGATCGGCCAGCTCAATCCGCTCAAGCGTCCCGGCCAGCCGCACGAGCTCGCGGCGATGGGACTGTTTCTGGCCAGCGACGAGGCGTCGTATGTGAATGGCCAGGCGTTCCCGGTGGACGGTGGCCTGACGGCGTCGATGCCCTATACGGGCAAGCCGGTTTAGCACGCGCTCTCGTGTCCCGGATGCGGCGCGGCACACAGTGCCGCTCTGCAGAGCCGGGACCCAGCAGGCCGCACGGCACGCTGATGCATGGGCCCCGGTTCTGCAGCGCACCGCTTTGCGCTGCGCAGCGCCCGGGGCACGAGACTGTCGTTGAACGGCTGACATGGCTCATCATCCTCGCGGCTTGTTTCGCCCGAGCTTTGCTTCGCCGCTTCACCCCCGATGAAAGAGGGCGCAGGGAAGGCCGGGAGCCGGCTGGCTCCCATTGACCGCTATGCCATGAGCAGATTGCGCATGCTTCATGCACAGCGGGTAACAGGGCAACCGGAGCATCCCGGCCTTCCCTGCGCGATGGTTGGAACGGCTTATGTCGTGCTCTCCCCGGGGAGCGTTGCACTATTGCCCCCGTCGCCTTGCGGATGGCTGATGCGCGGACCCGGTTGGGCCGCCACATCACCGCAAGACTTGGCGCACAGACCCCGGGCGCCAGGACGACACGATTTTGCCGTACGCAGATCACACCTGTCGTTGGCGCGAGGTCTTCGCTCACGGTTGCCCGCCCTGCGAAGCTTTTCGCGCCGATGAGACCAGCGTCCACCGCCGCCCGGCCCGCGTTCGTGACGATCGCGATACGCCCCTCTTCCTTGGGCCGGAGTGAGGCGACACATACGCCGTTTCCGAATTTCGGTAAAGTGGAATATTTTTGACGGCTCGGATTGACCGACCGCTTGGGTGTTTTGCCCGTCGGGCAACGCGACATCTTGTAGCCCGGATGGAGCGCAGCGAAATCCGGGACTCCATCCAGGCGGAAAGAGCGGACCCGGATTGCGCTGCGCTCCATCCGGGCTTCTGTAACGGGCCTCAGTTAGTCAATCCCTTTTTGCGTCATCCTCTCG